>CAKUAS010000001.1 GCA_934636655.1 uncultured Oscillospiraceae bacterium
TGTTTGCGGAGGATCCGTGTTATTCTTAAGTCACAGATCCTCTCGGGTTTGGATTTACTTAACCGTGGCACGGCTTTAGTCGGTGGTGCCGCGGTTATTTTTTGCTTTTATGTGGTATGTTGCGCCCCATGCTTTCCGGGCGCATTTTTCGCATCTTGCGTTCTTCAGCTGCCCCGGCAGCTCCTCAAGGTCATAGCCCTGGGCCATATCTGCGGCGCACGCAAAGCATAAATACAGTGTTCTTTCCATGCTCAGTTCTCCTCGTAGCCCTGCAAAAGGGCGATAGTTTTCAGCATGCCGCGCACAAAGCTGCGGTCATCGCTGTTGAGCTCTCCGTAGGTTTTCGTCGCGTAGTCGAGAACGTCGAGAATGTCGCCAATCTTGTTGAGCCACCGCAGCTGTGCTGCGTTCCAGCCGATGAAGAAAGCGACGACCACGGCCGCAACGCATATAATGATCTTCATTTAATAGTCCTCCCTGAAATGATTTGTTTCGCCGTCGCCGGTGAACCACAGATACCCGCTCGGCAGCTCCCGCTGAACCTGCGCGCCCTGCTTTTCCATGCTCCAGCGTGTAAGCACATCCAACGCCACGGCGTATAGCCTGTCCAGCACCGGGAAAGTGGAGCTGTAGCCGTAAAACTGCCCCGGCGCGGACACAGCGCCGATGATAGTATTGGGAAAGCGCGGATCGTCCACGCGATTTAATACGCACCACACGCACTTTGCCTGATTATCTGTCGTGCAGCCCCTCGCCTCGCCGTACAGCATCCGGGCGAGAGCGACAACGTCGGCCTCGGTGAAATACATTTCGTATTCCGGCTCCGGCGCTTTGGCCACCGTCACGATGCACAGCCCGTCGGCGTTTACCTCCGGTGCCACAGCCTGCGGCTCCTCCGGCTTGTCCGCGCCGAGCGCACAGGCGATAAGTACGAGAAATGCTATGAGCGCGGCGCACAGGAACGTTATTGCTATGTAGAAATTCTTCATTGCCGCCTCCGCTTTGCGCATTCGGCCTCGGCCGTGTCGGCAAACCAAACAAGCGCTGAGACAGCGCCGCCGACGGCGAAAACAACGCCCATGACGGCCAGGCAAAACCAAAACAGTATCATTTGCGCTCCTCCTTTATGATCTCTATGTCTTCCGCGGGCACAAGCTTGCTCTTGCCCTTGTAGTTTATCTCGACTAAACCTCCCTCGAGGCCCAGCCGCAGCACCGTGCAGCGCGTATCGCGCCACAGGCAGATTAGCTTTTTAGGCCAGCGCATAACGCTCACCTCAGTACGGCAGCAGCGCCGCGTCGAGGATGAGGAAAACGCCCTCGGGCTCGTCCCGCTCGGTTTTTTCGAGCTCCGCGATCTCCTCGTCGCTCAGATAGTTCCTGCCGAACTCCCAAACGAATTTGTTAACGTCCCAGCCCTGCTCGCGCATGACCTTCTTCTGCGCCCAGCGCTGAAGCTCCGCTCTCGTTTCGCTGCACTGGTGCGCGGCTCTCGGGCCGTATTCGTGGCACTCGTGGTGGCACAGGTCGACTACCAGGCCGTATTTCTCGCTCTTTTTCCGCAGACCGCCGCCGAAAACATGGTGGCGGTCCAGCGGATCCGAGCTTCCGTTCTTTCCGCAAAGGAAGCATTCTCTCATGTTTTCCTCTCCTTACTGCGCCTCCGGCTGTCCGTAGCGCGCATAGTATTCCTCGGGATGGTTTCTGTAGTAGTCGTTGACGGTCTGGGCGATCCGCTCTGTCCAGACCCTGCGGCAGTATGCCAGCTGCTCCGCCGTCAGGCTCTCAAGCGGAACCGCCTCCGCGCCGTCTATCTCTACCATGCAGCAATATGTAAGCTCTTTTCTCTTTGCCATGTTTTCCTCCCTTCTTATTGCCTTCCCCTTGCGTAAGGGAAGTGATTGGATTGGCTCCCCTGCGTAAGGGGAGCTGTCAGCAAAGCTGACTGAGGGGTCGTTAGGACGCAGTTATTGTGCTGATTTAGTGCAAAATCTCGTCTGCACCCTTGCCTTCCCCTTGAGAGGAAGGTGTCAGCGAAGCCGACGGATGAGGTGATAAAAGTCTATTCCCCGCCCGGCAAGTCCTATGACGCCCCGCGCTCGATGATATTCTGCGCCATGATCATGCCGTCGGCGACGGCTATCCATAGTGCTTGCTGCTCATCGTTCATTTTCTTGAGCTTGTCGGATATGCTGTCCATTAATTCTTTTTCGCCTTTGTTTATGGTGTCCATGCTTTTCTCCTTTCTTGCGAATGGTTTCTGTAGTTGCTATAATCTCCTCGAAAGGAGGTGTTTTCGTGTTTGATAATGAGCCCTGGCATCCCGACCAGCTTGAGGACTACAAGCGCCTGACCACCGATGCCGAGCGCCTGCGCTTCTTTGAGTGCAACGGCGTTGACCCCGATCACATGGCCGAATGGCGGCGCTTAAGGTTTCCTCAGCCGCCGAAGCCGGAGCCTGAGCCACCTGCTTCTGCCGAGAAGCCAAAGCAGGAGCCCGTCTGGTATAAGTCTCCGGGCTTTTGGGTCGGCGTCGTCGGCGCTGCCGCCGGCGTCATAGCCCTTTTCAGGTAAGTACAAGGCGCATTTTCGTTTTCTGTCGCCGACGTCGGCCTTGCGTATCATGCACACGATGCGCCCCGTCGGAAGGTATTCGCCGCACCAGTCGTAAGTCTCGTTTTTTAAAAACAGCTCCTTGCTTCTTGCGCAGCTCTCGCAGGCGCGGACGTGTGCAGCTCCGCAGAGCTTGTCCGAGCCCCAGACCGCGCCGCCGTATTTGCGGCACAGGCCTTGCCCGTAATACCTCTTTCCGAAGTCCTTATCTCCGATCCTTGAGTCTACATATGCTTCTTCGTAATACACGCAGTCTTTGCACTGCATCCGTTCCTCACCTCCTCTCACTTGTTAATAACTTATCTGCTTGCTATAATCTCCCCGAAAGGAGGTGTTACCATGTATGCCAAAGCCTTTGTCGGTTATTGTGAAAAGCTCGGCCGGAAAATACCCGTCTGCACGCATTACACAGATGACGGCCTTGTTCTTCAGGTCGATTGCCCTCACGCATCATGCCGGCACGAGAAGCTCTGCCGGCTGTACCGTGATGCGTCCGCGCCCGATATCAGGGATACTTGAGCTCTTCTCCTGATTTAGGCTCATAGAACATTGACCACGGCTCAGGCAGCGGGCACACAACGCCGCTGTCTATCTCGGCCTCGCACATGACCCTCAGCGTCAGCTCCGGCACCCGCTTCTCGTATGCGTTCTGCTCTAATTTGAAGCCGATCACACCGTCGAGCCGTTTGCCGTCAATGTATATTTCCGCTCTGCCGCTCGAGCTGCCGCGTATCTTCACCCTGCACAGCATCCGTTCCTCACCTCCTCTCGCTTGTCAATAACTTATCCGCTTGCTATAATCTCCCCGAAAGGAGGTGTTTTTGTGGATATCGATGCTCAGGAGCTGCGTCATGCCGTCTATAACTACACTCTTGAATCCCGGCGTATAGCTCCTCCCGGCTCTCCCGCGACGGTCGATGATATCGACCGTCTTGTAAGAGAGACCGCTCGCTTGCTCAATGTATTTATCAAAGAGCTTGAAGATGCTTGAGCTTCCCCGGAAAGATCGTCAGTTGCCGCTGACGGTCTTTTCTCTTATCGTCACGACGCCCAGATTTCTGAGCTCTTCGTAGCACTTGCTTATCTCATCCTGCGCCGCAGTCAGCCGGTCAAGGATTTCCGCGACCTTGCCCTCGGGGATCTCAATTGCAATGCCGTATTTGTTCATCCGCTCCTCACCTCCTCTCACTTGCTAATGGTTTATTTGCTTGATATAATCTCCTCGAAAGGAGGTGTTACCATGAAAAAGAAACTGCCAGAATACACATTATCTGATACTGATGTTCAGGCTATTATCGCAGCGCTGCCGCTTATCCTTCTTGTTGAAACAGACACAGAAGAGCAATATGAATTAAACGAAATATGCTGCGAATTGGCAGCCGCTAAGCTGATTGCCAAATCAACCGGCTTTACAGCTAACGAACTCCGAGTGATCTACTCTTCCGTTGCACTTGCAAATCAATATCTCGCCGGTAAATGGGACCTCGATGTTACGGCCGAAGAAAAGGAAGAACTGAAGAAGTACATGTTTACCTACATCAAGCTTGAAAAGGCTCTCGCTCCTCATTTTCCGCGCCTTTAAATTTCAGCTGCACCCACGCCTCTCTCTGCTCGCTCCAATTTTCGTTTATGAGCCGGGAGAGGTCTTTTGTCATCCGGTCTGTCTGCTTCATTCTCTCACCTCCTCTCACTCGCTAATGACCTTGCATTAGTCGCTTATAATATAGCATTAGTCTCTAATGGTGTCAAGCTTTATTTTTATTAGTAGCTAATATTTTTTCTTGACTTTTCGTAGCCAGTGTGCTTTAATTTCGCTGAGGAGGTTTGAAATGGACAATATAAACTCACGCATCTGTCGGCTGATCACCGAGCTCAGCATGACTAAGACTTCTTTTGCAAAAGCATTGAACCTGTCGCAGCCCTTTGTTTCTCAAATTTGCACAGGATATTCTCAGCCAAGCGAGCGAACTATTTTAGATATCTGCCGCGAGTTCAACGTCAATGAGCAGTGGCTGCGCTCCGGCGAGGGGGATATGTTCCTCAGGCTTTCCCGCAATGACGAGATTGCCGCCTATGTCGCCCGCGTCATGAAGGACGAAAGCGCATATTATCAGCAGAAAATGCTTCTCTTTTTCTCGCGTCTTTCCCCCGAAATGCTAAAAAAGCTTGAAGAAGTCGCCGAGGATATCCTCTCCGAGCCAAAAAAAGAGCAGAAAGATTGATCTTTCTGCTCTTTTTTGTTGTCAGCAATTGCTATATGTGATATATTGTTGTCATGTTTAGGAAAGAGAGGTGTGCCGCTTTTGGATAATGACATATTGGAGTCAATCTTAATATTCGCCGTGCTTTTTATCATCGCTGTAGTTCAATCTTTCCGTGTTAGCGATCTGAAAAATGAGATTCGCAAAATGAAGAGCACCCAAAAATACTCTTCGTCTTATTATGAGAAAGCATATTTAAAGTTGCGTGATGAAAAAGATGCTTATGAAAACCTCGATTCCGATTATGACAAGCTCAAAACTAAATACATGTATCTTGAAGAGAAATGCAAAGATGCTGAAGAGAAGTATAAAAATTTATCTTCCAAGTACTTGCGGGCGGTTTTCGACGAGCGAATGAAATGCCGCGCTGAATTGTACAAAACTGTTGAGGATTATATAAAGCGCTCGCCGTTTAGTCGGAGCGCCGTCTTTTCTTCGATAGACGATTATTCCGCGCTGATAAAAAATCCCCGTTTCAAAACAGCCCTGGAGGACGATACCATGCGCCTTGTTACCGTGCCTGAGATCAGCGCGAAAGTGCGCGGGCAAAACGGCGGCGTTTATGATGTTTCTCTCGACAGCTGCACATGCATGGATTTTCAGACTCGGCACAAGCCCTGCAAGCACATGTACAGGCTCGCGATTTTCATCGGTGCGCTCGGTGCTGTTGACCAGTCAAAGGTTGATGAAAGCTTCAATGCGTATTATTTGGCCCGCGACAAAGCCGCCGAGGAGATAGCCGCTCTGAAGAAAGAGCGCGCTCTTGCAAAGCAGGATGCCGAAAAGCGGCTTGAGGCCGAGAAAAAGTATAACGCCGCTTTTAAAGCTAAGCTCAATAGCAGGGGATATAATACGGTGTGGCTCGCAAATATGTACGCAGACTATTATGATATGTTCAGCGGAGAGCTTATCGACGGACTCAACAGTCGCATAAGACCGGCCAAATCCACGGCCGCGAAGATCGAGAGCAATTACCGGCGAGAAATGAAGGAGCTCGCCGCCCGTGCCAAGCGCAGCGAAGATATTATTTCTCTGTATGAAGCATTTTTCCCTAACCTTTCAGAGCTGTGCGACATGACAGTCGATGATATTCCTCCGAGCTTGGATGACAATGACGAAGCCCCCAAAACCGAGTATGAGAGTATGCGCAAGTGGCTAAGCCGCTCCGAATACGATCTCCTGCCGACTGATGAAAAGTATCAGCTCGCGCTTGACAACTATAAGCACCGCAGGCGCAGCAACTGGGAAGCGGGCATAGACTTTGAGCGCTATATTTGTTACCTCTACGAGCAGCGCGGCTACAGGGTTATTTGCTTCGGCGCGCTCAACGGGCTTGCTGATCTCGGTCGAGATCTTTACGCCATCAAGGGCGACGAGGTGTTAATAATTCAGTGTAAGCGCTGGGCAGCGCAGAAGTTGATTCATGAAAAGCATGTTTATCAGCTGTTCGGCACGGTGACGGATTACAGCATTGATAACCCGCAGCAGGTGGCTAAAGGGCTGCTTATATCAACTTGCGAGCTTTCGGACAAAGCTAAGGAAGCCGCTGCTCGTGTAGGGATTGAATATCAGCAGAATACGCTTTTCCCCGACTACCCGCTCGTAAAATGTAATATAAACCGCGCAAGCGGAGAGAAAATATATCACCTGCCATTTGACCAGCAGTACGACACCGTTCATATCGAGCCCGAAAAAGGCGAGTTTTATGCATGGTCTGTTAAGGAGGCCGAGCGTAAAGGCTTCAGACGAGCGCACCGGCATGCCTTTGGCGGCGAGGCGGCAAGGACAATATCATAAAGGAGCTCTTGCTATGGATAACGAAACTATGGATAAGATACGCGAGCGCATTATCAGGTATGTCGATGAGTACGGCTGGAACTGGGTCACGGTCAGGAAGCAGATAAATGCTTACTTCGGAACGGCTCTGTCCGCAGAACAGCTCCGCAAATTATATAAGCTTAGCAAAGCGGCGAGGCCTTGAGCCTCGCCGCTTTTTCATTCCCGGCAGTGCAGCGCGAATATGTATATTGTCTGCACATCCTCCGGCGGCATAGTCTCAAGCATGCCGCATATTAATTTTATCAGCTCTTCCCTTTCCATCGTCATTCCTCCCAGTAAAACAATGTTTCAACGTTCACATTCAGTGCCTTCGATAATTGCATGACCGTGTAAATGCTCGGCATCCTCCTTTCCGTCTCAATGTCCGATATGGTCTGCTGTGAAGCTCCGGCCAGCTCCGCAAGCTGCTGCTGGTTTAAGTGTCTCTTTTGCCGTATTTCTCTTAGCCTGTTCCTTAGTGTCAAATCCTGTACCTCTTGTTTCTATTATGTAATAATTCCAGCTTTTTGGATAGCCTTTACTGCTATCTCGGTAAAAAATTATTGCCCATATTACATTATGACGGTAGACAAGCGCCCAAATGCATGGTATCTTTGCCCAAGAGGTGGTTTTTATGAAAATAGCAGCGGCGTATCTGCGTGTCTCCACGGAGGAGCAGGATGAGTATTCGCTCGATAGTCAGCTAAAGCTCATCCGCGAATATGCCAACAAGAATGACTATATCGTCCCCGATGATCTTGTTTTTGTTGACGACGGCATTTCCGGCCGCTCCGTCAAAAAGCGCACGGCGTTTCAGTCGATGATAGCCCAGTCAAAAGAAAAGGACCGCCAGTTTGAGGCGATCCTTTTGTGGAAGTTCTCCCGCTTTGCCCGTAATCAGGAGGAGAGCATTGTTTATAAAGCGGCGCTGCGCAAGCTCGGCGTGTCCGTCGTATCCATTTCCGAGCCGCTCCCGGAGGGGCCGTTCGCGTCGCTGATCGAGCGAATAATAGAGTGGATGGATGAATTTTATTCTATCCGGCTTTCCGGCGAGGTCAAGCGCGGCATGCTTGAAAAGGCCTCGCGCGGCGAGCCCGTGTCTGTCGCGCCCTTCGGCTACAGCCTCGAGGGCGGAAAACTGGTCCCGTCAGCTGATTCGGCCGTGGTGCAGGGCGTATTTGCCGATTATGCCTCCGGCACGCCCATGGTGGTCATTGCCCGGTGTCTAGCGGATCGAGGCATCCGCACCCGGCGCGGAAATGTGCCTGACAACCGTTTCGTGGAGTATATGCTCAACAATCCGGTTTACATCGGCAAGATACGCTGGTCGAAAGAAGGCCGCGCCGCTTCCCTGCGGGATTACGATAACGAGAATATTCTGATTTATGACGGGAACCATGAGCCGATAATTGACCTTGAGTTGTGGAATGCCGTGCAGAAGCGGCTCGCAGAGACTAAGAATAAATACAGGCACTATGCCAGGAAGAACGAAGCGACGAGATATATGCTCAAGGGTCTTGTGCGCTGCTCATCCTGCGGCTCGACCCTTGTCATGCAGTCCACGGCATGTCCATCCTTGCAGTGTCACAGCTATGCCCGCGGCGTTTGCAAAACGTCTCATTCCCTTTCAGTCGCCAAGGCAAACCGCGCGGTCATTGCCGCTCTCGAAAATGCCGTGGAGACGCAGACCTTCAATGTCGAAGTCCCCGCGGCGAAAAAAAACTCTCCACGCGCGGATTATGATAAGCTCATCCGCATGGAACAGAAGAAGCTCGAGCGAGTGAAAGAGGCCTACGAGAACGGCATAGATACTCTCGAAGAATACGCGCAAAAGAAAAATAAGATTCAGGCCGCAATAGCGCAGCTGGAAGCTGATGCTGAAGCAGCGCAGCCCGCTCCGGTGTTCGATGCCGCAGCTTACGCAGAGCGCGTGGCCAATGTCCTCGCGCAGGTCAAAGATCCAAGCCTGTCTGAGCAGTCAAAAAACGATGTTCTCCGCTCAATACTGTCGAAAATCGTCTATGACAAAGCATCTCAGCGCCTGACACTCTATTTTTACACCTGATTTTTTCATATCCTTATATCATATCTTTTTGCCGTTTAGTCCGCCATATTGCGTGATTATGAATTTTGCAAGCGCCGGATTAGGGTTTGCTATCTTAACTGGATATTGCAGCTTTTTCTGATAAATAAACATACTCAGCCCTCCATTTTCCCGCAGTAATCCCATGGCCAAGGATTTTTAAGCCATGTGTAGCTCTGGGCCTGACTGAGATCCTGCTGGGTCAGTGGGCCATACAGTTTAACATACTTTTCTTTAGCTGTTTTTGATAGGGCAAGAACATTCTTATATAATTCAAACGCTTCTTCGTCATTGCTGTGCGTGTCAAGATACAGCGCCAGTTCATTAGCGACGAAATCAAGCGCCATGACTTCGCCTAAAGGTGTGCCTGTAAGATCACCGGTATTGACCATGTTCATAAACGGCAGATCGAGGCCCGGAAATAGTGTTCCGCGGCTGAGTGCCTCGGCATTGCTGTATACAGGCTTTACCGACTGCTGCATCGGCACATAAGCCATTGCAAGCGGCGCGCATGACGGGAGCATGCCCTCCCTGCAGCCGCAGTTTTTGTTTTCATCCATTAGTGCAGTCCTCCTTTGCACCTCATTATATGGGGAGGCATGCGCATATGTGAAACATAAGAGCGCCGTCTGTCAGACAGCGCTCTTAGCTTATTTTATCATTTCGTTAAACTGATCTTCACTTATAATGCTAATTCCGAGGTCAGTTGCTTTCTTTAATTTGCTGCCGGCATTCTCTCCGGCGAGGACATAGGTGGTTTTCTTGGAGACCGAGGACGAGGCCTTGCCTCCGTAGCTTTCAATTATGGCGGCTGCCTCATCACGCTTATATCCGCTGAGCTCCCCTGTCAGCACGAATGTCATCCCGGCGAAGCGGGTGTCCTTCACGGCATCAACACTTTCAAACGATACTCCGGCTTCACGCAGCAGCTTTATCTGATGCTGCGACTGCGGAAGCGAGAACCATTCAAGTAGAAAATCCGCCGTTATTGCACCGATATCCGGAACATTCTTAAGTTCATCCTGCGTTGCCTGCATGAGCTTGTCGAGCGTACCGAAGTGGACGGCCAGCGTTTTTGCTGCCTTCTGCCCCACCTGTCTTATGCCGAAGGCGCAAAGAAGGCGCGCAAGACCGGCACTTTTGCTTTTTTCAATGGCATTAATAAGGTTCTCGGCAGATTTTTCGCCCATACGTTCAAGCTGAGCCACCGATTGAGCGTCGAGTGAATACAGTTCTGCCGGACTGTCGACAAGTCCACTGCTTATAAGTGACTGGCATACGGATATGCCAAGCCCCTCTATATCCATAGCCTCTCGCGAGGCAAAATGAGCAAGATTACGAAGCCTTTGGGCCGGACATTCGGGACTTGTGCATCTGAGAGCCGCACCATCAGTATCGCGTACCACCGGTGCGCCGCACTCCGGGCAGAACTCCGGCATTTTAAATGGAACAGTACCTTCCGGTCGCCTGTCTTTATTTACAGACAGAACCTCGGGAATTATCTCCCCCGCTTTCTGAACAAGAACCGTATCTCCAATTCGGATATCGAGCCTGTCTATGTTATCCTGATTGTGCAGCGTTGCATTACTAACCGTTGTTCCCGCGAGTCGCACGGGATCAATAACCGCTTTTGGAGTCAAAACACCTGTCCTGCCTACCTGAACGACAATATCGATAACGCGGCTTTCTTTTTTTTCGGGAGGATACTTATACGCAACTGCCCAACGAGGGAATTTTGCCGTACTGCCAAGCATTTCGCGCTGCGAAAGCGAGTTGATTTTAATAACCGCTCCGTCAATATCATAAGCAAATCTGCCGCGCTCCTGCCCTATCCAATCTATTCGGTCGCAGCACTCTCCTATAGTGCCGCACAGCTTGTACGGCACGACCGGAAATCCCATTTGCTTCATCGCATCGAGCGTTTCGGAATGGGTCTTATAAGGCTCTCCATCAGTGTACTGCATGTTAAAGCAAACAATATCGAGCTTACGGGATGCGGCAATCTTCGGATCAAGCTGACGTATTGAACCGGCAGCGGCATTGCGCGGATTGGCAAGCAGTGTCTCTCCGCTTATCTCTCTTTCGGCGTTAAGCTCGTTAAACACAGCTTTGGACATATAGACCTCGCCGCGAACGATAAGATATGCCGGAGCGTCGACTAAATGCATCGGCAGACTTCTTACAGTTCGCAGATTTTCGGTGACATCCTCGCCGGTTATGCCGTCGCCGCGGGTTGCTCCACGCACAAAATAGCCGTTTTCATACTCAAGAGACATGGACAGTCCGTCAATTTTCGGCTCGACGCAAAACTGCCTGTCATTGCCGAGGGCTTGATCCATGCGCTCTCCAAAGGTCCTTAGCTCATCGAAAGAAAACACGTCGCTCAGGCTCTCAAGCGGCACCCGATGATGAACGGGCGTAAACTGTGACAGCGCCTTACCGCCGACCCTCTGCGTGGGAGACGTCGGCGTTACGAGCTCAGGGTGCTCCTCCTCAAGCTTTATGAGCCTCACCATGAGCATATCATAGTCATAGTCGGATATTACCGGCGCATCGTTAACATAGTAGAGCCGGTTGTGATATTCAATTTCTTCTCTGAGTTTTTCTATTTCTTTTTTTGCGTCCATACTCAGTTCTCCATATTTAAATATGTGTCGGGCACCTTGCCGACGATTACGGTATCGGCGACAATAACCTCGGTTACGGTTGACGTACTCTCTGTCCCCCACGGTATAAGAATGTCGATATCAATTGTGACTTCGAGCACAAGCTGATATTTTGCCTGATTTATTCCGCAGGATACAACTTCATTGCGAAAATCGACACGCGACGATGTCAGCATTATTATCTGAACATCTACATCCGGTCCCTTGTTCAGCAGGAGGTTCAGCCCCGTAAGGTTGCCTAAAGGTATTCCGACGGTTATTACACCGTTGTCGGTAGACTCAATGACGGAATTGAGTATGTCCGTCGACAGCGTGTTTATGTGTGCCATATCGCTTGTTATGGCCGTCACACTGCCGTCGGCGTCCTTTTCAAGGTTTATAAAATAGTCAAAGCCGTATACTCCGCGCCCGATGACTTTATTAATCGAATCGTTAACTGCCTTCGTTACTATGTCCGTTGCGTCCGATACGGCCATTTGCGTCGATAAGTTTCCGAGAAACCAGCTTATCGCCGCGCACAGAGCAAAAACGATGAGGATAAAAAAGCCTGTTCCTGATGTTTTGCGCCGGTGGCGTCCTCCGTCAGACTGTCTGTCGTATCTCGGTTTTCGACATCGGCGAAAATACATGAGACCACCCCATGTATTATATGCTCATATTCAACTGAGCATTTCATTTACGGCCATCATTATTCCGAGCTTGCCGGATTCATATGTTATGCCGCCCTGAACATACAGCGTATACGGCTCGCGCATAGGACCGTCCGAGGAAAGCTCGATCGACGAGCCCTGAACAAAAGCTCCGGCAGCCATAATAACAGGAACATTATAGCCCGGCATCTGCCATGGCTCCGGCGTTACATACGAGTCCACCGGTGCACCTGCCTGAACCCCGCGGCAGAATTTCTTCATATTCTCCGCGTTTTTCAGGGTCACCATCTGGATTATATCATTGCGATACTCTTCCGGCGACGGGGATGATTCAAAGCCGATCTTTTTCATCATCGCCGAGCAGAAGGTCATGGTTTTTACAGCCTGCGCGACAATGTGCGGAGCCATAAAAAAGCCCTGGAACAGCAAGCGGTTATTGCCGAGCGTGGCGCCGCACTCGCCGCCGATGCCCGGCGTTGTAAGACGCATAGCCGCATTCTCGACAAGATCCTTTCTGCCGACTATATATCCGCCCGTAGGAGCAAGGCCGCCGCCCGGGTTTTTAATAAGTGATCCTGCCATAAGGTCAACGCCAAACTCCGTCGGCTCATGCTCGCCGGTAAACTCACCATAGCAGTTATCCACCATGACCGTAACGTTTGGCGCAATGCTCTTGACAGCACTGCATATATCGCCTATCTCTTCTGCCGACAAGGCTTTGCGGTTATCATAGCCCCTTGAGCGCTGAATCAAAACAGCCGTAACCGTTTTATCGGAAAGCGCGGATTTTATACCTTCAATATCCGGCTCACCGTCTTTCAGGTCGATCTGCTTGTAGTTAATACCATAGAACTTGAGTGAGCCATGGCAGTTGCCTTCTATACCGATAGCATTCCTTAGTGTATCATATGGAAGTCCGGTGACGGACAGCAGTGTATCTCCGGGTTTAAGCATTGCAAAAAGCGCAGCCGAAAGCGCATGCGTACCATTTACAAAGCCGATGCGGACAAGGGCTGCTTCGGTACAGAATACCTGAGCATAGACCTTATCGAGTACTTCCCTGCCAAGGTCATCATAGCCGTAGCCGCTGGTTCCCGCAAAGCAGGAGTCGGATACTCTGTTGTCCTGAAAAGCAGTCATGACCTTGCGGGTATTTATCATAGCAATGCGGTCGATGCGTTCAAACTGCGGCCGGATTTCCGCCTCTGCCTGATGCGCAAGCTCGTATACTTCCGGTTTTATATCGTTTACATTCATTCTTTAAAGCTCCATAACTATCTGCTTAAAGTATTTGCCTCGCTCCATAAAGTTCTTAAACTTATCGAAAGCGGCACACGCCGGAGAAAGAAGAACTATATCGCCATACTGTGCAGCACTGGCAGCGGCGAGAACGGCTTCATTAAAATTGTCTATCTTCTCTATCGGCAGTTTACCGTCGTAGTATTTCGAATTAATGACGGCATCGTATATTTTTTCCGTTGTTGCACCGGTCAGATACAGCTTTTTGACGTGCAGGCATATTTCATCGCCGAGCTCATCAAAGGGAATATGCTTATCATAGCCGCCGGCAATAAGTATCGGCTTTGTTTTGAGTGCATGCAGACCGGCAGCCGTGCGCGTGGGGCTTGTGCCTATGGAATCATTAATATAGGTAACTCCGTTTAATACCCTCACCTGCTCAAGACGGTGCTCAACTCCGGCAAAGCTCTTGGCTACCGCTATGCATGTGTTATCATCAACATAGCCGTCTGTCGCTGCAAAAGCGGCCATGTAGTTTTCGAGATTGTGCGTTCCCGGAAGCTTTATATCATCGGCAGGCATAATAAGCTCAGCCTTGCCGCCGTGCACGCGATAGATCATGCCGCCTGCGCAGTAAACGCCGTTCTCGGGCTTAACAGTGCGGCTGAAATACGCTATGTCGGACTTTGCTTTTTCGGCGTAGTATGGTGTAAATTCGTTCTCGTGGTTAAGAACAAGTCTGTCGTGTTCGTCCTGATAAGAAAATATCGAGCTTTTGGCATCGATATAATCCTGATAATCCTTATGCTTATCAAGATGGTTCGGCGATACGTTCGTTATCACGGCGACATTGGGCTTACAGACCATGCTGTGCAGCTGGAATGAGCTGAGCTCAAGCACCGCAGCATCGTCTTTTCCCATATCGTCAACATCACACAGCAGCGGCCTGCCGATATTTCCACCGAGATGGACGGTATACCCCTGAGCTTTCAGAAGCTCTGATATTATGGTCGTTGTTGTTGTCTTGCCGTCGCTGCCGGTCACGGCAAATATTCTGCAAGGGCAGAGCTTCATAAAAAGCTCCATCTCCGAGGTGAGCTCCGCTCCGCGGCTTACCGCGGCCTGAAGATGCCCGTCAAACGGCATAAGACCCGGCGTGCGGAAAATAAGATCAAAGTCAAGCTTCTCAAGATAGTCCTCGCCGAGGCAGAACTTTGCGCCGAGCCGCGAAAGAGCGATAAACTCATCGCCGAGCTGCCCGGCTGTGCGTTTATCGCATGCCGTCACGTCGCAGCCGGAGCCGAGAAGCTTTTTTATAAGCGGCGTGTTGCTCACTCCGATGCCGATAACGCCTATGCGTTTGTGCTTTATACTGTTTATATATTCATTTAAGGTCATACATTTTGCCTCCAATTAACTCCCGTTAGTTTAATATTATACGGCTTTGATCGCACAATGACAAGAAAATTATATTGACTTGCGGCCTTGAAGTGGTTAAAATATTTAACCGAGTGAGCCGAACGACCGCGGGTGCATTCCGAAAGGAAGTACATGAGGAAAGTCCGGGCTCCATAGGGCAAGGATAGCGGGTAACGCCCGCCAGGGGTGACCCTCGGACAAGTGCAACAGAAATATACCGCCGAGAGATCGGTAAGGGTGGAAAAGTGAGGTAAGAGCTCACTCGTCGCATGGAGACATGTTGACGCTGTAAACTCTATCCGGAGCAACGCCGTGGGAGGACATATGATTTGCCCGATCGTCCTCAGGGGGCGGCTTGAGCCTGCCGGCAACGGCAGGATTAGATAGATGGTCGTTTAAGACAGAACCCGGCTTACAGACTCACTCATTGCAATATAGGAAAAACCGCCGTGTCAGGCGGTTTTTCTTTATTCCCATTTGGCCCAAACATCGGGTGCATAACCGACTGTTGCCTGTTTTCCGTTGCGAACTATAGGTGTTTTGATCAGCCATGGACACTCAAAAAGCTTTTCGAGCTTTGCATCGTTTGATGCGAGGTACTGCACGAGCGGATAATCAACATCATCCCTGTTCATCATATTATCAAGTCCAACAGCGTTTTTTACGGAGTTTAATTCTCCCCTGCTCATACCGAACTTCATGATATCAACAAACTGATATTTGATCCTGCGCTCTTTAAAATAGCGCTCGGCTTTCTTTGTATCGAAGCATTTGCTTTTGCCGAAGATTTGAATGTTCACAGCGCTTTCTCCATGATTCTAAGAATATTGTTGCGGAAAATATCCTTCGCAAGCTGCTCGGAATAATTATGTCGAAGCAGCGTTTCATATATCTTGCCAAGATCCTGAACTCCGTTTATACCTTTTGGCGGCTCTTCAATGCCATCAAGGTCGCAGCCGAGGAACACGGCTCCTTCACCGTCGAGTGACATAAAATGCTCGATGTGGGCAAAAACAGCGTCTATATCGCGCCCGAGGCCGAGAAATTCGGGGTAGAGATTGATGCCAGCTCCACCTCCCTGTTTAATGAGTGCGGTAAACTGAGCGTCTGTCAAATTGCGAGGCACATCGCAGACGGCCTTCGAGTTTGAGTGCCCGGCTATCACAGGGCGTGTACTTATGGCAAGCGTATCCCAAAAGCCACTTTCTGATACATGAGACATATCGATCATTATGCCCATCTCCTGTGCACGCGAGACAAAGCGCTTGCCGTCCGCAGTCAGTCCAGTGCCGCTGTCCATGGCTGCGCCGCACAGGGCGTTATCGTGGTTCCATGTCATATGTACGATGCGCACGCCTCGCCTGTATGCCTCATCTATATCGGCAATCTGCTCTGCACCCTCTATAGAGAGTAAAGCGGCGATTTTTCCCTCTTTTTCGGCGCAGATTATATCCTGAAAATTCAGACACAGTTTGACTATGTCTGAATTTTCGTTTATCTGTTCAAGAAAATAAGTGATAGATGTATCGGCAAACTCAACAGGCTTGGGATCGTCAACGGCGCAAATGGCGAATACCTGCCCGACCGGAGAATACATCCGCAAACGATCAAAGTCGAGATGCATAGCGTTTTGCCGTAAAGCTTCGCCGTGCTCACGCGCATGCGTTGCCGTGTCGCAATGGCAATCAAAAAGAGGTATGCTCATCATACTTCGGATATAAGCGGCAGTATCATGGGACTGCGCTTTGTGGTCTTATACAGATAACTTGACACGCTGCTCTTTATTCGGCTCTTTATTGCCGACCAGTCCTTAACTCCGCTCTCCTCGCAGGCCAGGACAGTTTCCTTCGTCACGCGCTTGAGCTCTTCGAGCATATCTTCGGCTTCTTTTACATAGACAAAGCCGCGCGTGAGTATTTCGGGATCGGACAAAAGCGCATTGTCCCAAGATGAAAGAGTGACAACGATTACGACCATGCCGTCCTCTGCAAGCCTGTGCCTGTCGCGCATAACGACGCTTCCGACATCACCGACGCCCATACCGTCCACCATTACGGCACCGGACTGGACAGAGCCGTTAAGTTTGACACTTTTCTTTGATATCTCAATGATCTTGCCGTTTTCGGCGATCACGACATTTTTAGGTTCAACACCCATGAGCCTGCCGAGTTCTGCGTGCTTTACGAGCATGCGATACTCGCCGTGAACCGGAATGAAGAACTTAGGACGAACCAATGCCAGCATCATTTTCTGTTCCTCCTGCGACGCGTGACCGGAAACGTGCAGTGCGGTATTGCGGTCATATATGACCTCGGCTCCCTTATGGAACAGCTCATCAATGACTTTGCTTATCATGTTCTCGTTGCCGGGGATGGCGGATGCGGAGATTATGACCCTGTCTCCGGCCGATATGTTTATCTGCCGGTGCTCAGAAAATGCCATACGGTATAGTGCGGACATGGTTTCACCCTGTGAACCGGTCGATATGATTACGACCTTTTCTTTGGGAAGCTTATTAATCTGCGCAAGATCTACAAGTACGTTCTCCGGCGCGTTGAGATAGCCCAAAACCGTTGCGACGCGCAGAATATTTTCCATACTGCGGCCTGTTATGGCGACCTTGCGCTTATATTTTGCCGCAACGTCAATTATTTGCTGCAATCTGTGGACATTCGAGGCAAAGGTCGTTATGATTATGCGCTGATCACAGTTTTTAAAAAGCATATCGAACGTCTCGCCAACCTTGCGTTCGGAAGCGGAGAGACCGGGCTTTTCAACATTGGTAGAGTCGCTCATCAGCGCGAGCACCCCTTCATTGCCAAGCTGCCCGAAGCGCGGAAGGTCTATAACATCACCCTGAACAGGAGTGAGGTCTATCTTAAAGTCTCCGGTGTGAACTATGGTTCCGATGGGGGTTTTGATGGCAAGTGCAACAGCATCGGCTATACTGTGGTTAACTGTAATAAACTCTATGCTAAAGCACCCGAGGCGGAATACGTCGCCCGCCTTCTTTGTGAAAATTTGCGTATTATACAGCAGATCGTGTTCCTCGAGCTTGAGCTCTATAAGCGCTGCCGTAAGCGGAGTTGCATATATGGGAACGTTCAGATCGTGGATAACATACGGAACTGCACCTATATGATCCTCGTGTCCGTGAGTGATAATTATGCCCCTGACCTTCTCGGCATTTGCCTTGAGATAAGAAATATCCGGGATAACGATATCAATGCCGTACATATCCTCATCAGGGAAACCGAGGCCGCAGTCGATAACTATTATATCTGTGCCAAATTCGATGGCGGTCATGTTCTTACCAATCTCACCGAGACCGCCGAGCGGAATGATTTTTAGCTTATGAGTCATATATTAACCTCCAATTTGAGTGATTATTTCCGAAAACGCAAAGTAAAGGGACCCTCACCGCAGCTGCCCTGATCCGCAGCGTGCAGTGAGACTTTCCCCCTTTAATATTCGGTATGTAATAATTTTTATCGTACAGGAATTATAACCTGTTTATCACATTTCAATTCGACCTTCAAGGGCGCGAAGAAGCGTGGCATCATCGGCAAACTCAAGATTTGAGCCGACAGGGATGCCGTATGCAAGACGTGTTACCTTAACGTCAAATTGCTTTAAAAGACGTGAAATGTACATGGCCGTAGCCTCGCCCTCCGTGTCGGGATTGGTGGCCATGATGATCTCTCGGATCTCGCTGTCGTCTGCAGCCACGCGGTGGATAAGCTCGCTTATACGTATATCGTCCGGCCCGACGTGGCTTATGGGTGACAGAACACCGTGCAGAACATGATACACGCCATTATACTCGTGGCTGCGCTCGATGGACAGAACGTCGCGTGGTTCGGAGACAACGCATACTATGCTCTTATCCCTTTTTGTGCTTGCACACACGGAGCATACTTCTCCCTCGGTGAGATTTTGGCATATCTTGCAGCAGCAGACGTTTTTCCTTGCTTCGAGAATGGCGTTTGCAAAGCTCTCACCCTCGCCTTCAGGAAGTGAAAGAACATGGAATGCAAGGCGCTGAGCACTTTTGCGGCCGATACCTGGGAGAGATGCGAATTTATCTATTAGGTTTTCGAGTGAAGCAGGGAAAAATGGCATTTAGAATATCTCCAATAATAAAGTTAAGCGTTTCTTATAGCTTCAATTTGCGCTTTCCTGTCGGGCTTTCCGAAAACGGCGCTCCCGGCGACA
Organism: uncultured Oscillospiraceae bacterium; assembly: GCA_934636655.1. Taxonomy (GTDB): domain Bacteria; phylum Bacillota; class Clostridia; order Oscillospirales; family Oscillospiraceae; genus F23-B02. Next base: position 18,964 of record CAKUAS010000001.1, read on the forward strand.
AGAACGGTAGCTCCAGCCTCTTTTACAAGCTTTGCCGTAACAGGGTCAACTCCGCCATCGACTTCGAGTTCGCAGCTAAGGCCCCGACGGTCAATTTTCTTTCTGAGCTCGGCGATTTTGGGGAGCTGATCATGCATGAAGCTCTGACCGCCGAAGCCGGGCTCAACAGTCATGACAAGCACCATATCAAGTCTGTCGATAAACGGATACAGCACGCTTGCCGGAGTTCTCGGCTTTACCGACAGTCCGACTTTTTTGCCGTTTTCCTTAACTATATCAATGGCGTCTGATATGTTCTGATAAGAATCAGCCTCAACATGAAACATAACAAGATCGGCTCCGGCATCGCAGAAGGCCTTTGCATACCTGACCGGCTTATCTATCATCAAATGAACGTCAAGGAACATGTCGGTCATCTTACGGACAGACTTCAAAACGGGAATTCCGATAGAAATATTAGGCACGAAAAATCCGTCCATAACATCAAAATGAACATATTCCGCACCAGCGGAGTGAATATCTTCGATCTCGTCGCCCAATTTGGTAAAGTCCGCGGAGAGGATCGACGGAGCTATCTTTATCATATCTATAACCTCGGCAGCCTATGCGGCATAAAATATTGCAGCGGTAAGAGTGCGCACAGCCGCTTTTCATATAGGGGGCGCTTCGGCGCCCCCAGTCTGCGCACAATTATATTTATTATACAACAATTTTATAGGGATTACAAGAGAGGCAAAATATAAAAAAGCAGAAGGAAACTGCATTTCCTTCTGCTTCCCGTAAAGAGTTATGTTTCGGGCAGCTTACATACATCGATCCATTCGATAGCGTTCGAGTATTTATAAAGCTCGTCGAGGTTCAGTTCAATGGCGCTGCTGCCGCTGCCGACTGCCGGGAACACGGTCTTGAAGCGTTTTAGGCTTTCATCAAGATACACATCGATACCATCGTTTATTCCGAAAGGACACACACCGCCGACGGGGTGGCCGACAAGAGTCAGCACCTCATCGGGAGCAAGCATCTTGGCCTTCATGTGGAACTTATCCTTAAACTTGTGGTTATCTATCCTTGCGTCACCGGCGGCAAGAATAAGGATGCAGCTATCGTCTTTCTTGAAAGACAGCGTTTTGGCTATTCTCGCCCCCTCAACGCCGAGGGCAAGCGCCGCAAGTTCGACCGTTGCGCTGGAAACATCAAATTCCCTGACGCGGTCCTCCATACCGAATTGTCTGAAATATGCTCTGCCTTTTTCTATGGACATGTCAGTTTCACCTTATTTGAGAATAATTTTATTAAAGTTTTTCTTGCCGCGCTTGAGAACAACACCGGACTTGAGTTCATCGGCGGTAAACGCCTTAGCAATATCGGTGACTTTCTCGTCATTGGCCGAAACTCCGCCCTGCTGAATGTTGCGGCGAGCCTCGGATTTGGATGCGCACAGCCCCGTGAGGACAAGTGCCGTCATGATATCAAGAGCACCGTCGATAAGATCCGACTCACCAAGCTCGGTAGTCGGCATTTCACCCGAAGCGCCGCTGCCGAACAGGGCCTTTGCGGATGCTTCTGCTTTCTTTGCTTCCTCTTCGCCATGGACGAGCGCGGTAAGCTCGTAAGCCAAGATCTCCTTAGCCTTGTTGAGCTGAGAGCCCTCCCAGCCGTCCATCTCGTCGATCTGCTCAAGCGGCAGGAATGTCAGCATGCGCAGGCACTTGAGAACGTCGGCATCGTCAACATTGCGCCAGTACTGGTAGAAGTCGTATGGAGAAGTTTTGTTGGGATCGAGCCAAACTGCGCCCGCCGCGGTTTTACCCATCTTCTTGCCCTCTGAGTTAAGCAGCAGGGTTATGGTCATAGCGTGAGCATCCTTGCCGAGCTTGCGGCGGATAAGCTCCGTGCCGCCGAGCATATTCGACCACTGATCATTGCCGCCGAACTGCATATTGCATCCGTAATGCTGGAACATGTAGTAGAAGTCGTAGCTCTGCATAATCATATAGTTAAACTCAAGGAAGCTCAGACCCTTCTCCATGCGCTGCTTGTAGCACTCTGCACGCAGCATATTATTAACGGAAAAGCATGCACCGACCTCGCGCAGAAGCTCAATATAATTGAGCGGCTTGAGCCATTCTGAGTTACGGAGCATGATCGCTTTGCCCTCGGAAAAGTCAATGAACTTTTCCATCTGCTTTTTAAAGCACTCGGCATTGTGCGCTATAGTCTCCTCGGTCAGCATCTGGCGCATATCTGTTCTGCCGGAGGGATCGCCAATGAGCGTGGTACCGTCGCCGATAAGGGCGATGGGGCGGTTTCCTGCCATCTGAAGGCGCTTCATGAGGCACAGAGCCATGAAGTGGCCGACGTGCAGAGAGTCTGCCGTGCAGTCAAAGCCGATATAGAACGTAGCTTTGCCGTTATTTATCATTTCCTTTATCTGATCTTCGTTAGTTACCTGTGCAATAAGGCCTCTTGCGACCAGTTCTTCGTAAATACCCATCAATTCTTCTCCTTTTTTATTATATCTTCGGCCGTTTTGGCCATGAATGCGATTATTTCCATGCAGTCAATATTACCCTTGAGTTCTTCGCAGCGCACATGACCGTACTTTTCGTGAGCGATGCTGACGCACTGCTTTGCGATAGCTGCGATCTTGTTCTTTGCCTCGGTATCTTGTCCGTCGCTAAATGGGAAAACAAGACCTTCGGCCATGACGGCACCGGTAACAGCTCCGCATAGCTCGCCGCTTCTTGCTCCTCCACCGAAGCCTGCCGACAGCGCAAGTGCCGTTTTTTCGTCCATGCCGGTATACTCGCAGCATGCGGCAAACACCGACTGTGCGCAGTTAAACCCATTGTTGTGATAATCCAATGCTCTTTGTCCGATATCCATAGCTGCCTCCTGTAAAAAAGCCCCCTGTCCTAAGACAGAGGGCGTTGTTAACGCGGTACCACCTCTATGCGCTTTCTCCTCGCGGATAAAGCCTCGGTGAGTTCGTGACTCAAACGCTGTATCGGGCGCACCCGTCATCGCCTACTGCAAATTTCAGCGAGCCGCTCCAAGCCGTATTCGTTCATCCTCGCTCTCCCCTTTTCAGCAAACAGGGGCTCTCTGCGCAGCGGAAAATGAATTACTTGTGCTCTTCAATGCGTTATCGAAGTGGATTATACTAAACTAATCACATCTTGTCAACTTATATTTATCGGCAGCCGAAAGCTGCTCCTCCGCTCCGGCAAGCGTAGTTTCGGTCACGACATCGCCGCCATGAAGTCTTGCAAGCTCCATTCGCCTGCCCTGACGGTCGAGTTCCTTGACAACGGTAAATGTCTTGCCGTCATGCTCTGCCTTTTCGATTTTATCGTGACTGTCGGCAAGAGCAGCTATCTGCGGCAGATGAGTTATGCACAGGACCTGTTTGCCACGCGAAAGATCGCTCATCTTCTCACCGACGCGCTGAGCCGCTATACCTGATACGCCGGTGTCAATCTCGTCAAATACCATGGTTTCGATCGGATCGTTGTCCGAAAATGCAGTTTTCATCGCAAGCATTATGCGGCTGAGCTCACCGCCGGATGCAATTTTTGATATGCGTCCAAGCTCCATGCCGGCATTTGCAGATATTAGAAACCGAACTTCATCCGCACCCGTGCGATCAAAGCCGAGCTCATTTTCCACAGGCTCAACGGAAACCTTGAAGCGGACCGACGGCATGCTGAGATCTTTAAGCTCACTGCAAATGCGCTCTTCAAGTTTTTGCGCTGCCTTTTTGCGGCATTTTGTTAGTATCACTGCTTTTTTTACACAGTTATCCCTGTGTTCCATGAGCTGTTTTTCAAGTTTTTTGAGCATATCGTCGGAATACGCAAGCATAGCGAGCTCTTTGCGGCTCTCGTCGAGCAGCTTCAGCATGCCCTCTTCGTCGGTATTATATTTTCTGCACAGTCGCTTGAGCTGAGATGTGCGCGTTTCGATACGGTCATACTCGTCGGGCGAAAACTCAAGCCCGTCGCGGAAGTCGCGTATACGCTCGGCCGCGTCGTATATGAGCGAGGATGCGCTGCCTATAATATCGGCTGTCTCGCGCAGCTCATCGGATATAAGAGCGGCGCGGCTCATGAGCGATGCGGCCTCGTCGATCAGAGATGCCGCATTTTCATCACAGGCATAGAGTGCGCTGTACGCTCCGTCGAGCGCTTCCGTGAGCTTTTCGGAGTTGCGCAGCAAGTCGCGGCGGGCTATAAGTTCGTCCTCCTCACCTACTCGCAGCTGCGCGTTTTCAAGCTCCTCTATCCTGTATTTCAGGCTGTCTGCCAAGCGCTCTTTTTCGGCCTCGTCCATTGAGAGCTTATCCATCTCGCGCTTACAGGCTACATAAGCGGTGTAGGCCTCCTTGAAGTCCGAAAGCTCACTTGAGGTTTTTCCGAAACCGTCGAGATAGGCGAGATGCGAAGCTTCATCCATGAGCTGGCGTCCGTCGTTTTGCCCGTGTATATCAAGCAGCAGCGAGCCGAGCTGTTTTAGCTGTGACACAGTGACAGGGTTTCCGCATACTCGGCAGTTATTTTTGCCGTCGGCAGATATTTTTCTGCGTATGATTATCTCGTCCTCGGGCTCGAAATCGTTTTCCTCAAACCATTTTACCGCGGCATCAGTCTCGAAAACTGCAGACACAACGCCGTATTCTGCACCGCTGCGCACAAGATCGCGGCTTGTGCGTGCACCGAGAACAGCGCTCAGTGAGTCTACTATGATAGACTTACCTGCACCTGTTTCGCCGGTCAGGACGGTCAGTCCCCGGCCGAACTCTATATCAGCTTTTTCAATGACAGCAATATTTTCAATATGCAGCTGAGTAAGCATATAAGACCTCTTTAAAGCATTTCATCTATCTCATGGCAGAACTGTTCCGCCGCTTCATTATCCTTCATTGCTAAAAACGCGGTGTCGTCGCCGGCAAGCGTTCCGGCAAGCGTTTCAATGTGCATCGAATCAAGCGTCGAGCATGCAGCCGACGCAAGGCCGGGCAGGGTTTTAATTACTATGATATTCTGTGCGACTGCGAAGGACGTAACACTTTCACGGAATATCTTGCGTAAACGAATATCCCTGTCATTATTACGTGATTTTCCGCTGACAACATAGTGATATTTGCCGCTGCTGCCGAGCTCCTTTATAAGGTGGAGCTGCTTTATATCTCTTGAAAGCGTTGCCTGAGTGCTGGGGATGCCGCGCTCGGCAAGCGCCTCGATAAGCTGTGCCTGAGTCTCGATCTCACGTTCGGATATTATCTGGAGAATAACGCTTTGTCTTGAATCTTTCAACTAAGTGTCCCCTTTCAGTCAACTCTATATTGCAGTTTATCAAATGTCGAATCGTAGAAACTGCGCTCGCCGAGGTAAATGAGATTTGCAACTTTCGCGGAACGATGCACTATGACAATGTCCTCGTTTGCAAGCTCAAAACCATCCGTCCCGTCAACGGATACATATGCACGCCTGTCGTGCAGCTTCTCTGCCTTGACGGTTATTTTATGATCGGATGACAACACAAAACTCCTCGAGCCGATGTAGTGCGCGCAGATGGGCGATACGATGAAGTTTTTTGCCTCGGGTTCGACGATAGGGCCGCCGGCCGACATTGAATATCCCGTAGAGCCGGTAGGCGTGGACATGATTATACCGTCTCCGGAATAGCTCATGATACGCTCGCTGTCGCACCATGCGGTGAGCTTTATGCAATCGCCCATTCCGTGAATGACGGCGTCGTTAAGGCCGACATCGGTATATATCACTTCCCCGTTTCGGATGAGTTCAACGTCGATCATCATCCTGAAGCTTGACGAATAATTACCTGCCGCAGCGTCGAGAATCAGCTCTATATCCTCGGGTTCAAGCGATGCCATAAAGCCTTTTGTCCCAAGGTTTACACCGAGCATGGGTATCTCTGTATGATTAAGATACCTTGCAGTGTGAAGAATGGTACCGTCACCGCCGATGACAATAAATAGTTCCGCATTGTCGGCAACCGCGCTCCACGCGGTAAGCTCAACATCGTTAGGTATTACCGATTCGTCATGAGCGCCGAACACCGGACACACAGCGACTTTATAGCCGCCTGCCAGCAGGATATCTTTTGATTTCTTTGTGAGTTCAAGGCCGCAATCCCTATAAGGGTTCGGGCACAATACGATAAGTTTAGCCATTTCTACCTCACAATTTTTCGTGCGAGGCATCAACGACCGCCTGCGCATCTATAATAGGTGCATCAAATTTGCCTTTTTTCATATAGCACAAGTACTCCCTGTTGCCCTCCGGGCCTTTTATCGGAGAAAAGTCAAGCCCCATGACCGTCATACCGACACTTGGCGCAAAGGCCAAGATACTGTCAATGACGGCGAGATGGACGTTTTTATCGCGAACAACGCCCTTTTTGCCGACCTCTTCCCTGCCGGCTTCAAACTGCGGCTTTATCAGGCAAATGAGTTCACCATCGTCTTTGAGCAGCGAGCAAACTGCCGGAAGAACGAGCTTTATTGATATAAACGACAGGTCCATTACGGCCATGTCTATTGGTTCAGGTATCTGCTCGGAGCTTATATAACGTATATTTGTACGCTCCATATTAATAACACGCTCGTCCTGCCTGAGGCTCCACGCGAGTTGACCGTACCCTACATCGACCGAATATACTTTCTTAGCACCGTTTTGCAGCAAAACATCGGTAAAGCCGCCGGTAGAAGCGCCGCAATCGATACATACTTTGTCCGTTGGATCTGCCGGAAATACCCTGAGTGCCTTTTCAAGCTTAAACCCGCCGCGGCTGACATACGGAAGCGCAGCGCCCTTGACTTCAACGTTGGCATCCAGAGATACCTGCATTCCCGGCTTGTCGGCGCGCTGTCCGTCTACAAAGACAATGCCGCTCATTATGGTAGTTTTCGCTCTCTCCCTGCTCTCTGTCAGGCCAAGGTCAAAAACGAGCTGATCGAGTCTTATCTTCTTCATTATTCACCCCTGACCAGCTTTTCAGCTTCTTTTGCAAGACTTTCGGCATCCAGGCCGCAATGAGCTATAAGCTCTGTTACGGTGCCCTGAACGACAATGCCGCTGCCGAGGTTAGGCGTATATGCAGCGCTTATATTAACTCCGGCGCGTTCGGCGCAGGCAAGGATCTCATTTGCGATACAGCCGCTTTGGCAAACCTGCTCGCTAATGAGAAAACGGCCTGTTTTCTGCATGGATGCGATTATGTCATCGTAATAACGGCTATCCAGCCGGGAAAGCTTAAACAGATCGGCATAGATACCCCTGCCGGCAAGGAGTTCCGCCGTATCAAGCGCTATATTTATATCCGTTCCGTAGGCAGCAATAGTAATGTCGTTTCCGCTGCGGAGCTTAACGCAGCCATCAGTCATACAGTCTGTATATCTTCCCTCGCCACCGCGCGGATATCTGACTGCTACGGGGCCGGACATACGGTTTATCGCCTCGTCGAGCATGGCTTCAAGCTCAGCAAAGCTCGCGGGACACAGTACCTGCATATGCGGTACAGAACGCAGGTAGCTTATATCAAATGCACCGTGGTGCGTCTCGCCGTCGTTGCCGACGAGACCTGCCCTGTCAACGCAAAACACAACATGCAGATCCTGAAGCGAAACATCATGTATGAGCATATCATATGCACGCTGGAGAAAGCCAGAGTATATTGCGACGACAGGTGTAAGCGTCTGCTTCGCCATACCGGCCGCCATTGCAACCGCGTGCTCCTCGGCTATTCCGACATCAAAAAATCTGTTTGGAAAGCGTTCGGCAAACTCGGTAAGCCCAGTTCCAGCACACATTGCTGCGGTTATGGCTACTATATCGTGATTTATCTCTGCAAGCTGAGTTAGCTTCTTTCCGAAAACCGACGAAAAGCAGGGCTTTTCGTCCGGCAATTTACCCGTGGCGGGGTCAAACTTTCCGACTCCGTGATATTTATCTGGATGCTCCTCGGCATACTTGCAGCCTTTTCCCTTTTTGCTTATGACATGCACGAGCACCGGGGTGTTCATTTCTTTTGCCCAACGAATTACTGTTTCAAGCTGGTCAACATCGTGCCCGTCGACGGGTCCGAGATAATAGATACCCATGGAGTCAAACATGTTTGACGGCAAAATTGACTTTTTAAGCGCCTCTTTCAGCTTGTGGCTTGCATTATACAGCCCGTCCATTCCGCTGACAGTCTGCCTGTACCAACGCTTGAAGTTTATATATCCGGGCTTTACTCGTTCCTTTGACAGAAGCTTTGCCATGCCGCCGACATTGCCGTTGATGCTCATGCCGTTATCGTTAAGTATAATAACTATAGGCTCACTGCTTCCGCCGACATTGGCAAGTCCCTCATATGCGAGCCCGCCGGTAAGCGCACCGTCGCCGATAACGGCGCACACACTGTAGTTTTCACCCTTTATGGACCTTGCTCTTGCCATTCCGAGCGCAACCGAGACGGAGTTTGAAGCATGACCGGCAATAAATGCGTCGTCGTCGGCCTCATAGGGTTTGGGAAAGCCCGAAAGCCCGCCATAGCAGCGCAGTGTTCCGAATGCCTCTCTGCGTCCTGTTATTATCTTGTGCGCATAGCTCTGATGGCCGACATCAAATACGATCCTGTCGACCGCGCTGTCATACACTCTATGAATGGCGACCGTAAGTTCTACCGTTCCTAAATTTGAGGCAAGATGCCCGCCCGTTTTCGAAACATTGTCGATTATAAACTCGCGCAGCTCATTGCAAAGCTGCGGAAGCTCACTCTTATTCAGCCGCTTAATATCGTTAGAGGAATTGACTTTATTCAAAATATTCAAAACAATACCTCATAATTAATTAAATATTCGCAAAATATGCTATTATATATAATAACAAACCGCGGCGAATATTACAATAGACATTCGCCGCGGTTTTACAGATTATTCACTTCAATTCTTTCTTGTGACCATCGAATCGGCAAGATCACAGAGAAATTTTGTGCCCTCAAATGCAGCTTCGAGTGCACTCTTAGCCTGATTTGTAAGTTTTTCTATCATTTTCATGCACTTGTCCTCACCGAACAGTGCCATGTAGGTGTTCTTATGCTCTTCGGCATCCGAGCCCACGGGTTTACCGAGCTCTTCGCTGGTGCTTATAACATCAAGAATATCGTCACGGATCTGGAAAGCGGCACCGACACATGCGCCGTAATGTGCAGCAGCTTCGAGCATGGCATCATTGCCGCCGGCTGCTGCAACGCCCATGCGGCAGGCCGCTATGAGCAGAGCGCCGGTCTTGCGCGAATTAATATCGTTGAGTTCGTCCTCGGAAAGGATTTTGTTCTCGCCTATCATGTCAAGATATTGGCCGGCACACATTCCGTCGCTTCCTACGGCGTTGGCAAGTATCTCGATGCAATTTGCCCTTGCCTCTGCCGAAAGAGAACTGCGTGCTATCGTGCCGAAGGCCTCCGCCTGGAGAGCGTCACCTGCAAGAGTCGCTGTGCATTCACCGTAGACGACGTGATTTGTCGGCTTGCCGCGGCGCAGGTCGTCGTTATCCATACACGGCAGATCATCGTGGATAAGGCTGTATGTGTGCAGCATTTCTATAGCACAGGCAACAGGCAGCGCCTTTTCGATATCACCGCCCGAGATACGGCAGAACTCGAGTACCAGCATAGGCCGTATGCGCTTCCCGCCGGCCGTGAGGCTGTAATGCATGGAGTCGAGAAGTCCGTCGTAGCTCAAACCCGAGGGATTGAAATACTCGTAAAGCTTTGCATCTATAAGATTTTTATATTCATTTGCTGTCATATCATTCACCAAACGGGAGTTCTTCCGGCTCGCCATCCTGACCTTTTCTGAGCTTTACGACCTTCTGCTCGGCTTCATTGAGCAGCGTATCGCAATTGGATATGAGAGCCGTGCCCTCTTCAAAAAGCTTGAGCGATTCGCTCAGCGGAGCATCGCCGCGCTCGAGCAGCTTTACTATCTCATCAAGCCGTTTCACCGACTCTTCAAAGCTGATTTTTTCTTTAGCCATGGCTTTTTTTCTCACTTTCATCTACAGTGCATTTTATAAGGCCGTCAAAGACACTTAAGCTGAGTTTATCGCCTGAGTTTACATCATTGACGCTTTTTATAAGCTCGCCGTTTTCACCTGACGCGATAGCATATCCTCTGCCAAGTACCTTAAGAGGACTCATAGCATCCAGAGCCGATGCGAGCGCAACAAATTTGTGCCGATTTGCCGAATTTGTTTTTTCCGCAGCGGCTATAAGCTTTCCGCGTACATAGTCAAGTTCTGTGCGCTTGGCATCGACATATGCCATGGGGTCTTGAAGCACACGACGGCTTTTTATATCGTCAAGGCGCGTATTCATACGGTTCAAACTTTTCTGCATCGCCTGCGTTTGACGGATGTTCATATTCATAAGATACTCGCGCATCTCGGTCTCGTCCGGAACGGCGATCTCAGCCGCGTTCGACGGGGTGGATGCTCTGACATCTGCGACATAATCGGCTATGGTAACGTCAGGCTCATGTCCTACAGCGGAGATGACGGGAAGCTCTGATTCATATATTGCCCTTGCAACACGCTCATCGTTAAAAGCCCAAAGATCCTCGATAGAGCCGCCGCCGCGGCCCGTTATTATGAGATCTGCGACCTTATGGCGGTTTGCATAGCGTATGGCGCCGACTATCTCTGGCGGAGCTTCAACACCCTGGACCCGCACCGGCAGCAAAACGACCTTGGTCATGCTCCAGCGAGTTCCGAGTATACGGATCATATCGTGAACGGCAGCACCGGCCGACGATGTTATGATAGCGATCTTTTCGGGAAACGGCGGAAGCGGTTTTTTGTGCGCCGGGTTGAACAGCCCTTCGGCGGCAAGCTTTGCCTTGAGCTGCTCATAGGCTATCTGCAGATCGCCTGTTCCCTCGGGGATCAAATCAGTGCAATAGAGCTGATACGCACCGTCGCGCGTGAAGACCGAAATACGTCCAAAAGCAGTGACACCCATTCCGCTTTCGGGGCGAAAGCGCAGCTTGGACGCACTGCTTTTAAACATGACGCAGCGAAGACTGCTCTCGGCATCCTTGAGTGTAAAGTAATGATGCCCTGACGGATATATCTTGTAATTTGACAATTCGCCGCGCACACAGACCTTGTTAAGGATGGGCTCGCCGTCTATAAGCGTTTTTATTATCTGATTGAGCTCGGATACGGTAAGGCTTTCCTGATTCATCGCACCGTCTCCGTCTCGGATTTGGCGTCAGCAGCATCGCTTTCGCTCTCTGAAAACTCGCCGCGCATTATACTGCCGAGAATGCCGTTTATGAAAGAAACCGTTTCAGGCTCGTCATAGCCCTTCGCAAGCTCTATCGCCTCGTTTATCGCGGTGCTGGACGGGATATCGTCCATATACATTATCTCGCTCACGGCGCAACGCAGGATAGCCATTGCCGTTTTGGACATACGCTCCGGCTTCCAGCCCTGAGCGTACTTCTCGATAAGTTTGTCTATCTGAATACGATAGTCATAGACTGTTTTGACAAGGCGCGAGATATACTCACGCTGCTTTTTCTCGGGATACTCGGAAAACAGCTCGTTTTCCTCAGCGAGCGTTTCGTAATACTCTTTGCTGAAAAACTGCTCAAGCAGCTCATCCACAGGCTTTTCGCTTGCACATGCGTAAAAGCTCAGCTGCACCGCTATTTCTCTGGCGGTAGTTCTCTTCATCCTCAAATACCTCGTATCTTACTTTTCAAACGCAACGCCCGAGACATGAACGTTTATCTCGGCCTTTTCGATGCCTGTGACAGCCTGAACGACCTCGCCGACAGAGTTCTGAACGTCGCGCGCGACATTGACGATATTGCAGCCATAGCGGACGAGAATGATAACATCTACCTTGACGGTATCGTCGATTATCTGAACGGTTATACCCTTTGACATTGTCTTTATACCGATGAGCTCTGCGATCTCGCCGGTCGTTGTGTTGGATATTGCAGCAACACCCTCGACCTCGGTGACGGCCGTGCGTACCATCGCAGATATGACTTCCTCGGATATATTTATGCTGCCGTTTTCTGCTTTGCAGCTAATGTAATTTTCACTCATGATGTGCCTCCATTGTGTCTGCACCGTCGGTGCAAAAATTCTGTCATAGTATTGTACCACAACATAAGGCAAAAATAAAGAAAAAAGACGGGTTTTTCCCGTCTTTTTTATGATGGCACTTCTATTACGTTGAGCTGAGATGCGGTGTATGAGGTCTCGGATGTAACCGTTTCGGTTATTCTGGCGACAGCAGCCTCGCTAAGGCCGTCTTTCGGGGCGGGTACTGCAACTGTTATGGAGTCCTCACTCATATATACAACGCAATCGGAAAAATCCTTGGCGAGCAGCTTATTTTCAAGCTGCGACTCCTTCATGGAGTAGTTTGCCATTGCTGATATTGACGTCATCGCAGAATCTATCGTCTCCTGTGAGGCGGTGTCAGACTTAACGGCGTCCTCAAGAAGTTTCATCGCTTCGTCGCGCGACACCTGGCGATTAAGGCGAGCCTCAGCAAAGTAACCTGTCGAACTTTTTGTATTTGCCGCTTCGTAGGCTTCGTTTGCGGCTTTCATCGCCGCGTCCTCGGCCTTTACCATCGCAGGGTCTGCCGTTCCCCACTTGTTGTTGTACGACCAGTTGAGATACACCGCCGCGCATACGAGCAGCAGTATCGCCGCAATAGTCACGTTTCTTTTAAGATGCTTCATTTTACCCTCCTATATTCGGCGCAGTTTTAATTACCTGAATGCTATCGCTGGAAAAGCCCGTAAAGGCTTCTACGGCCTTGATCACGCAAAGACGCACAGCGGCGTTATCCGCACCATCGCAGACAATGACCGCCCCGGTATCGGACAGGAGTACTGCTGCGTCTCCTACCCCGTCGCATTTTTGAAGCACCGATGCGAGACGCTGCTCATCGCTCTGCGCGGTATCGCCTGACTTTGTGCTTCCTATGGGAATGAGCATTATTATAAGTCCGAGCACGAGCGCGAGCAGAGGGTATTTAAATTTGTTAAACCCGTTTTTCAGTTTATCCGTCATTTGCTTCATCGCTCCAATTCTGATCGTTAATGCTTATGCCGAGCTGTGTCTGTATATAGTCTGAAAGTCTGTCTTGCTGATTCTTATTTGCAGAGGAAACAATGCTCACCTCGTGCGGATACCAGTACCCGTCATTGCTCCACAGTGCCGTTACGGTAACATTGGACAGCGGAGCGCCGATCTCATCGGCTTTGTCCAATATATATGCCCGGCACTCGTCTTCTATGATAGTGCGGTTTAAATTTTTGCTGTAGTCCTCGCCCTGACGGGTATACTGCTCGGCGTCGAGCTTATAGCGTGCCATAGCTTTTGAATATGCGTCAAAATCAAGATCTGAAAGCGGCGAGGCGATAGCGGCACACATAGCCACGGCGCAAATGATAGTTAACGCTTTTTTTACTCTGCCATCTGGTGTCAGCAGCATGGCTATTGAACAGACGATGCCTGTATAAATCACGGCGTGAAGCCATTGGCTGAAAAGCTCCGACATTATCCGCCCACCGCCTTTATGGATATCGCCATGGATACGAAAAGGATTATTGCGCAGCAGCCGGCGAGGCCGAGAACCATTCCTATGGCAGAGCCTATGCAGTCGGTCAGCGAGGCAAGCTTCCGGCATCCAAATGCTCTTACGGCGGCGGCTGTGAGCTTATAGCCAAGATAATTGACTGCCATGATTGCAAACGGCGAAACGCACACGGCAAGCAGTGCAAGCATTCCGAATATGCCGACGGTATTCCGCATAGCCTCCGCTCCGGCAACGACCGTTGACGCGGCATCTGATATTATGCTGCCGACGACAGGCAGTGCTGTGGATATTGCTGTCTTTGCAAGCTTCGATGCTACAGCGTCGCCGCCGGAAGCTACTATCGAGCTTATGCTTATGTATGCCGTAAATCCGAGCGATACGGCGATCATCAAAAGTGTGCTCACGCGTTTTAACAGCGCTGATATATCACCGAGACTTTTGTTCCCGAAGGATGTTGCCGCTATACTTACCGCAAGATACGCGTAAATAAGCGGCAGTATAACGCTCTGCGCGACAGTGACGAACGAATCCATAAACAGAACGGATGCCGCATATTTTACAGTTGCCGAAGAAAGTGTTCCGCACGCGGCAGAGGCCGCGCACATTGCAGGCAGAAGCGTTTTTGAAAAGCCTGACAGCGTCGTTATAACAGATGTTCCCGACGATATAAATGAGTTAACGTCCGCTACGCTTATTATTGCTATTGCGGCGCAGCCGCCGAGAGTTACGCATTCGGGGGCATCGTCACAAAACACGGTGAGAACAGCGCAGATCATGGCTACGGCAATTATGCTCACAGCGCGCTTTATAACGCCGCCGATGCCGCCGGATACGGCTTCAGCAAACGCAGTTCCCAGCCTCGACAGCCCGTCCTGCGGCGAATCAGCCGTATCCCCAACGAGCTCATCGGCATAGTCCGGCAGCGAGTCGTGAAGCTGTGCATCGTCGTAAGGTGCTGCGTAGCATGGTGTTATAAGAATCATCGAAAATATAAGGGTGAATAAAAGCTTTTTCATATCAGGCCGCCGATCGTGTCTAAAAGTGAACTTATTAGCGGAATTGCTGTGAACAGTGCGGCGGCAGAGCCGAGCATTTCCACCGCAGAGGCTATGCCGCTTTGCCCTGCATCCTTGCACAATCCGGAGGTAACCTTTACGATGATGGCTATACCGACGCATTTGATTATGGGCAGAAACAGCACAGAGCTTAGGCCGGTTTGAGATATGGCATAGCTTATAAGCTCGAGTATGCTTTCAAACATACGCACCGACGCAAAGCAAATAACTGCGGCTGCGGCAAGTGCTGCGGCAAGGCCAAGCTCCTGATTGCTCTTCTTAATGAGCAGTATGCACAGCGCGGAAACTATCGCGATCGCCGCGGCTTTTATAACGATCTCCATCAGAGCTGAAACAGATCCTTTATGAGCACAAACAGCTCGCTGATCTTCTGCACGACTACAATAAGAACTACTACCAGCGCCGCTATTGTCGTCATAAGCGCCTGCTCATCCCTGCCGGAGCGAGACAGCAATATGTTAAGCACTGCCACAAGGATGCCGACTGCGGCAATTTTGAATATAAGCTCGACTTCCATTTTTCCTCCTCAGATCAGCACAATGGCGATGATGAGCCCCACCGATCCACCTATGCCGATGTACATTCTTTTGTTTGCACAGAGAGTTTTACGTAAGGCGTTCTGCTCCGCCGAAAGCTCGTTTATGCAGCGGTCAAGCATCTCGCACTGCATGGCGCTATCATATCTTCCAAGACTGCTTCCTATCGTTTTCACAGCCGATAGCGAGCGCTGAGATACACTTTGCAGACTGCTTTGGACGGCCTTTGACCATATATCGTAAAAAGACTCCTCACCGAGCTTTGAAAAATCACTGCTCACTGTGAGCACAAAACGTCCTACTTCTCCGTTTGCAGTGTTTCCGACAATGCGCAGTACCTCGTCAAGCGGTGCTGCGCGCGAGGATATCTCGCTTTTCATAAGCGAGAGCGCGGAGATGAGCGCACCGTAGGTCTTGTCCGTCTCGCTTAGGCTGCGCGCTTTTATGATCCCGGCCACCGTACAGCCCAGCATTATCAGCGCGGCTCCTATCAGATTCACAACAGCGCCTCCCATCTATAGCTGCGTACACCGCCGTGGTTTTCAATAACTATGGCAGCGGTAAACATACCCGGCTCTATGAGCTTACGATACACCGTGCGGTTTTTGAGCTCGTCAGTTGTCGCCGCATGTGCAGACGCTATGACTCGAACTCCGCAGCCCACAGCCGATGCAGCTGCCGCGCAGTCGTCCGGTGAAGATATCTCGTCCATTGCAATCACCTGAGGATTCATGGCACGAAGCAGCATCATGACCGCATTGGCCTTTGGAATATCAGACATTACGTCGCTTGAAGGGCCTATGTCAAACTGCGGCTTGCCCCTGAAGACAGCTGCAAGTTCTCCTCTCTCGTCGGCAACGGCTACTCTTGTACCTGATTCGGACATTGCCCGTATCAGTTCACGCAGAAGCGTCGTTTTCCCACCTCCGGGCGGTGAGATGATAAGTGTATTATCGCTGCTTTCATATAGCTTTTTCACAGCCTGGCCGCCTATACTGTGTACCTCGTGCGGTATGCGGATTGACAGTGAGCTTATATCGCGAAGCCCGGTCACTGAGCCGTCTGATATTATTCCTGTGCCGCAGACACCTAGGCGCAGTCCAAAGCCGCAGCTTATAAAACCTCTCGACATATCCTGCTGTACAGTGTGGACTGATGCACGCGTCGCCTTTTCCATAACGCAGGCAATATCGTCCTGAGTTACGGGGCTGTCCGATATCGGAGTTTCCCTGCCGCCTATGAGAGCAGTGAGCGCATAGCCTGTCCTGAGTCTGAATTCCTCTGCATGCTCAAATTCTTTGCCGAGAGCTGCCGCCATTTTTGCGGGCAGCAGTCTCACGGCCTCATCATATGCATTTATCATATTTATATCACCGGAATAAGCAGCAGCCGGTCGTCCGGCAAGTCATCAATTTCATTTATGAGTTTTATGAGCTCGACATCGGAGCCGTATTTCTTCGCAAGGCTCCAAAGATCTCCATCTGTGCAGCGGCACATATACAAAGCAGTATCCGATTTTTCGCGGTCAAGCTCGGTTTCGCTCACCTCGTTTATCATGCTTATACTGCTGTAGCTGAGGTATCGCGAAATGAGCGTTACATCTATATCTGCGTTTACACTGTCCCCCATTGCCGAGGCACTTACACCTATATTTGTTACATATACATCATCGGGTCGGTGATCGTCAGGCAGTTCAAACTGTGCCTTGCCTCTTACGCGGCAGGCTCTCAGCGCTCCCTCGCGGTCTTTATATATGATATCGGCCGTTACAGGAACAAGAACATCGGCATCTCCGGTCTCCGGACAGCCTGCAAAAGCAGCAGCGGATATAATTGCATCTGCACCGTAGTCGGAGTTGTATGACAGTTTGACGCTGCGGATTTGCGTAATTTTCTCTGTTTTTGTAAGGCAATTGAGCTCGCTGCTTGTCAGGTCAAGCTGCTTTCTGCATGAATAGGCATCGCTTATGTATGTTATGCTTTGTTCCTGTAGGCAAACAATTTGTATTGCCGCGCGGATATCAGCCGAAAGCTTATCGTCAAAGGCCTCGAAATACTGACCTGTTATCATTGCACAAGACGAAACTTCCGGCTCTGTGCATCCATCCGGCAAATTAAAAAGCTGCGAGAACGGCAGAGTAAAGCTTGCGATTTGAGGAACGCCGGACACAAGGTATACCGCTTCTATTTCCGCTGTTCCTTTAACGACAAGCTTTGTTCCGACAACATCGCTGCCGTCAAGTTTTATGCTGCTGAACGCTTTTACAAAATCAGCGCCGTGAAAGGCTTCCGGCAGTTCTAGCTCATCTTCAATGCTCAGCGTTTTTTCGGAAACAAGCACTATACTTTTGCACTTAAGCTCCTGTGTTTTAAAAAACAGCTTATCCTGCGTATTGGCAGGCTGCTCTGTCCAGCTAAAGTCGGAATATTTATAGCAGCTTTGCTCCATTGTAACGCTTGCGCTTAGGGATATCTTTCGTGGGTTAACAGCCTTGGCATCGACATTAAGCATTTGAAGTCTTGTAACTGCCGTGCTCGTGCTGTCAGCTCCCGGAGCATCGAAGCTTATCTCGAACGGAACCGTCGTCCCGACAATGCGTACACCGTCGCCTGCTTCGGGGATATACATCACCGTAACGTCTATCTCACCGCTTATACCGACGGCATCCTGACTGACGCTTTTTTCGCGTATCCTGCACTGATGCCGGCAGCAGAGAATACGAAGAATATCCTCTAAGGTGTCGGGAACTATGAGCTCAGCATCGCTGTGAGCTTCGGCTGTGGAACTGCACAGCTTTTTGTAGGCGCTGCCTTCCCTGCTTTTAAGTTCAATCTTCATGTCATTTCTCCTTAAACTTGCTTTTGTACATACTATGCCGTCGCAGTCAGCTTAATGACATCGAATCAGCCAAACTCCGAGACAAATAAGAGCTGCCGCCAGCATGAACCACCAAAACTGCGTGGGTAATATGAGTGAGAGAATTATGATGATCCCTGAAACTATTGCAATCACAGCGAAAAACGCACACGGACCTTTACGCAAAAAACCGCCCCCAGCACACGCATTTTATAAAGCGTATGCCGGAGGCGGTATATATATTCTATTTATTCTCCCAGAACCTATTCTTCGCAGCAAGCTCATAGAGCCTTGCATATGAATCGTATCGGCTTTTTTGAATACTCCCGTCTTTTACGGCAGCGGTCACAGCACAGCCCGGCTCTTTTAAATGAGCGCAATCGGCAAAGCGGCAAGAGCCGATGTATTTTTTGAAATCGCGAAAATCGTATTGAAGATCTGATTTATCTATTGCCTGCATCATTTCGATCTCAAACGAGGCGAAGCCCGGAGTATCGGCTATATAAGTTTCGTCTCCCGCGTCAAACAGCTCGACATGGCGCGTTGTGTGCCGTCCTCGTCCAAGCTTTTCGCTCACCTCGCCGACTTGAATGCACAATCCCGGAAGCATGGCATTCAGTATGCTCGATTTGCCGACACCGGAATTGCCCGTAAACGCGCATATTCTGCCCTTGAGGGCAGCTTTCAGATCGGCTATACCCTCTCCCGTTTCGGCGCTGACCCTGTGTGTTTCAAAGCCGGAGGCTGAATAGGTATCATACAGCTCCTCGGCCGGGTCGATATCGGTCTTATTTATGCAAACTATCAGTTCGCAGCCGGCCTCTTCTGTTATCACAGACACTCTGTCTATTAAAAACGGATCGGTCACGGGGTTCGTATTTGCTGCTATGAATATGAGCGCATCGATATTGGCTACTGCAGGACGAATAAAAAGGTTCCTGCGATTATATATTGCGGTAACGTAGCCTTTTGTCCCTTCGGGATCAAAGCTCACTCTGTCACCGACCATGGGTGATGTACCATCAAGGCGGAACTTTCCGCGCGCGCGGCACTCATAAACACTCTCATCGGATATCACATAGTAAAATCCGCTGAGGGCTTTGATTATAGTACCGTCCATTCAGCCACCGTTTCCGGATGAACCGGAGGAGATCGTTATGGATATCTTTGTGTGTTCCTCTACCTGAGTTCCGGCAGCAATGTTTTGATCTATTACAGTTCCCGCATCAAGATCACTGTCCGCCGTCGAGATAGTTCCGATGCTCAGATTGCTGCTTTCTATCTTGTCAATCGCGGCCTGCTTTGACAGCCCTTTGAGCTGTGGAACCTTTGTCATGACCGCTTGGGGACCCGTGCTTATGATTATCTTTATCTCCGATCCCTCATCCGCGGCTGCGCCCGCGACAGGTTCGGTGCTTATAACATAACCCTTCGTTATGCTGTCGGACGGGGCTTGCTCAATCGAATAGGTGAAGCCGGCGTCCTGGATCATGCTTATGGCTTCTTCCCTATCACGATTTACGATATCGGGAACTTTCAGAAGCCGTTTCTGGTTGTCTACCGTTTCAGCGGCGCAAACGAGTTCAACGACGATCTTGCTTCCCTTATCGCTTACGGACTTGCTGCGCCCGGCTTCGGGATCCTGCGAGAGGATTATGCCGTATTCGTGCTCGAGATCTACCTTAAACGTGACTTTGAAGTCATATATTTTTTTATAGTCTTTATCGTTTATGACATCCTCATAGTATCGGCCGACGAAATTATCGACTGTGACCTTCACGGGATCGGAAAACAGATCCTTGAGAAAATAGCCGTTTAAGAATACAAAGCCTATTATTACAAACAGCAGAACTGCCAGTATGCCGGAGCTGAGTGCTATTTTTCGGCTCCTGCGGCTTTTCTGTCTGCGGCGAGGCTGCTCTTGGCTGTCTATAAGTACCGACTCGGAATCCTCAAGCATATGAGCAGTAAGAGTCTGAGTCTTGTATTGCTCAAGATCACTCAAAAGCTCACTTGCAGTCTGATAACGCGCATTTATGTCGGAATTCATGGCTTTGAGGCATATGCGCTCAAGCTCCTCGGGAATTTCGGGAACTATCTCGCGAGGACTGATGGGGTCGGTGTTCATGTGCTTTACGGCAACCTCAACATCGGATGCCCCGACATACGGCAGCTTACCGGTGAGCATTTCATACATTACGATACCAAGCGAATATATATCGCTTCGTGCATCGGGAGCCTGCCCTCGCGCCTGCTCGGGCGCGATATAGTGCACAGAGCCCACTGTCTCACCTTTAGTTTCCTCCATATCGTTTTCAAGCGAGGCGATGCCGAAGTCTGCGACCTTTATCATGCCGTCCTTGAGCAGCATTATATTCTGCGGCTTTATATCTCGGTGGATGATGCCTTTGCTGTGTGCATGCTCAAGAGCTTTCGCGATCTGAATGGTGAAATCCAGAACCTCGGAAGGCTCAAGGACGCATTTTTTCTGCAAATACTGTTTAAGTGTTATACCATCAATAAGCTCCATAACGATGTATTCAACATCGTCGCTGTGACTTACGTCATATACCGAAACGATGTTCGGGTGCGAAAGCATTGCAACCGCCTGCGATTCGGCGCGAAAACGCCGACGCAGCTCCGTATTTGCGGCAGTCTCGTCACGCATGATCTTGACAGCATCATATCTGTTCAGTCTGTGGCAAAGAGCCTTGTATACATTTGCCATGCCGCCCGAGCCGATGAGCTCGATGATCTCATAGCGGTCATCAAGAATCCTTCCTATATATTTATCAGTACTGTTTTCCATAATAGCACCTTTTTAATATCAAGTCTTAATTAAAACGATAGAGACATTGTCTCTTGCTCCGCGCGCAAGCGCAAGCGCCATAAGCTTGGAGCAAACATCTTTCGGCAAGGCATTTTCCCTGAAATGATCGTGAATTTCCTTATCACTTACCATATTGCTCAACCCGTCGGAGCAAAGCAGTATACCGTCTCCGCGATGCAGCGGACACTCAAAGTAATCCGCTTCAACGGATGCATCGACTCCCAATGCCCGGGTAATAATATTTTTCTTTGGGTGATGGGCGGCCTCTTCCTTTGTTATCGCGCCCATTGCGACAAGCTCCTCTACATATGAGTGGTCGCGGCTTATCTGCCTGATCTCGTCTTTTGACAGGTAATATGCCCTGCTGTCGCCGACATTCACAAGGCAGGCCTTTCGGCGCGTTATGATGCCGCCGACAAGAGTTGTGCCCATGCCGTTATAATTTGCGTCAAAGCGCGAGTATTCATAGACAACGCCGTTTGCGTCGGCACAGCTGTCGCGCAGGAGCTTTTCGTGGCTTCCCATGATAAGGCGCGGTGCGACAAGGCTTTCGTAAATGCGGCTTACAAACTCCTTGCTAGATAGCCTGCTCGCAAGGTCGCCGGCTTTTGCGCCGCCCATACCGTCGCAGATTACCGCGATCACGCATTTGCGCTTATCGCAGTTTTCAATGATATAGCTGTCCTGATTTTCACTTCTGACCTTTCCCTTGTCAGTTATGCCGAAACTTTTCATTTTTTCTGATTGCCCTTCTGCATTTTTCTGCGGAGCTGACCGCAGGATGCCTCAACATCACCGCCGAGCTTGCGGCGGACGGTAACGTTAACTCCGTTATCCTCCAAAGTCTTGACAAATGCTTTTATATGTCCCTGAGTGGAGGGCTGAAAGCGACTTTCCTCAACATGGTTCATCGGAATAAGGTTGACGTGTGCTCCGACATATCTCGCTCGCTTAGACAAAAGCTCGGCATGATACTGCGTGTCGTTCACACCGTCGATCATTATATACTCAAATGATATCCTTCGACCGGTTTTTTCATAATAACGGCGGCAGCACTCCATGAGTTCGTCCACGCCTCTGCCGTGGTTTGCTGGCATTATCTTTGACCGAGTCTCATCATCGGGTGCGTGCAGTGATACCGATAAAGTTAATTGTAAATTAAGCTCGGCCAGTTTGTCAAACTTTTCTGTAATTCCGCAGGTCGAAAGTGAAATGTGCCGCATGCCGATGTTCATGCCGTCGGGATGATTGACGAGCTCAAGAAACTTGACGACATTGTCAAAGTTATCGAGTGGCTCGCCGATACCCATGAGAACGATGTTCGATATCGGCTTTCCGGAATCTATCTGCGAAAACATGACCTCTTCGAGTATCTCGTTCGGCTCAAGGCAGCGCACAAGGCCGCCGATAGTAGATGCGCAGAACGCGCAGCCCTGACGGCATCCGACCTGAGTTGATACGCACACGGTGTTTCCGTGCTTATAGCTCATTACGACGGTCTCAACAGCATTGCCATCGTAAAGCTCCCAGAGGTACTTTATCGTACCGTCTATTTTAGACACCTGCTTGCTTAGTACCTTCGGCTTATAAACAGTGTATTCGGTTTTCAGCTTTTCGCGCAGCGATTTGGGTATATCGCTCATCTCGTCGATCGAGCCTATTCCCCTGCCGAACCATTTAAATACCTGCTTTGCGCGATATTTAGGCTCACCGAGCTCCGCGAGTACCTGCTCTATCTCGTTCGGGAGCATGCTCCTAAGATTTTTCATTTATTTCTCCTCAGCTTGCAGACGAAAAAGCCGTCGGTTCCGTGAGTATCAGGCCAAAACGTAACATAGCCGTTAGCGGCGGTTTCGCCGTTTGGCAGAGTAAACCGTTCTGCGGAAAACTTGGGGTGAGAACTCAAAAACTCGTTCACGACACACTCGTTTTCCTCCTCAAGCACGGTACAGGTGGAGTATATTATAAGTCCACCGGGCTTAATGTACTGCGAAAGGTTTTCGAGTATTGCCGCCTGAATAGGCGGCATCGCGGCACTGTCGGATTGAGGTTTGTACCGTATCTCCGGCTTTTTGCGAATAACTCCGTATCCTGAGCAAGGAACATCGGCAATTATTGCGTCGTATTGTCTGTCAACAGCTGCTCTCGCATCGCGCGAGAACGCATTTATGATATCTATTCCAAGACGCTGCGCACCATCTTTAATCAGGCGAATTTTCTTCTCGTGCAGATCGCAGGAATCGATATGTCCCTCGTTTTTCATTGTGATAGCGGCGGCAAAGCTTTTTCCGCCAGGGGCAGCGCATGCGTCGAGCACATCCATACCGGGACTGAGTCCGGCAGCCAGTACCGCACACTTTGCGGCAGGATCCTGAACATAGAACAGCCCTTCGTCAAAGCCGTACATTGCACTTACGTTGCCCGAAGTTACGATACAATCAGGCAGCCACGGATGCTCCATGCAATCTGTGCCGGATGCTCTGAGATGCTCTAAAAGCCTCTGCATTGATGTCTTGAGTGTGTTCACCTGAAGGCAGGTATACGGGATCGTATTATCGGCTGCCAAAAATGCTTCTGCCGCATCATAGCCGCGGCGGGAGATCATATACTGCGCAAGCCATGATGGGTGACTATATTTAATCGAAAGATATTCAGATGTGCCCTTTCCCGGTATGTCGGGCAGCTCAGATCTGCCGACCGCAAGCTTTCTCAAAACGGCGTTGCAAAAGCCGGAAGCCCTTGCGTAGCCAAGCTTTTTGCACAAGACCACAGACTCGTTTACTGCGGCCGAGGCTGGTATTTTGTCCATAAACAACAGCTGATACGCCCCTGCGCGCATTATATCGCGCACCTTCGGCTCGATCTTTGACGAAGACTTGCTGTAAAGATCAATATAATAGTCAAGAAACGCTGTGTTCTGCGTAACACCGAGGCTTATGCTGACAGCCAGAGCCAGCGAACGAGGATCGAGGCCGTATTTAATTTTCATTGCGTCGCTTAGCGCCGACGACCACGCGCCATCACGCCGGATTCTCTCCAGTGCAAAAACTGCGGCTTCTCTGGCTTTATCCAATGTTTAATCCACCTTTATGGGATGCCCGAGCAGATAGTCGGACGCTTTCATGCGCTTTTTACCTGCGGCCTGAAGTTCGGTTATTAAAACGGTCTCGCCGCCAAGACACGCGATCTCTATGCCCCTCTTCCCGACGCTCACTATGCTGCCGGGGGATTTGATTGTTTTTGTTTGAGTATACTCGGCGGAGTAGATCTTAAACGCTTTGCCGTCGAGTTCAGCCGTTGCTACCGGCCAGGGCTGAAGGCCGTAAATATGCTTAATGATCTCGCGCGGAGTTTTGGCCCAGTCGATGGGGCTGAGGCTTTTATCGAGCATTTTCACATAGCTTGCGCTGCTGTGATCCTGCGGCGTTCTCGGCGCAACCCCCGCCTCTATATCGCGCAGGGTGCGGTCAAGGAGCTCTGCTCCCATGACCATAAGCCTGTCAAACAGCTCACCCGAGGTTTCAAATTCGCCGATCTCAGTCTCGGCAGTGTAGATTATATCGCCGGTATCCATCTCCGAAGCAAGGTACATGGTTGAAACACCGGTTATCTTATCGCCATTGAGCACCGCCCACTGGATGGGAGCTGCTCCACGGTACTTGGGCAGCAGCGATGCATGGACGTTTATTGCGCCATACTTTGGGACCTCGAGCATATCGTCCGGCAAGATGCGGCCATATGCTACGACAACGAGAATATCAGGCTCAAGACTTTTTACGAGCTCCGTTGCCGTTCCGTCGCGCAGCTTTGTCGGTTGATAAACAGGAATTCCGTTTTCCATAGCAAGCTCCTTGACGGGGCTGTAAGAGAGCTTCATGCCGCGGTCGCGCGGCTTATCCGGCTGAGTGAATACGCCGACGACATCATACTTTTCATCTATGAGCTTTTTCAGTGAGGCAGCGGCAAAATCGGGCGTGCCCATAAAAACTATTCGCATGCTCACCCCTCGCTTCCGCTTCCTTTAAGTTCTTCCTCAGACAGCATACGCTCTGCCTTTTCTGTGAACAAATGACCGTCAAGATGGTCAAGCTCATGGCAGATACATCTTGCAGTCAGGCCCGTTCCGGTATATTCAAACCACTTGCCATCTCTGTCCTGTGCGCGAACGGTCACACATGACGGGCGGCGGACTATGCCGTACTCGCCGGGAACACTCAGGCAGCCCTCGGCGCCTACCTGTTCACCCTCAGAGCTTATGATAATGGGATTAATGAGTTCGAGTATTTCCTCGTCTTCTTCCTCCTCGACATTCGTCTCGATAACAAGAACGACACGGCGAAGTATGCCAACCTGCGGCGCTGCAAGGCCGACTCCGTTGGCGTTTTCAAGCGTTTCGGCCATATCATCAAGCAGTTGGTGGAGCCTCTCATCAAATTTGACCTGCTCACGGCAGACCTTGTGCAGTATCTTATCCTCTTGGGTCACTATGTGTCTGAGTGCCATAATCTTCTCCTAATCAGAAGGGTTATTGTCAGCAAAAACGCTGACACCCTTGTATTTGCCGGATCTTGCACAGCGGATAAGCACCGACGAGATAAGCTCGCGCAGCTGCTTATCGGCTTTGCAGCATATATTTACCCTGTATCTGTACCTGTTGTTTACCCTTACCACCGGCAGCGGAGCCGGTCCGAGTATACGTACATCATATTGCGCATCATCAATCGATGCTTTAAGCACCTTGCATATGTCCGCACAGCATTTGGTCACTGCGCTTTCGACCGTGCCTGAGGCCGTTATCGCGATGATATCGGCAAAGGGCGGCGTGTTTTGCAGTCGGCGCAGACTGAGTTCGGTGTTGTAAAATCCATCGTAATCCTGTGCTGCGGCAAGGCGTATTATCTCGTTCAGCGGCGTAAACGTCTGAATGATCGCGCGTCCGGGCTTGCTGCCTCTTCCGCTGCGGCCAATGACCTGAGTTATAAGCGAAAACGTCCGCTCTCCGGATCTATAGTCACCGCAGTAAAGGCTCTGATCGGCCGAGATAACACCGATCAGCGTTACATTTTCAAAATTAAGCCCCTTGGTGACCATTTGCGTGCCAACCATTATGGGGATCTTTTCGTCTTTAAATTTGCTCAGCAGAGCATCATGGCTTCCGGCTGCCTTGACGGTATCCGTATCCATGCGGAGCACTTCGGTATCCGGGTACATCTGCCGAAGCTCTTCTTCGATAAGCTGCGTACCGGCACCGATAAAAGTAAGCATTCCTCCACAGTCGGGACAATGGCTGTCCACCCTGCGAGTATAGCCGCAGTAATGGCACATAAGGCGTTTGCTAACACTGTGATATGTCAGCGAAACACTGCAATTGGGACATTTATAGACATATCCGCAGTCGCCGCAGCATATGAGCTTGTTTGCTCCGCGGCGGTTAATGAACAGTATGCTCTGCTCGCCTCGCGTAATGTTCGCTTCAAGCTCCGCGCGTAAGCGGGAGCTGAGCTCGCTGCCGTTACCTGCCTTGAGTTCATGCTTCATGTCTACGATCTCGACCGTCGGAAGCTGCATTTCATTGTATCGCTCATGCAGCGTGAAAAATTTATACTTACCGACCTCGGCAGCGTAGCGGCTTTCGATATCCGGCGTTGCTGAGCCAAGCAGCAATAATGAGTTTGTCTTGGCGCAGCGGTATTTTGCAATATCCCGAGCGTGATATCTCGGTGAATTCTCAGACTTATAGCTGTCTTCCTGCTCCTCGTCTATGATTATCAGGCCGAGGTTTTCAAAAGGCGCAAATACAGCGCTGCGTGTTCCGATCGCGAGCTTTGCAGCTCCGTTTTTTATGCGCTTCCACTCATCATAGCGCTCGCCGACTCCGAGACTGCTGTGCAGTATCGCAACATCATTGCCGAAATATTCGGAAAATGTACGTATCATCTGCGGCGTCAGCGCGATCTCCGGTACGAGAAGTATTGCGCATTTTCCGCTCCTTATAGTGTCATCAATTAGGTGAATGTACACCGAGGTCTTTCCGCTTCCCGTGACTCCACACAAAAGTGCGGCTTCGGGACTTGTCTCGTCCAGCAGATTTTTAAGCCCCGAATACGCGACATTCTGCTCACGATTGAGACTCGGCAGCGGCTTGAGCTTTCCCGTCCATACCTCTGGACGTCGAAATACCTCTTCCTGCTCGACAGTTACGAGCCCTGCGTTTATCAGCGCATTGAGCGACTGGCGTGATGCGCCCGTAAAGTGCATCGCCTCGCGAGCGGAAACTCTGCCTGTCGAACACAAAAGCTCCAGAAGCGATGCCTGCATCGGCGCTTTTCTTCGCTTTGCCTGCGCAAGAGCAAACGCTTCCTCGGCATCAACGGCAAGGTCAATCATCTCGCACATTTTGTCGTTTACACGGCGAGCCCCATCGGCATTGAACCAGCAGCCGGCAGGCAGAATCGCTCTGACTGCATCGTAAACAGTGCAAAACAATCTGTCATGCATCCATAAAGCAAGTTTCAGCTGAGCCTCGGTAAGCATTGGTTCTTTATCAAGGCATGCTTCTATCGGTTTAAGCTTTTCATATTCGCTTTTATCCGTAAGTCCGAGGACAATACCCTCGCTGCGGCGATTGCCGCGCGAAAACGGAACGGTAACGCGCATTCCCGGGACAACGTTATCGGCCATGCTGTCCGGGATCAAATAGTCATAGGGCTTGTCCAGACTGTAATTTGCGGCTGAAACCGCAATTTTTGCTATACGTTTTTCCGACATGCCCCATCACCTCTAAGCAAAACTAAGCGGAGCGATAGGCTCCGCTTCAGATTATTTCTCTATAGTAAGCTTGCCGGTATAAACTTCGTCTATTGCTTCGGAGACGGGTTTTTTATCGAGGACTATTCCCTCTTCCTCAGCGGCCGCGGATATCTGGCGAGCCCTTCTTGCAACGAGATTTACAAGCTGATAACGGTTGCCTGTCTTGCTTACAAGCTCAGCAACGGGTGGATAAAGCATCATGGTCAGTCTACCTCACTTAAATAGTTTTTTCTAAGGTCATATTTGCAGTATTCTGCAGTAATTATTGCCGAAAATTCCTTTGCGGCCTTGTCGGCATCGTCGTTTATTATGATATAGTCGTAAAAATCGGCCGCGGCATACTCCTCTTTTGCACGGATGAGGCGGGCCTCGATCTTACGCTCGGAGTCGGTGCCTCTGCTGCGCAGGCGTCTCTCAAGCTCTGCCATAGAGGGCGGAATAATGAAAACCATGACCGCCTCGGGCATTTTCTGATGCACCTGAAGCGCTCCCTGAACCTCGATATCGAGCAGGACGTTCAGCCCCTCGTTGAGCTTCTTCTCAACATAGGCTTTCGGAGTGCCGTAGGAGTTTGCGACATACTCCGCGTGCTCGAGAAATTCGTCGTTTGCGACCATATCGCGGAACTTATCAAGATCGACAAAGAAGTATTCTTTACCGTCTATCTCGCCGGGGCGAGGTTTCCTTGTTGTTGCGGAAACCGAAAAGCATATGTCGTCGAGGCCTTCAAGGGCTTTGAAAACAACGGTGCTCTTCCCTGCTCCGGACGGTCCGGATATAACTATAAGCTTTCCTCTCTGATTAGCCATTTGCTGCACCTTCCTCATTCTTGTTTGACATTCGCGCCGCCAGTATCTCCGGTGTAAGCGCGGATAGGATAACGTTTCCGCTATCCATAATAAGAGCCGCCTTCGTGCTTCTGCCGAAGGATGCATCTATTAAAAGTCCCTTATCCCTAACATCCTGGATCATGCGCTTTATGGGTGCCGACTCAGGGCTTACCATGGCTATAACGCGCTCGGCGCTGACCATATTTCCGAATCCGATGTTTATGAGCGTCATACTTTCCTCACTCGATATTCTGGATCTGCTCGCGTATCTTCTCGATCTCTGACTTGAGATCGACAACGATGTGCGCAATATCGGAGCTCTGGCACTTCGAGCCGGTCGTATTAGCTTCGCGGTTGAACTCCTGAAGCAGAAAATCAATCTTTCTTCCTATGGGTGAGCCTGTTTCAAGCATCTGACGAAGCTGGGCAATATGGCTGCGCAGACGCACGGTCTCTTCGTCGACAGCGATCTTATCGGCGAATATTGCAGCCTCCGTAAGTATGCGCGTCTCGTCAATACCGGATGATCCGAGAACTTCGTTGAGCTTGCCGAGAAGCCGCTCGCGATATTCCTTTACCGTAAGCGGCGAATTCTTTTCTATCACCGAGACATAATTTTCGATATTTTCAAGCTTTAAGAGCACGTCCGCCTTGAGCTTTTCGCCCTCTACAATGCGCATATTATCAAAGTCGCACAGTGCCTGCTCGGCTATAGCGCGCATACCCTCGGCTACGGCGTCGGCATCAAGCTCTTTCTTCTCTACCGAAAGAACATCCGGCAGACGGCTCACGTTCATAACACTTGCGTCGTTTGTAAGCCCATACTTGTCCGAAATGAGGTTGAGCGCGTCAAGATAGCCCTTTAAAAGAGGCTCGTTGACTCGGACTACCATATCGTCAGCCATTGATGTGTCGATCGTTACGAACACGTCGACCTTGCCGCGGCTTATATGTGAGCTCACAGCCTGCTTTATCGTCTCCTCTGCAAAAAGGAAGCTGCGCGGCATTCTGACTGCCGTATCGAGAAATTTATTGTTTACGCTTTTTAGCTCTATGCTTACTTCAATGCCTTCAACAGTGCCTTTGGCGCTGCCATAGCCTGTCATGCTTTTTATCATCTTTCCACCTCAACGAAGCTGTGTGATCTCAAATTTTATCGGATTTTTGCGCTTGCTGCGGCGCTGATATACAACGATGACAGCTACAGCCACGCAGAAAGCAATAAAGCTGCAAAGTACGCTCATGCCCTCTGTCATTCCGCAAGAGGCGGCAATTATATATCCGATAACAAAGACCAGCATCGGAACTATATACACAATAAACGCCGCACCGAAGATCCTTGAGCTTAGGCTTTCAATGATGACCTTTTCGCCGGGTCTGGCATGAACTGAGTTTTTGGCAAATGCTTTAATTTCGTTCTGGAATACACAGCTTTCACAATTACCGCAGTTGCTTCCGCAGGCAGTGCCGCGAGATACGACGACCTCGGCCATGCCGTTTGGAAACACTTTGGTGACTACCGCATCCTGTGTCATTAGTAAAGCCCCCCGTCTTAATCCTTGTATATTGTAACAGTAACCCTCACATCGCCTACCGCGCCGACATTATCATGCCCCGAAACGGAAACCTTGGCGCTTACGATGATCTGGCCGGTAGTAGTACCGTAATCGGAAAGATCAGCAATGACCGTTATATCCTCGGGCTTTATACGGTTGAGCGTATCCTGACTGAGCGCACGGAGGGTAACTTCGATCTCCTTGGTGTCGATATTGGCATGATAGCCGCTCGACACGCCCTTGCAGGCGATATTCGACGTTGTAAACGTCTTGGTGTGTGTGCCGTTTACTTCGATCGTGACCTTGGCTTCAGAGACACCGGTAAGATTCTGCACTCCTTCGGGAAGCTCGATCGCAAAAGTGTGCTCATAGCCGCTGTTAAATGAGGAAAGGTCGATCGTGCCGATCTCAATATGCTCCATAGCGTCAATGATTCTTGAATCACCGGCGACCTTTATGCTGCTCGGGTCGATGGCAATATCACAATCGTTCGATGTTATGCCTCCTCCGGATATGAGCTGAACCTTGAGCGATACTTCCTTGGTCTTGAGTATCGGCTGCGTCGCGGTTATGGTCTCCTCCGAGATACGCAGACCATCCCTGTCAATGACATTATCATTCTTATCGCGCAGCGTAAACTCCGCTTCCTCGACATACACCGAATCAATAGTCTGGTCTTTTCCAAAGGTGACCCATGCATGGTCAATCTTATTTATTATCGCCTCGGGGCCTTCTATCGTAAGCGTCTTGGGTTCAAAGACAAATTCTTCGGCTACGCAGCCCTCGGCGATCGTGCCTTCAAAGCTGCCCTTTATATCGATCGTCTTGCTGCCGTTTTTAATAACCGTAAAGTTTATCGTATCGGGGTTTTTGCGCACGACGCTTATCTCGTTTTCATTGACATAGCTCGGAAAAACGAGTTTATATGTCCACGTCATGTTGTTGGGCTCGGTTATATTGCTGACATCGATGACCGCTTTCATATCCGAAGCCTTGAGCTTCGATATCATGCTGCGATTTCCCTTGACAACGATGCTGACGGAATCTGCGCTGACATCGGTTATGGACAAATTACGCTCGCTGAGAAGCTCTTCCTGACCCTCAAACTCAACAGGTATACCGGTGAATGTAAGGTCTCTGTCCGTAGTATCCTGACTGGTTACATATACCCACATCAGCAGCGAAAACAGCAGCGAAACGACCATCCAAAATATCTTGCTGTCGTATATTTTGTTAGTTCTTTTTTTCTGTTCCATCATCGTTCACCTTATGCTTATCAAAAAAACGAGAAAAAACTTCTGCCGCGGTACTCTTCTTTGCTTCTTCAACTATAAGTTCGTTTCGCAGGATCTGCTCGAGCATGGAAACCGAGAGGTTTCGCTTGAGCATTCCCTCAACGGCAACGGAGATGCCGCCGGTCTCTTCCGAGACTATGATCGTTATCGCATCTGACACCTCGCTTGCACCGATACCGGCACGGTGACGCATGCCGAGATCCTTGCTGAGGTTTGTCTTTGTAGTGAGCGGAAGCACGCATCCGGCAGCGGCTATCCTGAAGTTGCGGATGATAAGCGCGCCGTCGTGCAGCGGAGCTTTGGGATAAAATATGTTCTTTAAAAGCTCGGAAGTTATGTCCGCGTCTATAATTGTTCCGGTCGTCATGATATCGCTGAGCTTAACGTTGCGCTCATATATGATAAGCGCACCGGTTTTAGTCTTTGACATCTGCTCGCAGGCAAGAACAGTCTGCGTGATGGCCGACTCAGCCTTGCTCGTGGCCTGCACTTTGGGCGAAAATATGCCGTAAAAGTCCTTACTGCCCATCCTTGAAAGGAGTTTTCTAAGTTCA
Source organism: uncultured Oscillospiraceae bacterium (assembly GCA_934636655.1). Taxonomy (GTDB): domain Bacteria; phylum Bacillota; class Clostridia; order Oscillospirales; family Oscillospiraceae; genus F23-B02. Next base: position 50,945 of record CAKUAS010000001.1, read on the forward strand.
GGCTGGAATATTATGACCAATGCTATAAGACCTATCTCAACCGTCTTGCGCAGGATGAAGTTAATCATCGTCAGGTTAAACACCGAAGGCCCTGACAGCCACAAAACGATAAGCAGCAAGAGTATGCCTTTTGCAAGGTTATACGAGCTTGTCTTACGCACAAGATCGATCACCTTGTAGAACAAAAAAGCAACTATCAGGATGTCAATGACATCCCAGAAGCTTATTGTCGAGAGGTAATTGAGCATTCTCAAAAAGTAACTCGAAAAGTCCTGCATTATAATCCCCAATCATCTTTATCATCTGCGGACTGCAGGTGCAGTCCGCACTTTGCTGTATTTTTAATCACTATATTATATAATATATACGGTCAAAAGGCAATTAAATATTAATTAATTTTCGCCGTATGATATCTTTTCAATTGCGGCACAGGCCTGATCGACCTGCTGATGCGAGATAAATGGCGAAAAGCTTATGCGAACGGTTCCCGTATCGGCAGTTCCGGCAGTCTTATGTGCCAGCGGAGCGCAGTGCAGGCCGCAGCGTGCAGCGATACCTCTGCGGCCGAGTTTTTCGCAAAACTCCTCGCAATCAATCGTTTTATGCCGAAAAGACAGCACGCCCGCCTGAGTTCCTACTCTGCCGGAGAAGACCTCAAGCAAGGGTATGCGGCTGAGATGTTCGGCCGTTTCATGGCACAGACGCGCCTCGTAGCCGCCGATATTCTCCTCACCTTTACTCAGCACATACTTGATCCCCTCGCATAGTCCGGCTATACCGACGACATTGTGCGTTCCTGCCTCGGCTCTGTCCGGGAGATACTGCGGCATATTCTGTATAAGGCTCTCCGAGCCCGTACCTCCGCTCATAAGAGGTTCGGGCAAAGCATTACACAGGAGAATACCGGTTCCCTGCGGTCCGAGCAGGCCCTTATGCCCCGGCATTGCGATAAATGCAGCATTGAGACGGGCACAATCGAGCTTTTCTATTCCTGCCGACTGCGACGCATCAATAATAAGCGGCACACCGCATCGACTGCATATCTCGGATATTTCATACACCGGCTGCACGAACCCGAAAACATTTGACACATGATTGCACACAACAAGGTCTGCATCCGGTACTTTTTCTTCAAAAGCATCAAGAACGCTGTCCGGATTGAAAAGCGCTCCTGCAGCGGCAGATACATTTGCACCGATATCGTACAGAGGTCGGGTCACGGAATTATGCTCATAGCCTGAGACCACGACGCGGCTTCCCGGCTTTGCAAGCGTCTTTATCGCTATATTCAGCGCATGAGTTGCGTTCATGGTGAACACAACGTTCTCTGGCTTATCGAAGTTAAATAAGCTGCAAGCCATAGAACGGCACTCGTAAACCTTATCCGCTGCACGCATGGCAGCTGGATACGCTCCCCTTCCCGGGCTTGACATTGTGTCCATGGCGTGCACCATCGCGGTTTTTACGCTTTTCGGCTTCAGAAAGCTTGTTGCCGCGGAGTCGAGGTATATCATAATATCACCTCGGTATAGCTTCCGTCATCGCGGCGCAGAAAGACTTTGCCTTGAAGCAGCCCTTCGCGGCGCAGAACTCCGGCGGCCGCCGCACCCTTCATATATGAAACGCTGACACTGTAGCTGCATCCGCTTCCGCTGAGCCCAGCGGGTGCTTTCCGAATAGATGCCGATATCGCGTTTTTTTCAAGCACCCTGGCAGCCGACTGAGCATAAGTCAGTGACCGGCACATAAAAACATAGCGCATAATTGACCCCTTCTTTTTTTGATACATACTATGCGTCAAGGGGCTCGGCGGTTAAAATTATCAGGCAGCCAAAAAAGCTGCCTGATTCTAATTTAGTCTATAAGAACAACTGAGTGCGCGGCAATGCCGAGTCCCTCGCCGGTAAAGCCGAGGTGCTCCTCAGTAGTTGCTTTAACGCTCACTGCACCGAGGCCTATGTCCATGGCTTTCGCCAGAACTGCGCGCATATCGCCGATATACGGCTTGAGCTTAGGCCGCTGTGCAATGACTGTACAATCAACATTGACTATGCCATAGCCATGATCATGCAAAAGGCTTACTACCTTTTTTAGAAGCTCTATGCTGTCTGCGCCAAGGTAAGCATCGTCGTTATCCGGAAACAGGCCGCCGATATCACCAAGCGCCGCCGCGCCGAGCAGTGCGTCCATAAGTGCATGAGTCAAAACATCCGCATCGGAATGACCCAGAAGGCCTTTTTCATATGGTATCTCAACCCCGCCGAGGATGAGTCTGCGATTGTCAACAAGCCTATGAACATCGTAACCGTGCCCGATACGCATTATTTGCCGCTCCTTTCGGCGAGAATGCCTTCTGCTATATACAAATCCCGCGCCGTAGTGAGCTTAATATTATCCGGGTCACCGGCAACAACCGTCACTTTATAGCCCATTGCTTCAACTGCCGAACAGTCATCCGTGACCTTGATGCCCTTCTGCTGCGCGCGCGTCAGAGCAGCCTTTATCATTTCGGTCATGAAAACCTGCGGTGTCTGCATAAGAGCGACAAGATCGCGAGACGGTGTTTCGACCACTGCGCCTTTAGAGTTGAGCACACGTACCGTGTCGGTCGGAGTGATAGCCGGAGCCGAGGCGCTATGCTGATGTGCGGAGTGAACGACGCGCTCTATGAGGCTTCCGGTAAGGAACGGGCGTGCACCGTCATGAATAGCAATATATTTTGCTCTTTCGTCGGCATTGCTTACACCGATAAGCGAAGATTCCGTCCTTGTTTTTCCTCCGAGAAGGACTTTGCTCGTCTTAGTAATGCCGTGCTCATTGCAGATATCCGCAACTTCCTGCAAGCTTTCGTATTTGGTAACAACGATTATCTCGTTTATGCAATCGGAGGCTTGCAAAGCCTTGAGCGTATGAGCAATGACCGGAATTCCGCCGAGCGGCATGAGGATCTTATCCTTGCCCATGCGCTGCGAGTTGCCGGCGGCAAGCACGACCGCAGTGCAGAAATTATCGTCGTCAGATTTGAATTTGAATATTTTATCTATTATCGACACTAAACCTTACCCCTCTTCAAGTGCTGAGTACAATCTCTTTTCAACCCTGTCATAATCCATATCCGTAGCAACCACAAGTTCGGATATGAGTATTTGTTTTGCAGAATGAAGCATTTTACGCTCGCCTGTGGACAGACCGCGTTCGCTGTCTCGACACATGAGACCCTTTACAACGGACGCAACGTCAAGCAGATTGCCGCTTTTTATCTTATCCATATTCTCACGATAGCGCTTATTCCAGTTTTGCGTCATGGATATCTCGAGTTTGTTAAATGCGTTGAAAACATTTTCTGCCTCACTGCGTGAAATTATAGATCTCACGCCTATATCCTCGCAGCCGACAACCGGCACCATAACGACCATATCACCTACAGGCAGTTTAAGGACATAGTAGTCCCGCTGAGCGCCGTTAATTTTCTTCGTAACTATACTTTCAATAACGCCGGCCCCGTGCATCGGATGTGCAATGTAATCGCCAATCTTGAACAAGACTACTCCTCCTTAGGCTCATGTAATACAATTCTAATATAATTATACACAAATTGTTGATTTTTTGCAAGGAGGATTAATTAATTTACCTTGATATTTCAGCAAAAATAGCCTGCCGCATGTGCGGCAGGCTATTACAGATTGTTAAACTGTATTACTCTTCGACTATCTCGCCCTTAGCTTCACCGTTGGTGGATACTTCGTAGACAAGTGCGTCCTCGCCGTTATCCTCGACTTCGGGAACTTCCTCGACCTCGGCGGCCGCAGGCTCTGCAAGTGCGCGGATGGACAGAGAGATCTTGTGATTCTCGGTATCAATAGCGGTGATCTTTGCCTCGACAACATCGCCGACGGAGAGGACCTCTTCAGGCTTGCCGATGCGGCGATTCGCGATCTGAGAGATGTGGATCAGACCGTCAACGCCGGGCAGAACTTCTGCGAATGCACCAAAGGTCATGAGCTTTACGATCTTCACTTCAGCGGTATCGCCGACATTGTAGTTGGTAGTGAACTTGACCCAGGGATTCTCGTTGGGATCCTTGTAGCCGAGGGAGATCTTTTTCTTTTCCTTATCGAAGTTGATGACGTAAACATCTACCTCGTCGCCAATATTGAAAATCTCGGCAGGATTCTTAATACGGCTCCAGCTCATCTCGGATACGTGAACCATACCGTCGATGCCGCCGATGTCAACAAATGCACCGTAGCTGGTCATGGACTTGACGACGCCGTGGTACTTCTTGCCGACCTCCATCTCGTTCCAGATGGCCTCTGCCTTCTCGCGGCGCTCTTTCTGAGCGACAGCACGGATGGAACCGACAACGCGCTTGCGGCTGCGGTTGACCTCGGTGATCTTTACGCGAACCTTCTGCTTGAGAAGCTGGTTCATGTCAGCTTCCTTGGGCAGGCCGGACTGGGATGCCGGAACGAATACGCGAACGCCCTTAACATTGACGACTACGCCGCCCTTATTGATCTCGGTGACGGTGCCCTCGAGGAACTCGCCGCTCTCAACAGCCTCTTCGACCATAGTCCAGCTCTTTGCAGCGTCAAGACGCTTCTTGGAGAGCATAACGGTGCCTTCGACATCGTTAACACGGACAACGACTGCTTCGATGGTATCGCCGACCTTGACAGCGTCTTCGACCTTGATGCCGTCATCGGTAAACTCGGTGGTAGGAATGAAACCCGAATACTTGGTGCCGATATCGACACTGACTTCAGTGCCGGTAATAGCAACGACGGTGCCGGTTACCTTATCTCCATTATATATAGTCTTGATGGATTCCTCCAGCATTTCGTCGAAGGACATCTCCTTCTCTTCCGCTGCAGCAGCATCAATTTTGATTTCTTCGCTCATCTTGTTACTTACCTCCTTAATTATCCACGCAGGCGTGGACGCTCCTGCCGTGACCCCGACGGTGTCAACACATTTAAGCTTGTCCAGATCCAATTCACCGGTATTTTCGATGAACTGAACGTTCGGACAAATCTCTGAGCATATCATTGAAAGGTGAACGCTGTTTGCACTGTGCTTACCGCCTATAACGACCATCGCATCGCACTCTGCCGCCAATTTCGCGGCTTCTTCCTGACGCATGGATGTTGCACCACATATTGTATCAAAGATTTGAATATTTGTACATCTTTTTTTTAAGAAACTTGCACATTCGGTAAAATTACTACGAGTTTGGGTCGTTTGGACTACCATCGTTATCGGTTTATCCAACAATTCGCCGAATTTTTCATACCACTCGTCTAATTCAGCGGCATTTTCGCATATCACACAGTCGCCGCACCAGCCTTTTACGGCTTCGACTTCAGGGTGACTGTGCATGCCGATTATGACAACGAACCTTCCTTCGTTTTTTGCATTCTCTACAAGCTCGTGGATACGCTTTACCTTTGGGCAGGTCGCATCCGTTATCTCGGCACCCCTGTCCTCGAGTATTTTATACACTGCCTTTGATACACCGTGTGAGCGTATCATGACCCGAGCTCCCTGCGGCAGCTCGTCCGGCGAGTTTATTACTCTTAATCCCCTGCTTTCAAAACGCCGCACAACATCATCATTGTGTATGAGCTGGCCGAGCGAATATGCACTGCCACCTTCAAGCAGATGCTGCGCCATATCGACCGAACGGCTCACGCCGAAACAGAAACCGGCGCTTTTTGCTATAATAATTTTCTTCATCGACAGTCACCGATTTTCCTGCCCGTCCTATCCGCTATAAGGCGGCATACCTCAGTGATGCTCTGCTCGAGCGTGTTTCCGCTGGTGTCGAGCAAGATCGCGTCATCGGCGGCTTTTAAAGGCGCTGCCGCGCGCTCGGTATCCTGCTCGTCGCGCTGCTTCATCTCGCTGAGCACCTCATCAAGAGGCTTATCCATACCCTTTGCACAGAGCTCTGCATAGCGGCGGCGTGCGCGGTCTTCAACATCGGCAGTCAGAAATATCTTGAGGTCGGCATCGGGTAATATGACCGTTCCGATATCGCGCCCGTCCATGATAACGTCGTATTTCCTCGCCATATCTCGCTGCATATCAACAAGAAAAGCCCTGACCTCGGGTATAGCCGAAACTTTCGAGGCGAGCATTGACACCTCCGGAAGCCGTATGTCCCGGGAAACGTCCCTTCCGTCAAGATACATATGCTGTTCACCGGCATCGTTGTATTTAAGTTCAATTTCAAGCTTCGGCAGCATCGCTATAACGGCAGCCTTATCGTCAAGGCTCACGCTGTGCGTTTTTGATGCAAGACCGATAGTTCTGTATATAGCGCCGGTATCAACGTATATAAAGCCGAACTTTTCGGCAGCTTTTCGGGATATTGTGCTTTTTCCGGCACCGGATGGGCCGTCGATGGCTATTGATATCATAGCTCTACATCCTTATATTGAATTTGCGGCAACGTATGCCGTTGACCATGCTATTTGCAGATTAAAGCCGCCGGTGTATGCGTCAAGATCCATGACCTCACCTGCAAAATACAGCCCTCTTACGAGCTTTGATTCCATTGTACGTGGGTTTATCTCCCTGGTCGCAACGCCGCCCGAGGTGACTATCGCCTCATCGATAGGACGCGGGCCGCTGACCGACACGGGAAACTCTTTAAAAAGCTTCAAAAGCTCGTGGCGCTGCTGACGGGTTATGGAGTTTACCTTCTCATCCGCGGGAATGCCGGACAGTTCAACGAGAACGGGTATCATCGTTTTGCCGGCAAGATCGCACAGCGCGTTTGCAAAGTCGCGGTTTGCGTACTTTTCAAAATCACGCAAAAGCCTTGCGTCAAGCTTTTTTTCGTCAAGCGCAGGCTTGAGATCGATGCTCAGGCGATATTTTGAACTGCCGAAATTGCGCATATGCGAGCTTGCCGATAAGACAAGCGGCCCGGATACGCCAAAGTGCGTGAACAGCATCTCACCTAGCTCGCGATATATGAGCTTATCGTCCTCATATGCCGAGAGCGTCACGTTTTTTAGTGAAAATCCCTGCATCTGCGCGCAGTATTCATCATCGCTCTCAAGCGGAACGAGCGACGGGCGGCATGGCGTAACGCTGTGCCCCAGTTCCTGCGCCATTTTGTATCCTGCGCCGGTCGAGCCCGTGAGAGGGTATGAAAGACCGCCGGTACATATCACCGCCGCCCGGCAGGATATGACGCCGGATTCCGTTTTTACTCCGCAGACCTCGCCGTTTTCACAGACTATATGTTTTGCGCTCTCACGTATGTGGCGAACACCGCAGCGCTCGAGATTGCGCGTAAGTATTCCCGCAACGTCATTTGCATTATCCGACACGGGAAAAACACGGTTTCCGCGCTCTGTCTTGAGCGGCAGGCCGAGAGACTCAAAAAACTGCATCGTATCGCGCGGAGGAAATCTATTGAGCGCACTGTAAAGGAATCTGCCATCACCGGGTATATTCGCAAGGAAGTCTTTTACGTCACATTTATTTGTCACATTGCAGCGGCCCTTGCCGGTTATGCGAACCTTACGGCCGAGCATTTTGTTCGGCTCGAGCAGAATAACGTCAAGACCTCGCCGCGCTGCAATGAGGCTGCACATCATTCCGGCAGCTCCGCCGCCAATGACAACTACGTCAGCACTGAGTTTTGTCATATCGTACCGCCGTGCTCGGTCTGCTCATAGACCTTATTTTCCGACCATATGGTCTCCAGCCTTTCAAATGTCTTTGAAAGGTTTTCTTTATTTTTGATCCCGACCGCGATTATGATAGCGTTTATGAGGCTCAGGGGAGCAACGAGCGAGTCAAGGAACGAGACCATGTCGCTTTTCGCGTGCAGGCAGACATCCGCTATGCCGTTTAAGGGCGAGGCCGGGCCGTCGGTTATAGCTGCGGTCATTGCGCCCATTTTCTTTGCAAACTCCATTGCATCCACGGTATGGCTCGAATAGCGAGGAAAACTTATAGCGATAAACAGGTCGCCCTCACCTATTCTGATTATCTGCTCAAATACCTCACTTGCTGCGGTGTCATGAATGACATTGACATTACTGCGCAGAAGATTGAGATACAGACCGAGGAAAGTAGAAAGCGAGGTCGATGTACGCATGCCGACGATGTATATGTTCTTTGCTTCTATGATAGAATCAACGAATTTGTTGAAGCTCTCCTGCTCAAGAACCTCGAGAGTATCCTGGAGATTCTGAATGTCGCTGCCGATTATCGAACGAACGATATCGTTATCGTCGATCATGCTTTTCGCAACTTCGATACGCTGCACGGAGGTAAGACGGTTGCGTATCATTTCCTGCAAGGCCTTGCGCATGCTCGGGTAGCCGTCGTAACCGAGCTCCGCGGCAAAGCGCACAACGGTCGATTCGCTGACACCGACTATTTTGCCGAGCCTGCCGGCCGTCATAAACGCGGCCTTATCGTAGTTATTCAAAATATATTTTGCAATGATTTTCTGACCCTTTGAAAATTTATTACTGCCCTTTGAAAGCGCCTTCAGAAGATCGTTTTCCATACTGATCATCTCCATATTGAAACATAAAACACATTTTACTTTCAAATTGCACGAATTGCAATAGCATTTTGCAATTTTTTTGCCCCTAACTTGCAAATTTTCGCGTATTCGAGGCACAAGGCTCAAAGTTTTAAAGTTTTATGGCTTCATCAGGGCTGCAAATCTTGCAATTCGTCGTCCGTGAGGCGCCTCCACTGTCCGGGCTTGAGGTCTCCGAGAGAAAGGCTGCCCTCAGACACGCGCTTGAGCTTGGTGAGCTTAAGGCCTGCGCAGTCGCACATCTTTCTTATCTGACGGTTTCTGCCCTCGTGAATGCATATGGAAAGCTGAGTATAGTCCTCACAGGCTTTAACGATTTCCACCTCGGCAGGACTTATTCTGTATCCGTCAATTACAAGCGGACTTCTGAGCACTTTGAGAGCCGTTTCGCTGCACGCACCCTTGATCCACGCATGATATGTCTTATTCGTCCGGGACGACGGGTGCATGAGCGTATTTGCAAATTCGCCGTCGTCGGTCATAATAAGAAGCCCCTCGGAATACATGTCCAGCCGCCCGACAGGGTACAGCCGAACTCCTGTATCCTTAACAAGCTCGCTTACACAGCGTCGGTTTTTTTCATCTTTCAGAGTTGTGACATAACCGCGAGGCTTATACAGCATTATGTACGTCCGATCGGCAGGCTTTTCAATAAGCCTGCCGTCAACACATATGACGTCGATATAGGGGTCTGCGCTGTCACCAAGGGAAGCCGGGATACCGTTTACCGTGACCTTACCCGCCTTTATTAGCTCCTCGCTTTTTCGGCGCGACGCCATTCCCGCTGCTGATATTAGTTTTTGCAGACGCTGATTCATTTTGCATCTCCTACATAATACGGCCTTATGGCCGTGTCGAATATTCTTACAATTCTCTCATGCGGTGTAAGCCGCTGAGATTGATTTATTTTTACATCTTCAGTATAAACCAAATTCTCCTGCGCCGCAAGAGAGCCGTTTACGAACACGCTCATTTTTCCCACTTTTTCTCCCTCTATACCGCCCGCAAACAGTATGCGCGGCGCTTCAAGCTTCACGCTCACCTCGTCGTCTGTACGCACGAGGAGCTTTATCTCGTTTTTCGGAACCGCTTCGGCAGTGCTTGTTACGGCGGAAGCAACGTTAAGCGTTACCTTAAAGACGTCCGCGCTGTAAGACATTATGCAATAATCAGAAAACGCCTTGTCGAGCAGGTATTTATGATCGTTCCAATCGTCAGGCGCACTGAGCGTTACGCATACAAGGCGCATGCCGCCTCGCTCGGCGCAGCTTACAAGCGTCCTTCCGGCGGCAATAGTGTAACCTGTTTTCACGCCGATGCAGCCATCGTATTCGCGCAGCAGCCGGTTATGGTTATAATACGTTACATCCTTTATTACCGCACAGTTTGCAGAAACAATGCTTTTGAAAGAGTCATTTTCCATGCAGTATGCAGTAAGCCGCGCCATATCACGAGCCGTGGAATAGTGCCCCTCGTCGTCCAGACCATGTGGATTGCGGAAGGACGTATTCTCGAGGCCGAGCTCACGGGCCTTTTCGTTCATTTTATCGGCAAAGCTGCTCTCATCGCCGCAGAGCGTACATGCCAGAGCCGCCGCGGCATCATTGCCGGAATTGAGCATCATGCCGTACAGGAGCTCTCGCACAGTGTAGCTCTCACCCGGAACGGCATACATGCTTGAGCCCTCGATAGCACTCCATTCGGGCTTAATTACTATTTCGTCGTTGAGGTCTGCATTCTCTATAACTACGATTGCGGTCATTATCTTAGTTATGCTGGCAATGAGCATGCGTTCGTCGGCATTTTTTTCAAAAAGCACATCTCCTGTGTCGGCACACAGGACTATTGCGCTGTGTGCACTGAGTTCATGCTCTTCGTCGGCAACAGCCGATATTGGCAGCATCGAAAGCGTGACAGCGGCAATAATAAAGGCCGAAATAATTTTTTTCATAAAAATAAGCACCACCTTTCCGGCAGTGCTTATTATTGACGAAATTCAGTTATATTAATCGGTTTTCTTGTTAGTGTTAGCGATGTTCTCGATCTTATCCATGACGTCGGGAACCATGTCTATTATCCTGTCAACGCCGTTTTTCGCCGGCGGCGCGACGTTTATCATGCGAACGCCGTCATCTTTAACTACGAGGAATCCGATGGGCTCGATCTTAACGGCAGCCGCGCTGCCGCCGCCATAGCCCTGCTTGCTGCCTCCGAGCGAATCACCGCCCGCGCCGCCAAAGCCGAAGCTGAGCTTCGATACGGGTATGATAGTCTGCCCGTCGGGAGTTACGATAGGCTCGCCGACAATATTGTTCACCTCAACAAGATCCTTGATGCTGCTCATTGTTGACTGCATCATTTCGCTCAATTTGTTGTTCTCCATTGCGTGCCACCCTTTCACGGATACGCCGTATCCTGTTTTTTATCAGAATTTTCAGAAATCCAAAGCCTGCCGCAAGAGCTAATGCCAGTATTGTTCCGACTCTTATGGATGCGGAAACCTCAAATTCGGCAGCGCTCTTACAGCCGTTCATATCAAGTCCGATGTATATCTCTTTTTCTTTAACGCGAAACTCGCTTTCAAAAAACGGTATCATTGAGCCGACGAAGCCATTTACTGTGTTATAGCGTATTACGGCATCATAGGGATCTTCTGCGGATATGACAGAGCGCAGACGGATAAGGCCGAAATATACACCATTTTTGAAGCGCCTGAGCGCTCGCAGCGCAACCTTGGCAAGCTCCAGCCAGTCATTTAGCGTAAAATCAAGCGAAAAGCTTTTTTTCGGCTTTTCCTTTTTCTCTTCATCGGCCTCTGTTGCTTCCTCGGGCCTCGGCTTTTTCTCCTTAGGGGGATACAGGACGAGCTTATAAAACCAGACGTGTGCAGATACCGTGAATCCACCCTCGGTATAAGACGCATACACACCGAGCGGAATTAGCATGATCGCCGTTAAAAGTATTAAGATGATAATAAGCGCCAAGCGCATCACCCCAAAGACTTATTTAAGCTCCTCCATTTGGAGCTGATTATTGCCGACTGTGCTGAGCTTTTCTATGGCATCCTCAAGCTTTTTGACTCCGTCACCGGAGCTTATATCCGGAAGCTCGGGAAGTTCCTCAAGTTTGCTTATGCCCATCGTACGAAGAAAAACATCTGTAGTACGCAAAAGCGAAGGTCTCCCGGGAACGTCGAGCTTACCGCAGCGTTCGATAAGACCGCGATCTATGAGCACGCCGACGGTGTATGAGCTGTCAACGCCGCGAACCTGGTCGATATATGCCCTCGTGACGGGCTGAAAATAAGCAACGACGGCAAGCGTTTCAAGGGCAGGCTGCGAGAGCATAGGCGGCTTGCGCTGCTCAAGCGTTTTGCTTATCACCGCCGCATATTCCGGCGACGAGCACATTTGCAGCTTGTTGTCAAGCGTCAATATGCGCATACCTCGCATACCGAAGCTGTATTCATCCGCAAGCTCCTTTGCCGCTGCAAGGATCTCGTCCTCCCCAACTTCGAGGATGAGCGATATGCGCGCGGCCGGAACCGGTTCACCTGCCGCAAAAAGTATTGCCTCAATTGCTGACTTTATATTCTCTGTTTCCATTACAAACCTACTCTACTATTCTGTCAAGAATTTCGCCGACATCGCCGCCGGTGAAAGAAAGCGTATAGTCGCTCTCATCGCCCGTGAGCTCGACGCTGCCCATGCTGCACAGCTCAAGGATGGATATGAATGTCGCAACAATCTCCGATCGGCTGCGGCACTCGGAATAAAGCTCGGAGAGCTTTGCCGGGCCGGCTTGCAGCCTGTCTATAAGCTCGCGGCTTTTCGTGCGCACCTCGTACACGATACGTGATGGCGCAAGACGGTGCGCAAACTCCGGCTCCGCCGGTTTTCCTCCGCGAGTTATGACTGTGTACAGCGCACGGAAGAGATCCGCCGGTTCATGACGATATTCATACTCGCGCTTTATATCCGGCAGTGGTTCAGGGAGCTTTGCATAGTACAAAAGTCCCTTTTCCGAGGCTTTTTTCAGTTCAGGAGTTATCTTCTGAACCGCCGAATAAATATCCTTGCACTTTAATTGCTCAAGAGAAGTCATTAGTTCTTCCAGTTCACTGACCTCTTCCTCTCCGGCAAGGAGCGTTCTGGTCTTGATATACAGCAGATGTGAGGCCATTTGCACGAACTCGCTCGTTATCTCTAGATCCATCTTCTCCATCTGCTCGAGGTATTCAAGGTATTGGTCAAGTATCTCGGATATTTTTATATCGCGTATCTCTATTTTGTTTTTTGACAGCAGCATGAGGATAAGGCTGAGCGGACCGTCAAAATCCTGGAGCTCATTTTTATCCTTAACTATGCTTTCAAGGTGAAAAGTCGGATTATCCATTATCAATAAAACAGTATGCTCGAAAGGTCATAACCCCATTCGGCAAACACAAAAAGGAATTTGAACACGGCCCCCGTGACCGTCTGGAGCGGCTTTGCGAGAATATCGGTAGCTATAAGAATAAGCAGAAGGATCATACCGTAGCGCTCATAACGCATGAGCTTTAAATATGCCTCATCGCTCATGAGCGAAAACAGGACCTTCGATCCGTCCAGCGGCGGCACGGGAATGATGTTGAATATTGCAAGCGCTATGCTCAGATACGCAGTTAAGTAGACCATATCAAGCACATCGCCCCAAAATTCACTGCCCGATAGAGTACACGGGAGAAAAATGATGCCGTAAATAAACAACACAACGCAGCAGATCAGGACATTCGATACCGGACCTGCAAGCGCAGTTATCGCCATATCTCGCTTGGGGTGCTTAAAATTTCGCATATCGACCGGAACGGGCTTTGCCCAGCCGAATTTGAATGCGATCATCATAATCAGACCGAAAATATCTATGTGCTTTATGGGGTTAAGCGTAAGCCTGCCCATGTTTTTCGCCGTATTGTCGCCCAGTTTATACGCAACAAAGCCGTGACTGAGCTCGTGCAGCGTTATACACACGAGTGCCGGTATGACGGACATGAGCATACTCGTGATCACCGACCAATCAAGGTTTCGGATTACATCACCAAATGAATTCATAGGATCTACCTTAAACGTATTTGAGTATCTGCGACATAAGCGCATCACGCCCGCTGCCCTTTTCCGCGGAGAACAGAATGAGCGGCGTTTCTTCATCAAGTCCGAGGGTAAGGCGAATGAGCTCCAGATTGGGCTCGATTTCGCTTTTTTTCAGCTTATCGGACTTATTGGCAACGACAACGAGCGGACAGCCGGTGCTTTTGAACCACTGCGCCATCGTCACATCGTCAGCCGTCGGCTTATGGCGCGAGTCGACGATCATTACACCTAGGTCGATCAGCCCGTCGATAGCAAAAAACTGCTCCATGAGCTTTCCCCAGCGCTCGCGCTCGGACTTTGAGACCTTGGCATAGCCGTATCCGGGAAGATCGACGAAGTAGACCTTCTTATCTATAAGAAAATAGTTTACATGTATCGTCTTTCCGGGCGACTGGCCTACGCGCGCAAAATTTTTGCGGTTTAAAAGCCTGTTTATCACCGAGGATTTTCCGACATTGGATTTGCCGGAAAAAACGATATTCGGAAGCTCATCGCGTATAAAGCCCGATGGGGCTGCCGCGCTTTTTATAAACTCGGCTTTGTTGATGTTAAGTTCAGCCATGGCTCACCTACTGTCTTATTCCCGGACGGGACTTCTTACCCGAAACAGGCATGATGACCTCGGGCTTATTCTCTGCATCCCTGTGCGCAAGTGCCGTTTCGAGCACCTTATCGACTTTATCGGCCAGAACAAAGTTTAGCGCCTTACGCACTGTCGGGTCGATCTCGTCAAGATCGGGCTCGTTATCGGCAGGAATTATAACGGTGCTGACACCGTTTCGCATTGCGGCCATCGTCTTTTCTTTGAGTCCGCCTATGGGCAGGACTCTGCCGCGCAGGCTTATCTCGCCCGTCATCGCGATATCACGTCGCACAGGTGTTCCGGTCAGCGCCGAAACTATTGCCGTGCAGACCGTAACGCCGGCGGATGGGCCGTCCTTGGGTATTGCCCCCTCTGGGAAATGGATGTGTATATCCTTCGTCTTATAAAAATCGGCTTCGATGCCGAGCTTATTAGCGCGGCTCCTTATGCATGTCATTGCCGCCTGGCAGGACTCCTGCATGACCTTGCCGAGGTTGCCTGTCAGTTCCAGCTTTCCGCTGCCGTCAACTACCGCGACTTCGACATCGAGCACCTCACCGCCAACGCTTGTCCACGCAAGACCGCGCACAAGGCCGACCTCGTCGCTCATTCTGCGCTGTTCAGGCTTAAACTTAGGCGCGCCGAGGTACGGCTGCAATGCTCCAGAGCGCAGAGACAGACTCTTACGCTCGCCGTCGGCGATCGAAACGGCAGCCTTACGGCACAGTGACGCTATCTGGCGTTCGAGATTTCTAACACCGGATTCACGGGTGTAATAGGTTATGATCTCGCGTATGGCATCGTCGCTGACCTTAAGCTGAGAGGCTTTCAGGCCGTGCTTTTTGCGCTGCTTCGGCAGCAGATGGCCCTTAGCGATGCTGAGCTTTTCCTCATCGGTATAGCTTGAAAGTTCAATGACCTCCATGCGGTCAATAAGTGCTCTGGGTATCGTATCGAGTGAGTTTGCGGTCGTTATAAAGAACACGTCCGATAGGTCAAACGGCACTTCAAGGAAGTTATCGCGGAACGTCGAGTTCTGCTCGGGGTCGAGCGCTTCAAGCAGCGCCGCCGAGGGATCGCCCCGATAGTCAGAGCCGAGCTTATCGACCTCGTCTAGTACCATGACAGGATTCATACTCTTTGCCTGACGGATACCGGAGATGATCCTGCCCGGCATTGCGCCGACATAGGTCTTTCTGTGTCCGCGGATCTCCGCCTCGTCGTGGACACCGCCGAGGGATATTCGTACACACTTGCGATTCGTAGCACGGGCAATGCTCATTGCGATGCTGGTCTTGCCTGTTCCCGGAGGGCCGACAAGGCATAACAGACTTCCTCCTGCTTTGGGAGCAAGCTGTCTTACGGCAAGGTATTCTATAATACGCCGCTTGACCTTTTCAAGGCCGAAGTGGTCCTCGTCGAGTACTTTGCGCGCTTTTTCTATATCCCGGGTCTCCTCGGTTTTTATATTCCACGGCAGCTCAAGGCATACGTCGAGATAGCCGCGGATGACAGTTGCCTCGGTAGATCCGAAAGGCTGCTTTGCAAGGTGAGATACTTCTTTGAGCAGCTTTTCCTCTATCTCCTGCGAAAGCTTAAGATCGCGGATCTTACGGCGGTATTCGCCGATATCATCGGTCGTATCGTCCTCGCCGAGCTCCTGCTGGATTATCTTCATCTGCTCACGCAGGTAATAATCGCGCTGACTGCGGTTGACCTGCTCGTTCGTCGCCTCGTTGAGTTCCTGCTCAATGCTCATAACGTTGAGCTCATGGTTGAGCATTTCGATCAGCATTTCAAGTCTGCGGCAAGGGTGCAGCTCCTCAAGTAGCACCTGCTTCTGGCGATAATCAAAGCGCACGTTCTGCGCCGTGTAATCGGCAACAAATGCCGGATCACGGCTGACGACGAGATTGAGAAGCATTTCGGGCGGCATACCGCCGGAGAGCTGTACATATTCGTCAAAGAGGCCTACTGTCGTGCGCATCAGCGCTTCTTTTCGGTCGGCGGCGACCTTCTCTGCCTTGTCGGGAACACTTTCGATTTCGCCGAAGAAATACGGCTGCTCGGAGCTGAGAGACGATATCCTGCCCCTGTAAAGCCCCTCGGCCATAACTTTGCACAGCTTGCCGCCGGGCTGGCGCACAAGCTGGCGGATACGGCAGACAACACCGTATTCGTAAAGGTCATTGAGCTCGGGCATGTCGTTTGATATGTCCTTCTGGGTTACGAGAAATATCTCCTGATCGGAGTTTTGAGCAAAGTTGAGAGCTGCAAGCGATATCGGGCGCTCAACATCAAAGCTCAGGAGCATTCCGGGGAATATGTTAAGGCCTCGCAGAGGCAGTATCGCCATCGCGCGGTCGGGTATATTCTTATTCTGATTCATGTGCCAAACCTCCTTCTGAGGGACAAAAAATAGGGATAAAAACGCAGCAAGACAGGGCAATGCCCCGTCTTGCCATGTTGTATCATTTGCGTATTACGTCGGGGCCGGTTCCGTTTTTCACACAGTCGGCAGTGACAATTACTTTCTCAATATCGTGCTCGGACGGCACGGTGTACATGATGTCGGTCATTATGCCTTCCATCACGCTTCTGAGTCCACGAGCACCGATCTTCATCTCGATAGCCTTATCCGCTATCGCTTCAAGTGCTTCCTTATCATAGACAAGCTTTACTCCGTCGTACTCCATGAGTGCCTCATACTGCTTTGTCATTGCATTTTTGGGCTCCGTAAGTATGCGGACGAGGTCTTCACGCTTTAAGGATGTAAGCGGCGCTATGACTGGCAGACGACCGATAAGCTCAGGGATAATGCCGAACTTCAAGAGATCGTGCTGCTGAGCCTGCTTTAAAAGCTCACCGACATCACGCTCTGTCGAGCTTTTAATCTCTGCGCCGAAGCCCATGCTCTTTTTCTCGGTGCGTTTTTCGATGATCTTATCAAGGCCGTCGAACGCGCCGCCGCAGATGAAGAGTATATTCGTCGTATCGACCTTGATAAACTCCTGATGCGGATGCTTGCGTCCGCCCTGAGGAGGAACGTTTGCGACAGTGCCCTCAAGCAGCTTCAAAAGTGCCTGCTGCACACCTTCGCCGGAAACGTCACGCGTTATCGACGTGTTTTCGCTCTTGCGGGCGATCTTGTCGATCTCGTCAATATAGATTATACCTTTTTCGGCGCGCTCTACGTCGAAATCGGCCGCCTGCAGGAGGCGCAGGAGGATATTCTCGACATCCTCGCCGACATAGCCGGCCTCAGTGAGCGTGGTCGCGTCCGCGATAGCGAAAGGCACGTTGAGCATCTTGGCCAGCGACTGGGCAAAAAGAGTCTTGCCGCTGCCTGTGGGGCCGATGAGCAGAATATTGCTTTTTTGCAGCTCAACATCGTTATCGCCGGCAAAAAGTATGCGCTTATAGTGGTTATACACCGCTACCGATAAAACGATCTTGGCCCTCTCCTGGCCGACGATGTACGCATCCAGCCTCTTTTTGATCTCGGAAGGCTTCGGGAGATCTTCAAAGCGCAGGCGATTACCCTGATTGTCATGTACGGGAGCCTGCTCGTCCTCGGCGATAATACTCATGCACAGATTAATGCACTCATCGCAGATATATGCGCCGTTGCCGGCAATGAGTCTGCCGGTCTGGGCCTGTGTTTTTCCGCAGAATGAGCAGCGAATGCTCTTTCTGTCGTCTGTTCTTGCCATAGTTCTACCTCAGGAAATGATGTAATATGGGGGAACACTCGGTTCCCCCATAAATTTCGTGCTTATCGCTTGGTGATCACCTTATCGATAAGGCCGTATTCGAGGGCTTCCTGTGCGGACATAAAATGGTCGCGTTCGCAGTCAGCTTCAACGACGGAGATATCCTTACCGGTGTTTTCGGCGAGGATCCTGTTAAGATTTTTCTTTATCTTGAGGATCTGCTCTGCCTGGATCTGAATATCGGTGCACTGACCCTTGCTGCCGCCGGAGGGCTGGTGGATCATGATCTCGGCATTAGGCAGTGCAAGGCGCTTGCCTTTTGCGCCGCTCGAGAGCAAAAATGCTCCCATAGACGCAGCCATACCGATGCATATGGTGGATACGTCAGGCTTTATATACTGCATTGTGTCGTAGATCGCCATGCCGGAGGTAACACTGCCGCCGGGGCTGTTGATATAAAACTGTATGTCCTTATCGGGGTCCTGCGCTTCAAGGTACAGAAGCTGGGCAACGATAAGGCTCGCGGTCGTGTCGTTAACTTCCTCCGACAGCATGATTATGCGGTCGTTGAGAAGTCTTGAAAAGATATCATACGAACGCTCGCCGCGGCTTGTCTGTTCTACTACATAGGGTACTAAACTCATTTTTTAACGTCTCCTTTCTTCAGCTTACCGTGTGGAGATCATATCCTTAAACGAGATAGATTATTCAGCCTCTTTTTCCTCGGCAGGCTCCTCGGCGGGAGCTTCCTCGGTAGCGGACTCAATAACTATCTTGGTCGCTTTTTCTTTCTTGAACTCGTTTCTGATATATTCATCGCCGAAGTACTGGCGGATCTGCTCGGGGGTCACGCCGACAGACTCGGCCGCGCCCTTAATGTAGTCCTCAAGCTCTTCGTCGGTGACTTCAATGTTCTCCGCCTCAACGATAGCGTTGAGAAGCAGTTCCTGCTTAACCTGATACTCTGCAGCCGGACGGATGGTCGCGTTGATGGCTTCTTCGTCAAGACCCATCATCTTTTTGATGTCGTCGGTGCTCATCTTCGGATCGGTGAGGCCGAAGTTCGCGGCGTAGCTGCGGATGAGCTCGTCGATCTTCTCCTGCATCATGCTTTCGGGAACTTCAACGGTCATATTATCGCATGCCTTAGTCATGATAGCGGTGCGGAACTTTGCATCCATCTGCTGATCCATAACGCGCTCCATGTCCTTGCGGGTGTCGGCTCTGTATTCTTCAACAGTGTTGAACTCGGAAACATCCTGAACGAAATCATCGTCGAGTTCCGGCAGCTCGGTCATGGACAGGCCGTTGAGCTTAACCTTGAATACAACATCCTTGCCGGCAAGCTCTGCCGCGTAATCCTCGGGGAAAGTGATGTTAATATCCTTCTCGTCTCCGATGTTCATGCCGACGATCTGCTCCTCAAAGCCGGGAACGAAGGTATTCGAGCCAAGCTCAAGCTCATAGCCTTCTGCCTTGCCTCCGTCAAAAGGAACGCCATCGAGAGTGCCTTCAAAGTCAATATCTGCGGTATCGCCCATCTGAGCCTCACGCTCGAGGTCGATAACGCGGCCGTTGCGCTTGCGGACGCCGTCGATCTGGCCGTCAACGTCTTCTTCGGTGATGATATAAGTCTCTTTAACTGCGCTGAGGTTTTTGTACTCGCCGAGGGTAACTTCGGGGTAAAGCTCAACGTCGAAGGTCAGAGTGAGCACTTTATCGTCGGAAAGATCCATATTGGAAACCGCGGGCTTGCCGATGATCTTCAGGCCGCAATTATCGTAGCCGTGCTCATATGCGGGAGCGACGAGCTCGTCGATAGCATCCTGGTAGAAAACATCGTGGCCGTACATGCCCTCAACAACAGCGCGGGGTGCTTTGCCCTTTCTGAAGCCGGGGATAGAGATGCCGCCCTTATTCTTGCTAAAAGCCTTATTTACCGCTTCGTCGAATTCTTTTGCATCGACTTCGACCTGAAAACTTGCGGTCTTGGAGTCTTTCTTTTCTACGTTCTTGACTAACATTTATATATTCCTCCTAATATAATTCACATAGACCAAAACATAATAACAGATATTTCAGTCAAAAGCAATTATTTTCTTTGAACTCGCATTTTAAATAAGCTTTACGGGTCTGAATTTAACATGATCGGCTGAAACGAGCATGAAATCCGTGCCGCCGAGCATACCGTTGAAGGCATATTGGCAGCCTGCGCCGTGTATATGTCCGTAGCAGCAGCGCTTTACATTGTATTTTTGCAGAAGCGCCAATATCTCGGGGCATGTATAATTCATATACTTCGGAGGATAATGCAAAAATACATATATCTCATCTGTCTTAGCGGACTTGAGCGAAGCTTCAAGCCGCATGATCTCGCGATTCATAATCTTTTTATCGTGCTCTGCACCTTTGCTTTCTTCATAAAACCAGCCGCGAGTGCCGCAGATGGAAACTCCGGCATATTCAAAGCTCGAATTGTGCATAACATCGATCGTTTTTATATCGTTTTGCTCGAAAAAGCTGCGTGCTTTTGTCGCCGTTGTCCACCAGTAATCGTGATTGCCCTTTAAGATTATTTTTCTTCCGGGCAAAGCGTCGATAAACTTAAAGTCCGGCAGCGCTTCCTCCATCGTCATTCCCCAGGTAATATCTCCGCACAAAACGGTGAGATCATCGTCATTGAGCTCTGCAAAGCCTTCACTGAGCTTTTGGACATAGTTTTCCCAACGTCCGCCGAAAACGTCCATGGGTTTATTTGTTCCGAGCGACAGATGAGTATCGCCGATCGTGTATAAAGACATGCTGCCTCCGTATAAAACTGAAATTATGGTCAAGAATAATATTGTCTAAGGACAATACTCTCTGGAGGTAAGAAAATGAACAACAAGAAAATGGGTTCCAGTCAGATCACCGGCGTTGGCTGCGATGTATCAAACTGCAAGTACAACACCATCGACTGCAAGTGCTCCGCTTCGCAGATCAAGGTACAGAACGACAAGGCTACCACCAAGTCCGAGACCTTCTGCTCTACCTTCTGCCCGCGCGGCTGCTGCGACTAACCTCAAGCTAACGGGGCGAAAGCCCCTACATATTATTTAAGAAAATCTGCAACGGCAGCTTTCATATTCTGCTTATCCACTACGAGCTCAAAGCGCTTTTCGCGCTTATCGAGCCCCGCAAGCGGCTTGGGAACTGCCGTTTTTGTCGTCTCGGAGAGCTTTTCTATAAGTTCCGTTCCCGGAGCGTCGCTTCCCTGCCCCAGAGCCTTGAGCACGCTGTCGCAGAATTTATACGGGCTTGCCGTCGATACTACAACAGCCAGTACTGTGCATCCGGTATCGTTACGGTAGTCTACAAGCTTTTTATACGCAACGGCTGTGTGCGTATCCATGAGATAGCCGTTTTCGGTATAGACCTTATTTATGGCTGCCTTTGTATCATCATCCGAGCAATATCCACCGACAAAGTGCTCGTTTATAACGGCCTTTATCGCATCGGATACTTCGTACTTTCCCGTTCTGTTCAGCTGTGCCATGTAACCAGCGACTTCGGCGTCGTTTTTACAGATTGAGTACAGCAGGCGTTCAAGGTTGCTGGAAACGAGAATGTCCATTGACGGAGAAATAGTCGTATAGAATGTTCTGTTGCGGTCATATACGCCGTGTGCAAAGAAATCCGCAAGGACATTATTCTGGTTCGAGGCACAGATGAGCTTTCCGACGGGCAGGCCCATGTTCTTTGCGTACCAGCAGGCCAGGATATTTCCGAAGTTGCCGGTGGGAACAACGAAATCAACCATGTCTCCGTAATTTATGCGGCCGGAATTTGCATAGTCGCAATAGGCGGAGAAATAGTAAACTATCTGCGGCAGAAGTCTGCCCCAGTTGATGGAGTTTGCGGATGAAAGAAACCAGCCATTTTCACTGAGCCTTTCAGCAAACTCTCTGTCGCCGAATATCTGCTTCACACCGGTCTGCGCATCGTCAAAGTTGCCGCGCACGGCGGCTACGCTGACATTTTTGCCGGTTTGAGTTACCATTTGCAGCTGCTGAACGTCAGACACTCCGTTGTGTGGATAAAACACGAGGATCTTTGTGTTTTCAACATCCGCAAAGCCTTCGAGTGCTGCCTTTCCCGTGTCGCCGCTTGTGGCAACAAGAATACAGACATTTCGCTTTTCGCCGCACTTCTTGAGTGAAGCCGTCAGCAGGTGCGGAAGCATCTGAAGCGCCATATCCTTAAACGCACAGGTCGGGCCGTGCCAAAGCTCGAGCACCGCAGTGTTGTCATCAAGAAAATGCACCGGCGCTGCGCTCTCGCTGTCAAAATTATCGCCGTATGCGCGCGATATCATGGCTTTCAGTTCACTCTCGGTAAACTCATCGAGGAAAGGCTTCATTATACCGAAGGCTCTTCCGCGGTAATCCTCCGTTCCCAAAGCCTTTATATCTTCAATAGTGAGCTGCGGCAGGCTCTCGGGGACATACAGTCCTCCGTCCGGCGCAAGGCCATGCGATATTGCCTGAGACGCAGTGACTTTTTCGCTCGAGTTTCTGGTGCTGAAATATAACATATCGGATCCCCTTTCCGGTCAAAATGCGTTTTCTATGTGATTTATGGTAACTTTTTTCGAGTTTACACCGTCGGGTGCGTAGACCTCTATGACGTCAAAGCGCGGCTGCAGCTCCGTTTCATGGGCCTGCAGCCAGAGCTGTGCTGCCATTATGACGCGCTGCTGCTTTGCCGGAGTGACGAACTCGCGCGCCTCGCCGTAAACGTTGTTTTTTCTGAGCTTTACCTCGACAAAAACTATGTAATCCCGCTTTTTTGCGATTATATCAATTTCGCCCTGCCTATATCGGCAGTTTGTATCAACTATCCTATATCCGTGCAGCCGTAGGTAATTTGCGGCCTTGCGCTCGCCGAAAGCACCGAGTTTTTCCTCTGCCATCAGTGCATTTTCCTCAAAAAGCTCGGGCGGTGTATCTCGCACGGACCGTATTTGCGCAAAGCTTCATAGTGCAGCTTCGTACCGTAGCCCTTGTGCTTTTCAAAGTGATACTCGGGATACTTTTCCGCCATTTCGAGCATATATCTGTCACGGGTGACCTTTGCCAGTATTGATGCCGCGGCAATGTCTGCGCATTTCGCATCACCCTTTACAACGCAGCGGCTGGACATGTTTATAGCCGAATCACGGTTTCCGTCAATGAGTGCAAGCGAAGGCTTTACTGAGAGCTTTTCGATGGCTCTGTTCATGGCAAGCATTGCGGCATTTAAAATATTTATCTGCTCTATCTCCTCGACGCTTGCAAAGTCTATGCCATAGCTCAAGGCCTCTGAGCAAATAGTGTCAAACAGCTTGTCCCGCTTTCTCTCCGTAAGTTTTTTCGAATCGTTGAGTCCTTCAATCTCCAAGCCGCGCGGAAGAATGACCGCCGCTGCGCACACGGGTCCTGCCAATGGGCCGCGCCCGGCCTCGTCGACACCGCAGATGAGCTCGACACCGCTGTCATATATCTCGTTTTCAAGCTCCCACAGCTCTGTCATTACGGTTTCTCCAAACTTATTCTGCCAAGTTTTCCGTCATGGTACTCTCCCAGCAGTGTATTTGCCATGCGTTCGATATCATATTCGCCTCTCGACACAAGAAAGCCGCGCTTTTTTGCGGCCTCTTCAAGAAGCTCAAATCCGTTTGCATCGGGATCCGGCTCAAACTTATATCGCGCCGTAAGCGCCTCGGGGTACATCTCGCGCAGGCGCAGCATGAAGTTTGCCGCAAGCGTTTCCTTATCAAGCACATCAGCCTTTATTGCATTTGTTATGGCCAGCATCTCGCCGACCTCCTGCGAATCAAATTTCGGCCAAAGTATGCCCGGAGTGTCCAGCAGGTCAAGGCCCTTATCGATATTTATCCACTGCTTGCCGCGCGTAACACCGGGCTTATCTCCTGCGATGGCAGCCTTACGTTTTGCGACCTTGTTTATGAATGTTGACTTGCCGACATTAGGAATACCGAGTATCATAACGCGCATCGGGCGATTCACCTGACCCTTTGCTGCATAGTCGGCGATCTTGTCCTTCAAAAGCTCGCGCAGAGCAGGAGCAAAACCGTTAACGCCCTTTCCGGACTTAGCATCCGTTTCGAGGATCTTTATACCCTGAGATTCAAAAAATTCACGCCACTGCGATGTTATTTTCGGATCTGCAAGATCGGTGCGGTTGAGTATGATAAGCCTCGGCTTTCCGGCAGCAAGGCGGTCGATATCAGGGTTACGGCTTGAGTTTGGTATGCGCGCATCGAGGATCTCGCACACGGCATCGACCTGCTTTATGCTGTCCTCGATCATGCGCTGTGCCTTGGTCATGTGCCCGGGAAACCACTGGATATTCATTTTTTCGTAGTTTACGCCGTCCATATCATTCACCGTCGGGAACACCGATAGAATCAAGTGGGAATATACGCAGAAGTACCTTGCCGACTATGAGGCGCTCGTCGACCATTCCGATCTCTGCTCTGCGGCTGTCTGACGACGCATTGCGGTTATCGCCCATGACAAATACGCAGCCCTCGGGAACTGTCTGCGGCCCCTGGAAGTCGAGCTGATTTCTCGTCGGCTCCGCAATGTATGGCTCGTCAAGGAGTTCACCGTCAACATAAACTCTGCCGCGGTCAAAGTCGATCTCGATAGTCTGCCCCTCGGTCGCTATGACGCGCTTTACCAAAGCCTCGGCCTTGTACTCATCCTTACGGAAAATGACAATGTCACCCTGCTTTGGCTTATAGAAAACGTCGGATACAACGAGCTTATCCCCATTGATAAGCGTGGGATTCATCGAATCGCCGACTACGTCGACAATGCGGAAGATAAAAATGAACACGATGATGGAGATGATAAGCGCGAACACAAGGCTCTGCATCCAGTCATATATCTCGCCTCTTGTCGTAGTCTCGGCCTGTGGCACTTCGGGCTTTTTGACCTTTTCATTAGCTTTTTTCATTTGAATTACCTCTTGATGAGTTTATCAATATATTATACACGATGTAAGCATATTTAGGCAACAAAAAAAGCGGCATAAGCCGCTTTTTTTGACAGGCTGCCGAAAAGCCATGCTGCTGAGTAAAGACAACCGCGCAGCAGGGGTGCTCGAGGGGGCGAAGGCCCCGCTCGAAATCAGATTATAGCCATCAAAAATGTCCGTAGGACTTTTTGACGAGCGCAGCGAGATTTTTTGTGAAACTCTATTTTCACAAAAAATGTGGCGTCTGTTCAGCGTGCAAAAAAGCTAGGGGCTTTTTTGCCGCGCTGAACAAAAAAAGCGGCATAAGCCGCTTTTTTTGAACCGATGAACAGGTCGGGCGCTTACAGGCGCTCCTTGACCTTTGCTCTCTTACCGACGCGCTCACGCAGGTAGTACAGCTTTGCTCTGCGGACTTTACCGCGGCGAACTGTCTCAACGGAGACGATGGAGGGAGAGTGTACGGGGAAGACCTTCTCGCAGCCTACACCGTAGGAGATGCGGCGGACGGTGATGGTCTCGTTGATGCCGCCATGCTTCTTGGCGATGATGGTGCCTTCAAAAGCCTGGTTGCGCTCACGGCTGCCTTCTTTTACGCGAACGGTGATACGGACTGTATCGCCGACGTTGAGCTCGGGCAGTTCGGGCTTCATGTACTGCTCGCTGAGAATTTTGATCAGATCCATAGTCTAATCCTTCCTTTTCTTTAGGCGTTCGTGCCGGAGGGCTCCCTTTTGGCCTCGGCAGAGGACCGCTTGATAGCCTGCAACATACGCAAGCCATGATATGTTACCACAAAGGGCCTTGAAATGCAAGCATTTTCAGCGGAAAACCTGCATATTTTCATCGAATATCTCAAGCCGCCTGAATTTTGCGAAGTCTGGCGCTATATCGGGTGCAAGCTGACGCAGTGCATCGGCTATGAGCTCGGGGTTCAGCGTTGGCTCCTGTGCGGAGATAAGGGCGTGCATCCCGACGTCGCCGCCTGACTGCTCAAAGGATATCTCCCTTATTGCCGGGCGGATATCGCTCTCGCCCATGCCGCGCTTTGTCTTTTTAGTTATGACGATGCTCTCGGCCGCGTAAAACTCATTGAGCTTATCGGCCATGGCGGCCGCATCACGCTCGTCATACTCGAAAACGCCGGATATGCGCAGCCATTTTATCTCTTTGACCTTGCGCTCAGCCTCATACACGTCGATGACCTCTATTCCCTCGGGAAACTGTGTGCTGAGTCGCTTTTTTATTTCCTCACATGGCATATCCTCTCGCATTTTAAAATCCATGATCTCGCACACGCTCTCACACCCGACGGAAAGAGGCAGAGCGATGGATATATTCGGATGAGGATTAAAGCCCTCTGAGTATTTGAGCTTACACTCTGCTCGCATGAACGCGCGGGTTATAGTGCGCATGAGATCGAGATGCGATATATACACCGCTCTTCCGGTTTTGGAAAATAGCATTCTGTACTTATCCATCGCATTTTCCTCCCTTCAGGAGCTTTGCCGCGCCGCAGGCTGAGCATTGCTTGCGGCAGTCGGGTGAAAGCTCTGATCTGTAGGCCTGCTCGCGCTCGAGCCACAGGTGCGCTCTGCGCACGCCGACATCGACGATATCCCATGGCATTACCTCATCCTTATCACGCTCGCGATGTGCGTAGAACGTCGGGTCAACGCCTGCGTCGTCGAAGGCCTTCATCCAGCGTTCGAACGAGAAGTAATCACTCCATGCCTCAAGTCTGCCGCCGGCGCGCCATACATTTTCAATGACCCTTCCAATGCGCCGGTCACCGCGCGAGAGCGTCGCCTCGATATAGCTTGTCTGCGGGTCGTGCCAATTATAAACCACGTTTTTGGCCTTTATACTGTCGCGCAGGAGATGTACCTTTCGGATATATTCATCCATCGTGACCTGCCGCTCCCACTGGAACGGGCTGTGAGGCTTGGGAAC
Source organism: uncultured Oscillospiraceae bacterium (assembly GCA_934636655.1). GTDB lineage: Bacteria > Bacillota > Clostridia > Oscillospirales > Oscillospiraceae > F23-B02. The sequence continues at coordinate 77,918 of CAKUAS010000001.1, forward strand.
GAAGCAGGATGTCGAAACGGTTATGCGCACTCCCCTGTTTTTGTTCTTTGCGTAAAGCCTCCATGTGTGCAGCACCTGATTTGCAAGCTCCGCTATGCCGAGGATGTCCTCATCAGTCTCGGTCGGAAGGCCGAGCATGAAATACAGTTTTATCGTGTTCCAGCCCCCCTCGAACGCGAGGCGGCATGTATGCAGCAGATCCTCTTCTTTTACGTTTTTATTTATCGCGTCGCGCAGGCGCTGACTGCCGGCCTCGGGCGCGAAGGTCAGGCCGCTTTTGCGCGTTTTCTGGATGCGGTGCATTATGTCGATAGAAAAGTTGTCGGCGCGCAGAGACGGAAGCGATATTCCGATGCTGCGCGGCTCGCAGTACTCGAGCAGCTCATCGCAAAGGTCCGACAGATGACGATAATCGCTTGAGCTGAGCGACAGGAGCGTTATGTCCTGACAGCCTGTATTTTTTAAAAGCGCCTTGCCCTGCTCGGCGAGCAGCTCGGGCGATTTTGCCCTTATCGGGCGATAGGTATGTCCGGCCTGACAGAATCGGCATCCGCGTACACAGCCGCGAAACAGCTCAAGGTTTACTCTGTCGTGCACTACCTCGGTCGATGGCACGATCGGTGACAGAGGAAAATGTACGGAATCCATGTCCGTGATAACACGCTTTGTGACTCTTTCAGGCACACCGGAGTGAATATCAAAATGGTTTATCGTGTTATCTTCATTGAGAGCGGGCGTATAAAATGACGGGACAAGAACGCCGCCTATCTGCGCGGCCTTTTCCAGAAAAGACTGCTTTGACCAGGCCTCTGCTTTTGCCGTGCGCAGCAGCGCGAGCAGCTCGTTATTCATTTCCTCGCCCTCGCCGAGCAAGAAAATGTCGATGAAATCGGCCATCGGCTCAGGGTTTAATGCCGCAGTGCCTCCCGCTATGACAAGCGGCAGGAGCTCGCATCGCTCTGCGCTATGTATCGGAAGACCGGCCATGTCGATCATATCAAGAACTGTCGAATATGCCATTTCGTATCCTATCGAAAAGGCCAGCACGTCATGCTCGGATATCGGGTCTCCGCTTTCGAGTGCGTACAGAGGGATATTATGCTCCTTCATCTGCTCGTACATATCGCCCCAGGGCGCGTACACACGCTCGCACCAGACATACGGCAGCTCGTTCATCGTAGAATACAGTATGCCCATACCGAGGTTCGACATGCCTATCTCATAAATATCCGGGAAGCAGAACGCAAGACGCAGCTCGACCTCGTTCTTGTTTTTGATTATCTGATTATACTCGCCTCCGGTGTATCGTGCGGGCTTCTGCACCTTAGGCAGTATACGTTCAAGTCGTTTATCCATATGTCTCTCCAAATGTGTTTTATCATTTGATTTTACAACATGCGCATGCTTTTTACAATACCCGTTTGCGCTATTAAAAGCCACACGGCCGATACGAGCAGGACAATACCAAGCTGCGTTGTGCGTACATATATGCCGAGGAAGGCCAAAACAAGCGCAATGGTTATGCTTATGAAATACATCGCGTTTACAGCCCTTACTTCTCCGATGGATCGGCAAAGTACGCAGTACAAAGCCCTTCCCCCGTCGAGGGGCAGAGCCGGGAGAAGGTTGTATATCGTCAAAACAAGGCTTATACCTGCCGTGCGCAGAAGGAAGCTGTTTACACTTGCGCTGCCGAGCTTTGCACATATATATGCAAGAGCAAGTCCGGCAAACGGCCCGGCAAGTAAAATGATCACCTCACCCACGGTTGAATATATTCCCGCGCTTGACATGCACAATCCGGAAGAGTCAAAACTCATCCTCCGAATTTTGCCGCCCAGCGCGCTTATTGCCGCTGCATGTCCGGCTTCATGAACCGCAGCGGCCAACACCACCGCAGCAAGGCTTACAATGCCGCCAAAGAAATATACAAACGCCAAAACAAATATTGCTCCGGGGCTGAGCGAAAGGCGGCTCATATATAAAACTCGGGATTCAGATACACCCCGCTGCGTTCAAGCTCAAAGTGCAGATGCGGACCGGTAGCCGCCCCGGTTGATCCCACGAGCGCTATGGTATCCCCCTTTTTGACGCTTCCGCAGCTCATGCAGAGCTTACTGCAATGCGCGTACAGTGTTCGGTAGCCGTCCGGGTGATCGATCATGACGTATTTCCCGAACGAGTCCGAATCCCCCTGCGCAACGATAGTTCCGTCAGCAAAAGCTGTTATCGGTGTGCCTGTATCGGCGGCGAGGTCAGTGCCGTAATGGTACTTAACTTCGTTTTTTATCGGGTGCATTCTGTACCCGAAGCCGGATGAGGTGACACCCGAAACGGGGCTTGCGTATTCAAAAGGCAGTTCGGGCCGCTCGTAGCTTACCGTTTCGGGCACGGCATAGTCCGAATACGCCGCCTGCGATGCAAGAAATGCAGCAACTGCCGGATGCTCGGTCGGCTGCGGTGTTGGTGTGGGTTCCGTCTCTGGCGTTGGCTTTACCGTCGCGCTCGGTAAAACTGTCGGAGTTGGCTGCTGCGTGTTTTCAGCGGCCGTAGGCTGTGCCTGTGTTCTTTTATCAAAGCGCTCCAGAAATGTCTCGATAACGTCTCCGTCGGCGAGACTTTTGCCGAATTCGATCGCCGCCTCGGTCTGCTCTCTTTCCATGTAAAGCGCCTGACTTATCCCATCGGATATCCGGTCGGCCAATGCAGGCGATGCAAAGCGCAGCGCGGTAAGAACAATAAATATTGCAGAACATATGTAAAACTGCGATCTTTTCATGCTTGTCACCTCGGATAAGCATATGCAGGCAAGTTGTGATAAATTATCCTTGACAAGTTAAGTTTCGCTTATTATAATATAAAAGCTGTTTCGGGGTGTAGCGCAGTTGGTAGCGCGCTTGGTTCGGGACCAAGAGGCCGGGAGTTCAAGTCTCCCCACTCCGACCATAAAGACAGGTTTCCACAGAAACCTGTCTTTTTTCATATTCAATCCGAAATGCATAAACAAAAAACCTCTGTCAAATGACAGAGGTTTTTTGTGGAGCGGGCAACGAGACTCGAACTCGCTACCTCCACCTTGGCAAGGTGGCGCTCTACCGGATGAGCTATGCCCGCACACGGAACGAGATAAATAATACCACATTTTTCGGATTTGTCAAGCATAATTTATCTCATTCCACAATATTTACTTATTATCGCTGATATCTCCGAAGCCCTTGCCGAAAACGTTCTTGGCATCGGTTATTATAAAGAATGCGTTTTCATCAATATTCTTAATGATCTTTCGGATATCGGCTATCTGAGTGCGCTTTACAACGCACAAAAGCACCTGCTTATTCTGGTGGGAATAAGCGCCCTCACCCTCGAGGATGGTAACGCCGCGGTGCAGTCTGTCGGTTATGTCCTTGATAAGCTGATCGCTCTTTTCGCTGATGATATAGCAGACATTCGAGTTATCAATACCGTAGAGCACGAGGTCAACGACCTTGGATACAACAAACATAGTAATGACGGCATACATTGCGCCCTCGACCTTTTTGAATATAATAGCAAACGCAACTATTATGACGGCATCTGTCAGCAGTATGAGCGTTCCGAAATTTATATACGGAAACTTCAGGCGCACGAATTTTGCTATTATATCAGTCCCGCCGGTCGTTGCTCCGGCATAATAGATTATGCCGAGGCCAAGTCCCTTAACGGCTCCGCCTATTATGCAGGCAAGCAGCATGTCGTTAGTCGGGCAGTATTTTACCAGTGCCAAAAGGTCAACGAGTACAGACGACAGCAGCATTCCGACGAGCGACGCGATGATGAATTTGGTTCCGAAGTGCCGCCATGCGATAATAAAAAGAGGAACGTTAAGAACAATGGTCATAATACCAACAGGAAGTTGAGTTAGGTAGTTTATGATCATTGCGATACCGCTGACACCGCCGACTATAATGGAGTTTGGATACAGAAAGAACTGAAAGCCCGCGGCAAACAGCGCCGAGCCCAGAACTATAAGCGCATACTGAACAAAGTACTCACTTGCTTTTGTCGTTTTCATAGTGCCCTCCTCAGTCGATAAGCGACATTTGAGTCTCTCCCCTGTCCTCATCCTTGAGCAATGCTCCGGCGGCAGGCAGGCTTCTGACTCTGTAACGCGAAACATTTTTAATAACGGTTTCCGCCAAAGGCGCCGCCGAAACAAGCTTATGATTTTTCTTAATGTTCATTACCGCAACGCCCTGCGTGGTGCGGCTTGTTTTGAGCTGCAAAAGCGTTGTGTTGAATACCATCGCGCGGCCATCTGAGGAAAACAGCGCCATGTCGATCTCCTCGCCTATCATATATACGGCGGCAAGCGGGCTCTTGTCGCTATAGGCATTTATGAGCTTTTTGCGGTTTGTTTTCGTCTCGTAGCTTGCAAGATCAAGGCGCGCGACTTTGCCGTTTTCAAAGAACAAAAGGAGATTTTTACGGTAGTTTCCAGGGCATATGACCTCGAGCACCTTCTCGCCGTCATCCATGCTGAGCTTTGTCGGCAGATACGTTCCGAGTGCGGATGCCTTCGCATCGTCAAAATCGGACAGGCGCGTTTTGTATACCTGCTGACGATCGGTGAATATGAGCAGCTCAGTACGATTTGTCGCCTCGAAGCTCATGCGCAGCGCGTCACCGTCCTTGAACTTCTGCTCGCTGTTCATGCGCAGGGACTGCGCCGTTATCTTTTTTAGGTAGCCCTCGTTTGACAGGAATACGGTCACGGGGTAATCCTCAAACGTTTCGCTCTCGACATACTCCTCTATCTCGGAAGCATATACGATGCCGGTTTTTCTCGGCGAGGGATACTTTTTTATTATGGCCTTGAGCTCGGAGATAATGATGTTTTTTATCTTCCTGCGGCTCTTGAGCGTCTCTTCGAGCTCGGCTATTGCCTGCTCGAGTTCTTCGATCTCTGCCGTGCGCTTGAGGATATATTCCCTGTTTATATTGCGCAGCTTTATCTCCGCGACATACTCGGCCTGGATCTTGTCAATACCGAAGCCCATCATGAGGTTAGGAACAACTTCACTCTCAAGTTCGGTGTTGCGGATGATCTCGATCGCCTTGTCGATATCCAGAAGTATCATCGCAAGGCCCTGGAGCAGGTGCAGCTTGTCCTTTTTCTTTGTCAGGTCAAAATACACACGGCGGCGGACACATTCGACACGCCACGCCGTCCACTCGCTGAGTATCTCCCTGACACCCATGACCCGCGGGTTTCCGGCGACAAGAATATTGAAGTTGCATGGGAAGCTGTCCATCAGAGGAGTGAGCTTAAACAGCTTCTGCATGAGCTTTTCGGGATCGGTACCGCGTTTGAGATCAATGGCAAGCTTAAGACCGCTGAGGTCCGTTTCGTCACGCATGTCGTTTATTTCCTTGACCTTGCCGGCCTTTATGAGTTCGGCTACCTTATCCACGATTGCCTCGGAGGTCGTCGTGTACGGTATCTCATAGATCTCGATGATATTCTCTTTTTGCTGATAGCGCCATCTTGAACGCACCTTGAAGCTTCCTCGACCGGTGTTATATATGCTCTCCATCTCGGCGCGGTCATAGACGATCTCACCGCCGGTAGAGAAATCGGGTGCAGGCATGGATAGGAATAGATCGCACTCGGGATCCTGAAGATACTCTATCGTCGCACGGCATGTCTCTTCAAGGTTGAAGCCGCATATCTGGCTTGCCATACCTACGGCAATGCCGGTGTTGCTTGAAACAAGGACATTGGGAAAGGTCGTAGGCAAAAGTGCGGGTTCTTTCATGCTGCCGTCGTAGTTATCGTTAAACTCAACGGTGTCCTTATCAATATCGCCGAAGATATCGGCGCAGATGGGCGAAAGCTTGGCCTCGGTGTATCGGGACGCGGCATAGGACATGTCGCGTGAGTAGACCTTGCCGAAGTTGCCCTTGGAGTCAACAAACGGCGTAAGAAGCGCATCATAGCCCTTTGAAAGGCGCACCATCGTTTCGTATATCGCAGCATCGCCGTGCGGATTAAGACGCATCGTCTGGCCTACGATGTTCGCGCTTTTTGTGCGCGCGCCGCTGAGGAGCCCCATTTTATACATCGTATACAGCAGCTTTCTGTGCGAGGGCTTGAAGCCATCTATCTCCGGAATGGCGCGGGATATGATAACGCTCATGGCATATGGCATGTAGTTTTGTTCAAGCGTTTCGGTTATCGGCTGTTCGAGCACTTCCGCACGCAGACCTATGACGTTGGGATTATTGAATTGTTTCTTTTCGGGTACCTGTTTTTTAGCCATAAACTATCCTTTCAGCGCTTCTTGCCCTTACTTTTTGCACCGGTTATGAGATTTCGTTTGCACCGCGGGCAATTGACCGCCTTGAACAGGCCGAGATAAATGCGTTTTCCGCAATTGGGGCATTTGCAGTAAAGCGAAATGACGACAAACGCAGCAACAAAAAATACAACGGAGAGCATCGCTGTTATCACGCCTGTCTGGCTGCCGTTTGTGATTATACCGGCAACGCAGAAGACTATACACATGGCAAGCAGCAGTTTAACAAGATCACGAGCTTTGTCAAATTTCATTTTCAGCACCTCACTATGAGATATCAGCCATATCCAGATACAGATATCCGTTTTCGGCTATATGATTTTTTCGACCGGTAAGGTCATCGCCCAGAAGCAGATCGAACATCTGCGACATGTGCTCTGCTTCCTCAGGCATGACCTTTATAAGACGGCGAGTCTCTGGATTCATAGTAGTCATCCACATCATGTCCGGATCGTTCTCGCCGAGACCCTTGCTGCGGTTTATCGTTGCCTTAGCTCCGCCGAGACCTGAGACGATATCCGCCTTTTCCTTGTCGGAATACGCAAAATAGGTCTTACCCTTGCACTCGATCTCATAAAGAGGAGATTCGGCAATGTAAACGTAGCCTTCGCGTATTAGTGTCGGCACAAGGCGGTAGATCATCGTAAGTATCAGCGTGCGGATCTGAAAGCCATCAACATCGGCATCGGTGCAGATGATGACCTTGTTCCAGCGCAGGTTGTTTATGTCGAAGGCATTTAAGTCCTTCTGTCCCTTGGCCTGCACCTCGACTCCGCAGCCGAGAACTTTGAGAAGGTCGGTTATGACGTCACTTTTGAATATACGCACATAATCTGCCTTGAGGCAGTTGAGGATCTTGCCGCGAACGGGCATGATACCCTGAAAATCTGCGTCACGCGAGAGCTTACACGCTCCCAGGGCCGAATCGCCCTCGACGATGTATATCTCGCGCTTTTCGGGATCGCGGCTGCGGCAGTCGACGAATTTCTGCACACGGTTTGCAATGTCGATGCTGCCGGAGAGCTTTTTCTTCATGCCCTGACGCGTTTTCTCGGCCGCCTCGCGGCTGCGCTTATTTACAAGCACCTGCTCGGCGATCTTATCCGCTTCGGGCTTGTTCTCTATGAAATATACCTCGAGCTTTTCCTTGAAAAAGTCCGTCATCGCCTCCTGAATGAAGCGGTTCGTTATGGCTTTTTTGGTCTGGTTTTCATATGAGGTCTGCGTCGAGAAGCAGTTTGTAACAAGGACGAGACAGTCGGCAACATCCTGAAAGTTTATCTTGCTCTCGTTTTTCTGATATTTGCCGATCTTTTTTATGTAAGCGTCGATGGCATACACAAACGCGCTGCGCGCGGCCTTCTCCGGCGCGCCGCCGTATTCAAGCCACGACGAGTTGTGGTAATACTCAATTGCTTTGACTTTGTTTGAAAAGCAGAAGGCGGCCGAGAGCTTGACCTTATATTCGGGCTTATCCTCCCTGTCTCTGCCGCGGCGCTCGGCGCTTATGAAATATGGCGATGTGAGCGGCGAATCATGGGCAATCTCATTTACATAGTCGAGAATGCCGTTTTGATAGACATACTCTGTAACGTCAAACTTATTTCCGTTCTGGTTGCGGAAGCGGAACGTAACACCCGCGTTCACAACGGCCTGACGGTGCAGGATGTCCTTGAAGAACTCCTCGGGTATGTCGATATCCGTAAAGACCTCAAGATCGGGACGCCATTTTATAGTTGTGCCGGTCTTTTTGCGGTCTGCCGGGCTTACGATGAGTTCCTGTCCTTTTTTGCCGACTACTTTGCCCTTTTTAAAGTGCAGCTCGTACTTATTACCGTCGCGCCAGACAGTGACATCCATGTATTCGGATGAATACTGCGTCGCGCAGGAGCCGAGTCCGTTAAGGCCGAGGGAATATTCGTAGTTCTCTCCCTCGTTATTTGCGTACTTGCCGCCCGCATACAGCTCGCAGAAAACGAGCTCCCAGTTATATCGCTTTTCATTTGCGTTCCAATCCATCGGGCAGCCGCGGCCGAAGTCCTCTACCTCTATGGACTTATCTGCGTAGCGCGTGAGCGTTATAACATTGCCGTAGCCCTCGCGCGCCTCATCTATTGAGTTTGAAAGTATCTCAAACACGGCATGCTGGCAGCCGTCAAGCCCGTCCGAGCCGAAAATTACGCCCGGACGTTTTCTTACTCTGTCCGCTCCCTTGAGCTGAGATATACTGTCGTTACCGTATCCTGCGGTGGTTTTACTCATTTAAAATTCCCCTCAAATACAACATCTTGCGTAAAATTGCACACATTTTCAGATTATATAGTATACAGCAAAGTTTATTAAAAAGTCAAGACATAGCAAAACGGAGGCAGATGAGTATCATCTGCCTCCGCCGTCGGATGAAATGCCTTTCGGCTTTTCCGGCTCGACGAAATTCAATGCTTTCTTATCGCTTGAGCAATAAGCCTTGGCATTTCATCCGACGTGTCTTTCAGACTTCTGTCCCGGATGTTTCGTCTGTTTGTAGTATATGAAACGGGGTACAATATAAACGCGGTAATTTTTACCGTTTAAATGTCATTTAAACTGAATATACTATTTAAAAACCACAAGGAGACTTTGAACATGACGAGAAAAGAAGAAAAGCGGCTCAAAGCCGAGTATAACCGCCGGCTTAACGAGCTGAACGATATACGCCTGCAGCTCAGGCGTGCATATGCGGCATTTGACAATACGACAGATTGTGATATGATGGACGCGTGCATATATGAGATAAATGCGCTCAAATCGCGCTACAACAGCGCCGTTTTAAACGTTAAAAATCTAATTTCATAGGAGGCTACATGGACGCATTACATACCGTATTGACCGTAGTTATAGCCGTATTGCTTATATGGCTTGTTATAAAGATCTTCGCAACGCCGATAAAATGGGCGCTGAAGCTGCTGCTGAACGCGCTTTTGGGCTTTGTCATGCTGTTTATCTTCAATTTTCTCGGCGGATTTATTGGTCTGTCGCTCAGTGTAGGCTGGATAAGTGCGATCGTTGCCGGCATTCTCGGCATTCCGGGGATAATTCTGCTGCTGCTTATTGAAAACTTTTTTATGTGAGGGACGCAAGGTGAAGAAGCTGCTCAAGAAAATATACCGTTTTTTCCTCCCTCACAGGACAAGATCGTTTTGGAAATACAGGCGGCGCATCCTCTTTTCTAAAGGCATGCAGAAGTTATTCAAGCCGTTTTATTCACTGAAAGCACAATGGATACTTGAAAAGCTCAATTCAAGCATTCCGATAACCGAACGCGTAAGACCGTTTCAAACGCCGCACGGGCTGCGCGGGATATTTATTTCCTCTGGCGCTCGAGTGGGCAAAGGCTGCACGATATTCCAGCAGGTCACTATCGGCTCAAACACTATGCGCGGCAGCAAAAAGTGCGGTGCTCCGGTAATCGGCGAACGTGTATACATAGGCGCGGGCGCAAAGATAATCGGCGGCATCACCATCGGAAACGATGTGCGTATCGGCGCAAACTGCATCGTAACTGAGGATATACCTGCAAACAGCACGGTGGTCATGGATAAGCCTCGCGTTATTACATATGATGAACCACGAGACAACACCTTCGTCTCATGGGATGAATACAGAGCATCGCTTAAATAAGCATAAAACGGACTGCATAGCAGTCCGTTTTATGCTTATCTAAATTTAAAATTATTTTAACAGCTTCAAGACTTCGGAAACCTCCTCGAGCTTCATGCTGTGCGAGGCCTTGACAAGCACCGTATCGCCCTTTTCAATAAGCTTGGGCAGAGCGGCTATAAGCTGCGCATTGCTGTCAAAATGCAATGCGGTTATGCTCTTCGCTGCGCGGGCTGTGTTTTCAGACATTTTGCCGACGCATAGCATAAGCTCGACTCCGTGCGAAACGGCATATCTTCCGATATCGGCATGGCGCTCGGCACGGGCAGTTCCCATTTCGAGCATATCTCCCAGCACGCAGACCCTGCGGCCTTCGCTTGCGCACATTGAGTCTATCGCGCATTTGACCGAGTCGGGGTTTGCGTTATAGCAATCGTCTATTATGGTGATATATCCTGTGTCTATGACGTTGGCACGGCGGCCCACGGTCTCGTAAGAGGCTATGCCGCGGATTATCTCATCGTCAGTGAGCCCGAATTTCATGCCAACGGCAGCGCCCTCAAGAGCCGCGTAGACCATGTGGCGGCCATAGGCCGGTATCGAAACGTGTATACGCCGCTCGCCTGATACTATATCACAGGTCTGCTTGATTGCACTTTCGTACTTTATATTCTCTGCTCTCACACCGGCATTGCCGGAAAGCCCGTAAAACACCTTGTTTTGTTGGCATACGCAGGAGCTAAGGAGATCATCGTCGGCATTTAAAAACACTGTGCCGTCGTCAGGCATGTACTCAAGCATCTCGGTTTTTGCCTTGAAAACGCCGGAACGGTCATGCAGTCTGTCGAGATGAGCATTGCCGATGAGCGTATACACAGAGTCTGTCGGGCGGACCATCTTAGCAAGCCGGCTCATTTCTCCAAAATCGGAGATACCCATTTCAACGACCGCAGCCTCGTGTTCGGGCTCGATGCGAAATATCGTCAGCGGTACGCCGAGTTCGTTGTTAAAGTTTTTGTCTGTTTTCAAAACGCTAAATCGCTGCGAGAGAACTGCCGATATCATTTCCTTTGCCGTCGTTTTTCCGACAGAACCCGTGATACCGATGACCGGAATACTGAGCATTTTTCTGTACGCCTCGGCAAGGCGCGCCATCGCTTTGGCCGTGCTGTCAACAACAATTAGGCAGCCCGAAGCGCCGGGTATATCGCGCTCGACAATGCAGCACGATGCACCGAGCTCAAAGGCCTTATTTACATAGTCATGTCCGTCGACACGCTCGCCGGTGAGAGCCGCAAACGCAAATCCGGGTCGGACATTTCTGCTGTCTATTACAAGCCCCGTAAGCTCGTGATCACTGTCGCCGCTGCCGGACAGCTTACCGCAGACGATAGCTGCTGCCTGCTTTACATTAATGCCTTTCATTTATACTTCTCCATGGAAAGCTTTATTATCTTCTCACATATCTCGCCGAAACTTAGCCCCTGCTCCCTGCCCATCTGAGGTATAAGGCTCGTCGGCGTCATGCCGGGCAGCGTATTTGCTTCGAGACAGTAAATTTCACCGCTTGCGCTATCCATAAGGAAGTCCGCGCGGCAATAGACGTCCACCATCAAAGCCTCGCTCACCCGCTCTGCAAGACGCTGGACTCTGTCAGTATCCTCGGCGCTGATCGGCGCAGGGCATATCTCTTCCGTAAGCCCCGCCTGATACTTGTTTTTATAGTCATACCAGCCTGTTTTGGGGATTATCTCAATAACAGGCATAGCCTCGCCGCCCATAACTCCGACGGTGAGCTCACGGCCCTTTATAAAACGCTCGACAAGGACGTGATCTTCAAACTTAAACGCCAGCTCAAGAGCCGCCGTATACTCATTCTCGTTTGCTACCATGCTCGTTCCGACGCTGGAGCCGCCGCTGCATGGCTTTACGACACATGGAAAGCCGACGTTTTTTATCTCGCCGCCCTTTTCGAGAACTATACCCTCGGGCACAGGGATTCCGCTGTGGCGCAGCATTATCTTTGTTATCTCTTTGTTCATCGCGATAGCGCTGCCGAGATAGCCGCTTCCGGTATATTTAATGCCGTGTACGTCAAATGTGGCCTGTAATTTACCGTTTTCACCGTCTTCACCGTGCAGGGCAAGAAAGCTTATATCCGCAGCCTTGCAGATCTCTATGACGTTTTTGCCGATCCTGCTTCCGTCGCCCTCGGAGAGAATCTTCTCAATATCGGGAGTTTCCTCCTTTACGGAATACTTAACATCCTCCTGCTCACGCTCGAAAAGCTCGGCAGGATCGTCATAGCTTCCGCTGTAGCCGTAATACAGATCGAGCAGGACGACCTTATGGCCGCGTTCGCGCAGTGCGCGTGCAACGCAGGTTCCGCTTGTAATGGAAACGTCACGCTCGTTTGACAGTCCGCCGCAGACAACAGCAATTTTCATCTTTCTTACCTCCAACAGCTTTTACCCGATGATTATACCACATGCACATGAGCTGTTCAAATATATATTGAAAAAACATGGTGATGTGTGGTATAATTCATTTTTGTAATCTAAAGTAAGGTCGTTGTGTTTATGAATTATGTAGTGGTCGATTTAGAGTGGAATCAGGCAATGAGCTCAAAATCCTCCGTATTCAACAAGCTCCCGATAAAGCTCAGGGGCGAAATTATTGAGATCGGCGCAGTTAAACTCACGCAGGACATGCAGCCTGCCGAGGAGTTTACGATAGATGTTAAGCCCGTTTATTTCAAGCGTATGCACTATAAGGTGAAAAAGCTCACCGGCTTCGACAAGGAGCGCCTCGCTCTCGGTCACAGCTTCCCCGACGCATTTGAGCAGTTTAAGCAGTGGTGCGGTGAGGATGTGACTTTTCTCACATGGGGCTGCGATGATCGCGGCATCATGGAGCAGAACATAATTATTCACGACCTCGACTGGGACTGGATAAGCTCATGGATCAATTTGCAGCTTATTTATAATATGCAGACAGACGGCGACAAGAATCAGAAGTCGCTCGCAACGGCGATGGAGCACTTCGGCATTGAGCAGACCCGTGTTGCGCACGATGCTCTCGGCGATGCGTACAATACGGCTCTCGTGTGCTCGAAGCTTGATATGCAGCTTGGCCTTGCTCAGTACGATGAAGCCTCGCGCATGCTGAGCACCCGCGCAAGGCGCGACAGTGCAGGCGATAACGCCCCCGACGCGCTCGAGCATCTTGTTTTTCCGGGCTACGTTTCCAAGGCCGAGGCCTTTGCCGACGAAAAGCTCACCGCCGTCCCCTGCCCCAAGTGTCAGGGTGCGCTGGAGGCGCACCGCTGGATCAATCAGGGCGACCAGCGATACATGAATATACTCAGCTGCCCCGACTGCGGTAACTTCCTTGTTAGGCTCAAGTTCCGCAAGCACGAAGATAACTCATGGTCGGCAAACAGGCTCGTTTACGAGGCTGATGACGGCATGATAGACTTTTACCGCAGCAAAGCCGCGCTCTCACGCCGCCGCGGACGCGGACATTCGAAGAAAAAAAGCCGTCCTGCTTCAAAACAGTGATAAAAAGCTCCCGAACAGCAAGTTCGGGAGCTTTTCTGTTATTTGCGTATCACTATATCGTCTTTTGATTTGTATATCCCGTCCTCGGGAATTACGCCGCGCACGCAGGACGTGGGATAAACGCTTGCTCTTCGTCCGAGCACAGTTCCAGGATTGAGAACGCTGTTGCAGCCGATCTCGACGCAGTCGCCGAGGATAGCGCCGACCTTTTTGCGGCCGGTCTCGATGAGCTCTCCACCGTTTTTTATGACAACAAGGCTCTTGTCGCTCTTAACATTCGAGGTTATCGATCCTGCTCCCATGTGCGCCTTATAGCCGAGGATAGAGTCGCCGACATAGTTATAGTGCGGCGTCTGCACATTGTCAAACAGCACGACATTTTTAAGTTCCGTGGAATTTCCTACGACGGCATTTTTGCCGACTATGGCGCTGCCGCGGATAAACGCGCAGTGGCGCACCTGCGCGCCATGGTCAATGATACAGGGAGAACCTATGTACGCCGATGGGAACACCTCAGCGTCACGCGCTATCCACACGTTCTCACCGCGTTTTTCATACTCGTCCTCGGGCAGCGTGTTGCCGAGAGATACGATGAAGTCGGATATATCGCCCAGCACCTCCCAGGGATAAGTCTTGCCCTCGAAAAGCGGTGCAGCTATGGTTTTGCTCAGGTCGAGCAGTTCTGTAATAGTATACATAATTATTTCACCTTGATAAGTCTGCCGCTGCGGCGCATTGCGTCGATTATATAGTCAACACACTCCTCGCACTGCTCATGGGTCTTGGCTTCGGCCATAACTCGCAGAACAGGCTCAGTGCCGCTCTTGCGAAGGAGGATACGTCCATCCTCACCGAGCTTTGCTTCCATGTCGGACACGGCCTTTTTGACCTCGTCGCAGGAGAGCGTTTCGTCCTTATCGGTAACCACAACATTCTTGAGAAGCTGAGGATACATGACGACTGGAGCCGCCAGCACGGAAAGAGGCTGCTTGCTCTCGCACATGGCCTCCATGATCTTGATCGCGGTCAATATGCCGTCACCGGAGTTTGCAAGGCGGCCGAAAATAATATGGCCCGACTGCTCACCGCCGAGAATATAGCCGTTTGCGCGCATGTTCTCGGCAACGTATTTATCGCCTACGGCTGTTTTTTCATAGCCTATACCGAGCGCGTCAAGTGCTTTATAAAGACCCATATTGCTCATCACCGTAGTGACGATCTTCTTTTCTCCGAGTATGCCGCTGTCTCGCATATATTTTCCGCAGACGTAAAGAATATGGTCGCCGGTTATGATATTGCCCTTTTCATCGACAGCCAAACAGCGATCCGCGTCGCCGTCAAAGGCAAAGCCGACATCGAGCTTATTATCCAAAACGAACTTCTGCATCTGTTCAATATGGGTCGAACCGCAGTTTACGTTTATATTTATGCCGTCGGGGTTATTCGATATCACATAGGTGTCGGCACCCAAGGCATCAAACACGCTTTTGGCCATCATCCATGTCGAACCGTTTGCGCAGTCGAGACCGACCTTTTTGCCCTTATACGAGCGTGTCGCAAGCGAAATGAGAAAGCCTATGTAACGATTGCGTCCGGCAGAATAGTCCACCGTGCGGCCGATCTTCTCCCCTGTTGCATAAGGCAGGCAGTCCTTTTCTCCGGCGTTTGCCCTGTCAATATACGCCTCGATCTCGTCAAGGAGCTCATCGCCCATCTTTTCGCCCTTGCCGTTTATGAGCTTGATGCCGTTATCGTAATAAGGATTGTGGCTTGCCGATATCATAATGCCGCAGTCAAAATCATCCGCGCGGGCAACATAGGATACGCTCGGCGTTGTGGTGACATGCAGAAGATACGCATCCGCGCCCGAGGCCGTGAGACCTGCGCACAAAGCCGATTCGAGCATATAGCTTGAACGGCGAGTATCTTTACCGATTACAACTCTTGCCTTTTTATCCTTACCGTAATACCAGCCGAGATAACGGCCTATCTCGAACGCATGCATGACGGTCAGGTCAACATTGGCTTCGCCTCTGAAGCCGTCTGTGCCAAAATATTTACCCATTGCTTTCTCCTCGGTTTATTTAATCTTTTCAGCCGCTTCCTCGTCAAGCAGGAGCGTCATATTCATATGCATCTGAAGCATCGCCGCCGGAACGTAGGTCGACGTTTTACCATAGACGAGCTGATGGATTATCTCCGCCTTCTCACTGCCAAAGGCAACAAGAATTACGTTTTTTGCCTCGCAGATGGTTTTGAGGCCCATGGTAATGGCCTTTTCGGGAACGTTCTCTGCGCCGCCGAACAGCTCGGCGTTCATCTGCTTTGTTTTATCTGTCAAAAGCACGCTGTGCGTGTAGGAATCATATGGCGTCGCCGGCTCGTTAAAGCCGATGTGTCCGTTCGTGCCTATACCGAGAACGGCCAGCTCAAGTCCGCCGCAGGCTTCGATCTCAGAGTCAAATTCATCGGCATTCTCTGCTGTCGGAGTATATATTTTCGTTATGCCGGCTTTTGAGTAAAGCTCGTCATTAAGGCGGTATGCGCAGGAACGCTTATCGTCCGACGCAAGTCCCTCGTATTCGCAGACGGTAAAGGCCCTGCATTCGGAGAGTTCTTTAACGTTCATAGCCGCAAGAGCTTCATAAACGCGCTTTGTCGTTCTGCCTGCCGCAAATGCGATCGCGCAGCCGGGGCGAGCCTTGGCATGCTCTGCGATCATGGATGCGGCCATGCCGCTTATTTTATCCGCACTGTCAATTATGATTTTCATAACGAAACATCCTTTCATTATATTTTGCGTACCATCGGTAAAAATATCAATGGAGGCGATATGTTTGGCTATTATATTTATCCGCACTGTAATACTATATTTTGCAATACTGATTTCAATGCGAGTTATGGGCAAGCGTCAACTCGGAGAGCTTGAGATCTCCGAGTTCATAGTCGCGGCTCTTATTGCGGACCTTGCCGCAACACCGCTGCAGGATATAGGCATACCGCTGTTAAACGGTCTTTTGCCTATACTGATAATGTTCTGCCTTGAAATTATAATCGCAGGCCTCAACATGAAAAGCGTCAAGCTGCGCAAGTTCACCTACGGTAAACCCGAGATAATAATAAGAAACGGAAAAATCGACCGCGACAGCATGCGCCGCAACCGCTTTACGATAGACGAGCTCATGCAGGAGCTGCGGGCTCAGGGACAGACCGACGCAAGTCAGGTCGCTTACGGAGTTTTGGAAACTAACGGTCAGCTCAGTCTGATACTTATGGCAGCAAGCCAGCCGGCCACAGCTTCAATGCTCGGCATAAGTCCAGAAGAAACGGGCTATGCGCATATTATCATAAACGACGGCAGGATACTTGACAAAAATCTCACCCTGCTCGGCCGCGACAGGCGCTGGCTGGATAACGAGCTCAAGCGCCGCAAGATAAAAAATGCAAACGAGGTATATATCCTCACGCTGTCCGAAACAGGAAGTGTTTTCTGCCAGACGAAGGAGGCTTAGCATGAAAAAAGAGATAGTTGCCGCAGTTCTGTTACTGCTTTTATTTGCAGGTGTCTTGGTCAACATCCGCGTCAATGAAGACATAGTCTCCTCGCTCATCGACGAGGTAGATGCTTCATATGAAAGTCTGAAAAACGGAGATACCGAAAAGGCCGCCGAACAGCTCGACGCTGCAATCGAGCACTGGCTCACTCTTGACGGCTACACGCACATTTTCATCCGGCACAGCGAAATAAATGCTACAACCGATGCGTTCTACGGATACAGAGCCGACGTAGGAGACGGAGATGCAGATACCGCCGCAGGCTCATACGGTCTATTAAAAGAGACCCTGCTCTCCCTTATGACAATGGAGCAAATAAGCCTTGGCAGTATTTTTTAATAGCGATTTAAGATTCTGCGGATACATTTATTGCGGCAGCCCGGTATCGAAACTGCCGACTATCGCAATAACAATCGGCTACCGGTATCGAAGCTGCCGACTATCACAACAAAATTGTCAGCTGCAGGTGTTATTTATCGCTCAGAAGTTTGGTGAGTTCTTCCATAAAGGTGTTTATGTCCTTAAAGCTGCGGTAGACGGAGGCAAAGCGAACATAAGCGACCTCATCGACGAGCTTTATGCGCTTCATAACCATTTCGCCGATCTCAACGGTACTGACTTCGCGCTCAAGCGCGCTCTGCAGCTCCTGCTCTATCTCGTCGGCTATCTTCTCAAGCTGAGAAAGCGACACAGGACGTTTTTCGCAGGCGCGAACCATGCCGTTTATGAGCTTTACTCTGTCAAACTGCTGGCGTGAACCGTCGCGCTTCACAACAACAAGAGGCAGATGCTCTATCGTCTCATAAGTCGTAAAGCGCTTCTGACATGCCAGACACTCTCTGCGGCGGCGAATGGTCGTTCCCTCCTCCGCGGGTCTGGAGTCGATGACCTTGCTCTCAAGAAATCCGCAAAACGGACATTTCATATATTTATCCTCCAAAGTGTTCAATTTTCTCTAAATAAATATTATATCACAATATGTTGTATATTGCCACTGTTTTTAGAATGAACGCAAAAGGAAGTCTTCTCGGCTCATAAGTGCATTCAGAACCGGCAGAAGTGCCTGCGCAGTCATCTTCTGCGGAAGGCTCAACGATGCAAGAAGCTTTTCGCGCCTTGACGCACTGTCCGGCTTCCCGGTAAGCCCCTTGGCGTACATATCGGCCATGCTTATGCCGCCGGCAGCGGCGGATGTCTCCCCGTCGATCGTAGCTCCGCATCGGCGCAGCGCCTGCATAATAATATCCGCGCTCATTCCCTCGACGCCAAGCTTGCCCTCCTTTGAGGCTTTGCTCTTTCGGCGCTCCTTGCCGAAAATCTCAGGCATATAGGCATGCTTTAAAAGCTTTGGGTCAACGCAGCTTTTTACGAAATTGCGGATAACGAGCCCCGCGCCATCGGGGTCCGTCATGACGATAAGGCCGCGCTTTTCGGCCAGAGTGCGCAAAAGCTGCTGTTTTTCTTTATTATTGAACACGCCAAAGCCGCTCGTTTCGATTATCACGGCATCAACCACCTGCGACAGCGTGTTTTTATCGTACCTGCCCTCGACGACGATGACCTCGGAAACTCTATGCATCCTCATCACCTGCCGCTATGCGCATGACGCATTCCTTCAAAAGCTCAGTTGGCTCTGTTTTGCTGCTTTTCATGGCATAATCGGTCTCTGTGCACAGCTCGACGGCGCGCTTTATCTGTGCTGTTGAAAAGCGCCTTGATGCGGCAATAAGCCGGTTTGCTATAAAATCATAGCGCAGGCCGAGCGTTTTCATAACATAGTCCTTTGGCAGATCATAGTCTATTGCAACGCGCGCAGCGTACATTTTCCGCATTTGGCCGCCAACTATCGCAAGGATCATGGTCGGATCGTTATTCTTATCGGCAAGCAGCTCGCCCAGAAGGCGCATCGCGGCATTATTTTCGCACTTTGCGAGCGCTTCAGTCATGTCGAAAACGACTGCCTCGGGAATGTGGTGAGCGACCGCGTCAACGTCGGCTTCGGTGACTCTGTCGCCTTTCGTATATGACGCGATCTTGTTTATTTCCGGGATAAGCCCGTTCATAAGCTCGCCGCTTACGTTTATCAGCCGCTGAACAGCGTTGAGCTCAATGCCCTTGCCCTCTGCGGCAAAACGGCGGATGATCCATTTTATAAGTATATCGCCGCCCTGCGCCGTAACGCATATCTCCTTGCCGCATTTCTGGATGGCCTTGTACACTTTAAGTCGCTTATCCGGTTCAAAACCTATGGGTGTCATGAACACGACCGTACAGTAATCGGGGATATCAGCGAGGATGGCGCTTATCTCATCAGCATCCCTGAGCCTATTTATATCAACACCGCGAACCTCAACAAGGCTTCGCTCGGACAGAAACGGGACGCTGTCGATAGCCTCCCTGAGCGCAAGCGCCGAAAAGTCACGCTCATCAAGCCGACGGTAGCTGAAATCATCAGCCTCGCTTGTTATACACAGCTTTTTTATCTCTTCAAAAAATCTGTCGGCAAGGTAATCCTCCGGCCCCCAGATCAGATACAGTCCGGCCGGTCCCTCAGTGCGGAGCGTGTTCACGCTCGCATTATAATTAAATTTTTCGTCGCGTTTCGTTTTCTTAGCCATTTAATCACCTGCCGAGATATGCAATACTACCCTGCCAAGCTTATCCGTGCGCAGGACATTGACATTGTATTTTTCCAGTATATCGAGCGTCTCCTGTGTAGGATGCCCGTATTTGTTATAGCCTGTTGAAATGACCGCAGTTTCGGGTCTGATCGCAGAGAGAAGCTCGTCACTCGTTGAGTATTTCGAGCCGTGGTGCGGAACGATAAGGAGCTCCGTTCCGGAAAGATCGTGCTCGCGTACAAGCTCACGTTCAACGACTTTTTCAACGTCACCTGTCACAAGCATATCGTAATCACCTACACTCACGGTTAACATAATCCCGCTTTCATCGCGCGCGCCAAGATCGGAGCTTTCATAGACGGAGAGTCGAATATCCCCTGCGGTAAAATCGGTATCTTGTGTTATGTAAACTATCTTCGTCCCGTTTTTCTCGGCCGCACCGATGATCTCATCAAGCATGCCGTCGCCGCTGGTATCCTCGGCGTTATCGGGCATGATTACGGTTTTCACGTTCATGAGGTTTAAAAGCCGCTCAACGCCGGTGGCATGATCGGTATGCAGATGCGTCAGCATGAGATAGTCGATATCATATCTGCCGTTTGCTCGAAGATATGATGCGAGCATGCTGCCCGCGTTTTGCGTAACGCCGTAGCTGCCGCAATCGATAACGACTGTGTTCTCACTCTCGGTCACGGCTATGCACTGCCCGTTTCCGACGTTCATAACGCTTATAGTTCCCTGATCTGCGCGCATATCCCTATCCGTCAGCCAAAACACGCCGCAAAGCAGGGCTGCACACACTGCCGTCGGAATAAGGACGTTGAGCTTTTTATATCTGCGTATAACAAAATACGCAATAAATAAAACGTATGAGCTTATTAGCCACAACGGTACGTACTTATTCTCCATATAAAGCGCCGTTATCGGTAGTTTCGCCGAATATTCTACCACACCGGCTATATAACGCACAAGATATGAAAGGATATTAGCAAGCCACATTGTCGGTGCAGGCAGCACAAAGCCGATGATGCACAGCGCAAAGCCGCCCACGAATAGGAACGATATCGCCCACAGGCAAAGGATATTCATTATGGGCGCAAGGAGCGTGACATATCCGAAATGCACTGCCATAAGCGGGCATGCAAACACCGTAACGGCAAGCGAGCTCGATAGTGTTGCAATGATGTATCTGTACGGCCTCTTAAATACCTTAGGACCTCTCAGTTTTGAGCCGAAAAACTCGTATATCGGCTGCGAGAACAGGAACATTCCGACAACCGAGCCGAACGAGAGCTGGAGCGCAACGCTTCCTGCCGAAAATGGGTTTGAAAGCAGTATCATGGCAAGGGCAAATGACAGCGTCGTCGCACGGTCATTTACCCTGCCGAACACTGGTGCAAGCATAGGTAGGCTTATCATGATACCCGCTCTCACAGCCGACAGGGGCGATCCGACCATTATGACAAACAGCCATACAAGAGCTATGCATATCAGGGACGATCTGCGGTTTTTACCGAGTATACTCTGCAATACGCCGACAAGGAAAGCAACATGCATACCTGATACAGCCACGACATGCGCAAGCCCCGCAACATTCATCGAGGCATATAGCTTATCATTCTGATAGTAATCATCTTTATATCCCGCGAGAAGCGCTTTCATAAACGGCGCGGTATCTTCCGGAAACAATTTGCCTATTTCATTATGCAGAGCGTTTCCTATAAGCTTAGGCCAATACAGGAAAGACCCCGCCCATCGGCCTGTTTTTTCGATTTTCTCAGACGTGTAACCGCTGAGATACACACCTTTAGAGATGTTTGAGTCCGTTTCCTCGCCGAAGCGCTCGGTAACACTTCTTAGCTTGAGCTTTACTTTTATCTCGTCCCCGGGGACAAAGTCGGGCTCCTCGTTCGAGTAATCGATAATTAGCGCGTTGACGTTCGGAAGCTCTGCACCAGTTATTTTCACGCTCAGCAGCACGCACCTGTCGCGCACATCGGGATAATCGGTCAGCCGCGCTGTCGTTGTGAGCTCCTTACCGGCATATTCCTCACACCGCGTTACCGTCTGTGCGTTATGCAGCCAATAGTGGCCAAAGCCGACGGCCATGGCGGCCGCAACTATGATAAGCCGCGTGCGCATATTGCCGCGAAACAATGCAGCTGCCAGCACAATGATAACGGGCAGCAGTAGCACCGCCGCAAGGCTTTCGCCGAAAAGCAGATAGTGTGACAAGAACACTGCGGTGCAATATCCAATTGAAGCGGCGCACAGCGTGCGGACTCCTCTCATACCACAAACCTCTAATGCGCAAAAAAGCAGCTTTCAGGCTGCTTTTTTGCTGTATTTAATTTATTACGCCATACCCTCGGGAAGCTTCTTGCCTCCGAGCAGATGGAAATGCAGATGCTTTACGGTCTGGCCGCCGTCCTCGCCGCAGTTATTTACGACGCGGTAGCCGTTTGTAAGGCCCTCGCTCTTTGCGATCTTAGCAACGGCCTCGAAGCACTTACCTACGAGCGCGGAATTATCCGCGTTTATCTCGTCTGCGCAGCATATATGCTGCTTGGGCAGAACAAGGACATGCACCGGCGCCTGCGGATTTATATCGCGGAACGCAAACACGTTTTCGTCCTCATACACCTTGGTCGAGGGGATCTCCCCCGCTATTATCTTGCAGAATAAGCAGTCGTTCATTGATATTGCCTCCTTTTAAAGTCCGAGCTTTTCGGCGACGAGATCGTCGACTATCGCAAGGGCGTTGTCCATCTTGAGGACCTCCGTGCCGCCGCCCATAGCTGAGTCGGGCTTGCCGCCGCCCTTGCCGCCTGCGACGGCGGAAACAGCCTTGACGATATCTCCGGCCTTGATACCTGCGGCCACGGCGTCCTTGCCGCAGCATGCCGTGAACGTGACCTTGGACTCGTTTGCGGTCGCCAGAACAGCGACGATCTTCGGATCCTTATCGCGCAGGAAGTCGCCGATCTTTCTGAGATCGTTTGCATCAAGATCCGTGCGCGTTGCTGTAAGAACGTCAAAGCCGCCGATCTTCTTTGCGGCGAACAGGAAGCGCTCGACATCGCTTGCAAGGATCTTATCCTTCATTTTTTCGACCTTCTGGCGCAGATTCTTTACCTCGCTGACAAAGCCCTCGGCCTTTGTCAGAAGCTCGCTCGGCTTTGCCTTGAGGCTCTCGGCCGCGCGGGCAACAGTCATATACGAATGCTTTGCCATTTCGAGATATTTTCTGCCTGTGACGGCCTCTATGCGGCGAACACCGCTTGCGACGGAGTATTCGCTCGTTATATGGAACATGCCGACCTTTGCGGTATTGTCAAGATGCGTGCCGCCGCAAAGCTCAGTGCTGTAACCGCCCATTTTAACGACGCGGACAACGTCGCCGTATTTTTCACCGAACAGGGCGGTAGCGCCGCTGTTTTTGGCATCCTCAAGGCTCATTTCACGAACGGTGATATCAACGCCGTCGAGAACCGCGTTGTTCACGGCATCCTCGACCGCGGCGACTTCTTTTGGAGTCATTGCCTCGAAATGCGTGAAGTCAAAGCGCAGAGTGTCGGCATCGACGAGCGAGCCAGCTTGATGGACGTGATCGCCCAGCGTCTCGCGCAGCGCAGCGTGCAGCAGATGCGTTGCAGAGTGCGCACGGGATATTGCCTTGCGGCGCTCGGGGTCAACAGAGGCCACTACCTCCTCGCCGACGGATATCGCGCCGGACTCGCACACGCCGTAGTGCAGATATTTATTGCCCTTGTCCTTTTTGACGTTATTGACGACAAATCGTGTAAGCTGTCCGTGCTCTACGTCCTCGAGACTGAAGCCGATCTCGCCCTTATCGGCGAGCTGGCCGCCCATCTCGGCATAGAACGGGGTCTTGTCCATAACGATTATGCCCTCGCAGCCCTCGCTTATCTCGCCTGCAAGCTCATCGCCGTTTACGATGGCGAGAACAGTCGCTGTATCGGTGAGCTTATCGTAGCCTGTAAACTCCGTCGGAGTAGCGTCAAGGCCGAAGTCGATGCCCTCCCAGCCGAGATCGCCGAGAGCTTTTCTCGCCTCGCGAGCACGTACACGCTGTTCCTCCATAAGTGCTTTGAACTCATCCTCGTTGAGCGTCATGCCCTCATCAACAAGCATTTCGGCAGTCATATCCACGGGGAAGCCGTAGGTATCGTAAAGCTTAAAGGCATCTGCACCGGAAAATACAGTCTCGCCCTTTGCCTTGTGTTCTTCGAGCAGGCTGTTATAGATCTGCATGCCTGCGTCGATGGTCTTGGCAAAGCTGTCCTCTTCGCTCTTTACGACACGGGTTATATACTGCTGCTTTTCGCGCAGCTCGGGGTACTGGCACTCGTTTTCATGAATAACGGTGTCAATTATGCTGTAAAGAAAAGGTTCGTTCACGCCAAGGAGCTTGCCGTGGCGTGCGGCTCTTCTCAAAAGTCTGCGCAGAACATAGCCTCGCCCCTCATTAGACGGCAAAATGCCGTCGCAGATCATGAATGTTGCGCTGCGGATATGGTCGGTGATAACGCGGAGGGATACGTCGCGCTTTTCGCTCTCGCCGTAATGTGCACCGGTAATCTCGGAGACCTTGTGGGTGATGTTCATTACGGTATCGACGTCAAACAGCGAATTTACGCCCTGACAGACGACCGCAAGACGCTCAAGACCCATGCCGGTATCGATATTCTTCTGCGCAAGCTCGGTGTAGTTGCCGTGACCGTCGTTATCAAACTGAGAGAAAACATTGTTCCAAACCTCGATATAACGGTCACAATCGCAGCCGACTGTGCAGTCGGGTTTGCCGCAGCCGTATTCCTCGCCGCGGTCATAGTATATTTCCGAACAGGGACCGCAGGGACCCGCTCCGTGCTCCCAGAAGTTATCCTCCTTGCCGAAGCGGAATATCTTCTCGGCAGGGATTCCGATCTCGTCATGCCAGATGTTCCATGCCTCGTCGTCATCAAGATACACTGAGGGGTAAAGCCTGTCAGGATCAAGGCCGACCCACTCTTCGCTCGTGAGGAATTCCCAGCTCCATGCTATAGCCTCATGCTTGAAGTAGTCGCCGAAGGAGAAGTTGCCGAGCATCTCAAAGTAGGTGCCGTGGCGCGCAGTATGGCCGACATTGTCGATATCGCCGGTGCGGATGCACTTCTGGCAGGTGCAAACGCGCTTGCGCGGCGGTATCTGCTCGCCCTTGAACCACGGCTTCATAGGAGTCATACCGGCATTTATGAGCAGGATGGATTTATCATTCTGCGGAACCAGTGAAAAGCTGGGCAGTCTCAGGTGACCCTTGCTCTCGAAAAAGCTCAGGAACATTTCTCTTAATTCGTTTACTCCGTATGCTTTCATATATCTTCTCCTTTTACTTATATCTTCTTGATGCGCCTGAGTATGGACAGGCGGCTGCACGGTATCGGCAGCTTCATTTTTATCGTCATCATCGCATGCGGCGTTGCTTCTATTGCTTCACCGTCGGCGTTTTCCATGTGCTCTACTATGAATGAAACAGGCTCGTGGTCATTTGTCATTAGTTCGACCTTATCCCCGAGACAGAAGCGGTTTCGCTGAGTCAAAACGGCATTTCCGTCATTATCGCACTGCTCAACAACCGCGCAGACCTCGGCATCGGAATAATAGCTTGTCTCCGAATAGTGCTGACCTGGGTCTCCGTAATAAAAGCCTGTGCAGTATGGACGGTGGCTTAGCTTATCGACTTCATCCCGCCAAATCTGGGGAAGTTCCTCCCCTTTGAGCGCAAAGTCTATCGCGTGGCGGTAAGCGTTCGTTACGGCAGCCGCATAGTAGGCGGATTTCATCCTGCCTTCTATCTTAAAGCTCGTAACACCCGCGTCAATGAGCTCGGGTATGTGATCTATCATGCACATATCGCGCGAGTTCATGATATATGTGCCCTTATCCTCACTTATATCGAAATACTCTCCGGGACGCTTTTCCTCAACGAGACGGTACTTCCAGCGGCATGGCTGAGCGCATGCACCGCGGTTCGCGTCCCGCCCCGTCAAATAATTTGACAGCAGGCAGCGCCCTGAAAATGATACGCACATCGCACCGTGCACAAAGGCTTCTATCTCAAGCTCTTTCGGAGTGTTTGCCCGAATTTCGTATATATCTCGCATCGGCGTTTCACGAGCGAGCACCACACGGCTCGCACCCATGTCATACAAAACGTTGGCCGTTGCGCTGTTTATGACACCGAGCTGAGTGCTTACATGGCGCTGCACATCGGGCGCGTATTTCTCCGCAGCTTTCATAACGCCGAGATCTGCAATTATAAATGCATCAACTCCGGCATTTTCCGCTTCTTTCAAAAAAGCCGGCAGAGCTTCGAGCTCATCCTCACGCGGAAGCGTATTGCATGTCAAATGCACAGCAGCGCCCTTTTCATGAGCTTTTTCACAGGCCAGAGCAAGTTCTTCCATCGAAAAATTTCCCGCCGAGGCACGCATTCCAAAGCGTTTGCCTGCAAGGTAAACAGCATCCGCACCGTAATGGAGCGCCATATCAAGGCGCTCCATATCTCCGGCCGGAGCAAGAAGTTCACACCGTCTGTCAGTCATAATTTTGTGTTGCGACAAAGGCGTTGAATGCATCGGCACTGGTGAAGAATTCATGCTGGCCGGTAGCGGTGTTGAGTGCGTAATACATATAATTTGTGCTGCTCGGCTGCAATGCCGCCCTTATGGCCGTGATGCCCGGGCTGCATATCGGAGACGGCGGCAGACCTTTGCTTATACGAGTATTATACGGACTATCCTTAGCCAGCATCTCAGCCGTCGGCGCTCCCTCGTGGTCGGGATATTCATAGAGCGTCGTCGAGTCTATCTGAAGTGGCCAATCCTTTTTGAGACGGTTGTAGATGACCGATGCAATGGTGTACTGCTCTGTATCGTTTGCCGCTTCCTTTTCGATCATGGACGCAATTGTCACGATCTGACGCATAGTGTAACCGCTTTCCTCCTGCCACTGGAGCATTTCGGCAGTCATTTTGTAATGGAACACCTCAAGCAGCTTGTTTATCGCGGTTGCCGCCGGCATGCCCTCATAAAACTCATAGGTATCCGGGAACAGGAAGCCTTCGAGTCTGCTCGCGTCACCCTTCTCCGTTCCCTCAAGGAAGGAGTAGTTGAACGTCGAGTTTGCCGCGGCATCCATCAGTTCGTCATAATCGCACACGCCCTCAGCATCGAGCTTCTTGAATATCTGGTGCATCGTGTAGCCTTCCGGGAAGGTTATTTTTTTCGTCACCATTGCACCGGAGCCCGAGGTCATCTTCTTTACGAGAGCCTTATAGTCGTATATTGCTTTTAGCTCATATGTGCCGGGATCGATCTTCTCATCGGCGTTATATACACTGCCGAAGAGCTTAAACAGCCACTTGTACTTTATGATTCCGTTATCCTTGAGCTGGTCGGCAACATAGTTCATGTCGGCATAGTGGATCTTCTTGGTCTTGGTGTTGCCGTCATCGTCCTTGACTTCGACTTCCTTATAGGTAAAGCTGTCCTTATCAAGGGTGATCTGCGCGACCGTGTCCGAGGACTTGAAGCCCAGAACATCCGTCGCCGCCGCCCATGCAAGGCAGGCAAGAATTATGCTGACGCTTATAACGAATAAGAAGTAGAGTGCACCGCCTGCAAGGCCGCTTTTATTTTCCTTCTGTGCCGCGGACGCATTCGGTCTCGGCTGGGTCTGAGTTTTTCTCTGAGTCGGTGCGGCCGGAGCCTTCCTGGGCTTCTTATCGGGTTCTTTCTTTCCGAAGAGCTCGTCAAAATCTGTTTTTTTATCAGCCATAGATATCTCCTTTGCGACTGTAACCTGATTTACCGCTGCGGCATAGTATACAGCAGACGCAGCGAATGCTGCGTGGAATGTGTGATAACTTTCGTGTCGTAAGTCCGCCGCGCCGGACCGAACTGCGGAATTTTATGCGCGGGGAAAGGTAATATATATGTTCTGCAACAACAATAGCTGCATCTGGATCATCCTCATACTCATAATCCTCTTCTTCGGCTGCGGCAATAACTGCGGCGGAAGCTGTGGCTGCAACAGCGGCTGCGGCAACAACGACTGCGGCTGCGGCTGCTGAGGATGCCCGGGGCTCATTTGAGCCCCATCTTTATTTTTCAATCCGTCAAAACCAGCGATACCGCAATATCTGTATTCTCCGCCGGCAGTTTATCTTCAAGCAAAACCTTTCTGCAAAGGCAGATACTGAAGCACTTAACTTCGGCAAGGTAGCGGTCATAGTACCCTGCTCCACGGCCAAGTCGGTGGCCGAATTTATCGCAGCACAGAGCCGGTACGATAATGACGTCACCCTTTTCCGGCCTTACAGGCTGCGTTACTGGCGGTTCGGGAATGCCGAATCTTCCGCGTTGCAGCTGCGAAAGATCGTCGACAATGTAAAACTCCATGATACCGTTATCTTCGCTCACCGGAAGCGCTGCACGCCTGCCGTTTTGAACGATCCGCTCAATAAGCGAAACCGTCGACACCTCGCGGCCTATGCTGTAGTATAAAAACACGGTTTCTGCATTTTCAAGCTCGCAGCAGCCTAAAAGCCTGTTCAATATCGCCTCATCGCTTTCTCGGATATACTCATCCGAGAGGCGTTCTATCTCTCTGAGCTTTCGGGCACGGAGAGTTTGCTTTTCCTCACAAAGCGGATTTGATGATGGAGTAGATCTCTTCATGCTTTTCATCTATCTCGCGCTCAATTCCGTCTTTCAAAAACGGGATACGCGTCCAGCCGTAGTGATCCGCAGCCTTATCGGCAACACGCAGGCAGTTTTCAAGATATCGAATATCTTTTTCATGAATATCCGCCGAGGTGTGCGTTTTCTCCTGACGGTGCTTCATGCGTTTGAGCGAGGTCTCGACATCTACGTCGAGATAGATGACGAGATCGGGTTTGGGCAGTCCGAGCTTTACATACTCGAAATCATACAGCCACTCGAAGAATCCAGGCAGCTCCTCATTCGAAAGCTTTGCGCCCTGATGAACAGCGTTCGATGTCGTATATCTGTCCGACAGTATAAACTCGCCGGAATCATAGGCGCTGCCCCAGTCCGTTCTGTAGGCCGCGAAACGGTCGACGGCATAAAATGTTGATGCCGCATAGGCGTTTACATCATTGGGGTTTGGGCCGAAGTCACCGCCGAGGTACATCCTTATCAGTGCGCTGCTGTCATTATCATAGCGAGGAAAGACGATATGGTGATAGTTTATCCCTTCGGCCTCGAGGCGGGCGCACACCCGCCTGTAATGCGCGGACTTGCCGCTTCCGTCGATGCCCTCAAATACGATAAGCTTACCCTTTTCCATTGAATAACTTCCTTATCCGTTTTATCCACGCCTTTACTATAAACAGCGGCAGGCGTGCTATGCGCTTAAAGCGCCACGGCTCTTTTATGCAGCGATAAAGCCACTCGGCGTTCATTTTCTGCCACGCCTTCGGCGCGCGCATTACGGTTCCCGCGAACACGTCCAGCGAACCGCCGAGACCGGCCATGAGGCCGACATCGAGCTTCGGTGCGTTTTCCGCCATCCAAAGCTCCTGCTTGGGCGCTCCGAGGCAGACCATGAGAAAATCGGGCTTTGCGGCGTTGATCTTCTCGACAACGGGGCCGTCCTCTTTAAAATATCCGTCGTTTGTGCCGCAGACATTGAGTCCCGGGAACAGCTCCCTCATTTTTTCGGCGGCAGCGTCGGCCACTCCGGGCTTTGCGCCGAGCAGGAAAACGCTCTTGCCGCTCTCTGCGGCGTATTTTAAGATCGCCTCGCCTATCTCGATGCCGGGCAGGCGCTCTTTAAGCGGAGTTCCGATGATCTTTGCCGCTTTTACAACGCCGATACCGTCGGGTATGACCATATCGGCCCTGGATATAGCATCATGCAGCTCTGGATTATCCCATGCTGCCATAACTATCTCGGGATTTGGTGTTACCATATATGCGCTGCGATGCTCATCAATGAGCCTTTTGCACATATCTATTGCATCTTTTCTCGTCAGATCGTCAAATCCGACGCCTAAAACATCTATTCTACTCAAAGCTGGCTGAATACCTTTCCGATCTTTTCGTTTATAACAAGGTCCGCTTCGTCGTCATAAGGCGTTTTGCTCAGATTGACGAGAGCAAGCTTATTTCCGCGGTAATAGTTTATAAGTCCTGCCGCCGGATAAACGTTCAGGCTCGTACCGCCGATAATAAGCACCTCCGCCTCGGATATGACACGGACGGCTTCGGTAATGACCGCTTCATCCAGCGGTTCTTCATAAAGCACGATATCAGGACGGATAACTCCGCCGCAGGTGCAGTGAGGAACGCCTTCCCCGTGGTTCATCTTATCCGCGGGATAGGGCTTGCCGCACACCGAGCAGTAGCTTCGCAGTATGCTGCCGTGAAGCTCAAGGACATTTTTGCTGCCGGCCGCCTGATGCAGCCCGTCTATATTCTGAGTGACCACTGCGCGCAGCTTGCCCTTCTGCTCAAACTCAGCGAGCTTTAAATGCGCGGCGTTCGGTTTCACGCCGTCAATAACGAGCTTTTCCCTGTGGAAGCGGTAATACTCTTCGGGATATCGAACGAAAAACGAATGGCTCAGTATGGTCTCGGGCGGATACTTCCACTTTTGATTGTACAGTCCGTCAACGCTGCGGAAATCGGGTATCCCGCTCTCAGTCGAAACGCCTGCTCCGCCGAAGAATACGACATTGTCGCTGTCGTCTATCCATTTTTTCAGCTGCATTGTTTTTTCGTCCATAGCGCACACTCCAAAGTCGAGTCCTAATCAGTTTATTATACTATAATTACTGTATCTAATCAAGCAAATATTGTTCAATTATAGCCGCGACACCGTCGCTGTCGCAGTCGGGCGCGATGACGTCGGCAAGCTCCTTTACAGTTTCGCTGCCGTTTGCCATGGCGACCTTGAGTCCAGCCGCCTTGAGCATTTCCTCATCGTTTTGAGCGTCGCCTATCGCTATGCACTCAGCCATGTCGATACCGAGTGCGGCACACAACGCCCGCAGTCCCTTAGCCTTGCTCACGCCGCTCGCGTTTATCTCAAGGCAGCGGGAGGAATGGCAGGTGAAGCTCACAGGCAGGGTCTTTATCTGCTCGTACACGGCATCCGCCTCACCGTCCTGCGCGAAGAACAGATTGAGCTTCTCTACAGGCTTGGGGTCTGCCATGAACATTGCAAAGACATCGTCGACAAGGTTCATACCCTGCCTGTATATCGGCTCATATGCACTCAGGCCGAAATCGGCACAGTTATCGACGCACCAGGCGTTGCTGTAGGTCTTATCGTCAATGAAGAATATCGGCATGACGTAGCCCGCAGCACGGGCGGCTATATATTTGATCGTCTCCGGGTCTATCGTCTCGTAGTTAAATTTCTTCCCGGTGTATGTATCTATCACTGAGGCACCGGCACCCGTCACAGCGTAGCGCATGCCGCGCACCATATCTATATAAGGCTGCACAAGGCTTATGCTGCGTCCCGTTGAAAACGCAACGATCTTCCCCTGCTCTATCGCCTTTTCCATGGCCGCTACCGTTCTCGGCGTGAGCTCCTTTTTTGAGTTCAAGGCCGTCGAGTCCATATCGGCGGCGATCAGTTTATACTTCATTTTTCTTTTCCAGTGCTCCTTGCATAATAGAAAATGTACTGCTGGGCAAGCCCCGCGTAATGCCCGAGCGTCTCCGGATCGAAATTCGGAGGGAAATTCTCCTTCAGCGCGCGTTTCATCCAGACGTCTATCGGGAATGCCTCCATATGCCACAGGCCGAACAGCACAACGCAGTTTGCGACCTTTTCGCCCACGCCGCGAACCGTGCGCAGAGTTTTTATCGCCTGCTTATAATCGCATTCTTTGAGTGCCTCAAGGTCTATATCGCCATTTACCACCGCTTTCGCGGCACAAATTATGTATTCTGCCCTGTAGCCAGAGCGTATGCAGGCAAGATCATCCGGCTTAAGCTCGGCAAGCCGACCGGCGCTCGGAAACGAATAATATATCTTATCCCCGACCTTTATCTCATCGCCAAAGCCCTTGCACAGTCGCTCGACGATGCCCTTTATGCGGCTTATGTTATTGCACTGGGATATGATAAACGAGCACAGCGCCTCCCAGCTGTCCTGCCGCAAAATACGTATCCCGCTGCCGTACCGGACGCATTCGGAAAGATAATCCCCGGTAAACGCGCGGCTTATTTCGGCATAATCCGTATCGAGATCAAAATACCTCGGCCAGAGATTCTCCGGCGCATCAGAGGTTATGTAAACCTCACTGTCTTTCACTGACACCTCAGCGTAGTGTCCGTCAACCACGCCTCTGTATATACCGTCGATACCGCGGTTCCAGCGGAAGCACTGTCCGCATTCAAAGGTTTTTACGATATCTAATTCTTCTGTGCCGCAAAGCTTCATATCTATCCTCGTATAATGCAAAAATTCTGAATAATTATATACCGCATCGCGGTTTTTTACAAGTTGCGCAGTTCAACAAAATGTGCGATAATATTAGCATTATGATTAGGAGGTCTGTCATGGGCTTTTTAAGCGAATATAATGCAAAACTCACGAGCGCCGATAACGCCGTCAAGTGCGTCAAAAGTGGCGACTGGGTCGAGTACACGTCAAACCTCGGCTTCCCTGTTCTGTGCGACACGGCGCTGTCAAAGCGCAGGGACGAGCTTAAAGGCGTTAAGATCCGCGGCGATCTTATCTTCGGACCTATACAGGTCATCGAGTGCGACCCGGAAATGGAACATTTTGTGTACAACACATGGCACTGCTCGGGCTACGAGCGCAAAATGTGCGACAAAGGCAGAGCGTTCTTCGAGCCGATGGTGTTCAGAAATCTCGCGTGGTACTACAAGAATTTTCTCACCTCCGATGTGTGCATGGTCACTGTATCCGGCATGGATGACGATGGGTACTTTTACTTTGGGCCGTCGCTGGGCATGTCAAAATGCATTGCGGATAACTCAAAGACCGTTATAGTCGAAGTTAACCGAAACATTCCGCGCATTAAAGGCAGCGAGGACGCGAGAATACATATATCCGAGGTCGATCACATCGTCGAGACCGGCGATCCCCCGCTTTTTGAGATGCCGAACCCCGCTCCGACGGAAACGGATGTGAAGATAGCCAATCTCCTGCTGCCGTACATTAAAAACGGTTCGTGCGTTCAGCTCGGCATCGGCGGAATGCCCAATGCTTTAGGCGAACTCATCGCCGACAGTGACCTCAAAGATCTCGGCATGCACACGGAGCTGTGCTCGGACGGGTATCTTGCCATGTTCAAGGCCGGAAAGCTCACGAATGCGAAAAAGACGCTCCATCCCGGTAATGGCGTGCTCGGCATCGCTATCGGAAGCCACGAGTTTAACGAATGGCTAAACGACAATCCCGACGTTTTGGGCTATCCCCTTTCGTACGTCAACGACCCGTATGTGATAGCGCAAAACGACAACATGGTGTCTATTAACGCCTGCATCGGCGCGGATCTTTACGGTCAGATAAGCTCCGAGAGCTCCGGAACACGCCAGATAAGCGGCACTGGCGGTCAGCTCGACTTTGTATGCGGTGCGCAGATGTCGCGCGGCGGCAAGGCGTTTATCTGCATGAGCAGCACACACACTGACAAAAACGGCGTTATGCACAGCCGCATAGTTCCGACCTTCTCGGGCGATATAATAACCACACCGCGCTCGCTTGCCTACTACGTTGCGACGGAGTACGGCGTTGTGAACCTCGCGGGGCTCACGACCTGGGAGCGCGCTGATGCGCTTATAAGCATCGCTCACCCGGATTTCCGTGATGAGCTTATAAAGGCCGCCGAGGCTAACCGCATTTGGCTGCCGTCAAACAAGAGGTAAAAGCAATGGAAACATCAACACTTTACGAAGGCAGACCCGAAAACTGCGCAGACCGTCTCCCAAAAGAGCAGCGATGCTATGATATGCTCGACAGGCTCGGAATAAGCTACAGCCGCGTCGATCACGAGCACGCCGACACTATCGAGGCCTGCCACGAGATTGAGAAAACGCTCGGCGCGGAGATATGCAAAAATCTCTTCCTTACGAATCGCCAGCAGACGGAGTTTTATCTTCTGCTCATGCCGGGCGACAAGCCGTTTAAGACAAAGCTTCTTTCAAAGCAAATAGGCACGGCTCGCCTGTCCTTTGCCTCCCCCGAGCACATGCAGGAGCTTTTGGACATAACGCCCGGCTCCGTGAGCGTTTTAGGGCTTATGAACGATAATGGCAGGGTGCATCTTGTGATAGACGCAGATCTTTTGAAGGACGAATACATCGGCTGCCATCCGTGCATAAACACATCGACGCTCAAAATAAAGACCGCCGATATTATAGAGAAGTTCCTCCCCGAGGTCGGGCATGACTATGCCGTTGTGGAACTTCCGTGGGAGGTCGAGGAATGAGGATCGGCATACTTTGCGCATGTGCGCCGGAGTTTGAGCCGTATAAGGCCGCGCTCGGCGGCAAAACGAGCATACTGCACGGGATGCAGCACGTGGACGGCGTTTTGTGCGGCCACGAGGTCTCCGCCGTGTTCTGCGGCATCGGCAAGGTAAACGCCGCACTCGGTGCGGGAGCGCTCATACGCGACTGCGGCGCGGGGAGAGTCATCATGTCAGGAGTTGCCGGGGCTATAAAGCGCGGCGTTCACATAGGCGACTGCGTCATGATAACGGACTGCATCTATCATGACCTTACGCCTGAGCTTATCACACAATACCATCCAAGCGGCATCAATCCCGACTTTTTGTGCGAAAAAAATATTGTCGAGACAGGCCGCGCTTTGGGCATGCTCTGCGGACGCACCGTCACGGGCGACGTGTTCATCGAAAGCGACGGGCGCGAGAGCATAATAGAGCGTTTTGATCCTGTCTGCTGCGACATGGAGACCGCGGCGGCAGCGCATGTGTGCCGGGCGATGAATGTTCCGTTTAACTGCGTGCGCGCGATATCCGACACCGAGGATGAAGCGGGTCTCGGCAGCTTCGAGAAAAACGTCGCCTTTGCCGCGCAGAAGGCCTTTGACGCCGTCTGCGCCGTGCTCGGCGAGATATAAAAATCACCCACCCTGCGTTTTTAGCGCAAGGTGGGTTTTTATTTTATTCGATCGGCGTAAATATCATTTTGCACTTAGGACAGACAAAGCTCTCGGCAATTCCCAGCTTCAGAACGCCCTTTGTTACCTTGACATCTCCGTCACCGGCAAGAAAGAAACCTTCTTTCTTTTCGCTGCTCCAAATAATTTGGCGCGAGGATTGGATGTAGCCTCTCTCCGCCGCGCCGCCGCAAAACGGACATGCTGTTATTTTCATTGCGGTTCTCCTTTCAGTCGATGGCGCTTGCATAAAGCTCCAAATGCTCGGCAAGACTTGCAGAGCCGGAGTAATCGACCTCGAGCACGTTCAGGCCGTGCCAAACTATAAGGTGCTGACCGTCGTTTTCCGAAAGCTTATAGCTTACGCCGTTACTGAGCGTACCCTCCTGCGATGTCGTATAGTCCCACGCGTCCACAAGCAGCCGCACCACACGCTCGCTTGCGCAGCCGGAATACAGCTTTGTGCTGTAATAGTTTTCTTGGACGGCGAAGCCCTCCTGGGGTTCTGCAAAGGGCGGCACAGCCTGCTGAGTGCTGATGATCTTACCGGCAAGATCGCTTTTGTTATAAACCACATGGCCGTCGTTTTCCGCGGGATTTTTCTCTATCCACGCTTCAAGCTCCGCGCTCTCGTCAGGCGAGATATCCGCCAAAAGCGGCGCGCTCGGGTTGCCGGTGTATTGGCGCATCGGCGTGAGCAGCTGCTTTCCGCCCACGGGCGAGTGAACTGCGTACCAAATCATACTTCCGACTATCAGAATGGCGGCAATTGCGTAGAGTGCGTATCTTCCCCATCGGTTTTGGCTTTTGCCCCAAAAACGCCGTATCTCATAAATAAGCGCAAACAGGAACAGAACGAGCAGCAGCGGGGTTGATATAGTCGCAACAAGCCCCTTATCGACAATATACGTTCCAAAGCCGACGGCATTTGCCGCGACGAGCATTATAATAAGCAGCACGAGCTCATAGGCTGACAAGGCGCACAAGCCAATTATTCTTATCTTCGGCTTACGAAGCATGTGAAACCATCCTCCTTTTCTTTTATATACACAATAAATTCAATCTTCACTTTTTTAATTTCAGAACCCACAT
Source organism: uncultured Oscillospiraceae bacterium (assembly GCA_934636655.1). GTDB lineage: Bacteria > Bacillota > Clostridia > Oscillospirales > Oscillospiraceae > F23-B02. The sequence continues at coordinate 113,915 of CAKUAS010000001.1, forward strand.
CACCGCGTGCGTCGCCCAGGCTCCGGCGAGGCCGCAGAGGATATACCAAGCTATTTCCGCCGCGGCTGTCACGAGACCGAAAGCCTCGCTGAGAGCCTCATGCTTAAAGCCAATCGCGGCAAACGCTTCGCAGACTATCCATGCGGCCATCGCGCTGAGGGCTGTTTTATAGAAGTTCTCCTCATCGGTGCTGAAATAACGGACAGCGCAGCCGAAGGCGACGGCTATGAGCATCGCAAAGGCGCTCCATGTTCCGAAATTGAGCAGTATCAGCTTATCGAAGAAAAACGCGTACTCCCGGTCGAGGCAGAGCATGGCCGTCAGCGCAACGAAGATGAGCGTTATGAGCCTCCAGCGGCGGTCAAGCTCACGCTTCTGCACCTTCAGTGCGTCAAAAACGAGCTGCGTGACCTCAGGCTCTTTGATGTTCGGCGTTTGTATACGCTCGCCCTTTATAAGCTCCGCCGCGCTCACGCCGAGTGCCTCGGTAAGAGCCTCTATGAGCGAAACATCGGGAAAGCGCTTGCCTCGCTCCCAGTTTGAAACGGCCTGCTTCGATACGCCGACAGCGTCGGCAAGCTCTGCCTGCGTCATGTTCTTTTCCCTGCGCATCTGCTCGATAAGCCTCCCTGTTTTGTTCATTTCCACCGCGCTCCGCCTCCTTTACGCTTTCACTATATAGTAAGATATGATGAATTGTCAATAAACGGTCTGTTGACCGCGCAAAAAGAACATAGGCATAAAAAATTCCGCATCTTTCGATGCGGAATTTTACTTGCGTCATTAATAATAACGCTTATTCTTGTTCTTGCGTGCTGCCTCGCTCTTTTTGCGGCGCTTGACGCTGGGGCTCTGGTAGTACTCCTTCTTTCTCAGGTCGGCCAGTACACCAGCCTTGGCACAGCTGCGCTTAAATCTTTTAAGAGCATTGTCCAGAGATTCGTTCTCCTTGACATAGACTTCAGACATTTATTTCACTCCCTCCATATACGCCTTTCGACGCTTTAAGGGCCAAATTCATGGCTTAACGTATGATATTATACTCACATCGGAGCATAATGTCAACCTTTACTTTATGATAAGATTGATAAGTTTATTCTTCACGACGATAGTCTTAACGAGCTGCTTACCTTCCATCAGGCGCTTGACCTTTTCGTCAGCACAGGCAGCCTCCACAATGACGCCGTCGTCGGAATCGGACGGAACGGTGATGGTGGTCTTGAGCTTGCCGTTTACCTGGACCGCCATCTCGCGGGTAGCGTCGACGGTCTTGGCCTCGTCATACTCCGGCCAGCGCATCTGCATGGCCATCTTGCCCTCTTTCGCGGCATAGCCCATAAGCTCCCACATTTCCTCAGCGATATGAGGCGCGAAGGGGCTGAGCATGAGGATGAGGGTCTTGACCTCGCCTCTGGTGCAGCCGTTTGCGTAGAACTCGTTTACCATGGTCATGAGAGCCGCGATAGCGGTGTTCATCTTGAGATCATATATATCCGATCCGACCTTTTTTATCGTCTTATGGATGATGGCCTCGTTCTTGGCGGAGTAGTTTTCGTCGTCCTTTGCCAGCTCCATGAGGTTCCAGCAGCGGTCGAGGAAGCGCTTCGAGCCCTTGACGGCCTCGTTCGACCAGGAAACGGCCTTCTCAAAGTCGCCGATGAACATGATGTGCATACGCAGCGTGTCCGCGCCGTACTGGTTTACGATATCGTTGGGGTTAACGACGTTGCCGCGGGATTTCGACATCTTCTCGCCGCCCTCGCCGAGGATCATGCCGTGGCTCGTGCGCTTTGCATACGGCTCCTTGGTCGGAACAACGCCGATATCGTACAGGAACTTATGCCAGAAGCGGGAGTACAGCAGGTGCAGCGTGGTGTGCTCCATGCCGCCGTTGTACCAGTCGACGGGTCCCCAGTAATCGACCGCTTCCTTTGAAACGAGCGCTTTATCGTCGTGCGGATCCATATAGCGCAGCCAGTACCAGCTTGAGCCTGCCCAGTTGGGCATCGTATCGGTCTCGCGCTCGGCTTTTCCGCCGCACTTCGGGCAGGTAGTCTCGACCCAATCGCGCATCTTTGCGATGGGAGACTCGCCGTTGTCGGTCGGCTCGTAGTTTTCAACATCGGGCAGGAGCAGCGGGAGCTCCTCCTCGGGAACGGGCACCCAGCCGCACTTCGGGCAGTTTACCATCGGGATAGGTTCGCCCCAGTAGCGCTGGCGGGAGAATACCCAGTCGCGCAGCTTGTAGTTGACCTTTTCCTTGCCTATTCCCTGCTCGACGACGTATTTCTTCATCGCGGGGATCGCTTCCTTTACGGTCATGCCGTTAAGGAATCCGGAGTTTACCATGACGGCGCTGTCGTCCTTTGCGACGAATGCTTCCTTGGTGATATCGCCGCCGGCGACGACCTCGACGATGGGCAGACCAAACTTGGTCGCAAACTCCCAGTCGCGCTGATCGTGACCCGGAACGCCCATTACGATGCCGGTGCCGTAGCCCATGAGGACATAGTCGGAGACGAACATCGGGAGCATCTTATGAGTTACGGGGTTCTCGACCTCGATACCGTCGAGGCGAACGCCGGTCTTTTCCTTATTGAGTTCGCCGCGCTCGAAATCGGACTTTCTCGCAGCTTCCTTCTGATAGGCCGCGACCTCGTCCCAGTTATTTATCTTATCCTTCCACTCCTCGAGTATCGGGTGCTCGGGAGAAATGACCATGTAAGTAGTACCGAACAGAGTGTCGGCACGGGTGGTGTAAACGGTGACCTCGCCGCCGATATTGGTCTTGAAGGTGACCTCGGCGCCGGTGGAGCGGCCTATCCAGTTGCGCTGCTGGATCTTGACGCGCTCGATGTAATCGACGTCGTCAAGATCGTCGATGAGGCGCTGAGCATACTTGGTTATACGCAGCATCCACTGGCTCTTCTCCTTACGGACGACCTCGCTGCCGCAGCGCTCGCACACGCCGTCGACGACCTCTTCGTTTGCGAGAACGCACTTGCAGGAGGTACACCAGTTGACTGGCATAGTGGTCTTGTACGCAAGACCGTGCTTGTACATCTGAAGGAATATCCACTGCGTCCACTTATAATACTGCGGGTCGGTCGTGTCGATAACTCTGTCCCAATCAAAGCCGTAGCCGAGCATTTTCAGCTGAGAGGTGAATGTCTTTATGTTATCTGCCGTGACCTTTGCCGGGTGGATATGGGTCTTTATGGCGTAGTTTTCCGTCGGCAGGCCAAAAGCGTCAAAGCCGATTGGATAAAGGACGTTATAGCCGTCCATTCTCTTCTTGCGGCAGACTATGTCAAGTGCGGTGAAGGGTCTGGGATGGCCGACGTGCAGTCCCTGACCGGAGGGATACGGAAACTCGATAAGTCCGTAGAACTTGGGACGAGTGGTATCGCCGGTAACTGCCGCATAAGGCTTGGTCTCTTCCCATATCTTCTGCCACTTCTTTTCAATTGCTGCGAAATCGTATTTCATTTTAAATTTACTCCCTTATAGTTATTATTCTTGTCCGAACGCCCCTTAGCAGGGGCCTATAAGGGATGAGAGCTTGATCTCCTCGGCGTCTGACCACAGATGCTCAAGCTTATAGAAGTCGCGTGCTTCCTCGGTGAACACATGCGCCACGACGCAACCGAAATCGAGAAGCACCCAGCTGCCGCTGCGATATCCTTCGCGGCGGATGGGCGGCTCGCCAGCCTCGCTCATTGCCTTGTCGATCTCGTCTGTAAGAGTTTTTATATGCGTGGAAGAAGTACCCGTGCAGATAATGAAATAATCGCACAGAGATGTGAGTTTATCGGTTTTGAGGACTTTAATATCCTTGCCTTTCTTGTCGCTGAGCGCCTTGGCGGCTATCTTAACGACTTCGTTAGGTGTCATCATTCGTTATCATCCTTACTGTCTGAATTTGATTGACTTGAAGTGCTTGAATACGGGTAAACTCCGGCCGACCCCATTGAGCTTGACGAGCTGTAGTTCAGGAACGAGGAAACTCCTCCCGCAAGTTCGCCGGTGGTCGAATAGAAGTTGCCGTTTTTATAGGTCACGATGTTCACGTTTTCGGTCGTTACCTGAGCCTCCCAGGGGTTAAGGCATTCATTGACCATCTTGAGCCATGCGTCGATATCGCAGAAAACATAGCTTGCGCCGAAAATACTGCCGTTTGTATCACCGGGCATGGTGTAGAACTTGATATTACTGCTGTCAAGCTTCAAGAACTCCTTAGCGTAATAGAGCATATTCTCGGCGGTAAGACTCGTCTGCATATTGTCGCTTACGATGCTTATGACCTCGGAGAGATTGGGGATATTCTTCAGGCTTATCATCTGACTTGCAACTGCCATGAGAAGCTCGTGCTGCATGTCTATACGCTGAATATCGCCGCCGGCGTAGCCGCTTCTGAAACGCATGAGCTGAACGAACTGCTCACCGTTGAGCGTCTGCTGGCCTGCCGGTATGTGGATGTGCAGATCCTGAGTCGGATCGTCATAGTCCATTCCGGGGGGAACATCGAACTTAACGCCGCCGATAGCATCGACGACCTTTTCGGCAGCCTCCATATTGACGAGGATATATCCGTCCACATCAAAGCCGAGGAACGACTTGATAAGCTCCTCGCGCATCGACGCTATCGGGTCGCAGCCGTAATACGAACTGCTAGCGATATTTGAATAATACTCTGCATAGTGATAAGCCGAGTTTGCCTTCTTTACCTCGTGCTTAATATTCGTGAGCGTATCACGTGGAATGCTCACAACGTTGAGCGTATGATTTACCGTGTCAAGCTGACCGACCATTATAGTGTCGGTATTATTACTGACAACATCTACACCGGCAACAAGGATCGTATACACGCCCGGCTTCCTGCCGTCGACCGTATTCACCGGTGGATCGTCGTTATTTGTGATACCGTCCTTATTGCTGTCGGGCGCATCCATAAAATACTCAATGTACACATAGGCCGCTGCAAGCAGTACAACGAGGCAGAGCAGGATTATGAGGATGACCTTACCGGCCTTGCCCTTTTTTTTCTGCTTTTTGCCGCTCTGCGTCTTATCCACGGACTGCGTGGGTCTCGCCTCTGCGTAATCGTAATCATATTCGTCATATCTTTCGGGCGTGCGGCTGCTGCTTTTGCTGCTGCCTGAATGTCTGCCGCTTTTTTTGCCTCCGAATAGCTGCATACTTTTTATCCCTTCTAAGTGTTATTGCTGCATAGTATGCTCGGCATACCATTTATAAGCGTCGGCAGTTGCGTAATACGGCTCCTGCCCATAGCTTCTTATGTCTTCAAGGCTCATCTCGAGCCCCAGCGCCATCGCTGCGTCAAGATCTTCATACGCAAGCTTTCTCAGCTTGTCCACACCCTCAAAATCACGATTCGGCTCGATATAATCGGCCATGTAGATGATCTTTTCGAGAAGCGTCATATCGGGCTTCCCGGTCGTGTGCCATCGAATAGCATCATAGACCTCGTCGCTTATATTAAACAGGTCTCTTGCCAAGGCTGCACCCGTCTTTGCGTGCAGAAGCTTGACATTTTCTTCTTCAGCGGTGTCGTTTATAATACCATATTTCCTGCACAATATCAATTGGTCGGATAACACAAGTTTTTTTGTAATATCGTGCAGAATTCCGGCTTCTGCTGCATTTTCGGGATCTTCACCCCAGCGATTGGCAAGCGTGACCGCCTCGGCCTCACAGCCGACAACATGGGCCACGCGCTTTGGCGCGAGCATCGCATATGCCTTTTCGCGCAGCCAGTAAAGCTCCGGCTTTGCGTCATAGTCTCCGTTTTTTATGATTCGCGCATACACCGTCTCCGGCAGGTACGACGCACCGCGTCTGTTCGGCAGCATATCACGTATATCCGACGAGGACATTGGCTTGGGCTCATGATTTATGAACACGCAGTTTGCTCCGTACTGGCGTTTTAGGTAATCTGCGTGCTCGATAACATGCGCATCCTCGCCCTCGTTGCGGCAAAACACACCGAGCGTCATATTCTCGAGCAAAAAGCGGAACCTGTACCACTCTTCAAAGCTGAATAGCATGTCGCTTCCCATAACAAATGTGAATTCCGCATCCGGATACAGCTTCATTAGTTCTTCAAGCGTATCGGCCGAATAGCTTTTACCCTCGCGCAGGATCTCTATATCCGAAACCTCTGCATTTGGGATATCCGCAAAGGCAAGCCTTGTGAGCTCAAGGCGCTCGTTTGCGTCGGGGCTGCCTCCGGCAAGTTCCTTATGCGGGGGTATGCTCGCCGGGATAATAAGCATTTTGTCCGGCTTTAAACACTCGGACACGGCATTAGCGGCTTCAACATGTCCGCAGTGCGGTGGGTTGAAGCTTCCGCCGTAAATTGCAATCTTCATTTTTTCTTATCTTTTATAAGAGCTATTTTAGGCTCTTTCTCGTTACGTTTATACAGTACAAACTTACTTCCTATGGTCTGGACCGTCTCTGCCGAGCATGCCTCGGCGAGAGCATCTGCCGCCTCGCGCGCCGTAAGGAGACTGTTTTCCAGAACTCTTCCCTTTATAAGCTCGCGCGCCTTGAGCGCATCCTTGACCTGCGTTATCGTATTTTCGCTTATTCCGCCCTTGCCGACCTGGATTATCGTATCCTCAGTCATCGCAAGGCCTCTGAGCTGGGCTCTCTGTTTACTTGTCAGTGCCATTTATCTTCCTCAGTTCCGTTTTGAATTTTGCGAGCGCATGCGCTCTGTGTGATATCTTATTTTTTACCTCCGTGCCGAGCACGGCCATACTGTCGGCATATCCGTCCGGCATGAACACGGGATCGTAGCCAAAGCCACCCTCTCCATGGGGCTCGGTAAGTATCTGCCCAGGGCATTCGCCCTCGGTACGTATCTCGGCTCCTCCGGGCAGCAGACAGCATATGCTGGACACAAACTTTGCCTTGCGATCCGTAACGCCCTCAAGCTTCGACAGAAGGTACATATACTTTTCCTTATCGCTTGCGTCGTGGCCGCCGGGGGCATAGCGCGCAGAGTACACGCCGGGTTCGCCGTTCAATGCGTCGACCATGAGCCCCGAATCGTCGGCAACCGTTGCCTCGCCTGTAGCGTCAAAGACTGCTTTTGCCTTGAGATACGCATTCTCGGCAAAGGTCGTGCCGGTCTCATCAACTTCAAAATTGCAGCCGGCCTCGCGCTGCGAGAGTATCTCAACGTCCATATCGGACAGTATAGCCTTGAGTTCCTTGAGCTTTTTTGCATTATTGCTTGCAAGTATGAGCTTCATTACTTAAACAGCGCCTCCACAAATTCCTTCGGATTAAACGGGATAAGATCATCTATCCCCTCACCCACACCGACATACTTGACAGGAAGCTTGAGTTCATTTGCTATCGCAAAAACTATGCCGCCCTTGGCCGTACCGTCAAGCTTTGTCAGCACGATACCGGTGATACCGGCGGTCTCCAGGAACTGCTTTGCCTGAATAAGTCCGTTCTGTCCGGTGGTGGCGTCAAGCACCATGAGCGTTTCGACATCCGCGTCTGGAAGCTCACGGCGGACAACACGGGTGATCTTATTCAGCTCGTTCATAAGGTTTGCCTTATTGTGAAGCCTGCCGGCGGTATCGATTATAACAACGTCCGTGCCGCGCGCCTTTGCCGCGCACAGGCCGTCATACACAACGGAAGCGGGGTCGCTGCCCTCCTCATGGCGCACGATATCGGCATTGGAGCGCTCTGCCCAAACGCCGAGCTGCTCGGCGGCTGCCGCACGGAAGGTATCTCCCGCGCACAGAAGAACGTTCTTGCCCTCGGCCTTTAAGCTTGCAGCCATTTTGCCGATAGTAGTCGTCTTGCCGACTCCGTTTACACCGACCATGAGGATGACCGACGGTTTTGTCGTAAGCTTGAGCTGCGTATCCATCGTACCGAGCATGTCCTGCATATATTCAACGAAGGCTTCCTTTGCCTGTTTGCCCTTATTTATATAGCGGCGCAGCAGAATACGCTTATAGTCCATCATTATCTGCGCCGTGGTCTCGCCGCCGACATCGGCCATTATGAGCATTTCCTCGAGCTCATCGTAGAAATCCTCGCTGTCGATATCATAATTGCGGAATACCTCTTCAAGCTCCTCAATATTCTTTCTGGTCTTTGTAAGGCCGGAAAACATTTTATCAAAAAAGCCCATTGTGTTCCTCCTCAGTCATTTTCAATTGAGCGCTGCGCCTGATCAAGATCAAGCTCTATTACCTTCGAAACGCCCTTTTCCTGCATGGTCACACCGTAGAGGTGGTCTGCCTCCTCCATCGTGCCGCGGCGGTGAGTTATAACGATAAACTGCGTTTTATCGCACATCCTGCGCATGTACTCGGCATAACGGATAACATTTGCTTCGTCGAGTGCGGCCTCGATCTCATCCATTACGCAGAACGGTGTCGGACGGACCTTGAGTATCGCAAAGTAAAGCGCTATCGCAACGAAGGCCTTCTCGCCGCCGGACAGCAGGCTTATATTCGACACCGCCTTGCCCGGTGGCTGGACCTTTATCTCAATGCCGCACTCAAGCGGATCATTCTCGTCCTCGAGTATAACAGCGGCTTTTCCGCCGCCGAAAAGCTCAAGGAAGGTTTCGCGGAAGTTCTCGTCAATGAGCTTGAACTGGCCGAGGAATACCTCTTTCATTTCGTTCGTTACATCATTGATTATACCCAAAAGCTCCTTCTTTGCCTTCTCGATATCGCTGCGCTGGCCGGTGAGGAACTCATAGCGGGTATTTACACGCTCGAATTCTTCAATAGCACCGATATTCGGCGTGCCGAGGGCTGATATCTGGCGGCGCAGATCGCTTATGCCGCGCGACTCCTTCTGCAGGTTCTCCACCGGCTGGCGGAGCTGCTGAGCCGCCGAATGGCTGAGCTCATAGTTATCCCAGAGCTTATCGAGTATCTGCTTTTCCTCCATCTCGGCAGAAAGCTTCTTCTGCTCAAGACGTGCGCAGCTGCGTTCAAGCTCAAGCAGGCGGCGGTTGGATTCCTGACTGTCCTTATCGGCCTTTGTCCTGCGGCCTTCAAGCTCCATGCGTTTTGCGTTTATTTCAGCTATCTCGGCCTTTATTTTCTCTGCTTGAGACAGTATATCATCGCGCTGCTTCAAAACGGCATCAAGCTGCGAATTGATCTCCTCGCAGGCGAGCTGTGCCTTTTCTATGGCCGCTTTTCTGAGCTCACTGTCTCCCGACAGGCTCTGAGCGAGAACTCTGAGCTGCTCGACGGCCGCGTTCGTTGCGCGCATCTCAGCTTCGCATGAGGCTTTGTCGCGCTGGATCTCGGCGCGTTCTTCTATCGCCGCATCAAGCTCATATCTGAGCCCCGACAGGGCGTTTACCGACTTTTCGAGCTCTATCTGAGCCGCATCAAGCTGTCTGCCGAGGGTAAAGCGGCGCTTTTTCAGCTCTTCAAGTTCGTTTGCGCGCGAGAGTATGCCCGTTCCGCGCGCGGCGCTGCCGCCGGTCATCGAGCCTCCGGCATTAATGAGCTGACCGTCAAGGCTGACGATACGCAGACGGTTGCCGTTTGCCTTTGACATGCGTACGGCATCACCCAGCGTTTCGGCAACAACTGTGCGTCCAAGGAGATTCGCAAATACGCCGTCATAGCGCTTATCAAAGCTAACGAGGTCATACGCGATACCGACAAACCCTGGATCATTCACCGGCGCGTCTTTCATGATATTTCCTCGGACAGTGTCCACCGGCAGGAAAGTCGCGCGTCCGGAATCGAGGCGCTTGAGCATTTCTATCGCGCTGCGGCCGTCGTTCTGGGTATCGATGACTATATTCTGCATAGCCGCTCCAAGCGCCGTTTCGACGGCAAGCGCGTACTCGTTATCTGTTTTTATCAGGTTTGCGACCGGACCATGAACACCTCGAAGGTTTCCCCTGCCCGATTCGCGCATAACGGTCTTGACCGCTTTTGAAAATCCCTCATACTCCTTTTCCATCTCCGAGAGCATGTGGATGCGGGCATCCATGCTGCGGCAGTCTACGGAAAGGCGGTTTACCTTTTCTCGAAGCTGAGAGGCTGCGTTTTCGCGGCTCTGCAATTTCATGCGGCAGCCTTCGATGATATTGGCGCTGCCGGTTTCCTTATTGCCGAGTTCGGCGATATTGGCAGCAAACGCTTTTGCCTTGCCTTCGTTATCCGCTATCTGACTGGCGATCTCGCCAAGGCGGACCTGCGCTCCGGCAATATCGCTTTTCATGCGCTCGACCGATTCACCGCTGCTTTTGATATTTGCTCTGAGCACGGCGGCCTGCGAATCGCAGTCGGCGGCTTTTGACTCGGTCTGTGAAAGGCGCTCGCGCGCTTTGTCGGCTTCGATATCCTTTTCGTGCATACGCTCGGATATACTGCCGGCAGAGGCATACAGCGCTTCGAGACTGCGGTGAGCCTCGTCAAGCTCAGCTTTCGCGGTTTCGTAATCGGCATTAACGACCTGCGCCTGAGCATGCAGCTTATCGAGAGTCGCCATCCACACGGATATCTCGCGCACGCGCAGCTCATCGCGCAGAACGAGGTACTTCTTCGCCGTTTCCGACTGGCGGCGCAACGGTTCGACCTGAAGTTCGAGCTCATCGATCTTGTCGTTTATACGCAGGAGGTTTTCCTCCGTTTTTTCAAGCTTGCGCTCAGACTCTTCCTTGCGGCTGCGATAACGCGATATTCCGGCCGCTTCCTCGAATACCTCGCGGCGGTCGGAGCTCTTGGTGGACACGATCTCCGCGATCTTTCCCTGACCGATGATGGAATAACCGTCTCTTCCGAGGCCTGTGTCCATAAGAAGGCTGTTTATATCCTTGAGCCGCACGGCCTCGCGGTTTATGTAATATTCGCTGTCACCGCTGCGGTAATATCTTCTCGTGAGCATGAGCTCGGTGTTGTCACAATCGAAGATATGCTCGGAGTTATCAATAATGAGCGAAACCTGCGCAAAGCCGAGTGCGCCGCGCTTTTCGGTGCCGCCGAAGATAACATCCTCCATTTTGCCGCCGCGCAGGGTTTTTGAGCGCTGCTCGCCCATGACCCACAGTATCGCGTCGGCTATATTTGATTTACCCGAGCCGTTCGGCCCGACGATCGCCGTAACGTCCTTTTCAAATGTGATCCGCGTCTTATCGGGAAAAGACTTGAATCCCTGCAATTCTAACGCCTTTAAATACAAAAGTTCTACCTCATTATTTCAGTTCATTCAATACATTTTATAATAAAGCTCAGCCTTTATCAAGACTGACAATGCTTATTTCGCCACTTTTTACACTTGCTTCATGAATTTTGAGCTCCGACAGAGAAAACTCCGACGTGAGCGCTTTAACATTGCAGCGATGCTGCCCTACCATTTTGGAGACGTCCGAGCGGTTGACTCCGAGCACAACGCGGCTTCCGGGCTTTGTGCCGACAAGCAGCGTCCGCGCCTTTTCAAGCATTATACGCGAGAGCACAAGCTCGCCGAGCGCCGGATGATACGCTCCGCCCAAAGCGTCGCCGCCGGAAAGATCCTCCGTCGGATTAAGTCCCATGCGGATTATCGGGATCCCCGCCGCGTTAAACAGCGGAACTACCTTTGCACAGATACGCACAGCGTCCTCAACGGTGTGCTCCTTATACGTTCCTGCGTGCCACATGTCGCACAGCACCGTATCGCGCACGATGACCGTGGGATATATCCTCACGCCGTCGGGCTCAAGGGCAATTATCTTTTTTGCGGTCTCGATGCAGCTTTCGTCCGTATCTCCGGGAAGTCCGGTCATCATCTGCAATATGAGGTCAAAGCCCGCTGCCTTAATAAGCTTTGATGCGTTTTCGACATCCGCGCTGTCATGCCCGCGGCCAGAGAGCTCAAGCACCCTGTCGCACATGGACTGCGCGCCTAGCTCCACGACGGCAACACCGTATTTTTTCAGTCTCTTGAGTACCGACGCGTCAATTGCATCGGGGCGCGTAGACAGACGGATAGAGCTTATCGTTCCGTCCTCGATATACGGCTGCGCGGCCTCGAAAAGCTCGACCTGCCGGGCCTCGGGTATGGCGGTAAAGCTGCCTCCATAAAACGCCAATTGCCGCTTTGTCCCCAATGGGGTCAAGGCGGCTGCTTCTTCTATCGCATTTTTGACGGTCTGCGCCGTGGCAGGCTCGATATGGCCGGATATTCTGCGCTGATTGCAGAACACACAGTCGTTCGGGCAGCCGAGGTGCGGCACAAACACGGGGATTATACTGTTTCTCGCTGTCATTTATTAAGTCTTTCAAGCGCCTGACAGGCTGCCGCCTGCTCGGCTTCTTTCTTCGTTCTTCCGCTGCCGCGGCCAATAACCTCACCGTTTAGGCTGACCTCCGATAGGAAAACCTTATCGTGGTCGGGTCCGGATTCACCGGCATCGGTATATCTGAGCTGCTGATCGGGCTTGCGCTGTACGAGCTCCTGGAGCTCTGTCTTGTAGTCCGACGCATGATGCGCCTTAACGGCCTCGGGGCTGAGCACCATACGCTCAACAAAGCTTACCGCGGCTTCGATGCCGCCGTCGAGATAAATAGCGGCGATTACGGCTTCGGTGGCATCGGCGAGTATGGACGCGCGCTGCCTGCCGCCGTTTTTCTCCTCGCCGTGACCCATGCGCAGATATTCGCCGAGTTCAAGCTCCTTTGCAACACCGTAAAGGCTGTGCTCGCATACGAGCTCAGCGCGCAGACGCGTCATCTTGCCCTCCGGCATGGACGGCTCGACGGCGTACAGGTGTTTTGCCGCGACGAATCCGAGCACCGAGTCGCCCAAAAACTCAAGACGCTCGTTGCTGGGTACGCCCTCTTCCCTGTTCTCGTTTGCATAAGAGCTATGCGTCAGCGCATTTTTTAAAAGCGCCGCGTTTTTGAACCTGTATCCTAATTTTTCTTCTAACTGCTTCAATATATTACACTTCTTCCGATATCTTCATGTAGTCTATGTTCTTTTCAATATCACCGACTATGCCTGCCTCGGCAAAGGCCTTGGCCTGACGGATGGCAGCGAAGAATGCCTCATCGCCGGATGAGCCGTGAGCCTTGATAACAGGCTTTGAAATGCCGAGGAGCGCCGTTCCGCCGACCTCGTTTGAGTCTATCTTCCTTGCTATGCCCTTGACGTCCTTTTTGATCACCGCCGCGGCAAGCTTATTCTTCGTGTTCATCATGAACACCTCCTTAAGCTCCGTAAACAGCCATTTCGCAACGCCCTCGGCGGTTTTGAGGACGATATTGCCGGAAAATCCGTCGCTTACGACAACGTCAACGCCGCCGAAGAGCATCGTGCTGCCCTCGACGTTGCCGACAAAATTGATCCTGCCCTCTTCGCTGGCCTTTTTCAGGAGCTTGTACGTCTCGTGCTGCAAGGCTCCTCCCTTGGTCTCCTCCGCGCCGATGTTGAGAAGTCCGACTCGCGGCTGAGTAAGCCCCATCATTCTGCGGGCATAGAAGCTGCCCATATACGCGAACTGAAGAAGATATTCCGGCGTACACTCGGCGTTTGCGCCGCAGTCGATGAGCATTATGCCGTTCTCGCGGCTGGGCAGAACCGGCGCCATAGCAGCGCGGCGAACGCCCTTTATGCGCTTTACGATAAGCGTGGCCCCCGTGAGCAGGGCCCCGGTTGAGCCTGCCGATACCATTGCGTCGCCCTCGCCGTTTTTGAGCATGTTCAGTGCTACCGTCATGGACGCATCCTTTTTGCGGCGCGTTGCGGTGCTCGGATCGTCCTCCATTGTTATAACGTCACGGGCATCGACTATGCTTATGCCTCTTCTGTCCTCGCCGAGATACTTTTCTATCTCTTCCTTACGGCCGACAAGTACAAGCTCAACGCCCAATCTGTCGCGCGCATAGACAGAGCCCTTTACTATCGCCTCGGGCGCGTTATCGCCGCCCATTGCGTCAACGATTATTTTCAAAGCCGAAGACCTCCTTTTTCATAAGCTCTTCAATCACCGCAAGACTCCTTGCGGATATCTCGGCATTCTTATTGCGTTTGCCCTTGACCCTGTAGCCAAGAGGCGATATTATACCGAAATTCACGTTCATCGGCTGGAAATCACCGACGCTGCCTCCGGAAATATAAAGACTCAATGCTCCGATCGCGGTCTCCTGCGGGAAATCGACGGGCTCAAGACCGAGGAAGCGTGCGGCAGTCTCGATGCCGACGAGCATTCCGGACGCAGCCGACTCAACATAGCCCTCAACACCGGTCATCTGTCCGGCAAAACTGAGGCGAGGCTCAGTTTTCAGTCTGTAGTACCTGTCCAGAAGCTTTGGGCTGTTTAAATATGTATTGCGGTGCATAACTCCGTAGCGGATAAACTCGGCGTTTTTCAGGGCCGGTATCATAGAGAACACGCGCTTCTGCTCGCCCCATGTAAGATGCGTCTGGAAGCCGACAATGTTATACAGCGTCCCTTCAGCGTTATCACGCCGCAGCTGAACGACCGCATAGTTTTCGCGCCCGGTGCGCGGATCACGCAGACCGACGGGCTTCATAGGGCCAAAACGCAGCGTATCCTCCCCGCGGCGTGCCATAACTTCAACGGGCATGCAGCCTTCAAACACTCCGCCGTCGTCAAAGCCATGTACGGCTGCTTCCTTTGCGCTGCAAAGCTCGCGGACAAAGGCCTTGTACTCAGCCTCGTCCATCGGGCAGTTTACATAATCCGCTGTACCCTTGTCGTAACGCGAAGCAAAAAACGCACTGGACATATCAACACTCTCAAGCGTTACGATAGGCGCGACTGCATCATAAAAGTGCAGTCCCTCACCACCGCACAGGGCGGCTATCTTATCTGCAAGAGCGTCACTTGTAAGCGGGCCTGTTGCAACGACACACTCTCCCTCCGGAAAGTCCGTGGCTTCGGCCTGAACGATCTCAACATTTTCGCAGGTGCGGAGCTTCTCGGTTATGTACCGCGCAAAGCCCTCTCTGTCGACGGCGAGAGCACCGCCGGCGGCGACACGGTTTGCATCGGCGCTTTCCATTATGAGCGAGCCCATTTTGCGCATCTCGGCCTTTAAAAGGCCGACGGCGTTAGAGAGCTCATCGCTGCGCAATGAATTTGAACAGACAAGCTCGGCAAAATATTCGGATGTGTGCGCCGGGGTCATTTTTACCGGTTTCATTTCGACGAGCCGGACTTTTATACCCCTTTTCGCGAGCTGCCAGGCGCATTCGCTTCCTGCAAGCCCGGCCCCGAGGACTGTGACCTCTTTCATGTCTTTATTCCTTAGTTTTCTTTGCTGTTTTTTTCTTGGTCGGCTTCTTTTCGGCTTTATCATCCGAATTTTTACCGGCTGCGGCCTTTTTCTTATAGCCGCGCTTATCCTCGGGCACAAACTCCGGACAATCCTCGTTTATGCAGAAGGCCTTTTGTCTGCCGCGTCCGCTGGGTTTGAACAGCGTCTTTCCGCAGCTCGGGCAATTGTCCTTCGTCGGCACATACCAGGTCATGAAGCCCTTGATCTCGCTGCCGTCGGCAGCGGTGCCGCGCCAAGGGCAATCCGCTCCGCGCTCGCAGGCATAATAGGTGTTGCCCTTTTTCGAGGTGCGTTTGAGAATACGGCTGCCGCATTTGGGGCATTTGCCGGGCATCTCAATAACGAGCGGCTTTGTAAAGCTGCACTCGGGGTAAGCCGGACAGGCGAGGAAACGGCCGAATCGGCCGGACTTTACGACCATCTGACGGCCGCATACGTCGCAATACTCGTCGCTGAGCTCATCGGGGACTTTGATCCTCACGCCGTCGAGTGCTTTTTCGGCTTCCTCGAGTTCGGTGCTGAAATCGCCGTAGAAGCTGCGCAGCAGCTCTTTCCAATAAAGCTTGCCGCTCTCGACCTCGTCGAGCTCCTCTTCCATATGGTTTGTAAATTTAAGATCGACTATATCGGGGAAGCGATCCTCCATGAGCTGAGTCACTATCTCTCCGAGATTGGTGGGCTTGAGATACTTGCCGTCTTTCACTACATACTCATGAGAGGTTATAGTTGATATCGTCGGAGCGTAGGTCGACGGGCGGCCTATGCCCTTTTCCTCCATTGCACGGATAAGGGTCGCCTCTGTGTATCGCGCGGGCGGCTGCGTAAACTGCTGCTCGGGGAGCATTTTTTCGAGGAACACCTGCTCGCCCTCTTCAAGGGACGGCAGCTTGCTGCGCGGCTCGTCGCTCTCTTCGTCCTTGCCCTCCTCGTACACCGCCGTGTAGCCGGCAAAACGCAGCTCGGAGTAGTTCGCGCGGAAATCATAGCCCGCCGAATCGACATCGACAACAACATTATCATACACGGCGTTTGCCATCTGGCACGCGGTGAATCGCCCCCAGATGAGGCGATAGAGCCTGTACTGCTCAGGGGTAAGGTCCTTGCGCACAACATCGGGGCTGAGCTCGATATTCGTCGGGCGGATTGCCTCGTGCGCATCCTGCGCGCCGGACTTAGTCTTATACACACGGAAAGAACCGTGGTAATAATCCTTGCCGTAGTGATCGATTATATAATTTTTCGCCGCCATGAGCGCCTCGTCGGAAAGGCGCAGCGAGTCGGTACGCATATAAGTTATAAGGCCGACCGTGCCGTAGCCTGCAATGTCAACGCCTTCATAAAGCTGCTGCGCGATGGACATTGTGCGGCGCGGTGTCATGCCGAGGCGTCGGCTGGCCTCCTGCTGGAGGGTAGAGGTTATAAACGGGGGCGACGGGCTGCGGTGCTTCTTGCCGCGCTTTACGGTCTTGACCTTGAACGGCTCGTCCTTGGTGGCGTTAATGACGGTGTTTACCTCGTCCTCGGATTTTAGCTCAAGCTTTTTATCGTCCTTACCGTAGAAGCGCGCTGTGAATTTAGCGTTTTCCTCGCTCTCAAACATGGCATCGAGCAGCCAGTACTCCTCGCTTACAAAGCTTCTTATCTCGTTTTCACGGTCGACGACCATGCGCGTTGCGACAGACTGAACTCTGCCTGCCGACAGTCCGCGGCGGATCTTCTTCCAGAGCAGCGGCGAAAGCTTGTAGCCGACAAGGCGGTCAAGCAGTCTGCGCGCCTGCTGAGCGTCGACGAGATTATTGTCGATATCACGGGGCTTATTAATGCTGTCCGTGACAACTTTTTTTGTTATCTCGTTGAATGTAACACGTCTTGCTCTTTCGTCGGAAAGCGCAAGCAGCTCTTTAAGATGCCACGATATGGCTTCGCCCTCGCGGTCCGGGTCGGTCGCGAGATAGACGGTTTTTGCATTTTTGCTGAGCTTTTTGAGCTCGTCTATGATCTCCTTGTGATCCTTGACAGGGATGTACTTGGGCTCAAAATCGTTCTCTATATCAATTCCGAGAGTGCTCTTTGGAAGGTCGCGCAGGTGTCCCATAGACGCAACGACCTTGTAATCGCTTCCGAGATATTTCTCGATAGTCTTGGCCTTAGCCGGTGATTCAACTATGACCAGATTTTTTTTTGCACTGGGCATCGGGTATCCTCATTTCATCTTAATATTTAAAGTAAAGCGTTTGCCCGTCTCCTGCCGGACATAGCCCTTTATCTGCAAGAGCGTGAGATCGGCCAACACCTTTGCCGGCACAAGACCGCTGCGCTCAATGATAGTGTCAACATGAACGGAGGGTTCATCCATAGCTCCGATTATCTTCAGCTGACTTGGGCTCAGGCTCTCCAATTGTTTCTGCAAGTCAATATAAGCCGCGTCGGGTGCCTTGTCAACAACTTTTTTCTCACTTTTTTCGGCACGGGACTCTTTTTGATGCTTGACAGCGGACTTCGGAATAACTCCCGAGGGCATGTCAAATTCAACTTTTCGTATCTTATTCGGGTAAAGCGCCGCGAACTCGCTGACGACCTCCCAGCCGTTTGTCACCGGCTTTGCGCCTTCTTTTATAAGCAGATTCGTGCCCTCGCAATTGGGCTGATCCGCATTGCCGGGAACGGCAAAGATCTCCTTGCCCTGGTCGGCGGCCTCATTCACGAAAAGGCGTGTTCCGCTCTTGAGCGGAGCTTCGACAACGGTCACGCCGAGCGAAAGGCCGCTGGTTATCCTGTTTCTCGCACGGAAGAACGAACTGTACGGCTTCGTGCCAGGTGCATACTCGCTTATGAGCGCTCCGTGCATGACAACATCCCGTGAAAAGCGGCTCTTATCCAGCTCGTGCGGCAGGCCGAGAACACCTATGACCCTGCCGTCTGCCATGAGAGCGCCCTCGGCCGCAGCGGAATCAACGCCCATCGTCAGACCCGATATCACCGTGCCGCCGCATTTTGCTATCTCATAGCCCATGCGCATTCCCATTTTGATACCGTAAGGCGTTGCCTTGCGCGTACCGATAACAGCGATTGCAGGCTCCGCGTCAATACCCGGCAGCTTGCCCTTGACGTATATGACGGCAGGCGGAAGATGTATGTTTCTCAATCGTTCGGGGTAAGCGTCCTCATCCATAGTGATAACGTCGATACCCGCATTGTCGCACTTTTCAAATATGCGCTTTGCCGCGTCAAGATCGCGCTTTTCAAGCTCCTCCGCCCCCTCAATATTGTGCGGCAGCAGGCGCGTTATCTCTCCGACTGGCGCAAAGTACATCTGCTCGGGGCTTCCGTAGTATTTAAGCAGCGAGGTTATCGCCCTTGGACCTATTCGCGGCGAGGTCGACAGCCAAAGCCAGTAAATTACGTCATTCATACGCTACCTCGACATTTCCCACATGATGACCGACGCCGCAACAGCTGCGTTGAGCGACTCCGAATGCGGATTCATCGGTATTATGAGTTCTCCGCCGCAGATATCCAAAAGCTCACGGGAAAGTCCCCTGCCCTCGCTGCCTATGGCCACGGCGCTTCTGTGAAGCTCGGCATTGCGAATATCGGCCGCCTTATCGCTGAGTGCTGCTCCGAACAGCGGCAGGCACTGAGTTCTCGTAAAATCATCGAGTTCTTCAATGCTCATTTTAAGCACCCTTTGACGAAATATCGCACCCATGCTCGCTCGCACGGTCTTGGGATTATAGAGATCTGCGCATGCGCCTACCATGATGACGGCATCGATATCAAACGCGTTTGCGCTTCTTATTATGGTTCCGACATTGCCGGGATCCTGAAGGTTTTCAATTATGATCGCGCGCATTATGCGTTCATCGGCGCTCTGCTGCGGCATTGCGACCGTGAATACCGGTCCCGGACCGGATTTGAGTGGCGATGCATATTCCACAAGGTCTGCCGGCGCACAGTACTGCTCGATCTCCGGCGGAAGTTCGATTTTATCCGCGCCCTCGCGCCAGAGCACCTGCTTTATCTCCGCCCCATACTCTATCGCTTCCCTGAGCGTTTTCTCTCCGTCACATACAAACTGGCCGCATTCGCTGCGGTATTCGGATCCGGATGCGACCGAACGCATATGGCATATTATCCTATTTTTCCTTGAGCTTATCTTTTCCATAAGAAATAATTTATATCATAATATTATAATTTGTCAAACATACATTTAAATATATACATCAAAACATCAAAAAACCGCGTTTTACGCGGTTTTTTGGTCATCCGTATATCCATGCGTTCGGCAGGTAACGGCAGGTTATTGCGGTGTTCGAGCATTTTGTCACATACTCGCCGTCGTACCACATGACGGCGCTTGTACCGCCGTCCATGTTCATTGCCTGATATGCATCGTAGCCGAGAAGTATCTCCGTACAGTCAGGCAAGCCGATACCGAGCGAACGGCCGACAAGGCGGCCTTCGATAACAAGCATCATAGCATCGCCGTCCTTGGACTGAGCAATGACTGTGCGCGGCTGGATCGAGCGGAAACCCGACTGCTCATCAATGAGCGCTCTTCCGTCTACTATAAGAGCAGGCTGGAACTCGACAGCGTCTCTGACATCGGAGCTTATGCTCGTATCCGCATCGACAATGTACATTTTATTATCAGTCCTGAACTCAACACGTTTTCTGCCGTAGGTGACGTGGTAGCCATACTCCTTGCCCTCGCATATTGCAAGGCCGTCGACCGTGCCACCGCTGCCGACACCCTCGGGATCGTAGAATCCGCTGGCGTTTATGCCGATTATGCCGTTGCAGCGAGGGACAAAGTCAGAAAGGTATTCGCCGTAAGAGCCGATATGCTCGGCAGCACAGCAGCGCATCTTGGAAGCGTCCTTTAAAATAGCCAGAACGCCCTGATAACCCGAGCCCTTTACGCGCACGAGCAAAACGCCCTTTTTGGCATTTACCGCAAGCACCTGATCGCCCTGCTTTGTTTTTATCGTAGTACCGCTGTCATCCAGACCGGCCTCGTTTATATCGATGGACATGAGTGAGGACTTGTCATACTCGGGATGATCCTTGAGATATGCTTCAAACGAGGCCTTGTCGATCTCGTCAAAGAGCTCATAGAAGCTGTTGTCATCCTTTTTCTCTATAGTATGCGTCCATTCGCTCTCTACGCCTTTTTGCTCTTCATTCGCGTTGTTTACCCTGTCCATGACTTCCTGGATCATATCATCCGGGAAGAACAGCTCAGCAAGCCACTGGTGGCTCATGGTCTGCATCGCCGTTTCGATATACGCTTCGCGCAGATTTTTGATCGCCGGAATATTTGTATACACAACGAATGTGTAAAGTCCGGCAAGGACCGCAACTATGCCGAAAAAGATGATAAAGCCTTTTTTTCGCTTTGCGGCCTTCTTTTTCTTTTTCGCTTTGCGCACCTTATCTTCAACGGCCGTGGCGCTGACGCGCTCGCGCACGGGCTCCGGCTGAACATACACATGCTCTTCGGCCGCAACTTTTCTTGGGGCGGACTTTGCTCTGCCGGTTGACTCGCTCGTATGCCTTGTTGATTTTGAACTGAATATTTTTATGGGAGCTTCCTTCTTTCTCTTTACGCTGACACTTTGACGTTAACTATGCAAAAAATGTTCCTTATTTTTAAAAGCCCTCGAACAGATTTATCTGTGAGCTCTCGGGCATCTCGCCAAATGCTCCCATACGGCGCAGGACTTCAAGGTGAGTTGTACTGACCTTGGGGCAGGCGGCGCTGACTTCCTCGACGGATATATATATCTGGCCGTTTTTGGTGCAGTTTTCAAGGTCTATCGCCGCAGTCTCTCCGAGACCGGCTATCGCTACAAACGGCGGGCGCAGCTTTCCGTCGTCGGTAATTTTGAACTTTGTCGCACTTGATTCATAGAGATCAATGGGTGCAAAGTCAAAGCCGCGCATATAAAACTCATAGACCGATTCAAGCGTTGTGAGTATGCTGTCCTCGTTGGCGGTAGCATCCTCTTTCTGACGCAGATCATATATCTTGCGGCGTACTTCGTCAACCCCTGTAGTCATCATTTCAGCGTCGAAGCTGTTTTTCTGGCTGCGTCGATAAAAATACGCACTGTAAAACGCCAGCGGTTCGTGCACTTTGAACCATGCTATGCGAAAGGCCATCATGACGTACGCAACGGCGTGAGCCTTCGGGAAGAGGTAGGCTATCTTGCGGCAGGACTCTATATACCAGTCTGGTACATCGAGAGTACGCATCTGCGCCTCGGCATCTCCGGGGAACTCGCCGCTTTTTTTGACCTTGCCCTTTCGCACTGCCTCCATCGTCTTGAACGCAAGCGATGGCTCCATTCCCTTTTGGATCAGGTATAGCATGATATCGTCTCGGCAGCCGACGGTCTCGTTAACGGTAGCAATGCCGTTAACGATGAGGTCGCGGATATTGCCCGCCCAAACGTCTGTGCCATGCGAGAATCCGGACAGGCGTACAAGCGTATCAAACTGCGTAGGCTGCGTATCAACAAGCATCTGACGCGTAAATCCCGTACCGAACTCCGGTATGCCTATACTTCCGGTCTTACCGATGATATCGTCGTCATCGGGAAGTCCCAGAACGGTAGGCGTTGTGAATATTTTCATCGTATCGGGATCCGACAGGAGTATCTCGCGCGCATTGACGCCGGTCACATCCTCGAGCATGCGGATCATTGTCGGATCATCATGGCCGAGTTCGTCAAGCTTCAGAAGGTTTGACTCCATGCAGTGATATTCAAAATGCGTCGTGACTATTCCGCTCTTGGGATCGTCCGCCGGATGCTGCACGGGGCAGAAATCGGTAACATCCATGTCCTGCGGTATGACGACAAGGCCGCCGGGGTGCTGACCCGTTGTACGCTTAACGCCGACAAGGCCCTTCGCAAGTCGATTTTCCTCGACCTTCGTGACCTTGATGCCACGCTCTTCAAGGTACTTTTTAACGTAGCCGTAAGCTGTTTTTTCGGCAAGCGTGCCTATCGTTCCCGCGCGGAAAACATGATCCGAGCCGAAGAGCTCTTCTGTGTACTTATGCGCCTGCGCCTGATACTCGCCGGAGAAATTGAGATCGATATCGGGCGTTTTCTCATTGCCAGGGAACCCGAGGAAGGTCTCAAATGGGATATCGAAACCGTCCTGACGCATGAGCGTTCCGCACTCGGGGCAGTTTTTCGGCGGCATGTCCGCTCCGCAGCCGTACGAGCCGTCGGTTATGAACTCCGAGTGCTTGCACTTCGGGCAGACATAGTGCGGCGGCAGCGAGTTGACCTCGGTGATACCGGACATATACGCAACAATGGATGAGCCTACGGAACCTCGCGAACCGACAAGGTAGCCGTGCTCGAGCGAGTTCTGAACGAGCTTTTGGGCCGACATGTAAATAACGTCGTAGTTATGGTCAAGGATCGTCGTAAGCTCGGTATCGACGCGGGATTTTACGATCTCCGGCGGGTTTTCGCCGTAGATCTCCGTCATCTTGCCGTAGACAAGATCTCGCAGGTCACGCGCGGAGTTTTCGATTTTCGGCGGATACAGGTCCTTCGGCAGAAGCTCGATATCATCGACCATATCAGCAATGGCGCGCGGATTTTTAATTACGACTTCTCGCGCTACCTCATCTCCGAGATAGTCAAATTCCCTGAGCATCTCGTCGGTCGTGCGGAAAAATATCGGGCAGCCGCGGTCGGCATCGGAAAATTTCTTAGCCGCCTGGAGTATCTTGCGGTACTGCTCGTCCTCGGCATCGAGAAAATGCACGTCGCTTGCCGCGATAACGGGCTTATTAAGCTGACGGCCTATCTCGAGGATACGGCGGTTATAGTCCTGCAAAACGGTGATATCGCTGACGACGCCGTTATCTACAAGGAAGCCGTTATTGCCCAGAGGCTGAATTTCAAGATAATCGTAGAATGACGCTATACGCCGAAGCTCGGAATCACTCGCGCCGTGCATGACAGCGCCATATAATTCGCCCATTCCGCAGGCAGAACCAATTAGAAGGCCCTCGCGGTGCTTTATAAGCAGGCTCTTGGGCATGGTCGGGGTCTTGTAGAAATATTTAAGATATGACTGCGACACGAGCTCGTACAGGTTTTTAAGGCCGACCTTATTTTTAACGAGCAGTATCATGTGCCGCGATTTCGTGTGATCTGCGGGCTTTATGCGGGCGTAGACCTCCTGAATGTCGTTTACGGTCTTTGCCCCCTGCTGAGCGAGCATCGGAAGGAATCTTCCCATTATTCGCGCGACTACGAGCGCATCGTCCGAGGCGCGGTGGTGATTAAATTCCGGCAGGCTCAGGCGGTTTGATACTATATCGAGCTTATGGCGCTTTAAGTCGGGCAAAAGCGCGTGAGACAGCGCAAGCGTATCAAGATACACAGGCTCAAACTCAATGCCGCTGCGGGCTGCCGCTGCGGACATGAAGCCCGTGTCAAAATCCGCGTTATGCGCAACGATGGGTCTGTCGCCGACAAATTCAAGGAAGCTTTTCATGGCCTCGGCTTCACTCGGCGCACCCTTAACATCGCGGTCGGTTATACCGGTGAGCTGCGTTATTTCGGTAGGTATATGCATGCCGGGATCAACAAATGTGTTGAACGTCTCTTTTATCTCGCCTCCGGCATATATAACTGCTCCGATCTCTGTCATACGGTCAGAGCCCGCGTTAAGGCCTGTCGTTTCGATATCGAAAGCGACCATCTCGTCATTCATATCCCTGTCGCTGCTGCCGTGGACGGCAAGACTTCCGTCCATATCGTTCACGAAATAGCACTCGCAGCCGTAGATTATCTTAACGCCGTGCTTTTTACCGGCCTTCCACATGTCGGGAAATGCCTGCAGGACGCCGTGGTCCGTTACGGCGATAGCCGGATGCCCCCAGTACGCCGCGCGTTTTACGATGGCGGCGGGGTCAGTAAGCGCGTCCAGCGCCGAGAAGCGCGTATGCATATGCAGCTCGACGCGCTTTTCCTCGGCGTTATCGGGACGTATGTATTTCTTGCCGACAACGATGTCTTTCGGTTCAAGGACTATATCCTCATCATAGCGGCTGTAGGTCACAAAGCCGTTTATTATGAGGTGGTCGCCGATATTGATCTTATTTATGATCGACTGATCGTCCTCGGCTCGGAGAAATTTTATTACTCTTATCGAGCCGGTGAGGTCTGTTATGTCAAAGCTGAGCATTGCGCCATCGCGCTTTTTGAGCTTGCGGCTGGTGACCTCGAACACATCGCCTTCAACTGCTACGCGGCCCGAGTCCTGATTGAGCTCTCCCATCGGTGTCGGCGATTTCTTTACGCTGTGCCCCATGAGCACCTTGCCGCTGCCGCCGGATGGCGCTGACGGTGCTGCCGCCGCAGATACGCTTGCCGCTTTTTTTATCTCGGGACTGTCGGCAATTATATTAGCTTTGAGACCGTAGTCGGCGCGGAGCGAGGTGCAGATAGCGTCGAGCTCGGCAGGAGCGGGAGTTTTCGCAAAATGCGCGCGAATGCTCATCGTTCCGGCCTCGAGGCTTATCTCGACATCGGTCACATATGCTTTTTCAAGGCCGCCGCAGCTCGATACATGACTCGCGGCACCCGGGAATATCTCAAGAAATGAAGTATGTTCGCTCAATTTAACTGTCCTTTTCTATAAGGTCTATAAGTGCATCGCACAGGCGGTCATACGGGTATGTGCCCAAGACCTCGCCGTGCTTGAACAGCAGGCCGCAATCCTTGCCTCCGGCTATGCCGTAATCAGCTTCTCTCGCCTCGCCCGGGCCGTTTACGACGCAGCCCATGACGGCCACGGTAATGTTCTTATCGATCCCGGAAATACGTTTTTCGACCTCGTTTGCAAGTGATATGAGGTCAATATTAGTCCTGCCGCATGTCGGACAGGATACCATGCGTATACCCTGCCGCAGTCCGGCTGCCTTGAGTATGGCTGTCGCAACCTTTACCTCCTCAACGGGGTCTGCCGTGAGCGATACGCGCACAGTATCGCCTATACCTTCACTCAGGAGCGTACCTATACCTACGGCAGACTGTATCGTACCGTTCCACGCAGTACCGGTCTCGGTAACACCGACGTGCAAAGGATACGGAAGTTCACTCGACGCAAGGCGGTACGCCGCTATCGTCAGAGGAACGGATGACGATTTCATGGATATGCAGATATCGTCAAAGTCATATTTATTCAGAAGCCCGATGTGGCGCTTTGCGCTCTCGAGCATTGCTTCCGGGCATGGATGTCCGTACTTTTCAAGCAGTGTTTTTTCAAGGCTTCCGCCGTTTACGCCGATGCGGATCGGGATCCCTCGCTCACGGCAGGCTTCAGCTACCTTGCGGACATTATCCTCGCTGCCGATATTGCCCGGGTTTATGCGGATCTTATCTATCCCGCGCTCTGCCACCGCCAGTGCAAGGCGGTAGTCAAAGTGGATATCCGCAACAAGCGGCATGTCCGTCTGCTTTTTTATCTCCGGTATGGCCTCGGCTGCCGCCATATCGGGTATGGCAAGGCGCACGATCTCGCATCCGGCGGCGCGCAGGCATTTTATCTGCTCGACCGTTGCCGTTACATCGTGCGTCTTTGTATTGCACATTGACTGGATAGATACAGGCGCAAGAGCGCCTATCTCCACCCCGCCGACAGTGATTTTTTTAGTTGTCTTTCTCTCGAACATTTTGCTCACCCCGTTATGAGTCTCGCTATGTCGTTATACATTATAAATCCCATCAGGAGCAGTAGGAGCACCATACCGCCGGCATGGATATAGCCCTCGTACTTGGGATCGAGCTTTTTCTTCGTTATTGCTTCTATAATGACCGTTACTATCATTAAAAACACTCTGCCGCCGTCAAGCGCCGGTATAGGCAGCATATTCATGATCGCAAGGTTAATGGCGATAAATGCCGAGAAATACAGCATGCTGTACATTGCGTCGGCCGTGCTCGCGGCAGAGCTGCCCGCCTCGTTCATCATGTCGACTATACCGACAGGGCCTGCCATATCGTCAACGCCGACGGCACCGTGGATAAGATCGCCGAGGCCGAGCCAGACAAGGCGCGAAAACTCCTTGGCCGTGTTCCAGACATATTCGAGCTTTACACCGAACGTCGCTTTTTCAATACCCCAAACGAAGCCGTATTTAAGCCCCTGCTCGCTTTCGATGGTCGGGACGAGCTTCATATCGTTAAACTCGACTTTTTGTCCGCCGCGCAGCATAACGATATCGTAAACTCCGTCTCCGCGCTCAAGGAACATGGAAACATCGCTTATGAGATAGATCCTGTGGCCGTCAATGCTGTAAAACTCGTCACCGGCCTGAAAAGTCTCGGGCGTGTTGTACTGACAGCCGTCGAGAAAATCCGTGATTATGGGGGCTCTGAACGCCTCAGCGCCGCCGTACATGATGACGATGAGCACAACACCGAGCAGAAAGTTCATAAACGAACCCGCACACAGGATGAGAAAACGTTTCCAGAAGTTCTGATTAGGAAATGCACGAGGGTCATCCGACTCTTCATCCTCGCCCATGGCGCAAAAGCCGCCGATCGGCAGTATGCGCAGCGAATACTGCGTCTCTCCTTTTTGCTTTTTGAATATTGCCGGTCCCATACCTATCGAGAATTCATCCACGCGCACGCCGCAGGCCTTTGCCGTTGCGAAATGTCCGAATTCGTGGATGGCGATAAGCACGCCGAACATTATTATTGCGATTACGATATACATTAGGAAAAATGCTCCCTGACAAATACTCTGGCCTGCTCATCGGCGGCCAGTACAGCCTCAAGGTCGGGCTTATTAACTATTTCTATGCTCTCTACCGCCTGCAAAGCACAGTCATATATCTGATTATAACCGAGGCGGTGGTTTAAAAACATTGCAACGGCAACCTCGTTTGCCGCGCTCATGATGCACGGAGCCGTTCCGCCTATGCGTGCACAGTCCATAGCGAGCTTCAGGCACGGAGTCTTCTCATAGTCGGGCGCTTCAAAGGTCATATCCTTCATTGCATAGAAATCAAGATGCGCAAACGGCGATGCCTTACGCTCGGGATATGTCATGGCAAGCTGGATAGGAAGCCCCATATCGGGAACTCCGAGCTGTGCTATGACCGTTCCGTCAACGAGCTCGACCATAGAGTGGACAATGCTCTGCGGATGCACGACGACCTGGATATCGTCGGGAGTTACGCCGAAAAGGTGCATGGCCTCGATAAACTCAAGGCCCTTATTCATCATCGTCGCAGAATCCACGGATATCTTCGCGCCCATGCTCCAGTTCGGGTGCTTTACAGCCTGCTCGGGCGTTACATTCTCAAGCTCCGCGCGATTTTTGCCTCTGAAGGGGCCGCCGCTGCCCGTGAGCAAAATTTTTTTAAGCTCCCCGGGCTGTCT
The DNA here is from genome assembly GCA_934636655.1 of uncultured Oscillospiraceae bacterium. Lineage (GTDB taxonomy): Bacteria > Bacillota > Clostridia > Oscillospirales > Oscillospiraceae > F23-B02. The sequence goes on from CAKUAS010000001.1 coordinate 141,669, forward strand.
GCCCATCAGGCACTGAAAGATCGCCGAATGTTCCGAATCTACGGGAACGATCTCCGCTCCGGCGGCTTTTGCTGCCGGCATGACGATCTCGCCGGCGCAAACGAGCGTTTCCTTATTTGCAAGCGCTATGCGCTTTTTTTCGCTTATGGCGGCAAGCGTCGGGCGCAGTCCGACAGAGCCGGAAACCGCGGTGACAACGCAGTCAGCCTCTGAAAGCGTTGCCGCTTCTATAAGCCCCTGCATACCGCTGCCGACGCAAATACCGGTATCGGCAAGGCGGGTTTTCAGGTCCTTTGCGGCATTTTCATCAAATATTGCGACAAATTTGGGCTTAAGTTCCCTCGCCTGCCGCTCCACAAGGTCTGTCTTTTTATTCGCCGTCAGCGCAACGACAGGAACACCCAGATACTTTGCGGCGGCAATGCTCTGACGGCCTATTGACCCCGTCGAGCCGAGGATGGATACAGCTTTTATCATGGTTTTACACCTCCGAAGCGGCGGTCACGGCGGTTAAACGCCTCTATCGCCTTATCAAGCTCCTGCGGAGTAAAATCCGGCCAGAGCGTGTCGGTATAATAAAATTCGGAATACGCGCACTGCCACAAAAGAAAGTTTGACAGCCGGTACTCTCCGCCGGGGCGGATGAGAAGATCTGGATCAGGTATGCCGGCAGAGTACATGTAGTTTGAAAACATGTCCTCAGTGAGTTCACCCTTTACCCTGCCCGCCGCGTAATCCTCGGCATAGGCCTGAGCTGCGCGCACTATCTCCGCCCTGCCGCCGTAGTTTATGCAGATATTGGCCTGAAAGCCTTCGATAGTCTGCGATATCTCGTCGGTCTCTGTTATGAGCTCCTGAAGCTGCGGCGAAAGGCGCGAAACATCGCCGAACACCTTCATGCGGATGTTCTTCTTGCGCATATCGCGTATCGCCTCGTGCAGGTACTTGTCCAGCAGCTTCATTATGCCGCCGACTTCCTCCTCCGGGCGTTTCCAGTTTTCCGTTGAAAAAGCGTACACCGTAAGATACTCGACTCCGATCTCCTTACAGTATGTCGCAATGTTTCTGAACGTTTCCGAGCCCGCAAGATGACCTGCGTTGCGCGGCATGAGCCGCTTTTTTGCCCAGCGGCCGTTGCCGTCGAGTATTATGGCAATATGGCGAGGGAGGCTTCTTGCCTGTTCCCCCGCCGCATTGATGGTCTTATTCTCGCTCATGATCAGATCTCGAAAAGTTCCTTTTCCTTTGCCTCGGCGATCGACTCAACTTCCTTGATGTAATCGTCGGTCAGCTTCTGGATGTCTTTTTCAATATCCTTATAATCGTCCTCGGTGATCTCGGACGCTTTCTGCTGTTTTTTAAACTTATCTATAGCGTCGCGGCGGATATTTCTGACCGCGACCTTGGATTCTTCACCGTATTTCTTTACCTGCTTTGCAAGCTCCTTACGTCGCTCCTCCGTAAGCTGCGGAAATACGAGTCTTATAACTCTGCCGTCATTCTGGGGATTGATGCCCAGGTCGGAGGCGAGTATAGCCTTTTCGATACCCTTGAGGACGGATCCGTCCCAAGGCTGGATCATCAGAGAGCGAGGATCGGGAACGGAAATGGATGCGACCTGCTGTATGGGGGTGGGCACGCCATAGTAATCGACAGTGATCTGGTCGAGGACCGCCGCGTTTGCTCTGCCGGCGCGCACGGATGCGAGCTGAGTTTTCAGCACTTCTGCGGTCTTTTGCATTTTGCTTTCGATTTCGGGATATTTGGACATGTTATTACCTCCTGAACATTTATATGCGTTATATTAATTTTACTTGCTGACTGTTGTTCCGAGCTTTTCGCCCTGAAGCACGCGGACGATGTTATCCGGCTGGGCAAGCGCAAAGACGATGACGGGAATATCGTTATCCATTGCAAGACTCGTTGCCGTGCTGTCCATAACCGCGAGATGCTGCGCAAGAACATCGTCGTAGCTTATGCTGTCATACTTAACGGCACTCGGATCGACCTTGGGGTCTGCCGAGTATACGCCGTCTATATTCTTTGCAAGCAGAATGGCATCCGCACCGATCTCTGCCGCGCGGAGCACCGCCGCCGTATCGGTCGAGAAAAACGGACTTCCCGTTCCGCAGCCGAACATTACGACCTTGCCGGATCTGAGATATTCGACGGCCTTATCGGTGCTGTACCTTTCGCCGACGCCCTGGATGTCGACAGCCGTGAGTACCTTTGCCTCGCCGCCGCGCTGACGCAAAACATCAGCAAAAGCAAGGCAGTTCATTGCCGTTGCGAGCATACCCATACGGTCAGCGGAGACGCGCTCGACGTGACCCGCACCGTCTTTAACACCGCGCCAGAAGTTGCCGCCGCCGACGACTATGCCGACTTCGGCACCCATCGCCGTGCACTTATTGATGGTATCACAGACTTTTGAAATGAACTCGAAGTCAAAGCCGGTCTTTTTATCTCCGGCAAGAGCCTCTCCGCTTATTTTGATAAGTATTCTCTTATAAACAGGGTCAGACATACACAATCTCCTTTATTAAATATCAAGTATACCCAGTATGACTATACCAGCAACCACGAGCAGTATCGAGGCATAGTGCTTGATCGAAAGCTTTTCCTTGAGGAAAATGCGGCTCCACACTACAGAGGCCACGCAGTAGGCCGATATCATGGGGGCTGCAAGCGCCGCGTGCGCCGTATCGGCAAGGGCGTAGATATAGGCAAACTGACCAGCAGTCTCGAAGATCGCGCCGGTGTATTTGGGGACCTCGCGCTTGGGAATGAGCCTCTGCTTTTTAACGCCTAGGACATATACTGCACAGACGATACCGACGATGAGGAAGGTCAGCTCATAGGCAACATTTGCAGAATCCTCATTAAGCGTTTCAAGCACTCTGGTGTCGGCAAAGCTGCCCAAAGCGTCAATAAGGCAATAGATTATCGGAAGCGCTATCGCGATCCAGCTTTTCGTGTAGTGATGATTGCTCGCATCCTGACGGGCGCGGCGCAGCTCCTCATCCTCATTGGCTTCGGTAAAGCCGAGGGAGATAATGCCAAGGCAGACAAGCCCGACCGCAGCAAGCGCCATGGGCGGAAGTCCGTTTATGCCCTGCGTTGCGAATATAAGAACGGCGACAAGCGCGCCGGATGAATTGCATATGGGAGAGGATATCGAAAGCTCGATATACCGCAGTCCGACATAGCCGATAGTCATCGATATGATATACAGCATTGAAACGGGCAGGTATTTTAAAATGACCTCGCCGTTTATCGTAACTCCGCCGACAAATATCTCATAGGTCGCGTGAATACCCATGATCAGACCGACCGCCATGACCATCTTCAGATGACTGTATTTATCGTCGGCATCCTGACAGCCGATCTTGGAAAACAGATCGGAACCACTCCAACACAAAAGCGCAATAAGCGCGAACCAGAACCACATAGCTTATCCTTATATCTAATAGTAGTACCGTGAATATCGCCGTAAGCAAGACTCCACGATCAAACTAATGCATTTTACCATACTTCCGCTCATTTGACAATTAACAAATGACAAATTATGCGCCGGAAGAAGATTATAATTCCGGTATGGACATCATTTACATAGACCGGCTGTTTTTTCTGAACCTTGCGCTTGATTACCTCCTTATCTTGTGCTCTGCGCGGCTGTGCGGAATAAAGCTCCGTCGGCTCAGGTACGCGCTGTCCGCCGTATTCGGTGCTTCGTACGCTGCGCTGAGCGTTTTTCCGGAGCTTAGTTTTCTTCTGCTTGCGCCGGTGAAGCTAATCTGCGGCGCGCTGATGGCACTTATAGCATACGGCGGTGAGGAGAGGCTTGCACGCTGCTGCCTTGTGTTTTTTGCTGTTTCGGCACTGTTCGGCGGCGCTGTGTGGGCAATATCTCTGCAAAACGGCGAAAGTCCCGGAAACGGAGCTTACATATCCGTATCTTTTCCCGTGCTGGTCATATCGTTTGCGCTCATATACGCCGTGCTGAGCGCCGTTTTTCGCCGAAGCGTCAAAAGCGCGGACATAAGCGTTTCAGATGCCGAAGTCACACTCATGGGGAAGAACACGTCACTTCGCTGCCTGCACGACAGCGGGAACGCGCTTTTTGATCCCGTAAGCGGAGATACGGTGCTCATCGCTCCCGCGAATAAGCTCAGCGCTCTGTTTCCCGGCCTTGAGGCCGAGCTTTCAAGCTCCGACTGCACCAAAATTCTGGCCGAGCCCACGCTTTCCGGCAGACTGCGGCTTATACCGTACAGCGCCGTCGGGACGGACTCCGGCATGCTCGCCGCATTCAGGCCGGACATCATAGTTATCGATGGCAAAATCCGCGACGATATCATAGTTGCCATATCCCCCACCCCCGTCGGCGGCGAGGGCTTTGATTCATTGATCTGAAAGGAGCATCCCATGGATCTTTTAAACATTATAAAAAGCTGGCTTGAGCGCCACCTAATGCCCGAAAAGGGTCTGTTCTACATAGGCGGCAGCGACGTTTTACCGCCTCCGTTGGAAAAATCCGAGGAAGAAAAGGCCATAATCGCAATGGAAAACGGCGATGAGAGCGCGAAAAAACTTTTGACGGAACATAATCTGCGCCTTGTCGTCTATATATCCAGACGTTTTGAAAACACCGGCGTTAATCTTGAGGACCTTATATCCATCGGAACGATAGGTCTCATAAAGGCAATAAACACATTTCGAAGCGACAAGAACATAAAGCTTGCCACCTACGCTTCACGGTGCATTGAAAACGAGATCCTAATGCATCTGCGTAAGATCAGCAATCAGCGCAGCGAGGTGAGCTTTGACGAGCCGCTGAACACCGACTGGGACGGGAACGAGCTTCTATTATCCGATGTTCTCGGAACGGATGACGACGAGGTGTGCCGCCCGCTTGAGGATGACGCCGATCGTCAGATGCTCTTAAACGCCGTAAACTCCCTCGGCGATAGGGAGAAAAGCATCATAACCCTGCGCTTCGGGCTCGGCGGCGGAAGCGAATACACACAAAAGGAGGTAGCTGACATGATGGGGATATCGCAAAGCTATATCAGCCGTCTGGAAAAGCGGATAATCCACCGGCTGAGGCGCGAGATTATACGACAGCTCCAGTAGCTAACACGTTCTTCTTTAAAAACTAAAAAAATTTTGTCTATACTTCTCACAATTTGTTGACAAATTGTAACCAACGGTGTAAATTAGGTTTGTGAAACAAGCTATACCCGTAGCTTTATTTAAAACGTATTTCATAGAAGGAGAAACAAAGATGAAAAAGTCAACAAAATTTATCAGCCTGCTTCTTGCAGTGATGATGATTGCTGCACTTCTGCCCACCGCGGCTCTCGCCGATGATGTTGATGCAACCTCTGTCAGCGACACTATCGGTGATGTTGTCGACACCGTAAACGGAATCCAGATCCCCACCTACATAGTTTACTGCTCCCTGATGAGCAAGATGCCCGCGAGCGGAGCAGTCATTACTCTTACAAATAATATCACCGGCGAAGCAAGCACCTACACAGCAAATATGCTCGGCCTTGCATTCATCCCCAAGAGCCTTGTCGGCGTGTACTCCGTTGCAGCTACCTGCGACGGTCCTCTCTCCGGCCTGAAGTACAGCACCCTGCCCGGCATCAGATGGTCGTTCAGCATTAAGCTCGATGCCGATAAGCTCATCCTCTACCCCATCATGGACATCGGTCTTAACTACACCGATCACTTTGCATACATGGTCGGTTATAAAGACGGCAACGTTCGTCCCAATGCAAATATCACCCGTGCCGAGGTCGCTGCTCTCATCTACCGTCTCATGACTCCCGAGACCCGCGCAAAGTACCAGAGCACTACCAGCACCCTTAAAGACGTAAACGCAAGCAAGTGGTTCAATGAAGAGGTCTGCACTCTTGTTAAGGCCGGCGTTATCTCCGGTTACTCTGACGGCTACTTCCGTCCCTATGCAAATGTGACCCGCGCCGAGTTCTCCACCATGATCGCCCGCATGTTCTCCGTCTCCTATGTCGGAAACAACATGTTCGAGGACATCAATGGTCACTGGGCTGCACAGTACCTCAACATTCTCGCTAAGCTCGGCATCCTCAAGGGCGACGCAAACGGCAACGCAAATCCCGATGATCTGCTGACCCGTGCACAGACCGCAGCTATCCTCAACCGTCTCGTCGGCCGCAACTCCACCAACAGCAGCATGAACAACTGCAAGGATCCTATCACCAATTGGCCCGACATCTCCAACTCCGATTGGTTCTATGCAGATATCCTTGAGGCTACCAACGCTCACAACTACACCTGGACCGTCAACGTCAAGAACGCTCTGAGCGGCGAGTTCGCCATCACCGAGCAGTGGACCAACATCCGCACCGACGCTCCCGACTGGACCAAGTAATTTGATCTGAACATAAAAAATCCCGTCCGATGGACGGGATTTTTTTGTGCCATATTCAGCCTTCAAGTTCTTTATACATCGCAGGGGCTTCTTCTTTTTTAGCCGTTTCATTTACCGACAGCACCTCGACCTTCAGCTTACGCTGGCCAAAGGCTACCTCTATGACGTCGCCTACCTTGACCTGGTAGCTCGCCTTCACCTGGCGGCCGTTCACGCTGACGCGCTCTGCATCGCAGGCATCGTTTGCAACGCTGCGGCGCTTTATAAGCCTTGACACCTTTAGATATTTATCAAGTCGCATACATTCTCTCCTAACTCAGCAAAATTCCCACGACGCTTTCGCATCGTGGGAATCAATTTATATAGCTTTGCTAATTACTCTGCAACTGCGTCCTTGAGTGCCTTGCCTGCCTTGAAGAAAGGAACCTTGCTTGCGGGGATCTCGATCTCTTCGCGGGTCTTGGGGTTGCGGCCGATGCGAACGCCGCGCTCCTTAACATCAAAAACGCCGAAGCCTACCATCTGAACCTTCTCGCCGGATACCAGAGTCTCAACGATGGTATCAAAAGCGGCGTTGACAGCCTTCTCGGAGTCTTTCTTGGAAAGACCGGTCTTCTCTGCGACGGCTGCTATAAGTTCTGCCTTATTCATGTGTAATCCTCCTAATTTATGCGGCTATAATGCCTTTTCTATATAGCCCGGTGCGCCGATTGCGCCGTGCCGGGTTATTTACATTTTCTACGCGCTCCGAGGCGCGAGTTAAAACTTATCACAAAATGCTGCAAATATCAAGTATTTTTTCGTTAAAAGCCAAAATTTTCACTTGTTTGCCGCTCAGTGCATGTGCAGCAGCTTTGCGATCTTTTCTCCCTTGGGGATGAGTTTCATGTCTTCTGTGGTTATTACACGCAGCTTAATGACCGCAACGGCATAGACGATGACCGCAATACCGATGGAAACGCACATGACTAGCGCCATCATGAGCCTGCTGTCCGATGAGAGAAGCATCATGCCGCCGTAATAAACGGCCAGCGCGATAACTCCCATGATAATGCTGGGAACGGCCGGACGAAGAAAGATATTCTTCATCGAAAGACCTCTTTCAAAGCTGCGGTTAATGAAGATAAGGTTCAAAACGCACATCGTTACATAGCAGCAGATCGTGCCGATAGCTGCGCCGTAGATGTTTATTGCAGGGATAGCAACAACGAACCAGTTTATCGTGATCTTCACAAGACCGCCGGCAATGATGGAGTAAAGCGTGAGCTTTTCCTTACCGGTCGCCTGAAGGACAGCTGTACTCATGAGCGAGAAGCAGACGAACACCGATGCAATGCCCAGCAGGCACAGGAGCAGCGGACCGGAGGAGTGAGCATTGGGATAGATGACGTTCATTATTGGCTCACTCAAAACGGCAAGTCCGACGCCCATAGGCAACGCAATGGCCATGGATATGCGCAGCGAATCCTCGGATATTTTGCCTGCTTCTCCCCTTGCGTTCATTACGAGCTTTGCCGAGATCGCGGGGACGATGGATATAGTCAGCGGAGTTATGAATGCAGCCGGGAGATTAAACAGCGTCTGAGCCTTGCCGTAGACACCGTAAAGGGTCTTTGCGTGCGAATATGTGTACCCGACGGCATTCTGGAGCCTTGTCATGCAAAGGCCTGCGTCGATGAGGTTTATAAGCGCAAGTGCAACGGAGCCGAGTGCAATGGGGATGCCGATGCTCAGGAGATTTTTAAATATCGTGCCTGCACTTTCGGGAACGTCCGGCTCTGCGATCGAGTCAAACCGGTAGTTGCGCATTTTGTATACAAGCATGTACAAAAGTGCGACAAGAGAGCCGACGGTCACGCCGAATATCGCGCCGGAAACAGCAATGGGCTTATCATAGCCGGCCTTTATGAAATATGCGGCAAGCGCAAGACCGGCAGCGACCTTTGCAAGAACTTCGAGTATCTGGCTTACGGTGGTCGGGGTCATGTTGCCGTAGCCCTGAGTGAGGCCCCTGTAGGTCGAGGTAACACAGCACAGAAGCACCGCGGGAGCAAGTGCCTGAATGCTCAGCGCCGCGTCGGGGCTGTGTATGAGCGAGTTTGCGAGCCATTCGGGGAAGATGAACATAACTGTCGAGCAAACCGCACCGAGGACAAAAAACGTCCACCACGCAACACGGTATGTACGGCGAGCCTGCATTTGCAGTCCGCGGGTCTGCGCCGCACTTATCATGCGCGAGAGCGCGACCGGGAACCCTGCTGTTGCAAGCGTCAGGAACAGACTGTACACATAATAGGCCTGCAAAAACAGACCGTAGCCGTCATCACCGAGCATATTGCCCAGCGGTATTTTGTACAGTGCTCCGAGGATCTTCATTATTATAACACCGGCGGTCATGATCGCCGCGCCGTGCAGATAGTTCTGTTGTTTAGCTTTTGCCACTAAAAAGCCTCCTATCAAAATATAACGGATCGTTTTCAGACTTTGAAACTATATACTATGAGGGCAAATAAATCAAGGGAATTGTGTAAATCCCCTTGATTCTTAAAGCAAATTTTACATTTTGCCCGACTGAAATTTGAGCACCGCGACCTGCGGCTCAGTATCATGGTCTATGCTGATCGTGTTCGTATCGTAAAAGTGAACGATCGGCAAGGGCATGTACTGATCGGTAAATGCCGTTACGCGCTCCATGCGGCGGCTGCCACAGCCGTCATGAGCGTAGTGCATGGGAATTACAACATTTGCGCACAGCTCGTCCGCAAGAGGCTTTGTCTTATCGCTCGGCATCGCGCGGAAACCTCCCGCGTTTATCATAAGAACATCCGCTCCGAACAGCATGTCCTTCTCAGCGTCGGTAAGGAAGCTGCCGAGGTCGCCCATGTGAACAATTTTAAAGCCGTCCCACTTGATAATATGTATCTTGTTTTTGCCGCGCAGACTGCCGTAGCTCGTATCGTGGAAAGTATCTATAGTCTCCACCTCATACGGGCAGGGTCTTGCCGTGCCGGAGAGCTTAACTCCGGCGCGGTAATTGTGCCCACGGTGCTCATGACTGCACAGCACAGCGTCCGCCGAGGTACTCAGCGGCGGATAATTTGCATTCGTCAGATCATATGGGTCTATAACAAGGCTGTATCCGTCATGACTTATTTTAAAGCATGAATGTCCGAGCCAGCTTATTTGCATATCTTTTCTCCGTTTCAGGTCTCGTAATCGTCGGCCAGCAGATGCTCGCCTATCTTATAAACATTTCCCGCACCGACTGTGAGAATAAGGTCGCCGGGCTGCGCGGTTTTTCGCAGGTCGCGTTCAATTTCCTCAAATGTCTTATAGAATTTTGCACCCTCTATCTTCTCCGCAAGGTCTGCCGAGGAAATGCCGAGAATATTCTTTTCACGGGCGGCAAATATCTCCGCCAGATAGACAATATCCGGACGGCGGAGCTGACGCACGAAATCGCGGAACAGCGCCATTGTGCGAGTATAGGTGTGCGGCTGGAACACAACGATCGTACGTTTGTATCCAAGCGACTCCACGGCGTCGAGCAGAGCCTTCAGCTCGCCAGGATGATGGGCATAATCATCGTACACATCCGCGCCGTTGAACTTGCCTTTAAATTCAAATCTTCTGCCGGCTCCGGAGAATCCGGCAAGACCGTATTTAATGGCAGTGGGCTTAATGCCGAGGCATATGCACGCAGCGGCAGCCGCAAGAGCGTTTTTGAGATTATGCACGCCGGGAACATGAATATTTACAGTATCAAACAGCTTTCCCTTGTACATGATATCAAACTTCGTCAGCGAGCCTATGCGTACAACATTTTTTGCGTAGACATCCGCTTTTGAAGTAAGGCCAAAGGTCACAATATTGCGGTCAAGGCCCTTTATGGCATCCATGGTATTCTCATCATCGTGGTTAACGACAACATAGCCGTCCTCGGGAACATGGCTTGCAAACTCACGGAAGCTCTTTTTTATATCCTCGATGCCGGAGAAGAAATCAAGGTGATCCTCCTCTATATTGAGGATCACTGCGACCGTCGGGTAAAAAGATAAAAACGAGTTATAATACTCGCACGATTCCATAACGATCGTATCGCCCGTGCCGACCCTGTGTCCGGCCTTCAAGAGCGGCAGCGTTCCGCCTATCATGACGGTGGGGTCTTTTTCCGCCGCCATAAGAATATGTGTACACATCGAGGTCGTAGTCGTTTTCCCGTGCGTTCCTGCAATGCACAGGGCGTTTTTATACTCTTTCATGATAGCGCCCCAAGCCTGAGTGCGCTCAAAAACGGGAATGCCCATCTCGTGCGCACGCACTACTTCGGGGTTCTCGTCATGAGCCGCAGCCGTACGGACAACAAAGTCTATATCATTCGTTATATTTGCCGCGTCATGACCGATGGATATCTCTATCCCCTTTTCACGAAGATGCGAGGTTCGCTCGCTTTCAGCTATGTCCGAGCCGCTTATTATAAGTCCCGCGTCGGAAAGCACCTCGGCCAGAGGCGACATGGAAACGCCGCCGATACCGATAAGATGACCTCTTTTTCCCCGCATTAAATATTCACTGAAATCCGTCATAAATTCTCCTATCACGGTTTATGTTAACAATTTGATGTTGATGTTGCATTTAGCAAATGATATTATAATACTGTAAAGTCAACTTGACAAGAATTAAAATCTTTGTACATACAGGAGCTTGATCACTATGCCTCAAATCAATCCTCCCAAATATGTAAGGCAAATATTGTTCACTTTGCAGTCGCGCGGGCACCTGGCCTATCTCGTCGGCGGCTGTGTACGCGATGTCATCATGGAGATAACGCCGCAGGACTGGGATATTTGTACGAGCGCTCTGCCTGAAGAGGTAATGGAACTGTTCCCCGGCTCGCGGCCGACGGGCCTGCAGCACGGAACAGTCACCGTAATTATCGGCAGCAAAAGCGCCGAGGTCACGACCTTCCGAACCGAGGGCGACTACCGCGACCATCGCAGGCCTGATTCAGTTACGTTTGTTTCCGATTTAATAACCGACCTCAGCCGGCGCGATTTCACCATGAACGCCATTGCGCTCTCTGCCGACGGTATGCTTGCCGATCCGTTTGACGGCATGAACGATATAAAAAAACGCTGCATCCGCTGCGTGGGAAATCCTAAGGTCCGTTTTACGGAGGATGCGCTGCGCATGTTCCGTGCGCTGCGCTTTTCGGCAAGGCTCGGATTTACCATTGAATACGATACGCTCAGCGCCATAGAAGAGTGTGCGCCTCTTGCCTCGGAGCTTGCACCGGAGCGAGTTCGCGACGAGGTCGAGAAGATACTTCTCACAACGCGCCCCGAGACAATGAGCGCCGCGATAAGCTTCGGGCTTATGAAAAACTATATCAGCGGCTCAGGCTGGAAAATGCCGAACTTTGCCGACATTGCAAATATGCCTCGCAAGCCGCTCGCGCGCTGGGCCGCATTCAGTATCATGCTCCGCAAATACGGCTATATTCCGTCTGCCGGCGATTTTCTGACGCAGCTGCGGCTCGACGGGCGAACGATCCGCTGCTGCACGGACGCTGAGGTACTTCTGAGTCAGGATCCGCCATCAGACAGTCTCGGTTGGAAGAAGATGCTCAACCGATACGGGGTTGATACTGTCACCTGCGCCGTGCAGGCGTATTCTGTCATAATGGGCATCGACTGCGAAAAGGAGCTAAGAGCAGTGCTCAAAAGCGGCGAGTGCTTCTCGCTAAAACACCTCGCAGTAACGGGCGACGATCTTCTATCGCTCGGCCTTAAAGGTCCCGAGCTCGGTGAAATGCTTAAGTTTTTGCTCGAATATGTTATGGAGTACCCCGATAATAATAAACGTGAGATTTTGCTCGAGCTTGCAAAGTATTCGGAGGAAAGCTGATGAACAAGGCAATGGAAGAGCTCAACAACAGGTGTCTCGGCTGTGATGCCTGTATTCTCGGCAAAACGCGCACGAAACTCGTTTTCGGCGACGGTAATCCGAACGCAAAGGTCATGCTCGTCGGCGAAGGTCCGGGAGAGCAGGAGGATCTTCAGGGCATCCCGTTCGTAGGCCGTGCCGGGAAGCTTCTTGACGACATGCTCAAAATGATCGATCTTGACCGAAGCCGCGTATACATTGCGAACATCGTTAAGTGCCGCCCACCGCACAACCGCGATCCGCAGCCGGAAGAACGCGAGGCCTGCTCACCGTGGCTCAGGCAGCAGATAGACATTGTTGATCCCGAAATCATAATATGCCTCGGGCGCATAGCCGCCACATCGCTTATAAACGGGGACTTTCGCATAACCCGTCAGCACGGGCAATGGTTTGACGTTGACGGCAGACGCTGCCTCGCTATATATCACCCCTCCGCTCTGCTGCGAGACGTTACAAAGCGCCCCGACACATTCACCGATCTAAGGGAAATACGAAGCGAGATACGCAGGCTCTGTCCGGAGGTGTACGAATGATCTACAACATCCGCGAGTATGCACCTGACGATGTCGGTGCACTCAAAGCTCTGTGGTGCGGCACTTTTGGCGATCCCCCTGAGCTTGTGGACAGTTTTTTCGAGCTTCTGCCCTCAATGGGCACGGGCTTTGTCGCGGAGCTTGACGGCGAAGTCTTCGGCGCGGCATATGTGCTGGACGCATTTCTTCACCTGCCGGACAGTTCGACGAAGAAGCTTGCATATATCTATGCGGTCGCCGTCGACGAAACGGCGCGCGGAAACGGTCTCGGCGCGGAGCTTACGCGGGCGTGCATGCGCAATGCGTGGGAGTATTCTGCCGATATCTGCTGCACGCTTCCGGCTGAAGACTCACTGTACGACTGGTACGAAAGCCGCTGCGGGCTTGCCGCCGCGAGCTATTGCAGCTATGAAACTGTTGCGGCAGGCATGGAGACAGGCGGCATAAGAAGGCTCAACGCCGATGAATACGGCTTTTTGCGCGAGGATATGCTCAAGGGAAAAGCTCACGTCGGCTTTTATTACGGCTATCTGCGCTTTCAGGAGGAGATATTCACATCCTCCTGCGGCGGATTTTTTGAGTATAAGGGCGCTATAGCCTGCGGATATATCGAAAACGATACGCTGTACATAAAGGAATATCTCGGCGATGAGCCTGAGTTTATCCCCGCGCTGTGCGCAGCTCTCGTGGCAAAGAACGCCATTATCAGACGTGCGGCAGTCACCGGCGAGCGCTATATAGCGGCATATCAGAAGACAGACTTCCCGCCCGATACGGTGTGGAATTTGACATTGGACTGAAAAAAGCAGCCTTTCGGCTGCTTTTTCTTATTTTACATAGAATTTGTAGCTTGTTTTTGAAAAATACTTCTCGCCTTTTCGCAGGAGCGGCGACGGGAAGGCCGGGCGATTCGGACTGTCGGGATAATACTGCGTTTCAAGGCACAGCGCCGAGTTTTTACCGTACACCGTACCGTTCTTTCCGAGACGAACGCCAGTTGCACCGCCCGCATAAAACTGCACTGCCGGCATATCCGTGGTAACTGTCATCGCGATTCCGCTTTCCGGACTGTACAGTCTGGCGCACGGCGTTCCGCCCAGGACAAAGCAGTGGTCGTAATAGCCGTTTTTCACCTCGCGCATAGTGCGAAAATCAAAATCCGTATCGGTTACAGGGCACACCTCTCCCGTCGGGATGAGCTCATCATCAACCGGCAAATAGCTTTCGGCGTTTATCATGAGTTCATGGCCGAGTATGTCACCCTTGCCGGAGAGATTGAAATAGCTGTGATTTGTGAGGTTTAAGTATGTATCGGCATCGGAAACGGCTTCATAACATATACTAAGCTCGTTATCGTCGGAAAATTCGTAGGCAACACAGATCTTGACCTCGCCCGGGAAACCATCGCCGCCGTCATGGTCTGTAATCGCAAGAGTTATGCTGTTCTCACCTGCCGAAACAAAGTCGAAGCGGCGCTTGCTTAGCCCAACGCCGCCGTGGAGCGTGTTTTTCCCCTCGTTCGCGGTGAGCTTGTATTCTCTGCCGCCGAGTGTGAACGCAGCATTTGCTATACGATTTGCATATCTTCCGACGAACGCGCCGAAGTAACCGTCGTGGCTTAAATATTCCGCAGGAGTGTCGTAGCCGAGCACAACGTCGGTAAGCTCTTTTCTCTTATTCGGAACCATTATGCTCTGCACCGCAGCGCCGAGGCTCGTTACGCGCACATGTGCGCCCGATGCGTTTTCGATAGTGAAAATATCATATTCACCAAAGGTATTTTTCCTTACTGGCATTGACTCTGCCTCCTTTTCATGTGCCCATTATACGTCCGTTTTCGCGTCTGTTCAACCGGCAGACTGCCCTGCACGGCACAATTGAGTAAAAATATGCGCAATTTTTAGTTAAGATTTTATCACGTTTTCCAAAAAGTCTTTGATTTTTCAGTGTTTTTTACGTGACGAGAAAATTTCGTATGTTGACAATCATACGCAATTGAATTAAAATAATTGCTGTTGCAAATGGCTTGAACAAAATAATTATAATGATAAGAGGTAATAAGATGTTTAAAGTCGTACAAAAAAGATTTCTGAACGATGCAAAGAGCATTTGCCTGTTCGAGATCGAAGCTCCGCTGGTCGCTCGCCACGCCCAGGCAGGTCAGTTCGTCATCTTCCGTCTTGATGAGCAGGGAGAGCGCACTCCTGTTTCCGTCGCAGGCTACGACCGTGAAAAAGGCACCGTTACCGTTATGGTACAGGCTGCCGGCCGCACCACCAAGATGCTGCACACCGTGCAGGAAGGCGATTACATCACCGACTTCGTCGGCCCCCTCGGCAAGGCTACCGAGATGGACGGTCTGAAGAAGGTCTGCGTTGTCGGCGGCGGCGTCGGCTGCGCTATCGCTTACCCCATTGCCAAGGAAATGCACGAAAAAGGTATTGACGTTACCTTTATCGCAGGCTTCAGAAGCGCTGATATCGTCATCCTGAAGGACGAGCTCAAGGCCGCTTCCGACAAGCTCATCATGTGCACCGACGACGGCACCTATGGCGAAAAGGGCTTCACCACCCAGTATCTCCAGCAGGAGATCGAGGCCAACATCAAAGAGAATAGGCCCCAGTTTGACCGCGTTATCGCTATCGGCCCGGACATCATGATGAAGTTCCTGGCTGAGGTCACCCGCCCCTACGGCATCAAGACAATCATCTCCCTCGACCCGATCATGGTCGACGGCACCGGCATGTGCGGCGGCTGCCGCGTCATCGTCGGCGGCGAGACCAAGTTTGCCTGCGTTGACGGTCCCGACTTTGACGCGCATGAGGTCGACTTCGACTCTCTGATAAAGCGCGCCGCGTTCTACAAAGAGGAGCAGGACGAAGCTGCAAAGCATATCTGCAATATGACCGGAGGTAAGCGTAATGGCTAATATGAGAATGGAAAAAAACCCGATGCCCGAGCAGGATCCCGTGGTCCGCGCCGGCAACTTTGACGAGGTCGCTCTCGGCTACACTCCCGAGATGGCAATGGATGAGGCAAAGCGCTGCCTCAACTGCCACAACATGCCCTGCCGCACCGGCTGCCCCGTTTCGGTACGCATCCCCGAATTCATCGCCAAGGTCGCAGAAGGCGACTTTGACGCAGCATATGAGATCATCACCTCCACCAACTCCCTGCCCGCCGTCTGCGGCCGTGTCTGCCCGCAGGAGAAGCAGTGCGAGAGCAAGTGTGTGCGCGGCATCAAGGGCGAATCTGTCGGCATCGGCCGCCTCGAGCGCTTTGTCGCCGACTACCACATGAACAAGGAAGTCAAGGATGAGGTCAAGGCTCCCGAGTCCAACGGTCACCGCATCGCGATCATCGGCTCAGGCCCCGCTTCCCTCACCTGCGCGGGCGACCTGCGCAAGATGGGCTACGACGTCACCATTTTCGAGGCTTTCCACAAGTCCGGCGGCGTTCTGGTTTACGGTATTCCTCAGTTCCGTCTGCCCAAGGAGATAGTTGCCGCTGAGATCGAGAATCTCAAGGCAATGGGCGTCAAGATCATAAACAACGCAATCATCGGCAAGTCCGAGACCGTCGACGAGCTGTTTGAGGACGGCTTCGAGGCAGTGTTTATCGGCTCCGGTGCAGGCCTGCCCCAGTTCCTGCACATCCCCGGCGAGAATCTGCTCGGTGTTTACTCCGCTAACGAGCTCCTCACCCGTGTAAACCTCATGAAGGCTTACCGCGACGATTACGATACGCCCATTAAGCACTTCCACAACGTATGCGTTGTCGGCGCAGGCAACGTCGCAATGGACGCAGCCCGCGTTTCCAAGCGTCTGGGCGCTGAGCATGTTTACATAGCTTACCGCCGCGGCAAGGACGAGCTCCCTGCCCGTAAGGAAGAGGTCGAGCATGCAGAGGCAGAGGGCATAGAGTTCAGACTTCTCAATAACCCCGTCGCTATCCATGCAGGCGAAGACGGCCATGTCACCGGCATCGAGCTTCAGAAGCAGGAGCTCGGCGAGCCCGACGAAAAGGGTCGCCGCAAGCCCGTTCCCGTTGAGGGCTCAAACTGGATCCTCGACGTTGACACCGTCGTTATCGCAATCGGTACCAGCCCCAACCCCCTGATCCGCAACACCACCAAGGGCCTTACCTTCACCCGTAAGGGCGGCATTGAGGCCGACGAGGGCGGCGCTACCGCTCGCGAAGGCGTGTTCGCAGGCGGCGACGCAGTCACCGGCGCTGCTACCGTTATCCTCGCAATGGGCGCAGGCAAGACCGGCGCGAAGAGCATTGACGAGTACATAAAGAGCAAGAAATAATCCGAAATCAAATCATACGCACCGATGCAATCGCATCGGTGCGTATTTCTTTGCGGTTTTGCCTACAATTTAACACATGCTTGTCGGAATATGCTTGTGCATCAGGTATAATTATAAAAATTTTTATAATTATGCACTCAGGGTATTGCATTTTAATTTCATCTGCCGTAGAATAGCGGATGTATTTGAGCTCACAATTTATTTTTCATGCTGTTTTTTGCTTTTAATTAAGAAAGGAATGATTCCATTGAAGCGCGATCAGTTTCAGGTATACCTCGACGCAAATCCGAGCGCGAAGCTGCGCGACATAGTTTCGCAGATGCTTTATGATGAGATAGTTTCCCTGTGCATTGCTCCGGGAACAAAATTAAACGTCAACAGCATTGCATCCGCTCTCGGCATATCCCGCACCCCGGTCGCCGAAGCGATAATGAATCTGTGCGAGCAGGGATTTGTCGTTTCAAAACCGGATACGAGCGGCTTCTTCGTCATTGACCTGAGCCTGAAGGATATGATAGACCTTTACGATGTACGCGCCGCAATCGAGTGCGAGGCCGCCGCTCTGTGCACCGAGCGCGCCGACTCCGGCACCGTGCGTGAGCTTGACCGGCTTGCTGGTGAGTTTGCCGACTGCGTGATCCGCAAGGACTATGACGGCATGATCGCGACCGATATGCCTTTCCACGGCCTCATAGTTGAGTCCTGCGGCAACAAATACATCCAGAAGTGCTACAAGATGCTGCTGCCGAACCTTACCATGTATCAGTCCTCGATGATAAAGTTTATCAGCAATTCCGAGGATAACCCTTGGTCGCCGAGCGTTATTTATAATCACGTCGCCGTAGTCGAAGCAATAAAAATGCACATCCCCGACCTTGCAAAGCAGGCAATGGCCGATCATGTGAAATCAAGCCTCAACTTCACCATGTTCTCCGGCGGCGGCGCGGATCCCTTCTCCACCGTCAGGAAAACAAAGCCCGGCAAAAAGTGAATATGAGAAAGCAGCCGAAATAGCGGAATCAGATCAGAGAAACCGCCCTTTCGGCTGCTTTTTTACTGCTTGTTTTTTATGTCATGCAGAAACCTGCGGTTGTATTTCATGCTTGCGTAGCGCGTGATGCGGTCAATGTATATCGGATCGTATGCACCTCCAACTGCGCCGACAAGCGGTATGCCCTGCAAAAATTTCATGTACAGCAGTTCGCCGGACAGGCCCTCGGCAGCAATACGCACTTCGGTTCTCATCGTTTCCTCGTCTGGCTCGGCGCCGTGCTCAATGAAATAGTTTACCCTCTCGTCGGCCGCCTTAAGCTCGTCTCCATAACGGAGCGCCGCACCGATTATGAGCAGGATGAAATACTTCTCGTCCATCGCATCGTAATCGTAGCCGTAGCCGAGCGATATCTCGTACACACTCTTGAGCAGCATACCGGTGAACACCGGAATATCGGGTATGCCTACACCGACAAGTCCCATACCTATGCCTGAGATGCCGGATAGCACGGTGTTTTTCGTTTTCTGTACCATTGATCCGCGCGACGCGTCGCGCAGAGCGCGCCTTGTCGGGTTATTCTGAGCTATTATGCGCCGCACTCGGCTGCTGCGCTCTATATCGCGGCGGTTATATGTTTTTTCAATAACTCCCGTACCCTTTGCGAAAATGAGCTCAAAGGCCTTTGCAAAGCCCTCGTCGAGCGTATATCTAAGCTTATTCGGCACCTTGGCCTGCAAAAGGCTGTTCAGGCGGCTGTCGCCGCGCTTTGAACGCTCGTTAATATATTTTTTCTCGGCAGCAAGCTGCTTTTTCCATTCAAGTTCAAAATCGGTCATCGTCTCAGCTCCTTTTTCCCGATTATACAATACACAGAGCAAAAAGAAAAGGCCGGTGTGAAAACCGGCCTTTTCGGAGTTATGAACTTATCAGTCTTCCCAGCACTCCGTCTTGCCGTCAAGGCCGATGCTGGAGGATTTGAACACAGGATCCTTGCCCTCTTTGCGCTGCACCATATAGTCCTTGAGCGCGGCGAGAGCGGGCTTTGCGAGGATAATGATAACGGGAACGTTTATTATGACCATGAAGCCCTGGAGCATATCGGCGGTATCCCAAACGATGCCTGCCGAGAGCAGTGCGCCGACAAATACGAGCGCGGTGGCTATCAGACGGAAAATGAGCATGAACGTCTTCGACGGGGTGCGCTTGAGGATGAACTTAAGGCAGCCCTCGGTATAGTAATAGTTGCCGATAAGGGTAGTGAAGGCAAACAGGCTCATTGCAACGGCGATGAATATAGGGCCGAAATCGCCGAGCGCCATCTGCATGGACTGCTGGACATAAACAGCACCTGCCGCCTCAGCAACGAGGCCTTCGGGGTTTGCGCACATGCACATCATCGCGGTAGCGGTACACACGAGCAGCGTATCTATAAATACGGACAGCATCTGAACAAGTCCCTGCTTTACGGGGTGAGATACGTCGGCGGATGCCGCTGCGTTGGGAGCCGAGCCCATACCTGCTTCGTTGGAGTAAAGTCCGCGCTTAATGCCCCACATCATGCAGGAACCGGCAAAGCCGCCGAATATGGCCTTGAAATCAAATGCGGAAACGAAGATATTCTTAAGAACGAGGGGCAGCGAGCCGATGTTCATGATGACAACGATAAGGGACACGATTATGTACAGAAGACCCATTACCGGGACTAGAACGCCGGTAATGTTCGTAAGGCGCTTGCCGCCGCCGAGGACGCAGGCCGCAAACAGCACGGCAAGGATGGCGCCGATGATTATCGGGGTCGTGGTCTTGTCATAAAAGCTGAAGGTTTTGAAGGTATCCTGAGTGTTAAAGGACGCAAGCATATTGTAGCCCACAACATAGGTCAGGATGAGGATGACAGCAAAGATAACGCCCAGCCAGCGCTGCTTGAGCGCGTTCTGCATGTAATAAGACGGGCCGCCGTAGTAGCTGCCGTCGGTATCCTTATGCTTGTAGATCTGGGCCAGAGTGGACTCGATAAAAGCGGAGGCGCCTCCGAGGATGGCGGTTATCCACATCCAGAAGATAGCGCCGAAGCCGCCGAGGCAGATAGCCGTGGAAACGCCGATGATATTGCCTGTACCGACGCGGGATGCAGTCGAGACCATCAGTGCGCCAAAGGAGGATACGGACTTCTTATCTTTCGGCTTCTCTCTGACGACCTTAATGGACTCGCCGAACAGGCGGATCTGCAGAAGGCCGGTACGGATAGTGAAGTAAAGTCCTGCCGCAACGAGGAACAGCGGAACTATATACGGCTGATACAAAAAGCCGCTTATTGCGTTGATAACGCCGTGTATCGCTTCGATCATTCTTAAATACCTCTCTCATCTGTTATTTTGTCGAATAATTCGCGATGTTTACATTATAGACATATTTATGCGCAATTGCAAGCTTTTATGCCCATAAAATTGCCCATTCCGAGCAAATTTAAGTGCAGTTTTGAAAATGAGCATGCTGTTCCACAGTCGGCTGCTTGTTATTTTGGCTCGGTGATGATATAATATTTGTTATTAAATTCGTCTAAAAAGAGCGTTAAGAACATGAATTTATCCGAAAAGAAGCTTAATATAGACTATTCGCTCCTGCAGATCGCCTACTGGGTCACAAGCGCCGTAGTTTTTTGCTTTACGACCGTGTTTCTGCAATTTCGCGGCTACTCAAACTACGAGATCGGCATTGTGTTCGCCGTCGGCAACATCATAGGCTTTGTGATCCAGCCGCTCATAGCAGGCTATGTCGATCGCAGCAACCGGCGCACTCTGCTCAGGTGCATACGTATAACGGCAGTACTTGCTGTATTTCTCATGCTGGCGGTGTATATGCTTCCGTCGGGCAGCGTTTCGCTCATCGGAGCTTATGCCCTGCTCGTCGCCGGAAACACGCTGCTCAATCCCCTGTGCATCTCTCTGAGCTTTTACATTGAAAGTTGGGGCTGCGGCATAAACTTCAGCCGCGCGAGGGCGCTCGGCTCATTGTCGTACGCAACAAGCAATGTTATACTCGGCATGTTGGTGCAGCGCGTGAGCGAAAACTCCGTGCCGATGGCTTTTATAGCATTCTCCGCTCTTCTTGGATTGGCTACGCTGCTGTTTGTACCCGGAGACCGAGCTCATCGCGCAGCTCCCACTGCGCAGCAGTCACAGGTAATGACCGAAAAGCCGAGCGGTCTGCTTGAATTTGCACGTGAGAACAAGCGCTTCATGCTGTTCCTTCTCGGCACTGCGACGCTGTACTTCACACACGGTATGATCGGCAACTTCATGATCGAGTTTATTCGCAATATAGGCGGCGGCAGCGAGGATATGGGCAATGTGCTCGCCTTTATGACGGTCGTGGAGGTGCCCGTTATGCTGCTGTTTGAGCGTCTTACGCAGCGTTTTAGGTGCTCTTCCCTGCTGCGCTTTGCGGTCGTAATGTTTACCGTCAAGGAGCTCATGATATATTTTTCATCAAGCATACCTGCGCTGTACGCCGCCGAGGCGCTTCAGGCGTTCTCGTTTGCGCTGTTTGTACCGGCATCGGTGAGGTACGTTGACGAGGTCATATCAAAGCACAACGCCGTCAAGGGGCAGGCATTCGTAACCTCGATGATGACGCTCGGCAGCATATTCGCAAGCTACATAGGCGGCCTGCTTCTTGATACCTCCACGCCGAAATTTACACTGCTCATCGGCGTTATTGTATCCGCCGTCGGAACGCTCATTATGCTCGGCGCAATACAAACGACCGAGAACTAAAAAAGAGACTTGTCAATGACAAGTCTCTCTTAGTTCTTTGTTGGTTTATGCGGTAACGTTAAACGGTGAGCTCTCCACAGTGAACGGTATATAAGTCATTTTCGCCTTGACAAGGCGCTTTGCGATGCCGTTATAGACAAGTCTGTACGTTTTGCCGTCAAGGTTATCGCCTTTTAT
Source organism: uncultured Oscillospiraceae bacterium (assembly GCA_934636655.1). Classification (GTDB taxonomy): domain Bacteria; phylum Bacillota; class Clostridia; order Oscillospirales; family Oscillospiraceae; genus F23-B02. The sequence continues at coordinate 163,829 of CAKUAS010000001.1, forward strand.
GAGCCAGCCGACGGTGGCGGTCCAGCCGTCGCGCGCGGAGTTTACGCAGCGGAAGGTGGTGTAGGGATCCGTATCCGTGAGAACGGTGACCCATGTTCCATCCACAAGCTTCTGCACCTCCATATAGCTGTAGCCCTCAACAAGCTCACTGTCCTTGAGCGTGAGGATAGATACGTGTCTGGGGTTTACGCCGGTGAAGGAGGCCGTTACCCACTCACCTTTTGCATATTCGGCTTTGCTCACGTCGCTTTTAAGCTGTCCATAGCCCTTGCGGTCGATGACGGGGTCGGCTATGGCCGCAGCGGTGTAGACGAGCTTAAAGGGCGTTTTCTGCATAAGAGTCGCGCCGGTGTCGGATTTCTTGCCGCTTACGATGCCTTGCGCGAGCTTATCGAGCTCCTGCGTCAGTGCCGCTCCCGACCACGGACCGAACAGGCAGGTCGCGCCCTCGTAATGCTGCGCGGCGTACTCCTCGCGGGTCGTGACATACTGGCTGTAGGCGTTGGCGTGGGTCGCGATTATGACCTTTTTGACTCCTGCCTCCGCGAGCGTTTTTTCGAGCACGGCGCGGGTCCTGTTTGCCTGCTCAAACGTGAGCTCAAAGGGCACGCCCGCAATGGCGACGCTGCCCATGCGCATTATCTGCAGGGGCTGCGCCTTCTGCATGAGCTTGCCGACCGCAAGACACACGACCTTTTCGGCCTGAGCCTCGTCATATCCGTCGGATTGCAGTATCTTCATTGCCGTCGGCCAAAGAGGCTTAAACAGATATTGCAGACCCTTGAGGTCGATCATCTTAAAATCGCAGGGTATGCGTTCATAGCTCTGCGTCTCCTCGTTCCACACGAATTGATGCCTCACGGTGCCCTCGGCGGCGTTATCGACGGGAGCGCCCTCCTCGTCGCCGGCTATTATGTCCGCGCCGATACAGGGCTCGCTTGTTTTGACTGTGCCGGCAGACAGATCGTCATAGGGCATGTAGTATTCACCGACATAGCTCGTGTCAACGGTGATGTCGGAAAAATCGACAGCGGTATAATTCACCGCAAAGTCGCCCGTGAGCGGTATACGCTCAGCGGAATTTATAAGCTTAAGTGCGGCATCAGCTTCCTTCTGCCCGTGGATGATCTGATTTTCGATAACATCCGTGCCGTATATCTCGTTCGGGCGCAGGAACGCCTCGTGGTAATCGGCATCGTTTACGGCGTTGGGGCTCGTATCGCCGCTGTCGGCCTGAGCGAAGGCCGCAACAAAGCCGTCGCCGATCTGCTCTTCGACCTTGAGTGCGGCATAGCCCTTATGGTCGGAGGCAACGAGCTTATTATCAATACCGTTAGATGTTCCGTGCGAGCCGAAGAAGTTGAAGAAGCCGATATCCTTTCCGCCGCTGTCGGTGAGGATCACGCCGGCCATCTCTCGATTGTAGGCTTTCTTTGCGGCTTCAAGGCCGGTTTCGTAGCTGAAAGTGCCGTCGGCATTTACGGTATAGCCGTAGTTTCCGACATTCTTATTGGTCAGGAAAGCATCGGCCGAGCGGTTCGATGCGCTGATATCGGTCTGACCGTAAACGAGCGAGGCCGAGCCCGGTACGCGGTTATCGTACGCCTGCTCTATTGCCTTGGCAATGCCCCTGACGATGATCTTGTAGCTCTCGTCATCGTAGCCGGGAACGCCGTTTATGAGGTCATACAGGGCAAACCACGAGGTATTCGAGGTCGACGAGTGGCAGTGAGTCGCCGTGAGCATGACGTTTTCCTCGGAAAACACGGTATAGTTGTCTTCTCTGAGCTTTGACATTACGCCGGGCTTGATGCTCTCGGTCATGTGCACAAGCTCCGCCGAAACGAATACAACAGGCGTTTCACCATCGTCGATGACAAACGCGCGGGCGTAAAGCCTCGTGAGCAATCCCTCCATGAGGTCGCCGAGCGAGTTATAGCCCGTGCTGATATCGGTGATGGGACCTGTAATATCGACCTTTGCCGCACCGACCTTGAGCCTGCCGTCTCCGTCGGCAAGTCCAAAGGGCATGAGCGTCAGCAGCATCAACACGCACAGCGCAAGACTTAAAATAACTTTCAAAAGCTTTTTCATCCATTATTCCCTCTTTGTGATAGTTTACCATATAAAGCTGTGTGGGCAATAGTGAATTTAATTATTTATTAATAATTTATGCAGCAAAATCGACAAAAGAGCACATACTGTCACTTAATCAACTTTTTGAACTTACTTATAGCCTCCCGCTCGCTTGATGCGAAATAAACATCACCGCCTTTGTTGCTTTCATATATAAAGTCGTGCAGGGGCTTGCTCGTATAGCGCGAATAGTCGCCGTATGTCGCTATGCGGCCGCCGTAGTTTATTATCTTTTGCAGCACTTCACCGGCCAGACCGCTGCTGAGAACAAAAAACGGCTCGGCAATAAGCTTTTTCGATATGACGATATTCTTTGTCCCGGCCTCGTACTTTGCGCTCATCAGCACGTCAAGCGCCGACCGGGCGTCGGCGATGACCACGCTGTCGCTTTCAATGACCGCGCAATTTGCTTCTTTTCTGATATTCATTTTTTCACCTTCTATAAAGAATAAGGGCAGTCTGATCATATCAGACTGCCCGTCAGTTTAAACTTATCAGTACATTTTTGCGCCGGCCGGAATATGCGGATCGAGCATCAGCAGATGCAGGCGCTCCTCGTCGTTTTCGTGGTGAACGGCGGATATGAGCATACCGCTGGAATCGATGCCCATCATCGGGCGCGGCGGAAGATTTGTTATAGCAACACAGGTCTTTCCGACAAGCTCTTCCGGCTCGTAATACTCGTGGATACCGGAAAGTATGACACGATCGGTGCCGGTACCATCGTCGAGAGTAAACTTGAGAAGCTTCTTGGACTTCTTGACCGCCTCGCAGGCTTTGACTTTTACTGCGCGGAAGTCGGACTTGGAGAAGGTCTCAAAGTCGACGAAATCTGAGAACAGAGGCTCTATCTGGACGTTCGAGAAATCGATCTTCTCATCCTCAGTCTGAGCAAAGGGTACGGAAGCTGCCTTTTCGGGCTTTTTATCCATGTCCAGAGGCTTCATTGTCGGGAAGAGGATAACGTCGCGGATGGAACTTGCTCCGGTCAGGAGCATGACGCAGCGGTCAATGCCGATGCCGAGGCCGCCAGTGGGAGGCATGCCGTACTCAAGCGCGTTTATGAAGTCATCGTCCATCATGCCGGCCTCATCGTCGCCCTTGGCGCGAAGCTCGACCTGCTTGAGGAAGCGCTGCTTCTGGTCGATGGGGTCATTGAGCTCTGAGAAGGCATTACCCATCTCGCTGCGGCAGATAAACAGCTCAAAACGCTCTGTCAGGCGCGGATCCTTGGGAGAGCGCTTTGCAAGCGGCGACACATCGACAGGGTGCATGGTGATAAACGTAGGCTGGATGAGCTTTTCCTCGACAAGCTGGTCAAAGCTCTCATACAGGGCGTGACCCCAGGTGGGCTCGACCTTGTCCATATCTACCCCCGCCGCTTTTGCGGCGGCGACTGCCTCAGCGTCGCCTTCGATCGCCATGAAGTCAACGCCAACGTATTTTTTAACAGCCTCTGCCATGGTCAGGCGCTCCCAGCCGGGAGTGAGGTCGATCTCGCAGCCCTGCCATGTGCACTTATAAGTGCCGAGTATCTTCATCGCGGCGCCGGACAGGAGGTCTTCAAACAGATCCATCATGTCGTTAAAATCGGCGTAGGACTGGTACAGCTCAACAGTCGTGAACTCGGGGTTATGCTTTGTGTCCATGCCCTCATTGCGGAAGATGCGGCCGATCTCGTAGACACGCTCAATGCCGCCGACGATCAGGCGCTTGAGGTTGAGCTCGGTGGCAATGCGCAGGAACATGTCGATATCCAGCGTATTGTGGTGGGTTATGAACGGACGTGCAGTTGCGCCGCCGGAAATAGTGTTAAGTACGGGTGTCTCAACTTCCATGTAGCCTCTGCCGTCGAGGAAGGAACGGACATAGCTTATGAACTTCGAGCGGATCTCGAAGTTGCGGCGGCTATCGTCGCTCATTATGAGGTCAACGTAACGCTGACGGTATTTGAGCTCTGTGCTGGTCATGCCGTGGAACTTCTCCGGCAGGGGGCGCAGGCTCTTGGACAGCAGAGTCACGGACTCGACATGGACGGAGATCTCTTCGGTCTTGGTCTTGAACACGAAGCCGGAAACACCGATGATATCGCCGATATCGTACTTGCGGAAGTCGGCAAACTCCTGCTCGGAGACCGCGTCCTTGCGGATGTACAGCTGGATACTTCCGTGATCGTCTTTAATGTGGCAGAATATCGCCTTACCCATACCACGCTTGGACATCATGCGACCGGCGACCTTTACGGTCTTGCCGTCAAAGGCATCATACTCCGACTTTATCTCATCTGAATACGCGCTTCTGACAAAACGTGTCTGAGTAAAAGGGTCTCTTCCCTCTTCCTGAAGCGCCTTGAGCTTATCGCGTCTTATCTGAAGCAGCTCGCTGAGCTCCTGCTCCGGTGCTGCGGTCTCATTGATCTTATTCTCACTCATACTATACCCTCTTAATCGTTTTCTACGGAAAGTATCTCAAAATGCAGCTCACCGGCAGGCGCTTCGACGGTGATCTTCTCGCCTGCGACATGGCCATACAGACCACGGCCAAAGGGCGAATCATCGGATACGCGACCCTCCATTGGGTTTGCCTCCTGCGAGCCTACGATGGTGTATTCTTCTTCGTAGCCATCCTCAACATCGCGCACCTTTACACGGCTGCCGAGAGTGATCGCACCCTTGCGCATGCCGGTATCGACTTTTTCAACGATCTCGGCGTTCTCGATCAGGCTCTTGAGTTCGGCAATTCTGGAATAGAGCTTGCCCTGCTCGGTTTTTGCCTCGTCATATTCGCTGTTTTCCGAAAGGTCGCCGAAGCTGCGCGCTTCCTTGATCTGCTCGGCAACTTCCTTCGCCTTATCGGTCTCAAGGTACAGAAGCTCCTTTTTGAGCGCTTCAAGGCGCTCCTGACTCATTTTAAATCTGCTTTCGGTAGCCATTACTTAGCTCTCCTTTTAATCCTTATTTATTGATTGAAATCTCAGCTCAAGGCCCTTATTGCCGCGTTGAGCTGGACTTTTGTGTCCTTTTCGGTGTTGTGCGCCTCTATATCAGGCTTTATGCCGCCGGCCTCGGCAAGGTCGACTCGCTTGGGTGTCAGGTACTTGTTGGTCGAAATGTGTATCGCACCGCCGTTTGAAAGCTCTATCGTCACCTGACTTCTGGCCTTGCCGGTCGTATGCTCGCCGACTATGGTCGCCCAGTCATACTCCTGAAGTGCTGCTGCAAAAAACTCCGCTGCGCTGTAGCTGTTTTCGTTCACAAGAACAGCCATTTTTGCGCTCAGGCAAACTTTGTCCGAAGTCTTGACAGTCTCTTTTCCTGACTTATCGACGCTTACGAATAGATCGCCGTCAGGGAGAAGGTAATCGAGCAGCGAGACAAGCTCGCTCACAAGGCCGCCTGGGTTATCTCGAACATCGAAGATAAACGACTTTGCGCCCTCGGCAGTAAGCTTTTCGATAGCTCCGATCGTACCTTCGCTGCATCCGGCTTCAAAATTTGCGATTTTGATATAGCCGATATTATTCTCGAGCATTTTCGAAGATATCGGGTTTTTGTAGATCACTTCACAGGATATCTTAACTGTCGACTCTGTTCCTTTGGAATCGGCAACGACCATCGGAAAATCCTTATTGAGCTTTGAGCGAATAAGCTCCTGAAGCTCTGTCGTCGCCATGCCATCGGTCGCCTGTCCGTCAACGGAAACTATCGTCTGGCCGACGTTCAGTCCCGCAGTCGCAGCCGGAGTTCCGTCATCGACGGCGAATATCTCGAACTTACCTTTATCGTTAAGCTTCACGCTTACACCAATGCCGGCATACTCGTTCGATGATGACAGCTTGTATGCTGCGTACTCCTCGGGACTCATGTAATAGCTCCACTTATCATCAATGCTGCGCACCATCGCGGATGCCGCGGCATTATAGAGCGTATCATCGTTGACATCGCCGATGTAGTTTTCATTTATGATCTTTTCGATCTCGACATACGCCTTAGCATCCTCAAAATACTTCTGCGCGCCAAAGCCGCCGGTCGTTATAAGATACGTCGCAACAGCTGTTGCAACCATGACGACGAGGGCCACTATTATAAGATGGATAAACTTAAATTTTCTGCCGAAACCGGGCCGTGAGCGTTTTTCCATTCAGTCTCTCCTTTGCTTCAGATGAATAAAACACATGGTTAACAGTACGTTTGACTGGCAGCCAAAAGGCCGCCAGTCAAGCATATATGTTATTAAATAAAGTTTTTGTCTATACACTGCTGCACAGCAGTTTCAGTTGCTTCCGTCTTGCACTGCTCAAGTCCGTCGGCCCTTACGGGGATCATCGTGAGCACAAGGCTGAGTATCATGGTCAGCACAAGGATTATTGCCAGTATAGATACAACTATTCTTCTGTTCATTCCCTGATCCTCACACCTTGAGGTAATTTCTGATCGCTATCACGCCGCCGACAGCGCCGACAAGAACGCCGACAGCCATAAATGCGATGAGTACAATAGCCCAGACATCTGTAAACGGTACGATCTGCACAAAGGATATTGCAAGACTCTGCGCGACCTTGGTCTCCAGCGCCTTATACAGTCCCCACTGAGCGAGGAACGCAAGGCCGCCGCCGACAATACCGAGCACAAGGCCTTCGACTACGAAGGGGCAGCGGATAAAGCTGTTGGACGCACCGACCATCTTCATAATGGCGATCTCCTCGCGTCTGCCGTAGGTAGCAAGCTTTATGGTATTGCTCATTATAAACAGTGACACGAAGCCGAGGACCGCAATAAGCACGAGCGATACGACACTTATGACATTGCGCACGGAGATAAACTTATCAGCGAACTCCGTTGGGGCGTTAACCTTGACAATACCGTCGACATTTTCAATGGCTGTCTTTGTTGCGTCCATCTGGCTGAGGTCAACGAGCTGGATAACAAAGCGATGGCGGAAAACCTCGTCATCAAGGCCTTCCATGAGGCTTTCGTCATACTTTTCGAGGAAGTTCTGCCTTGCCTCGCTGCGGCTGACGAAATCAACGCTTGCAACGTTATCGAGCGCTTCAAGCTTTGTCTGTATCTGGCCTGTAGCTTCCTGAGCGGTCATATCCTCGTCAACGTAAGCAAGGATCTGATTCTGGTTACCGATATCCTCGACGATTTGATTGACGTTTATATCAAGAAGCGTAAAGCTGCCCATTACTATAAGGCAGGCAATTATTATCGTTATAGAGGCAAAGGACATAAAGCCATGGGTAAAGATATTGCGGAAGCCCTCACCTATAAGATATCCGTATCTATTCAACTTCATAACTGTAGTACCCGTCCATTCCGTCGCTGATCAGGCGGCCGCCGTCGATGGCGATAACGCGCTTTGAGAAAGCATTGACCAGTTCCTTTTCATGAGTCACCACGAGTATCGTGGTGCCCATCTCATTTATCTTCTCAAGCAGAAGCATAAGTTCAAGACTGCGCACAGGGTCGAGGTTGCCGGTGGGCTCGTCGGCAATTATCATAGTCGGGTTATTGACCAGAGCACGCGCTATGGCAACACGCTGCTGCTCGCCGCCGGAAAGCTCTGCGGGCAGGCGCTTCTCGCGTCCTTCAAGGCCTACAAGCTCCAAAACACGGGGCACACGGTCTTTTATCTGTTTATTAGTCGCACAGACAACGCGCATTGCAAATGCAACGTTATCGTACACAGTCATTTTATCTATAAGCCTGAAGTCCTGAAAGATGACGCCGAGAGTTCTTCTCATCTGCGGCATCTTGCGGCGCTTGAGCTTGTTCATATTGAAGCCGTTTACAATGACCTCGCCCTCGGATGCCATAATTTCGCCAGTAAGCAGCTTTATGATCGTCGTTTTGCCGGAACCTGAGGGGCCGACGAGGAAAGCAAACTCACCCTCGTTTATCGTGAGGCTGAAATTATCCAGCGCGGCAACATCACTGTTGTCATAGACCATCGTTACATTGTTCATCTGAACCATGTGTCATTTTCCTCCTGAGGATATCGGGGATGCTCCCCTACGGATTTCAGCGGCCGTTGCTGTTGACCGAATCGAGATACTGCTTGACCATCATTGCCACCTTGAAAACAATAGCATGATCAAACTCGCGCAGATCAAGGCCCGTGATCTTCTTGATCTTTTCAAGGCGATAGACGAGCGTATTGCGGTGGACATACAGCTTGCGGCTCGTTTCAGAAACGTTGAGGTTATTCTCAAAGAATTTATTTATCGTCTCAAGCGTGTCCTCATCCAGGGTCTCAAGCGGATTCTTCTTGAATACTTCGTTGAGGAACATCTCGCAGAGCGTGGTGGGCAGCTGATATATGATACGGCCGATGCCGAGATTTTCATAGCTGATGATCGTTTTTTCAGAGTCAAAAACTCTGCCGACATCGATCGCGATCTGCGATTCCTTATAGCGGTCGGCAAGCTCACGAAGGTGGTGCGCCGTCGTGCCAATGCCGATAATGCATTTTATCTGAAGCTCGTTTCGCAGAACAGTCTCCACGCTTTCGGCGATTGCCTTTACCTCGGCGCTGTTATCACCGCTGGGGAGCTCCTTTATAACGACGATATCGCTTTCGTTTATGCTGATGACAAAGTCATGCTGCTTGTCGGGGAAAAGGCTTTGAAGAACTTCGACGCTGGCAACGTCCGAGCGCTCGACCTGGCGCACGAGCAGAAGTGCACGCGGAACATCGGGGGCGAAGTGCAGCTCCTTGGTTCTGACATAAACATCACCGGGAAGAATGTTATCGGAAATTATATTCTTGAGGAAAGCAGCCTTATTGTACTTTTCCTCATAGTTCATCTTCGCCTCGTTAAAGGCGACGGCCGCCATCATGCACGTCACACGTGCCATATCATCACAGCCTTCGACGAACACCGCATAATCAAATTTGCCGCTGTTATTGCTGAGCACCTTATATGTCCGCACGCCGCTTACGAGCACGGGCTCGGAAAAATCATAATTCATGCTCGAAAAATCCTCAAGCCTCGAGCCGATCATCGGCAGCTCGCTGCATGTGAGGACAAAGCCCTGATCGTCAATGATGCCAATACATCTGTCAGTTGCTTCTTTTATCTGCATTATCACGCTCTGAAAAATTCTGCTGGACATCGTCTTTTTACCTCCCCTGAAGTCTATGGGTATTTTAACGATAGATAATATTCAACACTTTCTACATGATAATACTTTTTTGTGCGTTTTTCAATAGAAAATCACATTATTTTTGTGCGTTTTTCAAAAAATCGCATAATTGTTTTGCTAAAAGCACCAAATATAGAGCTGAATTTTTGTTATTTTTTCTTATTCACACTGCACAACTCATTTTCAGATAATTGACGAAATTCGCCCGGAAGAAGGCTGTTATCAAGCTCCAGACCGCCTATCGACAGGCGCTTGAGCGCCGTCACGGGCTTTCCGCGCGAGGCGAGCATGCGCTTGACCTGATGATATTTTCCCTCCATCACATGCACGAGGCAGCTCCCATCCGGGAGCTTTTCAAGCTCCGCAGGCAGACACTGAGTTCCGTCGCCGAGCACTATTCCCTGGCGGAACGCCGCGATGTCGGCATCGTCAACCGGGCCCTCCGTGACAGCGTGATAAGTCTTAACTATCTCCGACTTCGGCGAAATGACTTTGTGCGCAAACTCGCCGTCATTGGTTATTATGAGAAGCCCTGTCGTGTCCTTATCCAATCGACCGACGGGAAACAGATTTTTCTTTTTGAGCTCAGCAGGAAATAGGTCAATGACCGTCTTTTGCTTTTTATCATCGGTAGCAGACAGTATTCCTTCCGGCTTGTTGAGCATGTAATAGCAGAACTTCGCATAGATCACGGGCTTTCCGCCAAGCTCGACACATGCCGTATCGCTGTCGATTTTCTGCTCGGGTGAGGTGACAGTGAGACCATCAACTCTTACACTTCCGTTTTTAATTATCTGCCTGAGCTGGCTTCGCGAGAGTGCTGTACACTCTGAAAGCAGCTTGTCAAGTCGCATAAGCGGCATATAAGCACCCTGTTTCGCATAACATTTAATACAAAGCAATTATAACATAAAGTAATGATTATTTGAATAGGAAAAGGCAAATATACGAATATGTTTACGAAAAGTTTAAAGCTGACGAAAAAGCGTGCGGTCGCGCTGCTGCTCATACTGGGAGTGATATTATCGGCCGCCGTCATACTTTGCTCCTCGCCGCGCAGTCTTTTCAGCACGGGTGATATGCTCGACGTTTCACAGACAAAAGGCAGAGAAAAGTATCTCGCATCCTATGGTTGGATGATAGATCCCAACAGTGAAGAGGCACGCAATGTGCTTCTTCCAAAGAACTTTGAGGGTGCAGTGAGAGAATATGCCGACATGCAGACGAGTCAGGGCTATGATTTTGCATCCTACGCTGGGCTTGAATGCAGGCAGTTTACATATACGGTAACTAACTACGAAGGCTGCAGCAGCACGGTGTACGCAACTTTGTACGTCAAAGGCACACGCGTCATCGGCGGCGACATACACTCGGCGGAAATCGACGGTTTCATGCACGGCATACGGTAAAAAAACAAGCCATGAAGCAAATGCTTCATGGCTTGTCTGTTAAATGAACTTTTCAGTTCAGTCAGTTTTGGAAATTACTCCTCAACCTCGATAACAACGCCGGAACCGACAGTGCGGCCACCCTCACGGATAGCGAAGCGCAGGCCCTTCTCAATTGCGATCGGGGTGATCAGCTCGACCTTCATGTCGACGTTATCGCCGGGCATGCACATCTCAGTGCCTTCGGGAAGGGTGATAACGCCGGTAACGTCGGTGGTACGGAAGTAGAACTGGGGACGGTAGTTGTTGAAGAACGGGGTGTGACGGCCGCCTTCGTCCTTGGACAGAACGTAAACCTGGCCAACGAACTTGGTGTGGGGCTTGATGGAGCCGGGAGCTGCCAGAACCTGGCCGCGCTCTACGTCCTTCTTTGCGATACCACGGAGAAGAGTACCGACGTTGTCGCCAGCCTCTGCGTACTCGAGGATCTTGTGGAACATCTCGGTACCGGTAACGGTGGTCTCGGTGATCTCGTCCTTCAGGCCGACGATCTGAACCTTGTCGCCAACCTTAACGCGGCCACGCTCTACACGACCGGTGGTAACGGTGCCACGGCCGGAGATGGTGAATACGTCCTCGATAGGCATAAGGAACGGCTGGTCTGCCTTACGGTCGGGAGTGGGGATCCAGGTATCAACTGCGTCCATGAGCTCCTTGATGCATGCATACTCGGGAGCATTGGGGTCCTTGGACTCGCAAACGAGTGCGTTAAGAGCGGAGCCGCGGATGATGGGGGTATCATCTCCGGGGAAGCCGTAGAAGTCGAGCAGCTCGCGGACTTCCATCTCGACGAGCTCGAGGAGCTCTTCGTCGTCGACCTGATCGCACTTGTTCAGGAATACGAGGACGGAAGGAACGTTAACCTGACGGGCGAGCAGGAGGTGCTCACGGGTCTGAGCCATGGGGCCGTCGGATGCTGCGATAACGAGGATAGCGCCGTCCATCTGAGCTGCGCCGGTGATCATGTTCTTGATATAGTCAGCGTGACCCGGGCAGTCAACGTGTGCGTAATGACGATGTGCGGTCTTGTACTCGACGTGTGCGGTGTTGATGGTAATGCCGCGCTCTCTCTCTTCGGGAGCCTTGTCGATGGAAGAGTAATCAGTATACTCTGCGTCGCCGAACAGTGCCAGATACTTGGTGATAGCTGCGGTCAGAGTGGTCTTGCCGTGGTCAATGTGACCGATGGTGCCGATATTGACGTGGGGCAGGGATCTGTCGAATTGCTGCTTTGCCATAATAATAACCTCCGTGAAATTGATACAAATGATTTTTGATTAAACTACTTGCTTATATGGTTTATCAGCCCTTGCGTGCGCCGCGAAGTGTCTCCTGGAGATTCTTCGGAAGCTCAACATAGTGGCTGGGTTCCATGCTGTAGGTCGCGCGGCCCTGAGTTTTGCTTCTCAGGTCGGTCGCGTAGCCGAACATGGATGCAAGAGGAACGTTCGCCTCGATGACTGCGGCACCGTTTCTGATGTCCGAGCCAACGATCTGGCCTCGTCTTGCATTTATATCGCCCATAACGTCTCCCATGTATTCATCGGGAGCCGTTACGACGACCTTCATAATAGGTTCAAGCAGAGTGGGGCCTGCTTTCTCGCAGGCTTCCTTGAACGCCATGCTGCCGCAGATCTTGAACGCCATTTCAGACGAGTCGACCTCGTGGTACGAACCGTCTATAAGCGTTACCTTCACATCCACGACCTGATAGCCGGCGAGCACGCCCGACTGCATTGCACCCTGGATACCCTGATCGACACAGGGGATATACTCCTTGGGGATCGCGCCGCCGGTGATCTTGTTGATAAACTCATAGCCCTTGCCGGACTCATTGGGCTCAACGATGATCTTACAATGTGCAAACTGGCCTTTACCGCCCGTCTGGCGGGCATAGCGGGTATCGACGGTCGCCTCGCGCGTGATGGTCTCTTTGTAGGAGACCTGCGGCTTACCGACATTAGCCTCAACCTTGAACTCGCGCAGAAGTCTGTCAACAATGATCTCAAGGTGAAGCTCGCCCATACCGGCGATTATGGTCTGACCCGACTCTTCGTCGGTGTAGGTCTTGAACGTGGGATCTTCCTCCGCGAGCTTCTGAAGCGCGATAGCCATCTTCTCCTGACCGGCTTTGGTCTTGGGCTCGATAGCGACGCGGATAACGGGCTCGGGGAATTCCATGGATTCAAGGATGATCGGATGCTTCTCGTCGCAGAGCGTATCGCCCGTGGTGGTGTTTTTAAGGCCGACCGCGGCGGCGATATCGCCGGAATACGCAACGGAGAGATCCTCTCTGTGGTTTGCGTGCATCAGCAGGATCCTGCCGATACGCTCGCGCTGACCCTTAGACGAGTTCAAAACCGTTTTGCCTGCCTCAACGATGCCGGAATAGACACGGAAGAAGCTCAGGCGGCCGACAAAGGGGTCGGTCATGATCTTGAACGCAAGTGCGGAGAACGGAGCCTCATCGGAAGCTTCGCGGGTCTCCTCCTCGTCGGTCTTGGGGTTAGTTCCGCTGATAGCGGGAATATCCAGCGGCGAGGGCATGTACTCAACGATAGCGTCGAGCAGCTTCTGCACGCCTTTGTTTTTATAAGATGTGCCGCAGACCACGGGAACCATCTTAACGGCGCAGGTCGCCTTTCTGATGGCTGCGCGGATCATATCCTGCGGAACTTCCTCGCCTTCGAGATAAAGCATCATTATCTCGTCGTCGAAATCCGAGATGGCCTCCAGCATGTTTACGCGATATTCCTCGGCCAGATCACGCATATCCTCGGGGATCTCCTCGGTGCGCATGTCGTTGCCGAGATCATCGTAATAAATGCGGGCATTCATCTCCACCAGATCGATTATGCCTCGGAAATCCGCTTCGGCGCCGATCGGGAGCTGGATGGGAACTGCATTACATTTAAGTCTGTCATGCACCATATCGAGGACATGGTAGAAGTCCGCACCCATGATATCCATCTTGTTGACGTATATCATACGGGGAACGTTGTAATGATCAGCCTGTCTCCAAACTGTCTCGGACTGCGGCTCAACGCCGCCCTTGGCACACAATACGGTCACACATCCGTCGAGAACTCGGAGCGAACGCTCGACCTCAACGGTAAAGTCAACGTGGCCCGGAGTATCAATGATATTGATACGGGTATCGCGCCAGTGGCATGTGGTAGCTGCGGAAGTGATGGTTATACCTCTCTCCTGCTCCTGCTCCATCCAGTCCATGGTCGCGGTGCCTTCATGGGTCTCGCCGATCTTGTAGTTTACGCCGGTGTAGTACAGAATACGCTCGGTTGTCGTAGTCTTGCCGGCGTCGATGTGGGCCATGATACCGATATTTCTTGTTTTTTCAAGTGAATACTGTCTTGGCATAATCTTCTCCTGATAGGATTACCATCTGAAGTGTGCGAAGGCCTTGTTGGAGTCTGCCATCTTGTGGGTATCCTCGCGCTTCTTGACAGATGCGCCGAGGTTGTTGCAGGCATCCATGATCTCGCCTGCGAGACGCTCCTTCATGGTCTTCTCGCCGCGCTTGCGGGCATAGCCGACCAGCCAGCGAAGGCCGAGAGTCTGACGACGTGCAGGTCTTACTTCGATAGGAACCTGGTAAGTTGCACCGCCGACACGGCGAGCCTTAACTTCGAGGCTGGGCATGATGTTGTTCATAGCTTCGGTGAAGGCGTCAAGGGGTTCCTTGCCGGTCTTCTCCTTGATGATGTCAAAAGCGTCGTAAACGACCTTCTGAGCAACACCCTTTTTGCCGTCCAGCATGATAGCGTTGATGAGCTTGGTCACCAGAACACTATTGTACATAGGATCGGGTAAAATTTCTCTTTTGGGAACATTACCTCTTCTGGGCACTGTGCTTCCCTCCTTCATTAAAAAATGACTTCACAGGTACTCGGAACGGCTCTGAGCCATTCCGTCTGCGCCCCGAGGTCTAATATTATATAGTAGACAACAGGGCAAAAAATTTTGCTTGTTGGGATAATTACTTCTTTGCAGCCTTGGGTCTCTTCGCGCCGTACTTGGAGCGAGCCTGCATACGACCCGTGACGCCCTGAGCGTCGAGGGTGCCGCGAATGATGTGGTAACGAACACCGGGAAGGTCCTTGACACGGCCGCCGCGGATCATAACAACGCTATGCTCCTGAAGGTTGTGGCCGACACCGGGAATGTAAGCGGTGACTTCGTAACCGTTGGTCAGACGCACACGAGCGATCTTACGCAGTGCGGAGTTAGGCTTCTTGGGGGTGGAGGTACGAACTGCGGTGCAGACGCCTCTCTTCTGAGGGGAGCTCAGGTCGGTCTCGCAATTTTTCAGGGTGTTGAGGCCCTTCTGCATTGCGGGGGAGTTGGACTTGTAGGTCGACTTCTCTCTGCCTTTTCTCACCAGCTGGTTAAACGTAGGCAATTTTCATTTCTCCTTTCTTAAAAATTCCTTGAAATTCAAGGTTTCTGCATGGATTTTGCGCTTTTGGGCGCACTAAACCCACACAGATTGAAATTTTAGCATATTACACAAATTCAGTCAAGATTTTTTTACACAAAAATGAGCCCGGTTTTTGAATTTTTCTTATCCAAAGGGCATAGAAAACCCCTGCCCGGCGTCGGACAGGGGCATAACTATTGTTCTTAGAGTGCGTTGGTCTTACCGACAAGTGCGGAAAGGTCAACATACTGCGCCGGATCGTCGGTGACGGTGTCGTCGGTCTTCTCCTCGAAGTCACGGTACATGGAAAGTCCGGTACCGGCCGGGATGAGCTTACCGATGATGACGTTCTCCTTAAGTCCGACAAGATGGTCGACCTTACCCTTGATGGCAGCCTCGGTAAGGACCTTGGTGGTCTCCTGGAAGGACGCTGCCGACAGGAAGCTCTCGGTCGCGAGGGACGCTTTGGTGATACCCATGAGAAGCTGGGTATAGGTCGCCTTGCTGAGGCCCTCCTCGCCTGCTTCGATACGCTCCTCGATCTTACGGTTTGCTGCCTTGAGCTCGCCGATATCTACGGTTGCGCCGGAGAGCAGGTCGGTGCTGCCGGATTCCTCAATCTTGACCTTGCGCATCATCTGGCGGACGATGATCTCGATATGCTTATCGTTGATATCAACGCCCTGCTGACGGTAGACCTTCTGGACCTCCTGAATGATGTATGTGCGGACGCCGGGACGGCCGTACTTATCATCATCAATGCCGCGGATACGCAGAACATCGTGCGGGCTGAGCGCACCGCTGGTGAGCTCCTGTCCCTTGTCGACATGGTCGCCGTTCTTGACGAGGATACCTGCCGAGTGAGGTACGGTGTAGACCTTGGTCTCGCCCTCTTCCTCACTGATGACGCTTATCGCAAACAGAGCGCCCTTCTTGGTCTCCTCAATGGACACAGTACCGGAGATCTCGGACAGAACAGCCATCTTCTTGGGCTTGCGAGCCTCGAACAGTTCTTCAACACGGGGAAGACCCTGAGTGATATCGTCGCCCGCTACGCCGCCGGTGTGGAAGGTACGCATGGTAAGCTGAGTACCTGGTTCGCCGATAGACTGAGCCGCGATAACGCCGACGGCTTCACCCGCGCTGACAGGCTGGCCGATCGCAAGGTTAATGCCGTAGCAGCGTGCGCACACGCCGGTGCGGGCTTCGCAGGACAGAACGCTGCGGATAAGCACGCGGTCAATGCCGTGGGCTTCGAGAACGTCGGCATCTGCCGGCATGAGCATATGATCGGTGTCGAACAGCACCTCGCCGGTCTGCGGATCGCAGATGGGAACTGCCGGGAATCTGCCATGTATGCTGATGCCGAAGGACTGGACGAGCTGGCCCTTATCGTAGACAGCCGATGCCCAGACACCGTCGTGCGTACCGCAGTCGGCCTCACGGATGATAACATCCTGGCAGACATCGACCATTCGGCGGGTAAGGTAACCGGAGTCGGCGGTACGAAGCGCGGTATCGGCCAAGCCCTTACGAGCACCTCGTGAGGAGATAAAGTACTCCAGAACGCTCAGGCCTTCACGGAAGTTTGCCTTGATGGGGATCTCGATGGTCTTACCGGAGGTGTTAGCCATAAGTCCGCGCATACCTGCAAGCTGACGGATCTGGTTCATGGAACCACGAGCACCGGAGTTTGCCATCATATAAATAGGATTGTAGGTATCGAGGCAGTTCTGCAGCGCGCTGGTAACATCCTTAGTGGTCTTTTCCCACTCGGAGACGACCAGGCGGTAGCGCTCGTCATCGGTGATGAAGCCGCGCTTGAACTGACGCTCGATGGCAAGTACCTTGCTCTCGGTCTCGCTGATGAGGGTCTTTTTCGCCTCGGGAACGGTCATATCTGCAATAGAGATCGTGATAGCGCCCTTGGTCGAATACTTATAGCCCATTGCCTTGATGCCGTCAAGCACCTCGGCGGAGATGGTGAAGTCGTGCTTTTTGATGCAGCGGTCGATGATATCGCCCAGCTGCTTTTTGCCGACCTGGAAGCCGATCTCGTGATCAAATGCGTGCTCGGGGTCGGTTCTGTCAACGTAACCGAGGTCCTGAGGGATCTTTTCGTTGAAGATGATACGGCCGACGGTGCTCTCGATGAGCTTGGATTTTTCCACGCCGTCGAAAGTCTTGGTAACGCGAACAAGGATAGGCGCATGCAGTCCGACCTCGCCCTGGCTGTATGCCATGACCGCCTCGCTGGGATCGCGGTAGATGAGCAGAGGCTTGTAGGACGGAGCTTTACCGCCCTCGGCAGCCGCTTTCTCCTCCGCTGCGACGAAATCGTCGCCGTCAACAATATCGTTTGCGGGCAGATCGGTATCACCGGGCTCGGTCACAAACACATGCTCAGCGCCCTTTTCGGCTTTGCCGATGCGCTTCATAGTCAGGTAGTACGAACCGAGGATCATATCCTGAGTAGGAACGGTTACCGGGTGGCCGTCCTGCGGGCGCAGGAGGTTATTTGCCGAGAGCATGAGTATGCGCGCCTCGGCCTGAGCCTCTGCGGACAGAGGAACGTGGATAGCCATCTGGTCGCCGTCGAAGTCTGCGTTATATGCGGTACATACCAGAGGATGCAGCTTGAGTGCGCGGCCCTCGACGAGGATAGGCTCAAATGCCTGAATGCCGAGACGGTGCAGCGTAGGCGCACGGTTAAGGAGCACGGGATGCTCTTTAATGACGACTTCGAGCGCGTCCCAAACCTCGGTGCGCTGCTTATCGACCATCTTCTTCGCGGACTTGATGTTGTTCGCAACGCCGTCCTCGACGAGCTTCTTCATAACGAAGGGGCGGAACAGCTCGATAGCCATTTCTTTAGGAACGCCGCACTGATATATCTTAAGGTCAGGACCGACGACGATAACGCTTCGGCCGGAGTAGTCAACGCGCTTGCCGAGAAGATTCTGACGGAAGCGTCCCTGCTTGCCCTTGAGCATATCGGACAGAGACTTGAGGGCACGGGAATTTGCACCGGTTACAGCTCTGCCGCGGCGGCCGTTATCGATAAGTGCGTCAACGGCTTCCTGGAGCATGCGCTTCTCGTTGCGGACGATTATATCGGGCGCGTTGAGCTGAATAAGCCTTTTAAGACGGTTATTGCGGTTAATTACGCGGCGGTACAGGTCGTTGAGGTCGCTCGTTGCAAAGCGGCCGCCGTCGAGCTGGACCATGGGGCGGATCTCAGGCGGGATGACCGGCAGGATGTCGATTATCATCCACTCGGGCTTGTTGCCGCTCTGGCGGAAGGCCTCGACGACCTCAAGGCGCTTGACGAGCTTTGCCTTCTTCTGGCCGGAAGCGTTTGCAAGCTCTTCTCTGAGCTGAGCGGAAAGCTGCTCGCAGTCGATCTGCTGCAGAAGCTTTTTGATGGCCTCTGCGCCCATACCTGCGTCAAAGTCGTCCTCGTACTTCTCGCGCATGTCACGGTACTCTTTTTCGGTGAGTATCTGGCACTTTTCCAGCGGAGTGAATCCGGGGTCGGTAACTATATAGTTTGCAAAGTACAGAACCTTCTCGAGCACTCTCGGGGTAAGGTCGAGCAGCAGCCCCATGCGGCTGGGGATGCCCTTGAAGTACCAGATGTGCGATACGGGGGCGGCCAGCTCTATATGGCCCATGCGCTCACGGCGCACCTTGCTCTTTGTGACCTCGACGCCGCAGCGGTCGCAGATCTTGCCTTTATAGCTGATCTTCTTGTACTTGCCGCAGTGGCACTCCCAGTCCTTGGTCGGTCCAAAAATGCGTTCGCAGAACAGACCGTCACGCTCGGGCTTGAGGGTACGGTAGTTGATGGTCTCGGGCTTTGTGACCTCGCCGGAGGACCATGAAAGTATCATTTCAGGGGAGGCAATGCCTATTTTTATGGCGTCAAACGGTGTGAAACTCATTATTATTCATCCTCCTCACTGTAGTCATCGTCAGACATGAAGCCGAAATCGTCATCATCGGACTCGGGAATGTCCTCGATCGTATAGCCCTCGGCCTCGATCTCGTCATCGTCGGACATAGTGTCGTACATCTCGTCCTTCATCTTGGGAATGAATTCGTCTTCGTCATCATCCTTGAGTTCGATCTCCTGACCGTCCTTATCGAGAACGCGGATATCAAGGCACAGAGACTGGAGTTCCTTGACAAGGACCTTGAACGATTCGGGAACGCCGGGCTGCGGGATATTGTTGCCCTTTACGATGCTCTCGTAAGTGCGTACACGGCCGGTAACATCGTCGGACTTGACGGTGAGTATCTCCTGCAGAGTGTACGCTGCGCCGTAAGCTTCGAGGGCCCAAACTTCCATTTCACCGAAGCGCTGGCCGCCGAACTGAGCCTTGCCGCCGAGAGGCTGCTGAGTAACAAGGCTGTAGGGGCCGGTGCTGCGGGCGTGGATCTTATCATCGACCAAGTGGTGCAGCTTAAGGAAGTAGACCCAGCCGACGGTAACATCGTTATCAAACTTCTCGCCGGTGCGGCCGTCGTACAGGACGCTCTTGCCGTCCTCGCGCAGGCCTGCCTGACGAAGAGTATCGCGGATAGTGGATTCGTTCGCGCCGTTGAAGATAGGCGTTGCGACCTTCCAGCCGAGCGCCTGAGCGGCGTAGCCGAGGTGAACTTCGAGAACCTGACCGATATTCATACGGGACGGAACGCCCAAGGGGTTCAGGACTATATCCAGCGGAGTACCGTCGGGCAGGTACGGCATATCCTCACGCGGGAGGATACGGGAAACAACGCCCTTGTTGCCGTGACGGCCGGCCATCTTATCGCCGACGGAGATCTTGCGCTTCTGAGCGATGTATACGCGAACGACCTGATTTACGCCGGGGCTCATCTCATCGCCGTTTTCACGGGTGAAGACCTTAACGTCGACGATTATGCCGCTCTCGCCATGGGGTACTTTGAGCGAGGTGTCGCGCACTTCCCTCGCCTTTTCGCCGAAGATAGCGCGAAGCAGGCGCTCCTCAGCGGTCAGATCGGTCTCGCCCTTCGGGGTGACCTTGCCGACAAGGATATCACCGGCACGGACTTCCGCACCAACGGTGATTATGCCGCGCTCGTCGAGGTACTTGAGAGCATCATCGCCGACGCCGGGTATATCACGGGTGATCTCCTCGGGTCCGAGCTTGGTATCACGTGCATCGCACTCGTACTCCTCAACATGGATGGACGTGAAAACGTCTTCCATAACAAGGCGCTCGTTGAGCAGGATAGCATCCTCGTAGTTGTAGCCTTCCCAGGTCATAAAGCCGACAAGGATGTTCTTGCCGAGAGATATCTCGCCGTCCTTGGTGCTCGGGCCGTCTGCGATGACGTCGCCCTCGTGTACGCGCTCGCCGAGAGAGACAATGGGTCTCTGGTTTACGCAGGTGCCCTGGTTGGAACGTGCAAACTTAATAAGTTTATAGTTTTTAATCTCGCCCGCATCGTACTTGACGGTAACGTTCTGAGCGTCGGAGCGGACGACCTCGCCGTCACCCTCTGCAAGGACGACAACGCCGGAGTCAACAGCGCACTTGTGCTCAATACCGGTGGCGACGATAGGCGCCTGAGTTACCATAAGAGGAACTGCCTGACGCTGCATGTTCGCACCCATCAGCGCACGGTTTGCGTCGTCGTTTTCGAGGAACGGGATCATTGCGGTCGCAATGGATACCATCATGCGAGGGCTGATGTCGATATAATCGACTCTTTCGCGGTCAACCTCGACGATCTCGTCGCGGTGACGGCAGGTTATACGCTTATTGATAAGGCATCCGTTCTCGTCGCGCGGCTCGGTAGCGGGAGCAACGATATAGTTATCTTCCATGTCGGCAGTCAGGTAGTCTACCTGATCGGTAACGCGACAGGTACCCTTCTCGACCTTCTGGAACGGTGCAACGAGGAAGCCGTACTCATTTGCTCTCGCGTAGGATGCAAGGTAGGAGATAAGGCCGATGTTAGGACCTTCTGGGGTCTCGATCGGGCACAGACGGCCATAGTGGCTGTAGTGAACGTCACGGACGTCGAAGGAGGCTCTCTCACGGCTCAGGCCACCGGGGCCGAGGGCCGACATACGGCGCTTATGAGTAAGCTCTGACAGGGGGTTTGTCTGATCCATGAACTGCGACAGGGGGCTGGAGCCGAAGAACTCCTTGATAGCCGCGGTCACAGGGCGGATATTAATGAGACTCTGGGGAGTTACGATATCCAGATCCTGAAGAGTCATACGCTCGCGGATAACGCGCTCCATACGGCTGAAACCTATGCGGAACTGGTTCTGCAGCAGCTCGCCGACGCAGCGGACACGGCGGTTGCCGAGATGGTCTATATCATCCTTCTCGCCGATGCCGTACGCAAGGCAGTTGAGGTAATTGACAGATGCGAACATATCGTCAACTACGATGTGCTTCGGGATAAGTACGTCGATATTCTCAAGAATAGCTTCCTTGAGAGCGTCGCCGGAGTACTGCTCCATAAGGCTCTTGAGGACTATGCCGCGGACCTTTTCCTTGATGCCGAGTTCTTCGGGGTCTATATCCACCATGCTCTGAATGGGGACCATACCGTTTGAGAAGACCTTGACGGTCTTGCCGTCAACGTCGAGGTAGACCTCGATAACGCCGGCATCGTCGATCTTCTCGGCCAGTTCACGAGATATGACCTCGCCTGCATCGGCGATGATCTCGCCCGTGGAGGGATCTGCTACCGGCATAGCCAGAGTGAATCCGTTGATTCTGCCGCGCAGAGCCAGCTTTTTATTGAACTTATAGCGTCCGACATTGGAAATGTCGTAGCGGCGGCGGTCAAAGAACAGTCCGTCGAGCAGGGACTCGGCGCTTTCGACCGTGGGAGGATCGCCGGGGCGCAGCTTGCGATAGATCTCCATAAGGCACTCATCACGGCTGGTGGTAGTGTCCTTATCAATGGTAACGGTGATACGCTCATCCTCACCGAAGATCTCTTTCAGGCGCTCGTTGGTTGTAGCGCCGATGATGGGATCGGGTGTGCAGGAAAGCCATGTTTCGGGCTTCGATTCGTCATACTTGCCCATTGCCTTGAGGAACCAGGTGATGGGCAGCTTGCGGTTTTTATCTATGCGGACATAGAAAGTGTCGTTTGCGTCGGTCTCGTACTCGAGCCATGCGCCGTGATACGGAATGACCGTTGCGGCGTAGATACTCGTCATGCTGCGATCGGTGGTCTTATCGTAATATACACCGGGGCTGCGGACGATCTGGGAAACGATAACGCGCTCGGCGCCGTTTATGATAAACGTACCGCCGGCGGTCATGAGCGGAAAATCGCCCATGAATATCTCCTGCTCCTTGATCTCCTCAGTCTCAAGATTACGCAGACGCACGCTGACCTTCAAAGGCGCTGCATACGTTGCATCGCGTGCCTTGCACTCCTCTTCCGTGTACTTGGGCTTCTCGTCCATGGAATAATCCACAAAGCTCAGCTCAAGATTGCCGGAATAGTCGGTCACCGCATCGGTATCCCTGAATACTTCGCGCAGACCGGTCTCGAGAAACCATTTGTAGCTCTTCTTCTGGATCTCCAGCAGATTGGGCATGTCCTGGATCTCTTCGTACCGTGCAAAGCTCTTTCTGAGAGTTTTGCCGTAGAGAACGTCTTTTGGCATTCGTACACACTCCTTAATCGTAATTCAGAACGCCCGGGTGAGTTGTTTGTTTCATTCACGCCGGTGTTGTATTTACGTTTGGTTGATGGTATATTGTGATTGTAAACACTGGGGTGCCAGTCGTTTCACCACAAGATAACATAGCAAGTTATTCTATCATTGTATATATAGCTATGTCAAGAAATATTTTGTGAAAAGTGAGTTTTTCGTCGGCTGCTATAACTGGCAGCCGCTTTTTTTGTACGAAACGGAGGGAAAATGAGTTCTTTCACCGTTATATCTCTTGTTATCATCTTTGCTTTGGCCATGTTCCTTTTATGGCGCGAGGGCATTTTTGAGGATAAGCCGCTGCTTGTCTGCGCGCTCGTTCTGTGCGCCGCGTCGATGATAATACGCGCAAGCTATTTTGATATTGAAAGCGACGACTACACGACTTTTCTCGCGCCGTGGACGCAGTTCTTCCGCGATAACGGAGGCTTTAAGGCTTTGGCGTTTTTCCCGGGCAACTACAATCCGCCGTATATGTACTTTCTCGCGGCATTTTCGTACTTCGATATCCCTGAGCTGTACATGATAAAGGCTCTCTCGGTGCTGTTCGATGTACTTTTGGCATGGAGCTGCATGAAGCTTCTGTCACTGTATACCGATTCAAAAGCACGGCTGCTCGTCGTCTTTCTCGCCGTGCTGTACCTCCCCACAGTCGTCACAAATGGCTCATACTGGGCGCAGTGCGACAGTATTTACGCTTTCTTCGGTATTTACGCTTTGTACCTCGGGCTGAGCGGCAAGGGCGTGGGCGCAATGATATCGCTCGCGGCCTGCCTTGCGTTTAAATTGCAGGCGGTGTTTGTGATCCCCGTGTTTTTCATTCTGCTGTTGGCTAAAAAAATAAAGTGGCGGCAGCTTCTCGTCTTCCCTGCCGCGTATGTGATCTTCATGCTGCCGACCGTTATAGCGGGCGCGCCGCTGTGGGATACGCTGACGCTGTATTTTTCGCAGGCGGGCACGGTTGGCGATGCGATGAATTATAACGCCCCGTCCCTTACCAGCATGTTCTCCTGGTCCGGCGAAACGTCGGGCAGTGCCAGAAGCCTCATAATCGCGGCGTTTTTGCTCGTAGCCGCAGTTTACGCCGCTGCGATTCTGCTGCGCAAAAGCCTAAGCGACCGCGTCATCCTCGGCTTTGCGCTCATTCTCGCGATAGGCATTCCCTATCTTCTTCCGCACATGCACGACCGCTATTTCTTCATCCCCGGAGTTCTGGCGCTGGTACTGGCCGCGTCTGACCTTAGATTTGCGCCTGTGCCCGTTTTCGCGGAGCTTGCGTCGCTGCACTGCTACTACGCGTATTTCACGCGCTACTACCTTGTGCAGCCGCGATTCGGCGGCGAGCTGATGCTAGCTTCCCTCCTGCTTTGCGTAGCGTACACGGTCGTTTACGCACAAACGATAAGAAAATTTGAAATTAATCCTTGACATTCTCCGTTTCTCTGCTATAATAACTCTTGCCTTTGAAAAAAAGCAATTCGCGAGAGTGCTGGAACAGGTAGACAGGCACGTTTGAGGGGCGTGTGTCAACCGACGTGGGAGTTCAAGTCTCCTCTCTCGCACCATATTAACGAAACGGTATAGATGCGTCTGGCGAAAAGCCAGGCGCATCAACCGTTTCCGGGCTTTTTCGGGCCCGGATTTCTTCTTTCAAACCATAGATGCAAATCGCTGTTTCAGAGTGTCTGCCTCGATTCGAACCGGGCACTTTCTCCCTTCTGGCAGATACATTCAGCCAGCGCCCTTTTTGAGCGGCGATTTTTCCGGCTGACAGCGGTATTTTTCTTAAAAAAGAATCACAAAGATTTGGGCGTCGTTTTGTTGGTCCTGACGGACTGAGAAAGCGGTGCCCTTTTTCATTTCAAAAAGGGCGCTGGTGTCAGCGTCAATTTTTTGTGGGCCGGAGCATGATCGCTCTGGCCTTATTTTTTTGCACACGGGAGGAGTTATATGAGCATCAGCGCGGAAGAAAAGAACCTTTACCTCAGAGAAGCAGCGATTGTCCTTGCCCGAGAAGGATTTCAGACGGACAGGACTCATACTGGTGGGCTACGTGTCCTGCTTGACGGTTCGCCGCTTTGTGAAGTAACTGAAAGCGGCGGTGTTACTTACCGCAATGAGGATATTGACGAGCCGGAGCGAATCGCCGCCAAGGACAAGGTGTATGAGATCGTCAGGACCACAGCGGAGTATAGCGGACTATAACAATGAGCGGCTTGGCGTTACCCCCGCGCAGGAGAAAGCCATTAAAACGGGCTCCATGTTCGGCTGGGGTGTACCAGGCGCGGACCCCGCCTGCTATGAACAACAGCCGGAGATGGGAGGGATGAACCTTGGCTAAAAAGATATTTGGCGTCTACCTGGCAAAGCTGGACACACCCAACAGTGAGGCCCACGCAAGGCTGGAAATGCCCGCCTCCCCGTGGGAGCTGCACGATGCAATGGATAAGGTACAGCTGCAGGAGGACGAGGAGCTGTATCTGGAGATCGATGACTACTACGGCTTCGAATATCTCGCCCATCACCTGATGGAACTGGATGCCAGCCTTAATGAGCTGAACGATCTTGCAGGTCAGCTGGCTGTGCTGGATGAAACGGAGCAGGAAGCCTTTGACGGGCTGCTTCGTCTGGAGATTCAGAGAAAGGTAGAATCCAATGGCGGTATTCTCACCATGCAGGATTTGAGAAATTTGGCGGTCAGCGCAGGTGCGGATTGCTGCCATGTGGTCGGCGCGCCCAGTGACGCAGAGCTTGGGCGCTTCTATGCGGAAAACGGTTTCGTGGAGGAACTGGACGGTCTCTCCGACGATGTGTTCGAGATGCTGGACTTTGGTAAAATTGGCAAAGCGCTGCGTGCCGGCGAAAACGGCGCATTCACACGGAACGGCTATGTGGTGCAGCACAGTGAACTGGTCACCGCACCGCCCTGCGCCAAGGAATTGCCCGAAAAGCCGGAATATCTCTTCCGTCTCACCCTTGGCCTGCATCCCGACCTTGAAGATGACCGGATCACCACGCTGGAATTGCCTGCGTCTGCTGAAGCATTGAGGAATGCACAGAAGCAGATCGGAGCGGACGGCTGGGAGGGTGTCGTGGTTCTCGACTATGACGGGATCATCCAACAGGCGGCAGAGTTTGCCGACCTGCCAATGGAACTGGATGCCTTCAACGATTTTGCGGAATCTGTGAAAGCTATGCCTTCCCGTGAAAAGCAGCTTCCAAAGCTGAAAGCCCTGCTGGAGCATTTCGAGGTAACGAATCTGGCTGCCGCCGCGAGCCTTGCCGAGCATATCGGGGATTACATCCTCACGCCGGAGATCAGTTCGCCGCAGGAGGCGGCCATTGATGAACTGAACTTCACAATGGATGCCCACTCGGCGGAACTGCTCCTGCCTCATGTAAATCTCTTCGCCTACGGGAACGAGATCATCAAGGATGACAATGCCGCACTTACCTCCTACGGCCTGCTGCATCGGGAGGACTATCAGCCGATGCAGATGCCGGCGCAGGAGCGCTTTGAAATGGATATGCAGTAACTGACCCGATTCTATCCTGCCAAGCCAGCAGATAGAAAATACAGCAAGGGGCCGTTTTTCCGGATGGGGAAAAGCGGCCCCTTCTTTTTTGCGCTCTTTTTGTCTCCTATTCCGGGATAACGGCTCCGGAAAGGAGGAACTGTGGCAATCAACGAAGCCCTTGCGGAATATCTTGCGCTTTACCACAAGGGTGAAGTAAATGCCGTCACCAGCCGGGAGTTGGAGTGCAGCTTCCAAATGCGTGGTTCTGAGCTGCGCCGGGAGATCAACGCCCTGCGCGGTGACGGCATTCCCATTTGCAGCTTTGAGGGCGGCTATTATTACGCCGCCACTGCCGAGGAGCTGGAGCGCACCATCCGGCAGCTCCGCAGCTGGATCAAGAAGATCGCATTTGCAGAGCGTGGCCTGTCCAGTGCTTTGCCGGACTATGTTGACACCGGTCAGCTTTCTCTCCCGCTGGATGGGGGTGATGCTCCTTGAACAGCTTTATCCCCTGGGTTGGCGGCAAGAGCAAACTGCTGTGGATCATCAACAAGATGGCTCCAGATCACTACAGCCGTTTCATCGATGTCTTCGGTGGCAGCGGCACGGTGACCATGAGCCGTCCCATCCAGCCGGGCTGCATGGAAGTCTACAACGATTTCAACAGCAATCTTACGAATCTCTTCTGCTGTGTGAAAAACCGCCCCTTATCGCGACACTTATAAGCTACGTACTTGTGTTTATCATCCGTGCGATGAGCATAAGGAAATTGATGCCGTTCTCGCTCGCGCTCTCCACCGTCGCTCTGGACGTGCTGGTTTTGACAATACAGGCGGCGGCTTTGTCCCTGCAGCCGCACGGCTGGGTCGCAGCACAGCTGCTTTGCATCACGGCATTACTTATTTTAAACATCAAGCCTCTGCTTCTTTCAGCAGATAAACTCTTCGGCGCCGGCCGGAAAGGAGCAAACTCATGATCATAACGGCATTCAACGGTTTCTGCATGGCGCTGGCCGACAGCGTTCCCGGCGTATCCGGCGGAACCATTGCATTCATTCTCGGCTTCTACGATCGTTTTCTTGACGCGCTGCGCAGCCTGTTCGGCAAGGACTCGCGTGCGCGGAAGGATGCGATAATATACCTTCTAAAACTCGGTACCGGCTGGGTGATCGGTATGGCGGCATGCGTATTGGCACTGTCAAAGCTCTTTGAAGCGAACATATATTTCATGAGCAGCCTGTTTCTCGGGCTTACGCTGGCGTCGTTCCCGTTCGTCATTCGTGCGGAGGTCAATGCACTGCGCGGCAACATGCGATATGCTCCGTTTGCGGTACTCGGGCTGCTGATAGTCGTTCTGCTCACGCTCCTGCGCGGCAACACGCTGGGCATCGGCATACGCTTTGCAGGCGCACCTGTGTGGATGCTGGCCTACATTTTTGTATCCGGCGCGGTCGCCATTACCGCTATGGTGCTGCCGGGCATTTCGGGCTCGACTATCCTGCTGATCGCCGGTGTGTACCTGCCCGTTATACAAGCAGTGAAGTCGTTCATGGGGCTGGATCTCTCGGTACTTCCCGGATTGTTCGCGCTTGGGCTTGGAGTGATCGCCGGGATAGGGCTGTCCATCCACGGAATACGCACCGCACTCAGGAAATACCGCAGTCAGGCCGTATGGCTGATCCTCGGACTGATGGCAGGCTCGCTTTACGCTATCATTATGGGCCCGGCTTCACTTGATATACCGCGCATGCCGGTCAGTCCGCAAAATTTTGACATGATAGGATTTACTCTCGGAATTTTGATCCTGCTTGGTCTTGAGGCTCTGCGTAAACGGATGGCCGGGCACAACATCTCGAACACCGCTCACAGAAAGGGGGCTGTGACATGAGCTTCGACTGGACAATCCTGCACTGGATACAGAGCGCGCTTGTCTGCCCATTCATGGACTTTCTCATGCCCAAGATCACACTACTCGGAAACGGCGGCGCCATCTGGCTGCTTGCTGCAGTTGCGCTGCTGATAACGAAAAAATATCGAAAATACGGCATATTTCTGCTGGCCGGACTTGCTGTAGGCATACTGACGGGCAATATTATTCTCAAGCCGCTGATCGCCCGTCCGCGCCCCTGCTGGATAGATCAAAGCGTCGCGCTTCTTATCGCAAACCCAACGGACTTCTCCTTCCCGTCCGGGCACACGCTGTCGTCGGTGATCGGCGCGACGGTTTTGACAAAAGCTAACCCTAAATTCGGCATTGCGGCCATACCGCTGGCAGCGCTGATCGCGTTCTCCCGGCTGTATCTTTATGTGCATTATCCGACCGATGTCCTTGCGGGCGCGGTTTTGGGCATTGTGATAGGGCTCGGCGTGTGCGTACTCGGTAGTATGCTGCTAACAGCGCTCGCAAAAAGCAAAGCTTCATGAAATGGCAATAAATAAAGCCCGTCCGAACGGACGGGCTTTGCTGTTTTTTCACGCGCCGAAGTATACAAACATTATTATGAGATAGACGATGTACAGGCCGCCGATGAGGAAGCCGATCCAGCGCTTGAATTTGCCGCAGACCAGCGCGGGGATCATGGCCGCAGCGGAGACGACGAGACAGGCCGGAACGTCCAGCAGCATCCCCTGATTCTCAACGGCGAGGGGCTTGCCCTGCAAGAGCGCGCACAGCGGCATGATCAGCGTCAGATCCATGATGTTCGCGCCGATGATATTGCCGACCGACAGCGAGGACTGCTTCTTTCTTATCGCGGTTATCGTCGTCACGAGTTCGGGCAGAGACGTGCCGATGGCTATCATGGTCGCGGCGATGACGGAGTCGGGCACACCGAGCAGAACAGCCAGCTCCGAGCCGTTATCTATGAGCAGCTGCGCGCCGAGGACGATGGCGGCAGCTCCGAGGAGGAACTTGCCGATGTTCAGCGCGATATTTTTGCCGTTTGTGTCGGGGCGCACTTCGGGCGCCTCGGTTCCCTGCTCGCGCTTGGCGGCAATGATACTCTCGGCCATGAAGCCGACGAACACAAGCATTATGATGATGCTCTCGACGATGGACAGCGAGCTGTCGCGCGTGAAGACGTACAGCAGCGCGACAGCGGCCAGCAGGAGCCCGGCCTTTACGCCGAACTGCCGACGCGGCATATTGCAGCTCATGCACACGAGCGACAGGCACATTATAAGTCCCGTGTTCGCCGTGACCGAGCCCACGGCGTTGCCGACGGCTATATCGGCGTTGCCCTCGAAGGCCGAGAATACGGACACGAGCATTTCCGGCATCGTGGTCGCAAAGCTGACGACCGTTGCTCCGATTATGAACTTCGGTATGCCGGAGGCCTCGGCGATCCACGTTGCCGCATCGACGAAGAGGTCGCCGCCCTTTATGATGCAGACAAGGCCGACCGCGAACAGGACGAGGACAAGAGCGAGCGTGCTGCCAGTAAAATCGATTCCCATAGTGATACTCCCTTTATTCTTTTGCATATTTGCATAAAAAAATAAGACTTCCGCACGAGCATATCCGTGCTAAAAGTCTCATTGCCTAACAAGTAGGTGCATGACCACCGGGTCTTCACTCCCGGGGGTATGTTGGCCAAGCTTTAATAACTACTCCCTTTTAACGAAAAATTATGTTAGCATAAACTTACGGGCTTGTCAACAAATTTTTCATCTCCGAACGCTCTGTGCAGTTCTGAATCCAGCGTTCAGGTCTGTACACTCATTCTATATCTGCCATAAATTTGAGGTGTATTATATACCCTTTTGCGCGGCATTTCAAGGGCAAATTTTGTGTTTTTCAGCGCTCTGCGCAACTTATTCAGCAATTTCAATGCTTTTACAGGGCAGTACTTTTTGTCATAATAAAGTATTGAAAAATGACAAAATTTTAATTGATTTTTTGTAAACGATTTGTTATTATGTTGTCGGTTAGCTGAACATTATAACTTGTTTATATACAATTCGGCTATGAAAATTTATAAAATCTTTATATGGAGGCATAGCATGAAGAAATACAATCTGAAGCGTTTTCTCGCTTCGCTGCTTGCTGTTCTGATGCTTGCATCGGTCACGGGCGTGTCCCCGGCCGTGTTTGCGGATTGGGGCGATTCGGCAAGGGCGGGAATCGCTGCGGCGGCTGCAAAGTCCGGCGAGAAGATCGTTCTCAACGACAGCGAATTTAAAATCAGAATCCCCTATAAAAACGGAAGCGTTGACTATGACGCACTGTATCAGACTATATTCGATACTTGCGTTAATGTTTCACAGTCTACACCCAAATCCCGTGACCAAGTTGACATAGGGCGCAAATTCTCTCCCGGTGTTTATGGAGCACTAGAGGGTGCGACAATTCTCGGCAAAACTTATGGTTCCATTGAAGAAGACGAAACTTATGAGGTAAAGTTTACGCATAAGTATGGCAAGTATTCTTGGGATGTTGTTGATGCAACCTGCAAAATCACCTTCCTTGGCCGTGAGGCCGCTCCGTTCACCGTTGCTGTTCCCCAAGAGGGCGTCTCCCTTGTGTTCAACAATGACGCTTCTCTCAACTACGCAGCAATTGAGGATGCCATCCGCGCGCTCGTAACCTCTTCCGATGAAAGCCTTGCTCCCAGTAATATCACTGTTAAGTATGACGCAGCTCTCACCGATATAACTGACAGATTTAAACCACTTAATAACACACAGGTTGGTACCACTCCTTTCGGAGAAGGCACTTTCAAAATAGAGCTGACCTGGGCAGGAAACGACCAGTACAAGCCTTTCGAGTGGACCGGAGATATCAGCTTTACCGACAACCGCATTGCAACCAACATAGCTATCAAAGAAAACGCATCCATCACCTACAACATGGATAAGGATGCTATGAAGCAGGACATCTTTGATAACGTCATTGACTGGGCTGCTTCTACCCCTGCTGATAAGACCGCACTTACCTACGAAAACTTCAAGTTCGAATATAATGGCAAGGATCTTGCCGATGCCAAGCTCGACGCCGACGAGAAAAATCCGCAGGATATCACCATTTCCTACAGCGGCGATGCTAATTTCAAGCCCTGCAATAACGTTAACGCTTCCGTTATAGTCAAGAAAGCAAACGTTAAGGTCAGCATGAATATGTTCACCAAGGCATATGCAGGCGTGGAAGAAGACCTTAGCGAAAAAGCTCTCGGCATTACGCTCACCCCGAACGATAACGAAATTGACATATATAGGATATTCACGGGCGTTAACACCAACCTTGAGACTTCTGTCAACCTCGTGCTGACTGACGATCAGCAGGCTATCATTAACAAGATCAGCGAAATACAAATTGCAATGGGCAAAGACGAGAGCGAAACGCTTAAGGCCAAGCTCAAGGAAGGCATTGAGATTTCCAAGGTCAAGGCTGCCATTAACGAAGTACTTAAATACTTCGACAACGATGCTACTGAATGGCTGCTTAAGCAATTTGGTCTCCCAAGCTTGGATACCATCAAGAATCTCCTTTATGTTCTCGACAAAATGACCGAGTTGTTCGACGATGCCAAGATTTGCGTCGGTCTGCCCGATCACGCCGGTCTCTACAAAGCATACGCAATTGCCGTAAACAAGAACTACAATACCAGCTACGCAAGCGGCACTGTTCTTATCCTCATGAACGTCAAAAACGTGAAGATCGTCATGAACGATAAATTCAGCAATAAGATGGATGCCGCAACCGCAGCAGAGGTTGCAAAGGCTCCTGCATCGCTTCAGCAGAACGGCAAGGTTGTCAAGGATCAGTCGAGCCTCCACTATCTGTATACCGGCATTCAGAGCAATTTGAAGCTGTATCAGAGCACCACTGAGTTCCCGACCGAGCCCGGACGCTATGTCGTCACGGTCGTGACCCTCGGCGGCGACTACCTCGCGTCTCCAGTAACGAGGAGCTTCCAGATAACCAAGTAATCAAACAACGCACTGCCGGTCGGGGTCTCCCCGACCGGTTTTTTTAGTGGCGCATTAAGTCTCCTACCGATACATTTATTGCGGTGTCCCGGTGTCGCAGCTGCGGCGGAAACCGGGAGGAAACGGGCGGGCAATGCCCGCCCCTACGAATGGGTTTGAGTACCGACCTAGGCCGTAGGGGCGACCATTGGTCGCCCGCCGCGTCGGTCTAGTCGGCAGTCTATGAAAATACACCTCATCCGTCGGCTGCGCCGACACCTTCCCCTCACGCTCCGCTAGGGGAAGGCAATTTGGCGCGGCGGAAACCGTGGGATGCGGGCGGGCAATGCCCGCCCCTACAAATCTTGCTTTATGTTCCGACCATGCCCGTAGGGGCGACCATTGGTCGCCCGTTTTTTTATGGTTTCCACAGCACTCTTCGGTCGGGCTGACGCAAAAGATATGTTGGTACGATGTAAAAGCGCCTATGAAAATACGACCCCTCAGTCGACTGCGTCGACAGCTCCCCTTGCGCAGGGGAGCCAAGGGGTGCGGCGGTTCTACGGTTTTTTGCGCAGTTTCGATACCGGGTTCACGCAATGTGCGTATCGGTAGGTGCGTCAAAGCGCCTCTAAAAAAACGAATATTAGACCGCGAAAAAACACAAAATACCTCCGTAGAAAATTTTACGGAGGTTTTTGTCATGCGTAAATACATTGCGGCGGTGCTGTGCTGCCTTGCGCTGTGCGCGCTCGTCTTCCCCGCCATGGCCGATAATTCAGCGCCCGTGGCCGAAAATTTTGAGTTCGAGACCTATCGCGGCGTGTCCTTCGGCGGTCAGCTCGCCGCCGTCGACCCCGACGGCGACGCGGTGAGCTTCGAGATCACCACCCAGCCCAAAAAGGGCACGATAGAGCTATCGGGCGACGGCAGCTTCGTCTACTCCCCCGCCGAGGGCAAGCGCGGCCGCGACTATTTCGGCTATAAGGCCGTGGACGCAAACGGCGATCGCTCGCAGGAAGCGACCGTTATCATCAAGCTCGTCAAAAACAAGTCCGTCAGCTACGTCGATATGGACGGCAATGCCAGCTATTGCAGCGCGGTTAAGCTCGCCGAGTGCGGCGCGTTTATCGGCAAGCAGATCGGCGGCGAATATTACTTCGAGCCTCAGAAAACGCTCAGCCGCGGCGAGTTTGTCGCCATGTGCCTGAATGTCACCGGAACGGACGTGCTGCGCGGTGTGGTCAGCACCGGCTTTGACGACGACGGCAGCATCCCCGACTGGCAGCGCGCCTACGTCGCAAGCGCGGTGCGCGACGGCGTGGTGAAGGGTAAAAACGGCGCGAGCGGCGCGGTGTTCGATGCCGATGCCGAGATCAGCCGCGCCGAGGCCGGTGTTATGCTCGACAGGCTGCTGAGTCTGACAAACGTAAGCGTCGAGGACGGCGGTGCAGTCCCGACCTGGGCTGCGCAGTCGGCGGCAAATCTCGACGCCTGCGGGATAATGAATGAGAACTGCGTTGACAGCGCGGCGCTCACCCACGCCGAGGCCGCCGATATGCTCGCCGCGGCAATGAACGTGCTAAGCAGGCGATGACTTGATTTCTCATGCGAACAATTGTATAATTGTTCGCATGAGGTGGTGAACACATTGTCTGTTAACTCATTTGACGATTACCCGATGTCATGGAAACCGACGCTGACGCGGTCGGGCAGGCCGATATACGCCGAGCTTGCGCAGCAGCTCGAGCGCGATATCAAGTCGGGTGCGCTGCTGCCGGGCACTAAGCTGCCCCCGCAGCGCGAGCTCGCCGATTTTCTGAATATAAACCTGAGCACCGTGTCGCGCGCATTCAAGATCTGTGAGGACAACGGCCTGCTTACGGGCAGCGTCGGTGACGGTACATATGTTTCCTACAACAGCCTGACAAGGCTCACGGACGCACCGCACGAGGAGATGATACGCCTTGACGCGATGACACCGGAAACGCTCGAGCAGAGCGAGCTCGTTTCGATCCTGCGCAGAATGCTTGCCGAACCCGGTCATGAGCGGCTGTTTCAGTACGATCTTGCGCATCCCAACTGGCAGCGCGAGGCTGCATGCAGGCTGCTGCGGCGTGCCGGGTGCAATGCCAGCGCGGACAGGATACTCACGGCGGGCGGCGGTCAAAACGCTATAGCGGCGATCTTCGCGGCTCTGCTGCGGCGCGGTGATAAGCTCGGTGTAGACCCACTCACCTACCCCGGCGTAAAGAGCGCTGCAAAGCTGTTCGGCGTCCAGCTCGTGCCCATCGAGCAGGAAGACGGCTGTATGAGTGAAGCCGGGATACGCTATGCCGTCAAAAACGACGGCGTGCGCGCACTGTTTATAATGCCCGACTATCAGAACCCGACCGCACATGTTATGTCAACCGAACAACGTCAAATGATCGCGCGTGCTGCGGTCGAAAGCGATCTGCTGATAATAGAGGACGGCATATGCAAGCTGCTGTCGGACGATCTGAGCAGCGTACACGATCTCGCTCCGGAGAACACTATTTTTACACTCAGCCTCTCGAAAACCATAAGTCCGGCGCTGAAAACGGCGTACATTGTCGCGCCGGAGCGTTTTAGCGGGCCGCTGGATGATGCGCTGTACAGCATAAATCTCTCACAGTCTGCACTGCTTAGTGAGCTCGGCGCAAGGCTTATAGCGTCGGACAACCTCGAGCCCCTTTTGGCTCGACGTGCCGAGGGTATAGAAAAGCGCAACGATTTGGTTGACATAATACTGAAAGACTTCATCGTGCGCGGCGATAATCACGCGCTCTGTCGATGGCTCGTGCTGCCCGAAGGCATGAACGGCGCACAGTTCGAGCGCAAGACGGCAAAGCGTGGCGTTTGCGTCTACGGAAGCGAGCACTTTGCCGTCGGCAAAAGCATCCCTGAAGCCGGAGCACGGCTTGCAATATGCGCGCCCAATAGTCTCGATGAGCTTGAAAAGGCGCTGAGTATCGTTCGCTATATAATTTCATAATTGTTTTGCATACAATTTTTATATTGTATGTTTTACGGGGACGTATTATAATCTGTTCATAAAACAAAGGAGGTATTTTCATGAAGCAGTATGTTGTTGATGCGTTCACCGACAAGGTTTTTGCCGGAAATCCGGCGGCGGTGTGCGTTATGGATAAGTGGCTCGACGATGAGCTGATGATGAAGATAACAATAGAAAATAACCTCTCCGAGACGGCGTTCTGCGTCAAGGAGGGCAAAAACTATCATCTGCGCTGGTTCACGCCCGGCGGTGAGATCGACCTGTGCGGTCACGCGACGCTCGCAACGGCGTACACGATCCTGCGCTTTGTCGAGCCGGAGCTCAGTGAGGTGCGCTTTGACACGCTCAGCGGTGAGCTGATAGTCACGAAAAACGGCGATCTGCTCGAGATGGTCTTCCCCGCCTACGAGCTCAAGCCCGTCGAGGTCACAGAGCAGACGACCGAGGTCATCGGCGCAAAGCCCGCGGCCGCGTTCATGGGGCGCGACCTGTTGTGCGTTTTGAACGACGAGGCCGCCGTCAGAGCCTGCGCGCCGGACATGGCGAAGGTCATGCAGCTCGACGGGCTGCTGCTGCACATCACGGCCAAGGGGAAGGATTTCGGCTGCGTATCGCGCTCATTTGCGCCGAAGTGCAATGTTCCCGAGGATCCAGTGTGCGGCTCGGGTCACTGCCACATCATCCCCTACTGGGCAAAGGCGCTGGGTAAAAACGAGCTCGTCGCGTATCAGGCGTCAAGGCGCGGCGGCGTGCTGTACACGAGGCTCGAGGGCGACCGCGTTATCCTCGCCGGTAAGGCCGCGCTGTTCAGCGAGGCGGAAATTTATATTAACTAAAACCAAAACCTCCGGCTAAGCCGGAGGTTTTTCTCATTTCGGTGAATTATACTATCAAGTGCAACAGTAAAAAAGGAAAGAAGTTCATACGAATCTTTGGTAGAATGTAATTACCA
>CAKUAS010000002.1 GCA_934636655.1 uncultured Oscillospiraceae bacterium
TCTCAGACGCGGCTTCTTCTTTTCAATAAATGCCTGTGGCTGCACAAGCAGAAAATCAAATCCCATCATTCTTCCGCAAGATCGGCAATCAACTTGGCGTCGCTGACTGCCAGGGCAAGCTGAAGCTTGTTTTCAAACCCTGTTTTTTGCAGCATGTTTGCCACATGGAATTTGACCGTCGACATCTCGCAGCCCATCTCTGCCGCGATGCGCGTGTAAGACAAGCCCCGCAGCAGATGCCGCAGAACTTTCAATTCCGTCTTTGTAAATTCCGTGCTTTTTGCCATGCCGATCTCAACCGTCGGAGGCGCGTCCGGGAAGATATGTTCACCCGCCATCGTTTGCCGGACGACATCCATCAAACGCTTCTGCGTAGAGTCCTTATACCACAGGCTGTCGGCCCCGGCCCTCTTTGCCTCGTCCAGAACGGCGCAGTCGATCAGCGAGGTCACAACAATGATTTTGCTCTTCGGCTGTATGGCTTTGATCTGGCGAACGGCAGTCAGGCCGTTCTCGCGGTTCTCCGTTTGCACATCCATCAAAATCAGATCGACGGAGCTTGTCCGGCACACCTCAACCGCCTGCTTTGCACCGGGGATGGACGCCGTGATCCGGTATCCGTCCTCGGCACGGAAATAGCTTTCCAGCAGACTGCGGATCATGGTCTGGTCTTCAACGATCATCACTCTCATGTGCTGCTTCCTCCTGTTCCGGCAGACTGAGCATCAGCCTAAAGCGCGGGATGCTCCAAACCTCCATTTTGCCGCCTGCTTCTTCTATACGTTGACGCAGCATGGAAAGGCCGCCGCCCTCTGTGATCTTTTTCTTTGGCGCTGCACCGTTGTTGGTCAGGGCAATCTCCATGCAGTCCGGCTTCTGCCAAAAGCGCACATACAATTCTGTGCCATCTGCGTGACGGACACAGTTCGCCGCACATTCGCAGATCGCCAGTGCGCTCAGTGCGCGTATCCACTGCGTTTGCGGCTCATCCCCTGTCAGCAGAATGCTAACGCCTAGCTCTTCCGCTCGTTTTTTCGCTGCCTCCAGCGGTTCGGATTGCGCCGTTATCTGGCTGGAGCGGTAAAGCACTGAAATTGACTGTTCCCACAGCGCCGCGTTTGCACGAATTTCCGTCTGTCCCGTGTGCTGGAGCAGCACACGGCGCGCCGCGAGAATGCTGTGCCCAATGTCATCGTGCACACGCAGCTTCATCGCCAGCGTCTCTTCCTCCCGGATGATCTCCGGCATCTGCACAAGCAGCAGCCGAAGCCGCTCATTCGCCTCCGCCAGCTTCGCGTTTTCCGCTTTCAGCTGGTTCTGCTTCCGGATCAGCTCCGTAACGTCTGCGGCAGTGATCTGCGTATAGCGGACGCCCGCTTTTGTTGTGATCTGCTCCTGCGCAAAGCGCAGCGCCTTCCCGTCCGGAAAGCGGTAGATCCGAAGGCGCAGATCCAGACAGCGCACGTTTGCGGGCGGCGAGTGCAGGGCGCTCTGCATCTCTGCAAGCGACTGTATGCCGCCTTTTCGCAGCCAGTTTGCAATGGCAAGCATCCGGCGGTTGATGAGCCGCACCACGCCGTTTTTATCGAAGAAGCAGGCCGCGATGGGCAGACTGTCGAAGCTTTCCTTAATCCTGTCCATGCGCCTTTACACTCCTTGTTCTTTCCAGCTTCCGCGTCACATATTGCAGTCCGTCCTCATCCTGCTCCCATTCCAGACCTGGAAACTGCGTG
Organism: uncultured Oscillospiraceae bacterium; assembly: GCA_934636655.1. Classification (GTDB taxonomy): domain Bacteria; phylum Bacillota; class Clostridia; order Oscillospirales; family Oscillospiraceae; genus F23-B02. Next base: position 1,734 of record CAKUAS010000002.1, read on the forward strand.
CGCAGCCCGCAGAGCGGCTCCGCCGCTGAAACACAGAGCGCAACCTCTACCCATCTACCAACCTCTATGGAGATCAGCAGCGCACGCAGCGATTCCAGTTCTGTCTCCACGACCGCCTCAAACAGATCGTAGACCTGCGTTGCCTGCTCGACGGTAAGCTGGCCTTCTCCCTTGATAATCGTCTTGCAGTCGGCGCCATAGACACTGATATTCTCGGAAGATTCATTGAAGCACAGCCGAAGCTCCTGCACGCTGATTGCACCGCGCTGCACGCCGGCAAAAATCAGGTTGCTTCTACGCTTGATGTAGGTCCCGATGATGATGACCTGCCCGAGCAGGTGTTTGGCTCTGCCCAGATCCTCCGTCTTCTGCAATTCAGCCAGCAGATCCCGCAGCATCGCGATCTGTCGGGCGGTCTGCGCCTCCATCATGTCATACAGGCGGTTTTCTTCTGTCAGCTTCAGCCATCTTGCACGCTGTGCATTCTCCGCTGCCAGAACGTCGCCGGTATCACGCAGCTCATCCCTTGTCAGCTCCAGCTCCTTTCGGATCTGATTCAGCGCGGAGATGTCCTCCTTCCAGAACACCCAGCCGCGGCGCAGCTTGTGCCGCTTCAAAAGCGTATCGTCGCCCAGATGGACGGTATCCTGCTGCATCTGCCGCAGCTCGCTTTGCGGCAAAGCCCCCTGCATGGCAACAGACACATATTGGGAGCAAAATGCAGGATCCGTAATCTGGACGGGCAAACTCGTTGCCTCAAAAAGTTCGTCGTATCCGAGGTTGGACTGAATCAGCCCGCATTGAATGCAGCATTCAAGGATGCTCGCAAAGATCAGGCACTGCGACACCGTCATATCGCCCGCGAGCACCCAGACCCAATAGACCTTTTTAACATACGTGCAAGCATAGGCCAACGAAAGCACAAGCGGAACCAGCGGCAGCCAGCGAATTCTCCTGCTGCGCGGGATACGGCAGTTTTTCACCATTGAAAGCAATGCGAACCCCGCGCACAGGGCCTCCCAGCCCAGCACAAAGAAATATCCGCTCTCATACCGATACGCCTGATCCGATAAAACGCCGGACGGGAAGGAAAAAACCTTCTGGTGCAGATCATTGGTCAGAACGAGCAGGAGCAGAAGCAGTGTCGGAACATACAGAAGCTTTGTCCATCGCGGCAGCCGAAAATCCTCTCCCTTGCCCAGCGACCGGGAAACAAAGACCGACAGCATGGGGATGAACAGCATCGGGAAATAGTAGAAATACCACAGCCAGCGCTCTGCATCCGTGTTTTCAATGGAAAATTTGATTGAGCGCAGAAGAACCCACAGCACCATCAGCACCGAAATCGCCAGCAGATAGCGCCGTACCTGCATCTGCACGATGCGGATCCATAGGGAGTAGCACCACGCGCTGAACAAAAACACATAGATCCCGCTTCGCAGGTGGCTGACAGCCGGAGAATGAAAAATATTCCGGCTTGCATATCGGAGCCACATGGCAAACGCAATGAGCGCCAGCGCGGCCAGCGCATACAAGATGCTCTTTTTTGTCGCTTTGCTCATGCCGTATGCCTCCCGACTCTGTACATTTGTATGGATAGTATATCATGCGGGCAGGAAAAGGCAACACAGTTTTTCCCTTTCGCCATGAGAATTGAGCCGGAATGTGGCTTTTGAACAAAAAATACTTGCAAACCCTATCCATTCGGCGGGGGTAGAGGGGAGCAATAACGGCTAAAATATTAATGGAGTATGCAGAGAAAGGCGGTGGAAAAACACAGATGCGAAGGATCGTGCTGGATATGAAAGGCGGTCTTCTGGCGGAGGCGGTTATGCAGTCACTTTCAGGATTCGACCCGGATTTTCTTGTCTATCGCTCTTCAAAGCCGGAGGAAACGCTTGCTCTGTGCCGAGCCTGCCGTGCCAATGTGTTAGTGATGGAGGTTGTCCGGCTAGGTAGCTGGAAGCTGAGCGAGCGGCTCAGACTCTGTAGTGCTGTAAAGCAGTTCAGTTGGGCCTGCAAGGTTCTGCTTCTGGTGGATGAGGACGCAGACGAACTGCTTGCCGCCGAGGTGCGGCAAACGGTGAAGGATCAGCTGGTTGACAACTTTATTTATGCATCGGTATCACCAACCTACCTCGCGGGGGTGATCGACACGCTTTGAAAGGATGGGTGAGAAATGAAAAAACTTCGGGCATACCAAAGCGAGGAAGGGAGTACATAAAAGCGGGACGAATGAGAGCAGCATTGGGCGCAGCCGGAGGCGTGTCGGCCGATCGGCCGAAAACGCATTTATGCTGCGGGACGATCGCCGAAAACGTCTCTGTAACACCAAGTACCTGATGGATTCAATTTGTACAACGTAAAAAGGAGGAATCAAGATGAAATCAACCACACAACGCAGGATGTTCAGCTTACTGCTTGCATTGGTAATGCTGTTCAGCCTCCTCCCCGCCTTGGGGAGCACCGCCTCTGCCGCCGGCAGCGGCACCACCGAAAGCGACCCGAAAATCGTAACCACCTACGCAGAGCTCAGCTCCGCCCTGAGCTCCGGCACAGCCTATGTCAAGCTCGGCGCCAACATTAACACCAAGGAGTTCAATGACGGCGCGGGATATACCAAGTCCATCCAGCAGACCGGAACGGTTCAACTGGATCTCGACGGCTATTCCGTGACCTTTTTCAGCAGAACCTCTCCGCTCCCGGCTGCCATCCGCGTCACGGGCGATCTGTCGGTCAAGGACAGCCGCGGCGGCGGCAAGCTCTACATCGACGCCAATCCCAATACGGCCAGCAGCAAGCAGGTGCTGATCCTCGCCGAGACCGGAAGCTTCACGCTCAACAGCGGGTGGATCGGCGTCGATAACGGTCTTGCCAAAAACAGCATCGTCGTCGTCGAGGGCAAGGGCGACGCGAAGGTCGTCTTTAACGGCGGCAAGGTCGACGCCATCTCCCCGATGGTCGGCATCCCCTATGTCTATTCCGCCCTGCTGTCGTCCGACTGCAAGGCCGAATTCAACGGCGGCGAATTTGAGGGCCTGGTCGGCTTCACATACGCCACCCGAACGGACGGGAAAAGCAAGCCGAACGCCGTGATCAACGGCGGCAAGTTCAAGGGCGGCATTGTCGTCAAAAAGGGCAGCGAGACCATCACGCTGGGGCGGTCTTTCCCCATCAGCATCCAAGGCGGCAGCTTTGGCCGCGGCCTCTTCACGGAGAATTTCACGCTCAGCAGCAGCGAGCAGACCCCGGAAAACTTTGCCTTTGCCGCAATGTTCCCGGAGAGGACCGCTCTGCTTCGCCCCGACGAGCGGCCCCGCCTGATCTACCGTCAGAAGGACGTCAAGACCGAAAACATGGCAAACTCCGTCTCAAAGGAGTACCTCATCGCCCTGTCGACCAAGAATCTCGACGACTATAAGCGCGTCGCCTTCTCGTCCTACAGCGGCACAGCCTACACCGACGTCTGCACCAACGCCTTCGGTCTGGTCAAGGTGGAGGTCAACGGTGCGCCGGCCTATGTGCCGCACCAGATGGACGTGACGGGCGGCTACAGCGGCGCTCCGCTGTACGCGCTCAGTCCGAAAAAGCAACTCCGGTTCTACTGGAACCCCCTGCCGCAGGCGATGAGGGACGCAGGCTACAGGCTGAAGATCTCGTACACGCTCAACGGTACGGATCATCGCGTTACCGCCAGCAGCTACAATAACAATCTCTTGTTTCAGACTATCCCTGTGAATAGCTATAGCTACCAGACGGAGGTGCAGAAGCTGGGGATCACCGTTGAGCTTTATAAGGACGGCGAGCCGCTGAGACTGAGCGGCGCTTCCAATATGTTCCTGATGCGCTACCGGATGATGTCGGAGACCGATGTTGCCATTCCCGAGGTCACGCTGACGGTGAAGGACGGCGACCTGATCGCCGCGTCCGCCGCGACCGACAGCCCGATTACCGTCTCCGACGACGAAAGCTGCACCGTTAAAAGTCAGGTGAACTGGGCGGACAACGGAGATGTGCGCAACAAGACCGTGGTCCTGAAGGCAAAGGAAGGCTTCTACCTGACAAGTGAAACGAAATTCAACGTCGTCGGCGCGAACAAGATCACGGCGAAGTGGCTCTACGGCACGGACGGCGGTCAGACCTGCGTCGTCGGCGTGGAGGCGAAGGAGTGCGAGCTGATCACCGAGGCAAAGGGCATCGTGCGCGGTCTGGTCTATTATAATCACGTCAATGACATCTATGTAGAGTCGTATGAGCCGAGCAAATACACCATCACCGTCAAGAAGGTCGGCGAATACATCCGCTCCTCCGGCTCTGACATCTATGACAGCTTCCTGTGGCCGCATGAGCTGCTCGACGAGACCGGCGCTCCCTATTATCTCTACTGCACGGTCGAGGCAAAGCCCGGCTATGTGTTCCGCAGCGGCACCGGAAAGCTGAAATATGCCAATGAGGAGTGGAAGCCCGGACAGTGGGCGGAGGCCATTTGGGACGACGATTGGACCGACATGGACAACATCAGCGCCGGCGCGTGCTATAAGCTGCACGATGAGTCAGACACCAATATGGGCGGCCTTTGGCTGAACCGGCTCGAGCTGACCAGCCTGAATCTGTCCGTGAAGGCACCTGTCGCAGGCGAAAGCCCCGCGCCGGACAGCGACTACTGCAAGATCGACGGGCTGCCGCCGTATATGACGCTCGAGCGCGTCGATTGGCTGAAGTGCTTTGACGACTGGACCTATTATTCCGATAAGCCCTTTGCCTTCCAGGCGGGAAAAACGTCGGACGGTGAGAGCTGCGAATACCAGTGCTTTATCTATGTCTCCTATGACCTTAGCGGCGTCGGGGTCGCGAAGGGTGCCAAGTTCTACCTCAACGACACGCCGTGCAAGCTGGACTGGGAGAAAAAGTTCTTCTGGACTGAAACCATGACCGCCGAGGGCACCCCCGTGCAGGAGGATCCCGTTATCACGGCCAAGGCAGGTGCCAACGGCACAATCACGCCCTCCGGCAACGTCACCGTCAAGGCTGGCGCGGATCAAGCCTTTGCCATCCAACCGAACAGCGGCTATACCGTGTCCAAGGTGCTGGTAGACGGAACGGACGTCGGCGCGGTGACGTCGTACACCTTCAAGAACGTCACGGCCAACCATACCATCGAGGCGGTTTTTGCGAAGGTGGAAGCAAAGCCGACCAATCCCTTCGTCGACGTTGCCGAGGGAACATACTACTATGACCCGGTGCTTTGGGCGGTGGCAAACGGCATTACCTCCGGCGCGGATGCGACGCATTTTGAGCCCGAGGGCACCTGCACCCGTGCGCACGCCGTGACCTTCCTGTGGCGCGCATCGGGTCAGCCCGAACCGAAAACGACCAATATGCCGTTTCGGGACGTAAAGCCCGGCAGCTACTATGAAAAGGCCGTGCTCTGGGCCGTGGAAAACAAGATCACCAGTGGTACCAGTACCACCACCTTCAGCCCGGACGAAAATTGCACCCGCGCGCAGATCGTCACCTTCCTTTGGCGCAGTGAGGGCGAGCCATATGCCAGCGATAGCAATAACCCGTTCACGGACATCGCATCAGCCTACTACATGGATGCCGTTTTCTGGGCAGTCAAGGAAGGCATTACAAACGGCACCACCCCCACGACCTTCAGCCCGGGGGAAAGGTGCACCCGTGCGCAGATCGTCACATTTATCTACCGCGCAATGGTTGCCTGACCGAGAGTATGCGCGGCGGGACATCCGCCGCGCATGACACGAAAGCACAATGTAAAATCATACTACTTTACAGTATAAGGAGTGGTTATATTGCAGGTCTTAATTCAAAAAATGCCGGAAAATCTGCCGGAATTTGAACTGCTCGCCGCCGAGGGACGGCAGCCGGAACGCATCTGCGCCCTGTTTCTGTGCGCGCTGGCGCTGTTTGATCGGGATAAGGATGCGGGCACTGCCGCAATGAACCTTCTGCGCGGCCCGAAGCCCATGACGCCGTATGACGCTCAGTTCCTGCGCGACCGGCTGCGCGGCAAAGCCTATCTGCCGCTTGCGTATTTCGAAGGCGCCACACCGGAAAACGGGTATCAGCCGCAGGTGCCGTACACGCTGAACGTGATGGCAGACCCCAGGCCGCAGGACACGGAGCCGGGCTATCTGCGTGTATTCCTTAAAACGGCTGGCGCGGATTCGCCGCGGCCCATGAAGCTGCGGCAGAAAACCTCGACCGGCGAATGGTTCCTTTGGGAATATTCCAGCATCCTCAGCGGTATCCGCATTCCCGCGGCGGAGGACCCATGGGCATGATCATGGCGCGGCGGATGGGCGGTATGAACGCACAGGATCTCCGGAATTTTTGTCATGAATCGAGAAAACAACGCTGGCAGACCAGTACAGTGGAAAGCATCCTTCAAAATGAGAAATACAAGGGCGCAGCACTCCTTCAGAAATGCTTCATGGTCGATTTCCTCACAAAAAAGAGGAAGGTCAATGAGGGCGAGGTGCCGCAGTATTATGTGGAACACAGCCATGAGCCTATAATTACGCCGGAAGAGTTCGACAAAGTTCAGACGGAGCTTGCGCGGCGCAAGCAGATCAGCCGCCAGTACAGCGGAAAGAGTATTTTTTCCTCGCGCATTGTCTGCGGGGACTGCGGTTCATACTACGGCTCTAAGGTTTGGAACTCGACCTCAAAATACCGCAGGGTCATCTGGCAATGCAACGGCAAATTCAAGGGCGAGCACAAATGCGAAACGCCGCATCTGAACGAGGAAACCATTAAAGCGCGGTTCGTGACCGCCCTTAACGCTATCATCGAAAACAAAGACAACATCCTTGAGGATTGCCGTCTGATGCAAACCACGCTGACGGACTGCACAGGCATTGATAAGGAAATCCAGACCCTGCTTGAGGAGATCGAGGTTGTGACCGAACTGACAAAACGCTGCATTGCAGAGAATTCGCAAACGGCGCAGAACCAGGAGGAGTACACCGCCCGGTACAATGGGTTTGTGGAGCGGTACGAAAAAGCCAAGGCACAGCTTGAGCAGCTCCGCACCACAAAGGCTGAACGGGAAGCCCAGGCAGAAGCCATCGGAGCGTTTATGTTTGAGGTGCAGGAATTAGATACCATTACCGAGTTTGACGAAAAGCTCTGGCTGACCATAATCGACACGGTGACCATCCACGCAGACGGACGGATGACTTTCAAATTCCAGGGCGGAACAGAGATTGATGTATAAGCCCCAATAGGCACAAAGACCGCAGGTTTCAAAGCCTGCGGTTTATTGCTGTCCCCACGGGTAGAGTAATGCACCCCCTAAAGCCGTGGTTGCACCCCCTAAATCGGGAACTGCACCCCCCTCTGAACCGTAGTTGCACCCCCCTTACCGGGTTTCTATCAAAATTAGAGTCATTTGCCAGGAATAAAAGCCGCACATCGTGCGGCTTTTATTTTTGATATTAAGCATAAGGGGAGCATTATGATAAAACAAAACTTGCATTGTCACACAACGTATGACGACGGCGTGAACACACCCGAGGAAATGGTGCTTGCGGCGATGGAGCACGGGCTCACTTCGCTGGGTATAAGCCTTCATGCCCCGATGGAGGGTGAATACTGGTGTGCGCCAAAGGAAAATGTCGAGCCGTTTAAGGCCGAGATGCAGCGCCTGAAAGAAAAGTACGCGGGCAGACTGGCGCTCTACACGGGACTTGAGTATGATCTTGAGGCCGAGAAAAATTTTAGCGGCTATGAGTACATAATCGGCTCGGGACATGTGCTCGACGAGCACTATTATGTCGATTCAACGCGTGATCGCGCTATAGAACTCATTGAGCACTTCGGCGGCCCGGAGAAAGCCGCCGCGGCGTTTTTTGAGAACTATGCCCGGATAGCGGACATGCCGGAGATCGGCATCGTCGGACATTTTGACCTCCTGACAAAATACAACGAGCAGGGGCCGCTTTACGACACGGAAAGCAGATGGTATCGCGATGCGGCATTTGCCGCGATGGAGAAACTCAATGCGGCAGGCAAGATATTTGAGATAAACACGGGCGCGATAAGCCGGGGGTACAGGACGACACCATACCCATCGCCGGAGCTGCTGCGCCATCTTTGCGGTATAGGCGGGCGCATAACGGTAAGCTCGGATGCGCACTCGGCGGAAAGCATCTGCTGCGAGTTCGATATGGCAGAGCAGCTTGCAAAGCGCTGCGGCTTTGAAGAGATATGGTATTTTAACGGCAGCGGATTTGCATCCGAAAGACTATGAAAAAGACGAGGGTTTTAACCTCGTCTTTTTCATAGGGAGTATAGTTAGAAGGAGAATTAATAGCTGCTTAGTGCTCGTTGTACTCGATCTTTGTGACCGAGACTACGAGGCCGGCGACGCCCGCCAGAGCAAGGACTGCGCACACTGCCGTCCAGACGGCGGCATCGTGGTTTGCAGCGTCGAGATCTGCGTGATACGATGCGCTTGCGGCGGTGCATATCTCGCCGTAGGTCGCGCCGTAAGCGGCGGTGCCGTTATTGAGAAGATATGCGACGTCGCGGTCGAGGGTGGATGCGTCGGAGTTGAACTCCGCTACGGGTTTGAGATCCTCGGCCATGCGGCCGAGCGCGTCGTTGCTGTCAATTTTGGCTTCCTGCGCGGCCATGGGGTAAACGGTATTGGCAACGCCCATGGATGTCGCGAGCTCACCGGCGGCCTCGGCGTGCTTTATGAGATTGTTGTCGGCCGCGATGCGGTCGACCTTTTGAGCTTCAACATTCGTGAAACCGGCTGCCGCGAGGAGCATGACCAAAACCGAGAGGACAGCGGTGATAACATAAACTGTACGATTTGAAGATTTGGTTTTCATGATGTGATCCTTTCCGTCCCATAGGGGACTGTCTTTTTATTGACCACATCATAGTGCTGAACTTTATATAATTCAACGTACAAAAGTGCCCTAAGTGACAAGAAAATAGGCAATTGCATAAAAGTGCGCAAGATTAATTGCCCGAAAAAAGCTGACCGGATAGCTCCGGTCAGCTTTTTGATGTATTATCGTTTTATTTTGTCTGTCAGCTTGCGGACGGCATCGATAAAGCCGCGCAGATCGCGGTTCGAGCGCCCCTCGCAGCCGCGCACGGCCTGCATGAGAGCCTCGGCGGCGCGCACAAGCTCGGTAAACAGCGGATTGACTCTGCGCTCGGCCGTCGGAGCCTTGTGCTCGCGAACGATGGGCTTACCTTCGGTTATGACCGTGAAGCGACCGGCGGCAATGTCAAACTCCGTGCCGCTGTACGGCGCAAAGGCGCGATAGCCGAGCTCGTTATTGAGGCAGGCGGTGAAGCTGTCGGCGCTTTCGGGGTCGCCGTGGTTTACGAATATGAGCTCAGGCTTTTCGGAGAAACCCTCCAGCCAGGCGATGAGCCCGCGCTTGTCGGCATGACCGCTTACGCCGGGTAGAGTGGCGATCTCGGCCTCGACCTCGATCTCCTCGTTAAAGAGCTTTACCTCCTTCGCACCGTCGTGCAGTGCGCGGCCGAGCGTTCCGACCGCCTGATATCCGACGAACAGCACAAGGCATTCCGGCCGCCACAGATTGTGCTTTAAATGATGGCGTATGCGGCCCGCGTCGCACATGCCGGATGCGGAGATAATGACTTTTGGCGTTTTGTCCTCGTTTATGGCCTTGGATTCTGCCTGCGTTACGGACAGGTGCAGGCCGTCAAAGTATAGAGGATTTTCGCCCGAGCGGATGATTTTCTGCATATCCTCGTCGACGTAGCTTGAGTCGCACTGCAAAAACACGCTCGTTGCCTCGATAGCGAGGGGGCTGTCGACGTAAACGGGGAAGTCGTCATGACCTTTTACGAGACCGCGGTTTTTGATCTCACGGATGAAATACAGCATCTCCTGCGTTCTGCCGACGGCAAACGCGGGAATGACGACGTTGCCGCCGCGGTCGAGCGTGCGCTGGATGCAAGCGGAAAGCCCGGCGATATAGTCCGGCCGCTCATCGGAGTGGTTGCGGTTGCCGTAGGTGGATTCGATGACGAGGTAATCGGTTTTGTCGATGTGCTTCGGATCGCAGAGTATGGGCTGATCAAGGTTTCCGATATCGCCGGAGAAAACGATCTTCTTCTCGCAGTCGTTTTCCTTGAGCCATATTTCGATGGCCGCCGAGCCTAAAAGGTGCCCGACGTCGGTGAAGCGTATCGTAACCGATTCGTTTACCTGTATCTCGGCACCGTATTCGCAGGGACGAAGCAGCTTCATGAGTCCTGCGACATCATCGAGATCGTAAAGCGGCTCGACGGGGCCTTCGCCCTTTCGCATGGCTTTGCGGGATTTCCACTCCGCGTCGGCCATCTGAATGTGCGCGCAGTCGCGCAGCATGATATCAAGCAGCGAGCAGGTCGCGCTTGTGGCGTACACAGCGCCGCGGAAGCCGTTTTTGTAAAGCAGCGGCAGAAGTCCCGAGTGGTCAACGTGCGCGTGTGTCACCAGCGCAAAATCGAGGGCGCCTGCCGAGACCGGCAGCTCCTGATTTTCAAACAGGTCCTTGCCCTGCTCCATGCCGCAGTCGATAACGCCTTTTTTATCGCCCACCTCGAGAAGCGTGCAGCTTCCCGTGACCTCGTGGGCAGCGCCAAGGAATGTAACCTTCATAGTGTTCTCCTTACAGCTCCGGCGTCCAGCCGTCTGCAAAGCCCGCGTCGCGTGCGGGACGCGTGAGCTCGACGTAGTAGCCGGCGTAAATCATTTTTTCAAAGAACAAAACAATGCTCGCGAATCAGAATCTGCAATATTTGGCGATTACTTTGCCGCTGTGATCCGGAGCAATGTGTACCGCCGCAAAGTCGTAATCGCTTTTCCCGTCGGGAACGGCATGTATCTCGATCTTATACTCGCAATCATCGGCCTCGCGGAGCTCCAGACTCACCTCGCTCAGGAGCGCTGTGAGCCGATCGACTTTTTCGTTCGGAAAGCTGATCGCGCCGCCAAGCAGTATTTCGCCATATTCGACCCAGTCGTCCGTTATCTGATCCTCTATTTCGTCCTCATCACAGCCGCATATTGAGCCAAGAATTTCTGTGAGGTTCTTTATTATCAGCTCGTGAAGTTCTTCGTTGTCAGCAGAGCCCTCAAATGCAACGCTTACTTCCGGCGTATAGGAGTACCAAGACTCAATGTCGGAAACGTCGGCGGCGGAGCAGTTATATTCCGGAGTTTTTAAGCCACCCTTGCCGTATACGCACAGGTCCAAAAACTCATCTGTGTCATAATAATCCGTGCTTTTGTATGTGACAAGGTCGGAAAGCTCCCCGCTGTCATCGAGGCAGGACAGGAAATAAGACTCCTTTCTTCCGTCCAGCCCAAGTCCGTTGACGGAGCGGAGCGCAATACTGAAATGCTTTGCTGATGACAGGCTGCTACAGGCGTTGTAGATATCGCTGTCGGATGTCAGTTGATCCTCATCGCTTTCGTAAACGTTCCCGTCCGAAACGAGCCTTAAGGATCTGATCCCCCACAGGCTGCAGATGTAGTTTCCGATACGCTCAGCTAATTGAGCTGTTTTTTCATTCTCGTTTTTAACCTCGATTTGCTCAAATGTATTGGCTTCTATACCCATTATCTCTTCCTCCTGTAAACCGCAAAATTGATGCTCTGATGAACTGCGTTTTATAATAAATCAGCAGTTAGTTTTCTCCTTACAGCTCCGGCGTCCAGCCGTCGGCAAAGCCCGCGTCGCGTGCGGGACGCGTGAGCTCGACGTAGTAGCCGGCGTAGGTCAGATCCATGTACGGCAGAACAAAGAATTGAACGAAAACGCCAAAGCCGACAACGCTGAGCACCTGTGCGATCACCGACGGACCTATAGCTGAGGCAAGCTCTGCTCCGAGATAGTCTGCAAGGCCGACGAGCAAAGACCAGCCGATAAAGCTCAGATCTATTATAAACAGCTCGCCCTTATGGCCTGCCATGATGCGCTTGCTTTCGGATATGCATTGCAGTGCGCTCATCTCCGGGTGCTCAAGCAGCAGATACAGAGCCTGGCGGTAGCGGTAGAACGCAATGAAGCCGGGTATTATAAACAGCAGCGACCACAGGAAGATAAAGATACCCTCGAGGATGTACAGCCAAATAACGCGGAAAAACATGCCGAACGCGTCGAAGAGATTCCAGCAGCTTGCCTCCATGCCGCGCACCGTGCGCAGGCAGAAGATAGTAAAGCCCGCGCCGAGGATCAGCGTTACGATTTGTATGGCAAAATCAAGGATCGCCGCGCCGGGGGTGGGCATAGCCTCCTGTATGGCGTAGGCAAACTGATCGGGATCTATATAGCTGTTATATTCGTAGCTCCCGTCGCTGAAGCCAAAGTTTATGCCGAACTGATCGTACACCGACTGAAGCTCTATAGACGAGCTGCCGACGAGCTTATACGAAAGGAAGCTGAGCACCGCGAGGATGAGAAGATATATTATCGCGGTGACAACAGGTTTGGGCTGAGCAGTCTTTATAAGGGTTTTGGACTGCGCCTTAAGTTGCTTTCTGTCCATATGTCAGACCTCCTGATTTTTTATGCTGCAATTATATCATCTTTGCGCTTAGAATAACATAGCCGCAGCAAAAAAATATTAAAAGCTCGACGAAAGAATTTTCTTGACAATACGGGTAAGGAATGCTATTATTATCAGGCACTTAAATGCGCGAGTGGTGGAATTGGCAGACTCGCTAGATTCAGGTTCTAGTGCTCACTCCGGGCGTGCGGGTTCAAGTCCCGCCTCGCGCACCATCGAAGAAGACTCGAAAACATCCGTTTTCGGGTCTTTTTTCGATTTAATCTATGGTTTTCCGGCAGCTATGTTTTCACTTGAGTGATAGGCATTATAAAAGGCGCAGAAAAATTAAAAAACTAAAGGCTCATTTGGTTAAGTAGGACGCAATGTTCGTCAGCTGCGAAAAAGAAAAAGCTTTCGCAGCAAATATATAAAATAACCCCCGAAGTCATTGACTTCGGGGGTTATGCTTATTAACTTTGCTTTGGGTTGATTAAGTTTACTGAGCCCTGTATATTAAGGTGACTGCCTGTGCACGGGTGCAGGTCGTGTCGGGAGCAAAAGTGGTAGTGTTAATGCCGGCGGTGATGCCCTCAGCGACCGCCCATGCAACTGCATCTGCATAGTAGGCATTTGCCGGAACATCGGTAAAGCGAGTCGCGATAGCCGTCAGCTCAGAGCCGTTTGCACGCCACAGGAAGGTGACGATCTGAGCACGTGTGCAGACGGCATTGGGAGCGAAGGTGGTTTTGGTCGTGCCCGCAGTTATGCCGTTTTCAACTGCCCACATGATGGCGTTGTAGTATACGCTGTCTTTGCTTACGTCGGTAAACGGGTTGACAACATCCTTGCTGACCTCAGGTGAACCAGCTGCGCGGTATAGGAAGGTGACGATCTGAGCACGAGTGCAGCTGTTGTCGGGTCCGAACATGTCGTTTCCGATACCCTTGGTCACGTTGTTCTCAAAGGCCCACATGACGGCGTCATAGTAGTAGGCGCCCTTTACAACGTCCTTGAAGGGCTTGTAGACGTGAGTAATGTTGCCCTTGGGAGCTGCGTATTCCTGACCGATGCTGCCCTTGAGCTCGGTGGTGATGTAGTCCATCAGTGCCTCGTCGAGGGGGATACCGGTGTCAAACTTGCTGGTCGCGGAGGCAAATGCGTAGTAGGTGTCGCCGCCGCCGGCGCAGAAGTTGTTTGTGATGACGGCATAGGTCGCCTTTGCGTCGAACGGCTCGCCGTTTATGCTGTTGATGGTGACGCGGTTGATGGTCTTGGGGCCGTAGTAGGTCGAGCCGGGGTAGGTCTCGGGATTTGCGTCATAGGCCTTTGCGGAGTTTATGGTGTAGCTGATGCCCGCGACCTGGGGGAAGCCGCCGATGGTGCTTGCCGGGACGCAGTAGGTCGAAGCCTCAAGCGCCTCAAGAAGCTCGGCGCCGGTGATGTACACGACTGCGATGGTGTTGCCGAAGGGGAGAACGGTGTTGACATTCTTCTTGGTGATATCGCCCGGATTTATTGCCGCGCGGATGCCGCCGCCGTTTGTGACTGCAACGATGTGCTTCTCGTCAACGGTCACGCCGCCGGACTTCTTTACTGTCCATACCATGGAATCGGTGATGAGGTTGCCGAGGTTTGTCTCGCCGTCACGGTTGCCGTAAAGGCCGGTGTCCTTATTGTACGCCTTGTCGCCGTTGAGCTTGACCTCGTTCTTTGCGAATACGGTGCCGTATTCCTTGTTGATAGCGTCGGTGATGGCCTGAGCGGCTGCTGCGACGGTCTCGTCCTTTGCCGAGTCTGCGGTGATCTCAACGAGCTTGTTGCTCTCGATCTTCTTTGTCGCGTTGTCGATGACGATAACGCCGATGTTCTGGAATGCCGTGCCGGTGGACTGGATGGGCTCGCCGCCCTCGCCGGCTGTCATGACGGTGTGTGAGTGGCCGTCGATTATAAAGTCAACGCCCTTGAGGCCTGCCCACAGATCGGTCGAGCGGTTGGGCTTGGACTCCGCATCAACGCCGAGGTGAGCCAGAACGACGATAACGTCGGCCTCTGCCTTGAGCTTGTCGGCCTCTGCCTGAACTGCCTTGACCATATCGTTGCCCGCAAGCCAGGTCAGACCCTTGATGAGCGCCGGGTTTGCCTTGGTCTGGCTCTCGGGGGTGTTCACGCCGATGAAGCCGATCTTCACATCACCGACGGTGATGACCTTGCTGCCGTCGAGCACGGGCTTGCCGTCCTCACCGAGGACATTGCAGCAGACGGTGTCAAACTTTGCTTCCTTGAGGTTTTCGACGAGCTGTGCGTAGCCGTAGTCAAACTCGTGGTTGCCGAGCGTGGCGATGTCGTAGCCTGCCGCGTTCATCATCTTGACCGCGTTCAGACCTTTGTTCGAGCTGACCTCGACCTTGCCCTGGCTGAAGTCGCCTGCGTCGGCAACTATTACCTGAGCGCCCTGTTTTTCATAGTCGGCTGCAAGCGCCGCCATGTTTGCGTAGCCCGCTATCGCACCGTGAACGTCGTTCGAGTGCAGGATAACGGTCTTGCCCGCCATAGCGGGGGTCTCCTCGTCTGCGAATACGGGAACTGCCAGAGCGAATACCATGGCAACGACCAGCAGCAGAGCAAGAAGCTTCTTGGTATTTTTCATATTGCTCCTCCTGATGAATTTTTTCGGTTATTCCGATGGCATCATTATAGCACAATTGCATATGAGACTTGAAGCATGAATTCTGGCACACCTTAACATTTGACGTTTTCACATAAAAATCATCGGAATTTTAGTGCATATTTGCCAATCACGCTCTTAATAAAACCGGGTGTGTTCTAGTCAACCGAAGGTATTGACTTTTCATTATTAAATGTTATGATATTTTCGTTAGAAACGTAAACATTCAAAGGAGCATTTTATATGCTGTTTTTTCAAAGGATACCGAAAAAAACGCTTAAAATATCGCTTATAGCGCTGGTGGCGCTGGCACTGGTCCTCACGCTCGTGTTTTCATGGTTCGGAACAATAGAGCTTGCACAGTTCAACTCGCGTTCGCTTACCGACTGGCGGCTCGGCGGTTCGATAAACTTCATACGCAGTGCGGATGACGCAAAGCAGTATAACGAAGACGGCTATGAGTGGTTTTCCGATGAGCGCGGCGAAGGCATTGTACAGTCCGACACTGACACGCGTTACTATCTCGGCAAGCACCCGGATTCCGGTATAGGCGGCTATGGTGTGATCGGTTTTTCATCGTCCGAGAAGTATTACTCGGTTCTCGGAATCCGCGTCGGTGACGATGAGCTTGACGCAAAGACCGAACTGCTCGATTCTAAGTATAAAATGACGAGCGGCGGCTTCAATTCATGCCGAGCGGAAAAGGGCAGGGTCAGCATAGAGCTCACCTTTGAGCATGGCAAGGTCACGAATGTTGCGGCCTATCTGTCGACAACTCATATTTTTTAGAGGCCTTTTTCAGAGGCGCATTTACATTGCGCCAATACATTTTTTCGTCAGCCCGACCTGAGGTTGCCGACAGAACCATAAAAAACGGGCGACCAATGGTCGCCCCTACAAGCATAGTCGGAACAAAAAACTATAGCGGGCGAGAATTGCTCGCCCGCTATAACGGTTTTGTCGGAATCTTCGACACCGGGCACCGGCAATCACTGTATCGGAGACTGCGTCCGTGCGGCGTAGCCGCATATCACGAGTCTGCTCTCTCAAAAAAGGAACATAAAATGGACATTATTATAAAGCATTTTAACGATCTCTCCGCACGGGAGCTGTTTGAGATATACAAGCTGCGAGTGTCGGTATTCGTGGTCGAGCAAAAGTGCCCATATCAGGAGGTCGACGACGCGGACAAAGAGGCGTACCACGTCATGCTGCGCGACGAGGGCGGTATACAGGCCTATGCGCGCGTTCTGCCTCCGGGTGCATACTTTGAGGATGCGGCCATCGGCCGCGTTATTGCCGTGAAGCGCCGCTGCGGCCTCGGCAGCCGCGTTGTTTCAGCCGCGATAGATGCCGCACACGAGAAGTTTTCCGCGCAGCGCATCAGTCTTGAAGCCCAGGTCTACGCCAAGAGCCTGTATGAAAAGCTCGGCTTTGTCCAAACCTCCGAGCCCTTTCTCGAGGACGGCATCCCGCACATGAAAATGACATTGGAATTATCGTAAAAAACCCGACTCCTCTCGTGGAGCCGGGTTTTGCTTTATGCATTTACGCCGGATACGACACTATCAGAGCGTCGATGTCGGCAAGGCTCGTTCCGGAGAAAGAGTATGTGCCGCCGGAGTTTTTCTCGAGCGTTACGGTGACGGACTGAGCGTCAAGATAATCGGGAGCGATCAGACGCGCGTTGACCATATCGGCAATGGATTTTGCCCACCAGTCAATAAAGGTCTGCGAGCCTTTGTCAAGCTCGCCCGCTGCGATGCGGTTGGCCGCGTCCTGTGCGAAGTCGGGGTAGTCCTCTTTGGCAACATGCGCCACCGCGGCGATGGGACTCACAGTGACATCGACGGTATAGCCATCTCCGTCCTGCACGGGAGTGCCGATCTCGTACCTGGCGGACTTGTACATCTTGCGCATCAGATCAAGCAGCCCGCTTTTAATACTGTCGCTGCACTGCGCAAGGTCGATGCCGAAGTAGGTGCAGAACACTTCGAGACTCACCTGCATGCCGCGCTCGTAGCGCTCGGCGCAGCTGTCTTTTGTCTCGCCGCCGAGCATCGCAAGGTACTCATCGGAGTATTCGCCTAGGTACACAGCGTCAAGACCACCCTTGACATAAGCGGCGGGGTCAAATGCCTGCTTCGTTTCCTCCGGAGTGGGCGTGGAATTGTTATCCTTTTTGCCGCAGCCGACAAGCAGCGCTGCACACAGGCTGAGGGCAAGCACAAGGCATATTATACGTATGGAACGCTTGTTCATATGTACATTCCTTTCGATTTTATATATTGTTATACACTGATTGATTTTATTTGAAACACGCCTGTCTGTCAATCACAAATTTCCCGCTGCGGCATAGAATGCATCGACCGCAATTGGGGGAATTATATGACTTATGTACTTATTACTGCGGCAGGCATAGCACTTTGCAGCCTCGTTGGCGCTGTGATAGGCTTCCTTTTTGAGAATATACCGCCGTCTGTTGAGGATGCGCTGTCGGGCGCGGCGGCGGGGATAATGCTGTGCGCGGCGATACTCGGCCTCGTTGTGCCGTCGATGGAGTTTTCGGCCGGGCGTGCACTGTGGCTTACGCCGTTGGGCATATTTTGCGGCGCATTTTTCTTGAACGGAATAAACATCCTCGGTCCGTACCTGTGCGGAGGTCTTGGGATGCCGGCTTCGGATGATGCGGCGCGCCGGCACGCGCTCCTGTTTGTCGCAGCAATAGCCATACATCACTTTCCCGAGGGCATCGCTGCCGGAGTGAGCTTTGGAACTGGGGATCTGTCCGATGCAGTGACGGTCACGAGCGGCATCGCGTTCCAGAACATCCCCGAGGCCATGATAATCATACCGCCGCTTTTAAAAGCAGGAGCGGGTAAAAAATGTGCGGCGGTCGTCGCGTTCATAAGCGGTGCCGTCGAGGTCATGGGTGTGTTTTTTGGCTATTTCGCCATCACGATATCGCGCGGCATACTGCCGTTTGCCCTGGCTTTTGCCGCCGGAACTATGTTGTATGTCATAGTGGATGACATGATTCCGCAGAGCCATGTTCGCGGCTCCTCCCGTCTGTCGACCTACGCCATGCTCTGCGGCTTCTGTCTCATGCTTTTTTTGGTGGCGAATTAAAATTGCACCGATACGGTTTTTGCGCCTGCCCGGTATCGCACCTGCTGACAAAACCGGTTTTGCATCGCGCTACGGCACTGTGCTGCACTGTGTAGGGAAAGGGCTTGCCCGCTCCGCTTGTCGGAGCTTTGCCCGCGCTTAAAGCTATTCGTAGGGGCGAGCATTGCTCGCCCGTTTTTTGTTTTGTCCGCATTTTCCGGTCGGGCGGACGCAATAACTGTATCGGTAACTGCTTTAAATCGCCTCTAAAAAAATGTTTTGCTGGCGGCCGGTTTGGGCATCGACGAGAACGAATACATCCTCACCGTCAAAGCCCGTGCAGTCAAAGCCGTAGCATAAAACGGCGCTGCCGTCATCGGCGGGCGCGTAGCACAGCTGCGCGCCGAGAACCGTCAGCGCTGAGGGAAGCGCCGCGCGCGCCGCGCTTTCGCTCACTGCGGCAGAGACCTTCGGGTAAGTGCCGTGGGCCTTGACGTGCTCGGTCGCGTCGAAGGCGTAGATGTCGCCATAGTCCCCGGCTACGGATATGCGCACGCTGTCGCTCATGCACCTTACGCCATTTTCCACGCACTCGAATTTCATCGTCTGAACGCTGCCGATGCGCTCACTCGAGGCAAGGTACATCTCGCCGAAGCCGTGGGAGGAGAGAAAATCACGCGCTGCCTGCTCCAGCACGGATGAATCCATGTCGCCCGCGACGCTGCGCTCGGAGCTGAGAGACAGGACATTGCCGTCCGCATCAAGGCATATGCTGCCGCCGTCGAAGCTGAAGCAGGCGGTGCCGTCCTCGGCGGTATATTCGGCTTCAAGATCGTCCTCGTCAAAACCGAAATATTCTGCGGCGATGGTGCGCGCTTCGTCTTGCGGTATGGGAGTTTTGTTCTGATTTGGTGCAATGCTTGCGTATTTCCCGCCGTAGGAGCCGAGCTCGGTTTTTCCTATGCCGTCTTCCATATCGAGCATGGACGAACTCAGCCGGTTGCCGCTGTTTGCGAAAACGTTCTCTGGCTCGTCGAGCAGCACGTCGCCGTCGTTAACTGCTTCCTGCAGCTCGCGCAGCTCTTGTGTGAGCGCTGCCGCGGTCTTGTGCAGTGAGGCGAAGTTCTGCCGCGCGTCGTCGTCAAAGCCCGACTGCGCCGAGGCTCTGAGCAGACTTCTCGCATAGTCGCCGGTGATGCCGAGAAATGCGGCCGTCTGTTCCAGCTCCTGAGTGGAAAACGGCAGAGCGGCCATGGTCATTTCGGCGGCAAGGCAGCTGCCGTAGATATCCGCGCACAATTCGCCCGACAGCTCCGCGCCCGTCGCGTATGCCGCACGGTGCAGCGAATCCGAAAGACTCGACGCAGCGCTCACGACCTCTTCGAAGGCGTGCGCATAACCGTATTCTGCCGTGCGGCGATAGCTGCCCTCCATGCCGAAGTGCACTGCCGTGTACGCGCCGAGCGCAACGACCGCCGCGGTGAGATATGTTATTATGAGTATAAACGTCTTTTTTCTGATATACATGGAAACACCTCATGTGAAGTGTTTCCAAAGTTGCCGTTATTATTCGCCAGCCGCGCGTTTTAGATTCTGCATCAAATAAAGAACTATAACCAGCGCGAGCGACAGAACATCGGCAACGGGCTGCGCCCAAACAAGGCCGGATGCTCCGAATATGGAATCGAGAATGAGCAATGCAGGGATATAGATAAGCCCCTGACGCGCGAGGTTAACGATCAGCGAGGCGAGAGCCGCGCCGCTTGCCTGCAAAGCGTTCAGAAGTACGTAGTATACGCCGAACAGCGCACTTGTGCTGAGCAGAATGCGCGAAAAGCGAAGACCGTAGTCAAACGCCGTACTGTCGGTCAAAAACGCGTTCACTATCTGCCCTGCGAAAACATAACAAAGGGCGGTCATGATGACGCTCAGTCCGAGAGCAAATACCAGTGAAAACCGCATGATGCCGCGATATCTGTCCCATTTTTCCGCGCCGACACAGTAGCCCAGCAGCGGCTGCACGCCCTGTCCGAGACCGATGCATATCATGCCGGTCAGCATCGTTACCTTCATCGCAACGCCGATTCCGGCAAGCGCCATATCGCCGTAGGCTGCCATTCGGCTGTTCATTATGATGTTGGCCACGCTCATGAGCAGCGAACCGAGCGAGGCCGGGATGCCGATGGACAGAATGCCCGAGGCAATGCCGCCGCTCGCCGAAAAATCGCGCGGGCTTATGCTGAGCATCGAGCGCCCGCGAAGGAAGTACACTATGTAATATACCGCGCCTGCAACGTTTCCGATCACCGTAGCGATGGCGGCGCCGGCAATGTCCCAGCCAAGCGTGAGTATCATGATCGGATCAAGCACGATGTTGAGCAGATTGCCGATGATCTGCCCGAGCATGGCCTGAGCCGACTGCCCCTCTGCGCGGATAACATTGGAGTAGCAGTTCGCGATCAGCACGAACGGCCCGGAGCAGCTTACGATCGTGAGATACGTTTTGGCATATTCCCATGTATCATCGCTTGCGCCGGTAAGGCGAAGAATATCGTCCGTGAATATGAGAAACGCCGCCGACATAATAAGTCCGACCGTCACGCAGCACCACATGCAGAACGAGCACGCTTTTCGGGCAAATTCTTCGTTTCGCGCACCGAGCGCGCGTGATATGACCGATGTTCCGCCTATGCCGAAAACAGAGCCCACGGCCATGAATATGAGAAATACCGGTGTCGCCAGCGACACCGCCGCGACCTGAAGATCGTCGCCGGTCTGCCCTATGAAGAACGTATCGGCAAGATTATATATAAGGACCATCAGCATCGCCGCCATCGCGGGCAGAGCGCTGTTCATCACGGCGCGCGGTACAGGCGCGCTTTCAAAAAGCTGTTGAGCATCTTTTTTCCATTAAATTGCCTCCTTGAAACGTAAGCGTGCTGTCAATAGCAAGCTATCAATGCAAACTGAATAAATGCCCCGAAGGGCATTTTGATATAAAAGCGGGTCAAAGTGAGCTATAGACCTTATCGAGCAGGCGGAACAGCTCGCGGCGCTCGTCCTCGGACAGAGGAGACAGCACCCGTGCCTCAGTGGCGGCAAGATGTGCGTTGCCGAGGCGGCAGCACTCTTCACCCGACTTCGTAAGATGAACGATTTTTATCCGACGATCCTTCGGATCACCGAGGCACTTAACGAAGCCCTTCTGCTCAAGCCGGGAAACTATGCCCGCAGTGGTGGATTGCGCAACATGAAGGTGCTTTTCAAACTCCTTGAGCGTCATCTGCCCGTTGCCCTCGTTGAAGAGTATTTGAAGCGCTGTACCCTGCGCGGCCGTCAGCCCCTGTGGGCGCATCGTATTATTTGCCTCGCGCTCGAAGCTGTCGTGGATTATTTTAATAAGCGAACCGCAGGTCTTGTATTTCATGTCGTACCCTCCTGACGGAACAAATAATAGCATGCTATCGATAAAAAGTCAAGGCATTTTTAATAGCGCTTTTAGACTGTACCGATACGTATATTGCGGGTGCCCGGTATCGAGAGTGCTGACCAAACCGTGAGACGGCTGCCGCGCATGAGGATTCCGCTCGGTTGACAGTGCTCGAAACGCCATGCTATTATGAATGCATCAACATCAAGGAGCGGCGACATGAAAAACCGCATTGCGAAAACTCTAATAATCGTTCTGGCGCTTACGTCAGTGGTTTTCTGCATTCTTTGGCAGCGCGCGGCGCATGACAGCTCCGAGCTTGAGACTCTGGCACAGGCTGAGGCTGCGGAAGCGTATGAGCATTTTTTCGACTTTCAGAAAAGCGGAGCTGACAGCGATTACTGGCAGGGTGTCGCCGCCTTTCACGCGTTCGGCGATGCATACGGCCTTTTGACGGAGAATACGAATAAGGCCACAAACCGCGTTTTCTGTGACGAGGTATATGCCTGCATGATCTCCTCTCCGGAGCGGGCAAAGGAGCATATCTCGGAGATAGCAGGCATTATGAAGCTGCTTTCCGAGAATGTTTACGATGAGATTGGCCATGCGCGTATGCTCGAGCTCAGAAACGCATTGAAATACTGAAAAAAGGCCTTCGGTCAAGTGACCGAAGGCCTATCCATATCGTTTTCTTATTCCTCGTCGTGTTCTTCTTTGGGATTTTTCACGACGAGGACTTTTTCTACCCTCAGACCGTCCATTTCAAGGACGGTGACGTGCAGATCTTCGTAATCAAAGCTGTCGCCGACCGAGGGGAACGAGCCGAACATCTCGATCGTCCAGCCGCCGACAGTTTCGCTCTCGGCATCGAAGTCGCGTTCGCGGATATCCACGAGATCGAGGAAATCGGAGATGCTCATGTCGCCGTCGAGCTCAAACTCGCCGTCGGAGCGCTCAAGAATCTCCTCCTTTATCTCGTCGGTATCGTCCCATATCTCACCGACGAGCTGCTCGAGAACGTCCTCCATCGAGAGAATGCCCAGCGTTCCGCCGTATTCGTCGGTGACGATGGCGAGGTGCTGCTTGGCTTTTCTCAGCTCCGTGAGCACCGCCGGGAGCTTCATGGTCTTATAGACATAGCACGGCGGCATGAGAAGGCTGCGTATATCGGGATTTTCGTCTCCCGCCAGCGCCTTGAGGAAATGGTTGAGATACAAAACGCCGATCACGTTATCGATGCTGTCCTCATACACGGGAATACGGGAAAACGGCGCGTTTTCAATAAGCTCGAGCGTTTCGGCCATGTCCTCGTCAATGTCCAGCGCGACAACATCGACACGCGCAGTCATGACCTCGGAGGCCATGATGTCGGAAAAGTCTATCGCGGCCTGCACGAGTTCGGAGCGGTCCTCGTCAAGAACGTCCTCGTCCTCGGCGGTCTCGATTATGGAGCTTAGCTCCTCAACGGCGGCTTCCTCGTCGGTATCGTCCTGCTCACCCTTGAGTCCCAGCGTCAGAAGTTTTATGAGCCCGACGACGAGGCGTATAAGCGGCATGAATATGATAGTCAGGCCGCGCACGAAGTAGGCATAGGTCAGAGCAAGGCGGTTTGCGCTGCCCTTGGCGACGATCTTAGGGATGGTCTCGCCGAAGATTATGACGAGAATGGTTATTGCGAGGGTCGACACCCACGCATAGCTGTCGTCGCCGTTGCACAGCTCCAGCACCAGCAGCGAGCCGAGTGAGGAGTTTGCGATGTTGGCAAGGTTGTTGCCGATCAGTATCGCCGAGAGCGAATCGTCAAAGTGATCGACGATCTTGACGGCGACGCCCGCGCGCTTCGAGCCGTCGTCGCGTGCATTTTCAAGTCTCATGCGGTTGCATGAGGAGTATGACATCTCGGCCGAGGAGAAAATGTGCGAGAAGATAATGCAGATGATTATTCCGCAGACATATGCCCAGATCATTTCCCCTCACCTCCCTTGTCGGTGAGACGCACCCTCAGCCGCAGTATTCTGTTATTGCGCATTTCCGACACTGTCACGGCGACGTTTTCGTATTCAAAGCTGTCGCCCACAGAGGGGATAGCGTCAAACTGCTCATAGGCCCATTCGCCCAAAAGCTTATTTGTAAACTCGTCATCGTCGTCCTCGTCGAGCTCAAGAAGCTCAAATACGTCGCTGACGGTCATTTCGGCGGTGCAGTCCCACCCGCCATCGGGCAGAGCTATGTACGGCTCTTCGACGACGTCGTCTTCATCCCAGATCTCGCCAACGAGCTCCTCGAGGATATCCTCGACCGTCACTATGCCGAGCGTGCCGCCGTAGTTATCCGTAACTACGGCCATGTTGAGCCGCTTTTTGCTCATCACCGGCAGCAGTCCGTCAATGTTTGTGCTGCCGTGGATGAAGTACGGCTCATCCAAAAGCGCGCGAACGTCCATATTCTCACCCTCGCGCAGATATGTCTTTATAAATTTGCGTATCGAAAGTATGCCGATGATGTTGTCGATGCTGCCCTCGTATACCGGCAGACGGCTGTGCGTCTCGGCCTTAATGGTCGCGAGCATCTCGTCGAGCGAGTCCTCAATGTCGAGCGCGACTATGTCCACGCGCGATGTCAGTATGCTCTCTACCGTCGTTTCGGCAAACTGCAGCGCCGAGCTTATGAGCTCGCCGCGTTCTTCATCAAGGCTGCCCTCCTCGGTCATGTCCTCGATGATGTCGTATATCTCGTCCTCGGTGACGGATATCTGCGGATCGGCCTTGGCAAGGCGCGCCGCAAAGTTTCCTATTGCCGTCAGCAGCTGCGCCAGCGGCTTGAGGATCGTCATGAAAAACCACAGCGACCCCGCAACTGCCAAGGACAGTCGCTCACTGTATTTTTTCGCGATGCTCTTGGGCAGCATTTCGCCAGCGAAGAACACGACCAGCGTCATCACAAAGGTGCTGATCGTGACCGCGCCGCTCACGCCCGGGAACATGCGCGTCACGGCAAGCGTAGCGATGCTCGCCGCGGAAAGATGCACGATGTTCGTGCATATGAGTATGCTCGTTATCGCAAGGTCAAAGTTGTCGAGCACCTTGAGCGCCCGTATCGCTTTTGCCTCGCCGCGCTCGGCGCGGATCTTGATCCTGACGCGGGAGACCGAGGCAAAGGAAGTCTCCGCGACCGCGAAGTACGCGGCGCACAGGATGAGTAAAATTACGACTATCAGTGACAATCGACTGGCATCGTCCATTTCGGATCTAACACTCTCCATTCGCAAGGCCGTTGGCCTGTAAATTAAAAATCAGTATATCATAGCAGAAACTTGCAGTCAATATTTTTAGAGGCGCATTGACGCACCTGCGGATACACATATTGCGTCAGCCCGGTGTCGAGGGTGCGGAGAAAACCGTTTTTGCACGCCCTACAGGGCTGCACCGACGAAACCACAAAAAAGGGCGAGCAATGCTCGCCCCCTACGATATGGATTTGAGTTACGGCCAAAACCGGTTTCGTCGGCACTTTAGATACCGGGCGCCTGCGATCACCGTATCGGCTCAGCCCTTATGCGCCTCCGAATAAGCTTCGATGCCTTTTTTGAGGAGCTCCATGCAGCGGGTGATATCGGCTTCGTTTATGACATAAGCCATGCGGATCTCGTTTACACCGGTGTGCGGAGTTTTGTAGAAGCTCTCGGCCGGGGTGAACATCAGGGTGTCGCCGTTATCGTCGAACTCCTCGAGCATCCATATCTGGAACTTCTCCGCGTCGTCGACAGGCAGCGCGGCCATGACATAGAATGCGCCCTTTGGCTCGGAGTACACAACACCGGGAATTTTCTTGAGCCCCTCGACGAGCGTGTCCTTGCGTGCGCAGTATTCCTTGCGCACCGCGTCAAAGTACTCGGGACCTACAGTGTACAGTGCTGCCGACGCGACCTGGTCGATGGTCGATGCGCACAGACGGCCCTGGCACCATTTCATTGCGTGGTTGTAAAGCTCCTTGTTTCTCGTTATCACGCAGCCGATGCGCGCGCCGCATGCCGAAAAGCGCTTGGATACGGAGTCGATGACAACGACATTATCCTCATAGCCCTCGAGTTGGAGAAGGCTCATGAGCTTCTCGCCGCCGTAGACGAATTCGCGGTAGACCTCGTCGCCGATGATGAACAGATCGTGCTCCTTGGCGATGTCGGCCATAAGCTTGAGTTCTTCCTCAGTGAGGATGGTGCCGGTCGGATTGCCGGGGTTTGTGAACATTATAGCGCGTGTGTGCTCATTGATGCAGGCCTCGATACGCTCACGGATGGCAAACTTATAGCCCTCTTCGGGCTTGGTGGTCACGGGGCGGATCGTTGCGCCGGTGAGCGTCACAAAGGTGGAATAGTTGGGATAGAAAGGCTCGGGGATTATGATCTCGTCGCCCTCATCAAGGATGCAGGACAGTGCGATCTGCAGCGCTTCCGAGCCTCCGGTCGTTATGAGCACCTGCTTGTTTGTTATCGGTGCGCCGATCTTGCCGTAGTAGTCGACTATAGCGTCAAGCATAACGGGAACGCCGTCGGACGGGGCATATGCCAGAACGGGCTGCGAAAAGTTCTTGACGGCCTCAAAATATGCTTTGGGGGTCGCGATATCGGGCTGGCCGATGTTCAGATGATATACCTTTTTGCCTTTTTTGACAGCCTCGGCGGCGTAGGGTGCGAACTTTCTCATCGGGGAAAGGCCGCATTTTTCGATCTTGCTTGAAAATTTCATCATATTATCTCCCTTTTCAAAAATAAATTTAATGCGCGATTTGCGAGACAAAATCGATTTTTGACCGGCGCAATTGCATTAAAAATGCAACAGTTCTGGCGCGATATCGCCGCTGAACGCTTGAAATTGCGCTTGATTTGCGACAATATTGTATCACCGTCAAGCTCCATATTCAATAATTTCCCCTTAAAAAACTTTGACAACTTTCTTTCAATTGCGCATAAAGGCTAAACCGATACATAAATTGCAGGCGCCCGGTATCGAAGGCTTTGACAAAACCGGAATTCTGATGTTACCGATATTTGCGATGCAAATATTGCGCCGGCCCGGTCCGAGATTGCGGCGGAAACCAGGGAAGCCGCGCTTCCCAAGACTTAATTAATTGACTGACAGGGGTTTTATGTGTTATATAATAAAGTATAAATACCTATGCGGAGGTGCGAAATGCCCTATAAAGCAAAAAGCGAGCTCACGAAGACCGCGATCAAAAAGAGCTTTTTAGAGCTTCTGAACGAAAAGCCGATAAATCAGATCAGCGTCCGCGACATTGCCGAGGGATGCGGCTTCAACCGAAACACGATATACTACCACTATGACGATATCCCCTGTCTTGTCGAGGAGATCGTCATTGAAACGGCAGAGAAGATAATCAGCGAGTATGCCGACTATCACTCGCTGGAGGCCTGCCTTGAGAAAATGGCGGCCTTCGCGCTCGAGCATAAACGTACTGTGCTGAACATATATAATTCCTCAAACCGCAGCGTTTACGAGCTATACCTCATGAAGGTATGCGGAAGCGTAGTGGAAAACTACCTGCACACGGTGTTTGGCGACATACAGGCAGACCCCGAGAGCCGTGAGATCCTTGTACGGTTTTACAAGTGCGAGTGCTTCGGCCAGATCATCGACTGGCTAAACTGCGCGATGAACTATAACGTCTGCGAGCAGTTTTCAAAGCTGTGCAAGCTGCGCGAGGGCTTTGTCGAGATCCTCGTTGACAGATGCAGGATCGACCGGCAAGATCAATAGCGATAAAAGCTCTCATCCGAGAGCTTTTTCATATTTCCGTGACAATCACGAGGCGTTTTGGTATACTATTATTAATATTAAAAGCAGGGACTGATAACCATAGAAAATAACGATATAAAAATAGAACGCGCGGTGCTGGCCGGACTTGCGGCCGCATCAATGGAGCCGTCGGAGCGCTCGAGCGATATCTCGATGCAGGAGCTTGCCGCGCTGGTCGAGACGGCCGGCGGCGAGGCGATCGGCATGATGATACAAAATCGCCCGACGCCCGATCCGCGCAGCTTCATCGGCGACGGTAAGGTTGCCGAGCTCAAGGCTTTTATAGATATGAACGACTGCGACCTAGCGGTGTTCGACAACGAGCTTTCTCCCTCGCAGATGCGAGTTCTCGGTGAGGAGCTCGGCGTCAAGGTGCTCGACCGCTCGGGACTTATACTTGATATCTTTGCCCAGCGCGCGCAGACGCGCGAGGGTCAGCTTCAGGTCGAGCTTGCGCAGTATAAATATCTTCTGCCGCGACTGACCGGCATGTGGACGCACCTTGTGCGCCAGACAGCCTCCGGCGGCTCGTCGCCTATCGGTACGCGTGGCCCCGGCGAAACGCAGCTGGAAACAGACCGCCGCCATATCCGCAGGAAGATACAAAAGCTTGAGGAGGAGCTCGCCGCAGTGCGCAAGGTGCGCTCGACCCAGCGCCGAAAGCGCGAGAAAAACGACGTTCCCGTCGTAGCTCTCGTCGGCTACACCAACGCCGGGAAATCGACGCTTCTTAACTGCCTGACCGACGCCGGCATTCCTGCAAACGACCGCCTTTTTGATACGCTGGACACAACGACGCGCAAGCTGCGCATCGACGAGGTGACGGAGGTGCTGATATCCGACACCGTCGGCTTTATCCGCAAGCTGCCGCATCATCTTGTCGAGGCATTCAAAGCCACGCTCGAGGAGCTCAGCTATGCGGACGTGCTGCTGCATGTGATAGACATTTCAAACCCCGACTGGGAGGAGCAGGCGCGCGTTGTCGATGAGCTTATACGCCAGCTCGGCGCGGAGCAGACCCCCTGCATCCGTGTGTTCAATAAGTGCGACGCTTACATCGGCATATTGCCGCACGGCGAGAACGTCGTGTGTCTGTCGGCTAAAAGCGGCGAGGGCGTGCAGGAGCTCGTGCAGATACTCTCTGCGCTGCTCGACCGCGGCAATCACCATGTCACGCTGCATATACCGTATTCCGACGCGCGTGTTATGGATCTTTTAAACCGCGAGGCCGCCGTCACGAGCCTTGAATATCTCGACGATGGCATCAAGGCCGAGGTCACCGCACCGCCGGAGGTTTTCGGAAAGATAAAGCGGTATATACCCGGCTACACCGAGCCCAAGGAGGACTGGGAGGATTGAGCGAATATTTCGTGCCTGCCGGAAGCGGCGAGGCGGAATTTGTTGAAAAGCGGTCGAGCTTTCTCGGCCATGTGCGCTTCGTCGAAACAGAGGATGCGGCGCGCGAGTTCATAACCGAAATGAAGAAAAAGCACTACGATGCGCGGCATAACTGCTGGTGCTATATCATCCGCGGCGGCGCTGTGCGCTATTCCGATGACGGTGAGCCGCAAGGCACGGCGGGGCTGCCGATGCTTGAGGTGTTTAAACGTGAGGGCGTCGAGAATGTCGTGTGCGTCGTAACGCGCTACTTCGGCGGCGTGCTGCTCGGAACTGGCGGACTGCTGCGCGCGTACACCAAAAGCGCAAAGGACGCACTGGATGCGGCCGGTATCGCCGCCGTGCGCCGATGGGTGAAGCTCGAGGCGGCATGCACGTATTCTCTGCTTGAACGCATGAAAACGGAGTGTCTGGCGCTCGACGGCGTGGTGAGCGATGTCGAGTACGGCGCGGATGTGCGCATGACGCTGCTGCTGCCCGAGGCAAAGGCCGAGGCTTTCCAAGCCCGCGTCACCGAGCTCAGCGCCGGGCAGAGCAGCGCAAAAGCCGTCGGCGAAGAGCTCATGCCCGTGAGGGTTAAATAGCCTACGTAGTGCTGAGCGTTGACATTTTTGGAAAAATTGCATATACTGGTGTTGGGAGCAGTCCCCGTAGTCGCTTCGGGCGTTTTGGTCAGGGCTTTGCATTGACCATGCGGGCTATGCTCTCTTTTTTTACGCCAAATTTGTACTGTGCTCGCGGGAAGTGAAACGCTATGGTTTCCTCCAATGTTTCGACACCGGGCGACCGCAAAAAAATGTATCGGTACGGCCTTAATGCGCCACTGAAAAAACGACCCCTCAGTCAGCTTCGCTGCCAGCTCCCCTTACGCAGGGGAGCCAATGAATAAAGTGTTTGCCTGACGGCAAATAAACTAAAAACACCTCATCCGTCGGCTTTGCCGACACCTTCCCCTCAAGGGGAAGGAAAGGGGCGCGCTGCCGTAATGCGACGAAAAACTTCTGCCGCACCCGCGGGGAGCGAAACCTCACGGTTTCATCCGCACCTTCGATACCGGGCTGCCGCGATAAGCGTATCCGTAGGTGCGTTAATGCGCTATTAAAAAATTTTGAGAAAAAATAAAGGGAAATATGAATTTGCGTCGTATAAAGGTAATGAAGAGAAATTCACAGCTTTTTTGACAGGAGGCAACTGTATGGCGTGTCCGAGGGAAAAACGCGAAATGCTCGAGCGGACGCTTGTCGGCGAGTACGGCGTCAGAGCCGAGAACTCGAGGGGCAGAGCAGAACTCGAGCCCGAGTGCGAGATCCGCACCTGCTTCCAGCGAGATGTTGACAGGATAACTCACTCCAAGGCCTTCCGAAGATTAAAGCATAAAACGCAGGTCTACCTCCTGCCGGAGGGCGATCATTACAGAACACGCCTTACGCACACGTTGGAGGTCTCGCGCCTTGCGCGCACGATAGCAAGGGCACTCGATTTAAACGAAGACCTCACCGAGGCAATGGCACTTGGCCACGATCTGGGGCATACGCCTTTTGGCCACGCGGGAGAGCGTGCGCTCAACAGGATATACGAAAACGGCTTCAAGCACTATGAGCAGTCGCTGCGCGTTGTCGATATTCTTGAGCGCGACGGCAGAGGGCTTAACCTCTGCTATGAAACGCGCATGGGCATCCTGCACCATACGCACGGTGCCCCCGACGATACGACCGAGGCTACCGTCGTGCGCCTATCCGACCGTATTGCATACATAAATCACGACCTTGACGATACGATCCGCGCCGGTATCCTGCGCGCGGAGGACGTGCCGGAGATGATCCGCACACGCTGCGGCGAGCGCAACAGCGAGAGGATAAACTCCATCGTGCTCGACCTCATCGAAAACAGCGGCGGCGGGGTAATAAAGATGAGCGATTACATGCAGGAGGCGGTGGATTTCTTCCACGCGTTCATGTATTCGGACGTGTACACAAACCCCATCGCCAAGGGAGAGGAGAGCAAGGTCGACGGTATCATCGGCGGACTTTTTGACTACTACCTCAAGCATCCCGAGAAAATGCCGGACGAGATGCAGCTCATAGCGGACAGGGAAGGCGTGTCCCGCGCCGTGTGCGATTATATATCCGGCATGACCGACGGCTATGCCATGGAAAAGTACAGCGAAATCTTCATCCCCATGTCGTGGACGGTGAAATAAAATTAATAATGAATAATTAATAGTGAATAATTGAGGTTTGCGGCTGCGCCGCACGAATTAAATTTCACCTCATCCGTCGCGCAAGCGCGACACCTTCCCCTCAAAGGGGAAGGCAAGGGTGCAGGCAAAGATTTTTCACCAAATCAGAACAAATTTCAGCGATGCGAGCTGTCATGGTTTTGGTCGGAATCGATTTTAACTCGTAGGGGCGACCATCGGTCGCCCGCATAGTCGGAGCTGATACATCTTTTGCGTCAGCCCGACCGGAGGGCGCGGAGAAAACCGTTAAAAAAGGGCGAGCAATGCTCGCCCCTACGATATGGAGTTCAGTTCCGACAAAGGAGCAACAAGCGGAATGGGCAAGCCCATTCCCTACACGGTGCAGATGAAGCTTTTGCACTGATACAGAAGAATTTCACGGGATGCGAAACGACCCGGTTTCCACCGCGGCTTCGACACCGGGTTCGCGCAATATATGTATTCGTAGGTGCGTCAAAGCGCCTCTAAAAAAGGAGGGATGGGAGATGGCCATTCCGGAGAGCTTTTTGCAGGAGCTCGTGGAGAAAAACGATATAGTGGACGTTGTGAGCGAGTATGTGCGCCTTACAAAGCGCTCGGGCTCGAACCGCTTCGGCCTGTGCCCGTTCCACAGTGAGAAAACGCCGTCGTTTTCCGTGTCGCCGGACAAGCAGATATACCACTGCTTCGGCTGCGGCAAGGGCGGAGGCGTTATAAACTTCATAATGGAGGTAGAAAACCTCAGCTTTCCCGAGGCAGTTGAGTTTCTGGCAAAGCGCGTAGGCATGACGATGCCCGAGCAGGAGGATAACCGCGAGGCGAAAAAGCGCCGAAGGCTTTTGGACTTAAACCGCGACGCGGCGAAGTTTTTCTACTCGTTTTTGAGCAAGCCCGAAGGTCAGCCGGCGCTCGATTACATGCAGCGGCGGGAGATAACGCCGCATACGGCAAAGCGTTTCGGCCTCGGCTACGCGCCGGATACCTGGGACAGCCTCATAAACGCAATGCATGCACTGGGTTATTCCGAATATGAGATGTTCGACGCGGGGCTTGTCCGCAAGGGCAAAAACGGTGGACATTACGATACCTTCCGCAATCGGCTCATGTTCCCGGTCATCGACGTCAGGGGCGATGTTATCGGCTTTTCCGGCAGAATACTCGGCGACGGTGAACCAAAATACATGAACAGTCCGGAAACGATGGTGTTCAACAAGAGCCGCAATCTTTTTGCACTGAATTTGGCTAAAAAGTCGAAGAGCGGACATATAATACTTGCTGAGGGCAATGTTGACGTCGTTATGATGCATCAGGCCGGATTTGACGGCGCGGTCGCATCGCTGGGCACGTCGCTCACGCCGGAGCAGGCAAGGCTTATATCGCATTACACCAATGAGGTGATCATTGCCTACGATAACGACGGCGCGGGTAAAAAAGCCTCGCAGCGCGCGATAGGACTTCTCGAAAAGCTCGACCTCAAGGTCAAGGTGCTGTCGATGAGCGGCGCGAAGGATCCGGACGAGTATATAAAGACAAAGGGCGCAGACGCGTTCCGCAATCTGATAGAAAAGTCGGAAAATCACATCGACTATCAGCTCCAGCGCGTCATTGACAAGTATGACCTCAGCGTGGACGAGCAGAAGGTCGCGTTTTTGAAGGAAGCGTCGGATATGGTCGCGCACCTGCCCGGCAGCGTCGAACGCCAGGTCTACGCAATGCGCGTCGCGTCTATGGCCGGAGTCGGCAGCGACGTTGTGTCGCAGGAGGTCGAGCGGCGGCGAAAACGCCTTATGCGCACGGCTCAGCGCGCCGACGCAAAGAATATGGCGCATCCCGAGCGGCAGTTTCAGCCGAAGGAAAAGGAATTGCGCTATGAGGACCCGGAGTCGGCTGCGGCCGAGGAGGGTATCATAAGGATACTCTATCTCGATCAGGGCCTGTGCCGTGGCAAGGAGCTTCCGCCGCCGGAGATATTTTCATCACCGGCGCTGGCGCGGATATATTCCGTGCTGAAAGCAAAATTTGAGAACAATGAGATAATCAGCATGGCCTCGATGAGCGCCGCGCTGCTTCCGCAGGAGGCTGCGCTGCTGGCCTCGGTGCTGCAGAAGCCGGAGGCGCTGCGCAATGGCGATAAGGCCCTTGCCGATTACATAGAGCGGATCAAAGGCCGACATGAACTCAAACAGTCGGGTGAGGATCTTAGGCAGCTTGCAAACAGACTTAAAGAAACTAAAGGATATGAGGGGTAAAACTATGGACAACAAAACCGAAACCATGACCGAGCAGGAACTCGAGCGCGCAGCGGACGAGCTGCTGGCAGCCGGCGAGACTAAGGATGCGCAGAAGAAAAAGAGTATCCGCCGCGCAAAAACCGAGGAGAAGCCCGCCGAGGAGCAGGCCGAGGCGAAAAGCACCGAGGATGTCCTCAATGAGCTCATGGAAAAGGCCAAAAAGAGCGGCAAGATCAGTACCAAGGAGATCGCGGCTCTCGAGGATAAGGGTATCGATGCCGAGTCCATCGCAAAGTTTTACGATGCGCTTGAAGCCAACAAGATCGAAATCGATATAAGCGACGATGACGCAGTTCCCATCCTTGATGATATCGACATGCCGGAGATCGAAGAGCTCAACGAGATCGAGGAGGTCACCGAGGAGGAGATGGCCGAGGTCAAGGTCGATGACAGCTACAGCACCGACGACCCCGTGCGTATGTTCCTAAAGGAGATCGGCAAGGTACCTCTGCTGACCGCGGAGGAAGAGGTCGAGCTTGCTATCAGAATGAGCCAGGGCGACGAGGAGGCAAAGCGCCGTATGACTGAAGCGAACCTGCGTCTGGTCGTGTCTATAGCAAAGCGCTATGTCGGCCGCGGCATGCTGTTTCTCGACCTCATTCAGGAGGGCAACCTCGGCCTTATAAAGGCTGTCGAAAAGTTTGACTATACCAAGGGATACAAGTTCTCGACCTACGCAACGTGGTGGATACGTCAGGCCATTACACGCGCCATCGCCGATCAGGCGAGGACCATCCGCATCCCCGTACACATGGTCGAGACCATAAACAAGGTCATCCGTGTTTCTCGCCAGCTTCTGCAGGAGCTCGGCCACGATCCCAGCGCTGAAGAGATCGCCGCCGAGATGGGTATGCCCGTCGACAAGGTGCGCGAGATCCTCAAGATCGCGCAGGAGCCGGTGTCGCTCGAAACGCCTATCGGCGAGGAGGAGGACTCCCATCTCGGCGACTTCATCCCCGATGAAGACGCGTCCGAGCCGAGCGAGGCCGCGAGCTTCTCGCTTTTAAAGGAGCAGCTCATGGAGGTGCTCGACACCCTCACTCCGCGCGAGAAAAAGGTGCTCGAACTGCGTTTCGGCATAGTTGACGGACGAACCCGTACCCTTGAAGAGGTCGGCAAGGAATTCAACGTTACACGTGAGCGCATCCGCCAGATCGAGGCCAAGGCTCTGCGCAAGCTCCGCCACCCCAGCAGAAGCAAGAAACTTAGAGATTTCTTGAATTGAATAATAAAAAACCTGTGGTGATCCACAGGTTTTTTATTATTCTTCGTTATTCACATAAATATTTTCGGATGCCAATAACGCTTTATCCAGCTTTAAAATATCACAAAATAGTTTGCATAGTAAACCCGCATTCGGGTAATTATGCGAAAATCCACTGCTATCCTTTATTCAACCCGGAAATGGGTAATAATGAAGACAGAGGGGATAGCGGTGGAGTATTCGGAAATTTATGTTCGGCGTATACGCAGTTTATGCGCAAAGCGCGGTATAGCGATAAACAAGCTTGCGACAATGAGCGGAGTAAAGCAGTCGACGCTTGATAATATTGTCCGTGGACTGACCAAGAATCCGAGAGTCGCAACGCTGCATAAAATAGCAATCGCATTTAACATGACTCTCTCGGAGTTCCTTGATTTCGACGAGCTCAACGACTATTCTTTCGACGACGATTTTTCAGAGGCGCATTAAGGCTGTACCGATACGTTTATTACAGGCGCCCGGTATCGAGACATTGGCATATACCGCGGGTGCCTCGCTTCCCGAGGGTGCGGTACGGACTTGCGGCAGGCCCGGTGCTGAAAGTGCCGGCAAAACCGACACAGCGGGCGACCAATGGTTGCCCCTACAGGCCATGTCGGCCTAAAAATTTATAATGTAGGGGCGGGCATTGCCCGCCCGCTTTTTATGGTTTACACCGCGGCCTCGATACCGGGCACCCGCAATCACCGTATTCGTAGAAGTCTAAAACTCGCAACTAAAAATATATAAATTTTTGTGCGAATTTTTCAATAAAAGCCTTGACAAGAATAAAAAACAGTGCTATATTAGCACTCGAAGGCTAAGAGTGCCAGCGAACGAGGAGCTTGAGTGCAAAATGAGTATAAGCGAAAGAAAAAAGAAAATACTCGGCGCACTGGTCGATGAGTACATCAAAACGGCCGAACCGGTCGGCAGTAAGGCCATTGCGAGCATTGCGGACCTCGGATGCAGCAGCGCAACGATAAGAAATGAGCTTGCAGAGCTCACGGCGCTTGGTTATCTTGAACAGCCGCACACCTCGGCCGGGCGAATTCCGACCCCGGCGGGCTATAGAATGTACGTCAACGAGCTTATGGAAAAGCAGAAGCTTTCCCTCGAGGAGACGGAGGCGATAAACCGAAGCCTCAACGAAAAGCTCACGCAGCTTGACGAGCAGATGCGCGATGTCGGAAAGCTTGCATCGCAGCTGACCGATTATCCGGCGCTTGCACTTGCGGCCTACGCTCCGGCGACGATAAAGCGTTTTGATCTTATTTATATTGATGCCAACACGTTCATAATAGTCGTGATGCTGAGCAACAATACAGTTAAGAACAAGCTCGTAAATCTCCCGGTCTCGGTAGATCAGCAGATGATCCAAAAGCTTGCGACGCTGTTTAACGCAAACTTCACCGGCATTTCGAGCGAGAAGGTCACGCCGCTGCTGATATCCTCGACAGAGCGCGCGGCGGGCGATACCATGGGGCTTACGGCGGTCATCGCGTCGTTCACGATGGAAACGCTCGAGAGTCAGCACGGAGTGGAAGCGTATGTAACGGGTGAAAACAGGCTGCTCAGTCAGCCGGAGTTCCGCGACCCGGACAAAGCGCATAAGCTGATGAATTACCTTGCCGACGGCGGCCATGTTATTGCCGATGCGGAAAACGGACTGTTCGATGACGATTCCGAGGTAAGAGTTCTCATAGGACCTGAAAATATTGCCGAGGAACTCAAGGATTCCAGTGTTGTTATAGCAAGCTATGACATGGGCGATAATACGAAAGGCCTCATCGGTGTCGTAGGGCCGACGAGAATGGATTATTCCGCAGTCGCCGCGAAGCTGAGCTTCTTGGCGGCGGGACTTTCAAGGCGGCTCGGCTCGGGGGGAGCTCCTCCGTCGGGCATGCATAATAAGCTTATAATCAAGGGAGATGACATAATAGATGAGCAGTAAGAAAGATAAAAACGAGCAGGAGCCTCAGACCGAGGAAGTCAAGGAAGAAACGGTCGAGACCGCTGCCGAAGAAATAAAGGACGAAGCTAAGGAAGAGTCCAAGGAAGCGAAAAAAGAAAAAAAGCAGAAGAAGGAGAGCAAAAAGGAGGCCGAGATAAAGGAAACGGCCGAAAAGCTCATTCAGGCGGAAAAGGAAAAGTACCTCAGGCTCTGCGCCGAGTACGATAACTTCCGCAAGCGCAGCCAGAAGGAGCGCGAGGGCCTGTACGCCGACATAAAGGCGGACACGCTGCTCAAGTTCCTGCCGGTGTACGACAATCTTGAAAGAGCGCTGGCAACGCCGACCGCCGACGAAGCGTACCGCAAGGGCGTGGAGATGACGATGGTGCAGTTTAACCAGACTCTCGAAAAGCTCGGCATAACCGAGATAGAAGCTCTCGGGCAGAAATTTGATCCTAATGTGCATAACGCGGTTATGCATGTCGAGGATGAATCCTTCGGCGAAAACGAAGTCGTCGAGGTGTTCCAGAAAGGCTTCAAGCTAAATGACAAGGTGATCCGTTTCGCTATGGTCAAAGTAGCGAACTGATTATAAATTAATTAAGTATATTATTCACTTTCAAATAGGAGGATTTACATTATGGGTAAGATTATTGGTATTGACCTCGGTACAACTAACAGCTGCGTTTCCGTTATGGAAGGCGGCGAGGCTGTCGTTATCGCAAACGCAGAGGGTGCTCGCACTACTCCGTCAGTCGTCGCGTTCACCAAGACCGGCGAGAGAATGGTAGGCCAGGTCGCAAAGCGTCAGGCCATCACGAACCCCGACAGAACCATTTCGTCCATCAAGCGTGAGATGGGCTCTGCATACAAAGTCACTATTGATAATAAATCATACACTCCGCAGGAGATCTCCGCGATGATCCTTCAGAAGCTGAAGGCAGACGCAGAGAGCTACCTCGGCCAGCCCGTTACGGAAGCTGTCATCACCGTTCCTGCATACTTCACCGACGCACAGCGTCAGGCGACCAAGGACGCAGGCCGTATCGCGGGCCTCGACGTAAAGCGTATCATCAACGAGCCTACCGCGGCCGCACTTGCATACGGCCTCGACAAGGAAAGCGATCAGAAGATCATGGTCTACGACCTCGGCGGCGGTACCTTCGATGTCTCTGTTCTCGAGATCGGCGACGGCGTCATTGAAGTTCTCGCAACAGCCGGCAACAACCGTCTGGGCGGCGACGACTTCGATGCCTGCATCACCAAGTACCTCGTTGACGAGTTCAAGAAGGCCGAAGGCATCGATCTGTCCGGCGATAAGGTCGCAATGCAGCGTCTGCGCGAGGCTGCCGAGAAAGCAAAGATCGAGCTGTCCGGCGTTACCACCTCGAACATCAATCTGCCTTACATCACCGCCGACGCGACCGGCCCGAAGCACCTCGACGTGACCCTCAGCCGTGCAAAGTTCAACGAGCTGACTCATCACCTCGTTGAGAAGACCATGGGCCCTGTAAAGCAGGCACTGTCCGACTCCGGCCTGTCCGCATCCGACATCTCCAAGGTCCTTATGGTCGGCGGCTCGAGCCGTATCCCCGCTGTTCAGGAGATGGTAAAGCAGCTTACCGGCAAGGATGGCTTCAAGGGCATCAACCCCGATGAGTGCGTTGCTATCGGCGCAGCTATCCAGGGCGGCGTTCTCGCTGGCGACGTAAAGGGCGTTCTGCTTCTGGACGTAACTCCTCTGTCTCTGGGCATTGAGACCCTCGGCGGCGTATGCACCCGCCTTATCGAGCGCAACACCACCATTCCGACCAAGAAGAGTCAGATATTCTCCACCGCGGCCGATAATCAGACCGCAGTTGAAATAAACGTCCTTCAGGGTGAGCGCGAGATGGCTCAGTACAATAAGAGCCTCGGCCGCTTCAACCTCGACGGTATCGCACCGGCTCGCCGCGGCACTCCGCAGATCGAGGTCACCTTCGATATCGACGCAAACGGTATCGTAAACGTCTCTGCAAAGGATCTCGGCACCGGCAAGGAGCAGCACATCACCATCACCTCCTCGACCAACATGTCCAAGGAGGACATCGACAAGGCCGTCAAGGACGCCGAGATGTACGCTGCCGAGGACGCAAAGCGCAAGGAGGAGGTCGATGTCCGCAACGAAGGCGATCAGATCGTCTATCAGACCGAGAAGACCCTCGAGGAGATGGGCGACAAGGTCGATCCGGGCATCAAGAGCGAGATCGAGGCAAAGCTTCAGGCGCTCAAGACCGCGCTGACCGGCACCGATACCGCGGCCATCAAGAACGCCACCAAGGAGCTTACCGACGTGTTCGGCAAGATGTATGAGGCAGCTCAGGCGGCGCAGTCGGCTCAGGGCGGAGCGGGCTTTGACCCCAACGCTCAGGCAGGCGGCGACAGCAACGGTCAGGATTACTACGACGCAGACTACACCGTGGTCGATGACGACGACAAGAAGTAATCGAAAGCTTGCTTATATCATATGGGCGCACTCTGTGCGCCCATATTGAGCGTTAAAAAATGAGGTGGCTTTATGGCAGAAAAAAGAGATTATTATGAGGTTCTCGGCGTGTCCAAGGACGCAACTGAGGATCAGCTCAAAAAAGCATACAGAAAGCTTGCCAAAGAAAATCACCCCGATCTTCATCCCGGCGACAAAGAGTGTGAAGCGCGGTTTAAAGAGATAAACGAGGCCTATGAGGTTCTTTCCGATGCTGATAAGCGCGCAAAGTACGATCGCTTCGGCCATGCCGCCTTTGATCCGAGTCAGGGCTACGGCGGAGGCGGTTTCGGCGGCTTTGGCGATTTCGGAGGTTTCGGTGATTTTGGCGGCTTCGGCGATATATTCGGCGACATTTTCGGCTTCGGCGGCGGTGGCGGCGGCAAGAACCCCAACGCTCCGCGAAAAGGCGAAAATCTACGCGCAAATGTCAACATAAAGTTCGAGGAAGCGGCCTTCGGCGTGAAAAAGGAAGTGTTCGTCACGCGCGTCGAGCAGTGCCCCGACTGTAAGGGCACGGGCTGCGCCGAGGGTACGACTGCCGAAGTATGCCCGGACTGCAAGGGCTCGGGTCAGGTCAAGACCACTCAGCGCACGCCCTTCGGCATGATGCAGCAGAATACGCGATGCAATAAGTGCAAGGGCCGCGGCAAGATCATCCACAGTCCCTGCGGCACATGTCATGGCGTTGGCAGCATCCGCCGTCAGCACAAGGTCAGTATCAGTATCCCCGCCGGTATCGACGATGGACAGACTATATCCCTGCGCGGTCAGGGCAACTCCGGCGCAAACGGCGGCCCGGCCGGCGATCTGCTGGTAACGGTGCTCGTCCAGCCTCACGCGCGATTCGAGCGCGAGGGTGCGTCGGTGCTCCTGAATCAGGACATATCCTTTGCCACGGCGGCGCTTGGCGCGGAGATAGAGGTCCCGACGCTCGACGGCAAGGTAAAGCTCAACATACCGGAAGGCACACAGACCGGCACGACATTCCGCCTCAAGGGCAAAGGCATCCCGTTCCTGCGTTCCGGCGGCAGAGGAGACCAGTTCGTCACCGTTAAGGTAGCGGTCCCGAAGAACCTTACATCGGCTCAGAAGGAGGCTCTGCGCGGCTTTGCGTCCTCCCTCGGCGAGACCATAGAGCCGAAAAGCGGTATGTTCGGCAAGCGCAAAAAGTAATAGGATCAATAAAAAGACAGCACTTTGCTGTCTTTTTTTAATTTCTTCTGACGAAAAATTGACAAATTGACGAAAATATATTAAAATGGTTCAAAAATCCGCAACAATTGCCGTCCGTCTACGATGAAAGGGGAGGTCAGCGTGCTGCAAGATAACTTTTTGGAAGTGTATGATAAGTTCAAGCTGGAGTTTTTCCGAAGAATATTCGAGCTCGTGCGAGAGCGAGAGGGCTCGCTTACGGCTATGGAAGCGTTTTCGATCGAGATCATCCATGCCCTGAACGAGCCGACCATCGGCCGCTTTGCCGAATTTCTGAACATTTCGCAGTCGAATGCGACCTATAAGGTCAACAGCCTTATAAAAAAGGGTTACCTCAACAAGCAGAATTCCGATACCGACCGCAGGGAATATCACCTCGTCCTGTCGGAAAAGTATTATAATTACACGGACATCATGCGCAGCTATGTCAAAACAGTCCTCGGTCGCATTGAGGATAGCTTCACGCCGGAGGAGACGGAGCTTTTTTCAAACATGCTGATGCGCATCTCTGCTGAGATGATGCCCGAAGCGGATAATTTTGAATAATATAAAAGTACCGGCGCTGTTTTAGCGTCGGTACTTTTTTGCGCACAGTACCGGATTGACAACGAAGCCTGTACTGTGATACAATGTACGCAAATAGGTAACAAGCGTTACCTATAAGGAGGAGTAAGTATATGGCGCCGGAAACACAGTTTTCTGCGGGAAAGATCATAGAAGCGGCAATAAGCATAACGCGCGAGCAGGGAATCGCCGCTGTTACGGCGCGCAGCCTTGCAAAGCAACTCAAATGCTCTGTTAAGCCGATATTCACGGCTTTTGACAGTATGGACGATGTTATATACGCAACTGCGGAAAGGGCAAAGAGCATATTCCTTGATTTCATGCAGCAGCCTTACGAGAAGCTTTCGTTCATGCGCATAGGCCTCCGGTGGATAGACTTTGCAAGATGCGAGCCGAACCTTTATAAGCTGCTGTTCGTTCCGTCATTGGACGGTGCGCGGCTGACAACGCCGCTTAATGTGTTCATGAACTTCGAGGGGCTGACGGAAAAGATCATTCCGATAATCGTCTCAGAATTCGGCCTCAGCCGCGAGGATGCTTGCAGACTGTATAACCAGATGATAATCCACGCGCACGGCATGGCCTGCATCCTTGTAAGCGGTCAGACGGATTTCAACGAGCATAGCATAAGGGAGATATTCTCCGAGACTGTTGAAAGTCTTGTGGAGCATTATAAAAATCGGGAGGAATAGGGTTTGAAGTTTGTTTTTCTTGTTCTTTTTGCGGTGTCGAGCATAGCGCATCTTTACTACAGCTGGAAGGACGAAAAGCGCGGCAGAGCTTACACAAAGCCGTTTCTGCTGCTGTTTCTTGCGCTGTACTATGTGTTCTCGGTCGACAAGGTGTCATATCTTTTGCTTTTTGCGCTGCTTACCAGCTGGCTGGGCGATGTGCTGCTGATCCCAAAGGGGCATGTATGGTTCTCGGCCGGCGGAGTTAGCTTCATGGCAAGCCACTTTTTGTTCATAGCCGTGTATGCCCAGCGTATAAGCTTTGCTGATGTTTCGTGGCTGCCGGTGATAGTTCTTGCGCTCGTGTACTGCGCCGTTGCGGCGAAGATAATCTCAATGGTGTGGAAAACGACGCCGAAGCTCATGCGAGCGGTGATGTACATATACCTGCTGGCAAACGGCGCGATGAACGTTTTTGCCCTCATGCAGATGCTGACGACCGGTACCGGCGGCGCGATCGTCGCGTATATCGGGGCGCTGCTGTTTTTCGTTTCCGATTGCAGTCTGTTTCTTGTGCGTTACTATGGCGGGCGGGAGATCGTGTATAAAAAGCACTTCACCGTTATGCTGACTTATATCCTCGGCGAGCTGCTCATAACTCAGGGAATAATCATGCTTACAATATAAAAACGGAGGATCAAGGGATGAAATATGTATTCATAATCAATCCGCATGCCGGCGAGGCCGACAATGAGAAAAAGATCCGTCATGAGGCGGAGAGCGTTGAGGGCTGTGAATTTTACGTCACCAAAGCGGTCGGCGATGCAACGGAGTTTGTGCGAAATTGGTGCAAAAACCACGCCGGTGAAGCTGTCAGGTTCATTGCATGCGGCGGCGACGGCACGATAAACGAGGTCTTTAACGGCGCTGTCGGGCAGGAAAATGTCAGCGTAACATGTTATCCCTGCGGCAGCGGCAACGACTTCGTCAAGGCCTTCGGCGGAGCGGAGACGTTTTTGGACATCTCAAAGCTTATAAGTGCGCCGACGCGCAAGCTCGACCTTCTCAAAGTCGGAGACAGATACAGCAACAACGTTGTGAACTTCGGCTTTGATACGACTGTTGCCATCACTATCAACAAAGAGCGCGACAAGACCGGCCACGGCGGCAAAAACGCCTACACCAAGGGCGTTGTCACGGCGCTTATCAAGAGCATGAATAACCGCTGCACCGTCATTGCCGACGGCGAGACGCTAAACCCCGACGGAAAGCTTCTTTTGTGTACGCTGGCAAACGGTCAGTATGTCGGCGGCTCGTTCAAATGTGCGCCGAGATCGAAGTCCGACGACGGACTTATCGACGTGTGCATGATAAAGCCGATATCGCGTTTGCGCTTTGTCAAGGTGCTAACGCCCTACACAAACGGCGAGCATCTTGACGATGAAAGTATGAAGGACATCGTCATTTATCGTCAGGCCAAAAAGGTGGAGGTCATCGGCGGCGAGGGCTTTGCCTTCTCGCTCGACGGCGAGATAATTTATTCCGAGCATTTCACCGTTGAGATCGCACCGGCTGCTCTCGACTTTGCCGTGCCGGAGATATAAACAGGAAAACAGGAGCTGATTTTCTCGGCTCCTGTTGTGCATTCTGGCATAAATTCGTGCCTTGAAACGACGGGTTGTTGTTGACATTATCATACACAGGGTATACAATGTATATGTTAATTCGATAACAAAAAATTAAAGGGAAGTGAATGCATATGAAGCTTACACCCGAACAGCAGGCAATGCTAAACGGTGAGAAGGGGGAGACTATGGCAAAGGTCGTTAAGACCCTTGTCATGTACGGCGATACGTTCGGCGCGGAACGCATGGTGCCGATCACGTCGAAATACGGACACACCGTTATCAGCTTCGGCCTGAAGGTCATGAAGCCGGTGTATGATCTGTATCAGGAGATCATTGATGCCGGACTTGCATCCGACCAGAAGTTCACCGCCGATCCCAAGCCGCTGGATAAACATGTTCCCAGCAATCTGATAGAAGACCTCGTGTTCAAAAAATTCATGTACACCTATCAGGATAGCTATGAGCAGCAGCTCAGAGAGCTAGGCATAACCAACGACGATGACTACACCTGCACCTGCTACCTCGATCAGGTCGGCAACAAGCCCCAAAAGGGAGAGGTGCTCTCCTGGGCGGAGTCGTCGGCGGTCGTGTACGCAAACTCCGTTCTCGGCGCGAGATGCAACCGCAACTCCGGCATGATAGAGCTCATGGGCTCGATAGCGGGCTTTGTTCCCGAGTTCGGACTTTTGCTCGATGAAAACCGCAAGGCGACATGGATCGTCGAGGTGAAATGCTCGA
This sequence comes from uncultured Oscillospiraceae bacterium, assembly GCA_934636655.1. Taxonomy (GTDB): domain Bacteria; phylum Bacillota; class Clostridia; order Oscillospirales; family Oscillospiraceae; genus F23-B02. The sequence goes on from CAKUAS010000002.1 coordinate 45,752, forward strand.
AAAAACCCGAAGCACAGCTTTTAGGCTCTGCCATCGGCATGAAGGTCATGGAGGAGGTCCCATATGTCAAGGGCCTTGACAAGTGGCTGGGAACAACGCTCGACGAGGAAGCCTGCACATACCTCAAGGACTTCGGCGCGGCTACAGCCTCAAACGGTGCGGTCGGCCTTTATCACATCGAAAACCTCACTCCCGAGGCTGTCGAGCAGGGCGAGAGCATTATAGCCGAGGGCGCGCGGGTCTATGTCATTGACGATGCGGAGCTTGAGCGCGTCAAGGCAAACTATCCGGTCATCTGGAAGAATCCCGACGCCGAGCCGCAGCTGTGCTTTGTCGGCTGCCCGCACATGACGCTCAGACAGCTCATAGATTGGACGACTGCCGTTGGGGAGAAACTCAATAAAAACGGTCTTAAAAAGGTCACCGTGCCCACGGTGTTCACCGCTTCCACGCCCGTTATCAAGGAGTTTGAGAAAACGCCGTATTACAAGCAGCTCAAGCGTCAGGGCATAATACTCAGCTACATCTGCCCGCTCATGTACATGAATAATCCCCTGTGCAAGAAAAAAGCGGTCATAACCTCCTCGAATAAGCTGCGCACCTACACCAGCGCGCGCTATTACACCGAGGAAGAGATCCTGCACACCATAACAACGAAGAGGGAGGGCAAAAAATGAAGACTTTCAAAGGAAGAGTAGTCGTTCCCGGCACCTGCACGGCCGAGGCGCTCGTGTCCCACGGCGGCTTCAATACGCTCGCCTCTTATCAGATGGGCATGATGTTCGGCGATAAGCAGATGAAGTGCGGCGATCAGAATAACGCCGAGATATACAAAAAGCCCATGATAGGCAAGGCTATGTGTCTGCCCATGACCATAGGCTCAACGACCGGCGGCATGGTGCTGTTTACGGTCTGTGCACTCGGCAAGCAGGCCGCGTGCATGCTGTTTTCAAAGCCCATAGATCCGCTGGCAGCCTCGGGCGCTATCCTCGGCGACGTGTGGACGGATGCAAAGATGCCCGTTGTCGACAGCTTGGGCGATGAGTTCCTCGAATACGTAAAAACCGGCGCGAAGGTCACCGTAAAAGACGACGGTGTCGTTGAGGTCGAGTAGAATTACAACAAAAAAGCTCCCCGAGAAGGCAGCTCGTAATAAGACAGGTTTATAGCATTTAGTAAGAACAGCGTGGCGTGAAGTCACGCTGTTCTGCTTTTTACTGCGTGATTGACCATTTCTGTAGTAATGCTTTCGGGCAGGAATCCGATACAGGCGAGGCTGATCCGTACATCCTGCACCCTATGTCCGCTGCTTTTGTCGGGAGCACAAACATATACCTTATTCACAAGATCATGCAGGACTGCCGGTGTCAGTTCCGTCAGTTCTGGGTATTTCTTTGCTCTGCGGATGAACTGCTCGATGCTGTCCGCTTCTTCTTCCTGCTTGGTAATCTTTTGTTCCCAAAGCTGCACCTTTTCCGTCAGTTCTGCTTGCTCCTTCTCGTAATCAGCAGACAACTTTTGAAAGCGGCTGTCATTGATCTTGCCCGAAATATTGTCCTCATAAATCCGCTTGAACAGTCGGTCAAGTTCCTCGATCCTGCGCTGTGCCTGTGTGAGCTGTCTGCGTTTTGCAGCCAGCTCTTTTTTGAATTCTTCTTTACGCTTGGCGCCGAGTTTTTCACGGAACAAGTCCTCGCAATCGGATATGTACCAAAGAAGGATTTGCAGGAATTTCAGTACACCCTTTTCCAATACCATTGCACGGATAAAGTGTGTTCCACACACATCTTTGCCTTTCTTCCGAGAGGTAGAACAAACAAAGTGATCTTGCCGCTCCTCAAAGTTTTGCGTGGTGCAGTAGTACAGCTTTTCTCCGCAATCGGCACAGTAGGCAACACCGGAAAATAAATTGCTCTTGCCCGTCTTAGCCGGTCTGCGCTTGTTTCGGCGAAGCTCCTGCACCCGATCAAAGGTTTCCTCATCCACAATGGCTTCGTGCGTGTTGCGGAAGATCTTCCATTGATCCGGCGGATTCTCGATGGTCTTTTTGATCTTGTAAGACTGTCGGTGCGTTTTGAAGTTTACGGTATGTCCGCAATACTCCATCCGTTCCAGAATGCCCGATACTGTGCTGTCGTTCCATCCATAGGGATTGTCGGGTAAAGCACAGCGCACTTTCCGTTTCTGCTTGTCCTGATAGACAGTAGGTGTCAGCACTTGTTCCTCTTTGAGTATACGGGCGATTTGTGTCGGACCATTACCATCCATGCATAAAGCAAAGATGCGTTTGACAACTTGTGCGGCTTCATCATCGACAATCCACTGCTCGGAGTTTTCTGCGTCTTTCACATAGCCGTAGGGCGGTATGGTGGTCAGATGCTCACCGGACTCGCCTTTCAGCTTTAAGGATGCCCGTACCTTTTTGCTGCCGTCCTTAACATAGAACTCGTTTGTTATATATTGCGTTTCAACGGTGTTCATCAACGGTGAAAAAACAGCATACTGACACAGGTTTTAGAGCGGTTTTAGCCGCTCTTTTTTCTTTTGTGCAAGTTGCTGTTTTCGAGCCAAATTTTTTCTAAGAAATATTTGGTTGTGGTTTGTTTGGAATGTAGAAGTTGCAGAAAACGCGCAAAATCCGCTTTATTTTCGATGTTTTGGACTGTAAAATAATATTACGCAGTACAGGAGGGAGTGAGTATGCGAGAGAAAGTCAGCACAGCATATTTTCTTGATGACCCTCGAAAATTCAGCAGCATGGAAGAAGCAGAAAAGGAGCTGAACAGGCTTCGTGCCGTCTGCGTCAGGCTGAAAAAGAAACAGGGTGAGGACATCGCTTTTATGCTCGGTCTTTCTGTCACGGACTCACAGTACATGGGCAAAATGGGTTATCAGAAGTCCATGCGCTACGGCGGCAAGAAGGTCTTTATCTGCTCTGAAAGGCGCATACACAACGGCGAGCGGGTAGAGCCTTGCACAGACAAGCCACCGCATATTCACATCATGGTACAGGGGTACGGCGCAAGCACCGCCGCAGAGCGCATCATACAGAGCGTGCGGAAAGGCAATCCAGACTGCAAATGCCACAAGCAGCACTTGAAAACGGCAGAGCAGACAGCGCAGGCAGCGGCATATATAGAGGGGCAAAGCTCTGTTTTGCGGCGGGTTTGAAAAGTGCTTTTGTACGTTTTCATGATGCCTTTGATAATCGCAAAGCATTGATACACAAGGGCTTGCGGGTGGTCAAGGGGCGCTTTTCATTTGTTATGTAATATATATAGGCTTATAAGCGTTCTATACGCACTATACAGCTACACGGCTAAACCATCGAGCCAATATACAGCGATACGCCTTATACAACAGCTTGCAAAGCTGATGATATAGCAAACTAAAGAAAGGGGATTTTTTACAATGTCTCGACCGCCTATTCCAACGGAATTGAAAAAGAAGCACAGACGGGAGTATATGCGTAACTATCGCAAGCAGAAATTACAGCAGTCATTTGGTACAGCTTTTCAGTGTACCCCCTCACCCCTCACGGCAGAGGGTACGCACAACAACACAGCGGACAAGATGAAAGGAGAAAAACAGGTATGAACACAAACAACGGATTGCCGTCTGGATGGACGGTCATGCAGCAGCCCAAATGGAAGCCTTATGCGCTGCAAAGTCTGATTGACACCAACCCCTACCCCACCGCCCTTGCCAAGCTGCAAAAGCAGAAAGAGGACTGCGGCTATACAGACAAGTGGTATCAAGACGAATTGCGGAAGATGAACAAGGAGTGGCGGAACAAGGTGCAGAGCGCCATTGAGGAAAATAGCCGCTACATTGACGAGCAGTGGGCAGAAATCGCAAAGGTAAGAGCCACCAACTTTGAGCACCGCTATACAGAGCGTGACTATGCCGATTTGCAGTTTATGCAGAACCTTATCAAGACACGCATTGCAGCCGAGGGGCAGAACAACGGCGTACTGATTGGGCGCATTGTAGACGATTACATCAATACGCAGGTCGGCGCAAGGGCAATCATGTTTTTGTCCGGTGACAGCGAGGTAGGCAAGCTGCTGCAAGACTACTATCCGAGAGCGGCGCAGAATGCGAAGTCGGCGGCAGAGTTGCAGTTTGAAAAGGATAAGGCGGCAGAACTGGATAGACTGGAAAGCGCACTTATTCCATTCTTACAGGCAAATATCATTGGCGGCGGAATGCTGAAAGCGGCAGAGGAAAGAGTGACCGCAGATATTGTAAAACAGGGTGACGAACTCTATTTTAGTGACGAGGCAGACGAGGACGAAAAGGGAAAGGAGAAAGGCTATGTTTACAGACCGCTTTGAAATTCAGAAAAAGGATTACAGTTACAGCGCACAGGTCAATTTCGCAGAGTGCAGAGAGAAAGTAAAGATTGACCCAAATGCAACCGTATGTGTAGACTTTATGAAAGAGGAACAGGAGAAAAAGGCGGTAAAAACCGCTGAAAGTCCGCATACAGTCGCACAAAGTACACAGCAGGACAGCGCAAAACCCACGCTCTCGCCGCGAGAAACAAGCGAGATCGCGTTAGAAGCTGACGATACCGTTACTATGCCAGACAGCACAGAAAACAGCGAGACACGCCACGAGAGCAAGGAAAGAGTATCTAACTTTGCAAATGCGAGGGTATTTTAGGCAATAAGAGAGGGCGCGGAAAGGGTACGATATGGGCGAGAACAGCGAAATCAAGCAAATAAATATTTTTAGGGGGTATTTCTTCTATGGACGATAGGACGAATATGGCGCTTGAGCGGATAGCTGGACTAACAGTCAAGCAGTCCGCTTTTCTCATGGAATACGCCAAGACAGAAAACCTTTCACAGGCTTGCAGAGTGGCGGGTATCAACCGCTCGACAGGCTATAAGTATCTCGAAAACGAGGACTTTCAAGCAGCATTGGAGCAGACAAAGAATAAAATCGTCAATGCAGCGTGGACGAAGCTATCCAGCCAGCTTGAAAAAGCGGTCGATAAGGTCGTTGCAGTATTGGACGACCCAAAGGCAAGCGTAAACGCAAGGCTGAGAGCAACGGAGCTGATTTTCAATTATGCGTCACGCTATGCGGACAGCAGAGATATTCTCTCTCGCATGGAGCGATTGGAGGACAGCTTGAATGCAGAATAAGGTGTTGCAGAACAGGTTGAAGCGGCTCGAGCGGCGGGCGAACAAGGACAAGACGCACTTTGTCTTTTTCGGACAGCCGAAGCGGTCAGAGTTGGCGAAGCTGCCGCCGAATGCAAAGGTGATTATCTTTGTAGACGAAGATAAAATTCCAAACTGAACAGTAAAGACGGCTATACAGCGAATGGTGCTGCATAGCCGCCTTTTTATGGCTGTTATAGCATTGTGAGTTCGTCAGAGATATTTTCAAAAATAACCAACACACCGTCATACTGCTCTGCCAGTTCGCACAGCTAAAATGTATCTGCTGATAAATTACGCCTCTGCCAAATATGCTTTATTCAAATAATCCAGTTCGCTCTCGTTTAGCGGCTCAAAGATGACCATAAAACCGTCATCTCTGTCATCAGGACTTGCCGTGTAATTCATAGTTTCAACTGTGGGGATATATCCGTCACAGAGTTTTAACCTTGGGTAACGGCGAATGACCTGCTCTGGGGTTGCGTTTGTTGAGTTTATATCACGCTGCAAAATTATGACACCTTGATACGCTCCCTTTGCTTTCAGTCTAAGCAGTTCATCTGCTTTTTGGGGTGTGTCAAAGCAGATTTTGATGTTTGGGCGAACTTCAATCAACCTAAGGAAAAACTTCATCGACTGATTTGTGATTACCCTGCGCTCGGCAGCATCGACTACTTCACCTATCATGTATTCTAAGTCCCTTATGTCGTAGTCCCTTTTTATCGTTTCAAAAAGACTATCCAAATATCGGACCCCATCATCTCGTGTCAAAAGTTCCATTGTTCATCTCTCCTTTTGCTTGTCAAAAATAATCAGCACACCATCACAGAGCGGATAGTGCTTTGCTTGCCATAGCTGCAAGCGTGAGGGCATACCCATGAACACATCCACAAAGGGGTATTGCTCAATAAGACGCATAACGCTTGCTATCTGCGCTTCTCTGCCCTGCTCTCGCTTTTCTCGCAGTCTGCGCCAAGTCAGTACCATGTATGCCGCACCGCCTTTCAGACCGCACGATACAGTGTAAGAACGCCGTTGACAAGCTGCATAAAGTCACCACGGCTGATTATGGCGTTTGGCGCAAAGTCCGCGCTGTCCTCAATCCAGCCAAGCGCAACGGCGGTCTGCACCGCTTCAACCGCCCAGCCGTCATACTGGATATGTTGCAGCGCACAGGCTTTCGGCTCTGTAAAGCGGCTCAATACGGTAAGTATCTGCGCCCATGTCAGCTTGTCATTCGGATAAAAGCAGCCGTTGCCAACACCCGCCACAATGCCAGCCTTTGCAATAGTGGAAACATAGCGGCTGCACCACATATCAGCGGGTACATCGGTAAAGGCGGCTTCTGCGGCTTCATATTCAGCAATACTCTTTTCATCTAACAGGCGGTAAAGGATAGTTGCCATTTGCGCTCTCGTCAAGCTGTCCTCTAAATGCAGCAGACCGTCACCATAGCCTTGCAGCACCACGGAACGAGAGGTATCAAGAACAGCGTTGCCGCAGACAAGAGTGGGCGCAGGGGCAGTCGGCTTCGGCTTGCTGACAGCGGGGCGAGAGGGACGAGAGGGGCGGGACACAGGCGGCGTATCATCATCGTCATTGTCGCTGTCATCTGGTGTCGGCGTGGGTGCCGGTGTTGGCTCTGGCTCTGGCGTAGGCTCTGGAGCGGGTTTGAAGCGGTCGGCGGCTTCCTGTTCGGTCAAGAATAGCAGCGTTGCGGTATCTGTGTATTCAGACAGCGGCAAGGAAAGCTGTTCGCCTGTTGCGGCATTGTAGAGAAGCCTATCGCCGCTGCTCTCTGCAAGATTCAGTTGCCCACGGCTTGTTATATCGCTATTGCCGTTGCCGTGGATCTCGCTCGCTCTCACGGTGAGAGTGCCGCTATTCACAATGCCGCCTGTGTTGCCGTACACCTTTGACTGCTCCAAGGTGAGGTTGCCGTTGTTTGCAATGGCGCTCTCGCCGTCTGGCAGCGTGAAGTCGGTTATGGTGCAGTTGCGGACGGTAACAGCGGCGGCGGGTACGGGGACAGACAGGGCAAGACAGCCGTTTGTCTGAAAGGTGCAGTCGGTTATCTCTGCATTCCCACACGCCACAATGAACATGACAAAGTGTTCGCTGCTGCCAGAGAACGAACACCGCTCAATGACTGCGTTTTCAGTATCTATGGCAACCGTGACGGTATTGACAAAATCAGCGGTCATATCCTCTATCGTCAAGCCAGACAAGCCGCCTTGATTGCCAAGAACGAACATATCGTCAGTAAAGCCATTGGAGCGGACAATTTTAACCGCCTTGTCGCTGCTGACAGTTTCATCTGAAATCTCAATACAGTCCGCTATGGCGATGCTGTCACCGTCGGCGGCAGCGGCAAGCGCAGCTTTCAGCTCGTTTAAGGTATAGACGGTACAGGTTGACGGTTGGCTTTCCTCGACCTCTGCCGCAAAGGTTGTCACAGGCAGACACAGCAGCATAGCCACGGTTAGAAAAACGCTCAAAACTCTTTTCACAAATAATCCTCCATTCGTTTGTTCTTTGCTGTCATAGATGCCACAAGGTCACAAATCAGCGTGGCTTCTGCGGCGGTCAGTCCAGAAAGGTCAACCGAACGCTGGTCTTCTCTGCCGAGCAGATAATCGGTGCTGACACGGTAAAGGTCAGCCAAACGGATAAGAGCCGCATAGGACGGTTGCCGCATATCCAGTTCCCATGACGATACAGCAGACTTTGTGACACCTACCAACAGCGCAACTTGCTCTTGCTTTAGGTGTTTCTCCTGCCGTAGCTGCTTCAGTCTTGCAGACAGGTTATATATCATTCGTTTCACCTCAAGCGGTTGTATTTTATCTTGTTTCGGTATTCAGTTGGGCGATTGAAGTGCAACAGTATGTAGACCGCAGAGCAAAGAAAAAGGCTGATACTCACAGCGAATGAGTACCAGCCATAAAAGATATGAAGCGTTGCAAAAAACGCCGTATAAATGCAGATAGTTTATTGCAAAAGTTTTTGTAATCATCACACCGCCTTTGAAGTGCAAAAAACGCAGGAAAGCGATATTACAAGAAACCATCGTATTTTATAAGGCAGTATCAGCCGTTGCCTTGTGCGCTGCAAGCATGGGGAAAGGGGCGGGGCAAGCGCAGCGGCAGTCTATATAGCACATGATAAAACGGTAGAGGATACACAGCCATACAGACACAGCGAGAGCAGTGCACGATACAGCGGCACAGACAGCAGCGGTATCAAGCAGCCTGCATAGACACAAAGCCATAGAGCGCAAGACAGCCAGCGAGAACAGCGGCATATACAGCAGCGCACAGGCACAAGGGCAACGAAGCAGCGATAAGAAAGCAGCAATTTGCATTCATAATATCCTTGCAGGGCTGCCAGCCGCCGACACGCCACCCCCACCCCCGGTTTTGGCGGTGGTATGAAAATGAAGCTCTGTCAAAGAGTAGAGGTCATTTTATTTCGACCTTTTTCTCAACCTTCGTCAAAAAATTTCGGTCTAAATGAGGTTAGCCTGTTCCATGAACTCTTTTAGCTGTTTTGTGCAGTTGGCATAGTTACGGGCGTTATAGTCTGGATTGCGCCTGTTGATTGCCACAAAATACTTTTCGAGCGCAGCACGGTACTCATCCATGCTCACTTTGCCAGAGAGGACACTATACAGGTCTATACCAAGTTCGGACTGGCGGCGTTGCGTGGCGTATATGGCATCGGCAAATACCTGCATGACCGTTGTTTTATTGGCGGTTGGGTGTGCGGCAAGGTAGTATTCTTCAAAGGCTGCTTTGATGTGACGCTTTCTGCTTATGAACTGCTCTGTGCAAGTGATTTTGCCATCACTTTTAGGAAGATTGGCAATGGCATACTCACAGCATTGCACTACAAGCTGATTGAAAGAAATATCCTCATTTGCAGCGATTTCTTCTAACTGTTCTATAAGAGCGTTCGGCATACGAATGGTTTTGCTGGTCGCTTCGTTCTTCTGAACTACAAACATACTGAAACTGCCCCCTTTCTATAAAATAGTTTAGCCTGTTTTTGAAATAGAATATACATTCAAAAATATAGCAAAAAACTACTTGCAAAATAGGAGCAGCCATGTTATATATGTAATACAGCAGTTTTTGTAAAGGGGGTGGTACAAAATGACATTTGGATATGCGCGGGTCAGCACAGATGACCAGAGCCTTGACCGTCAGATTGACGCTTTGAATGCCTACGGCGTGGACGAACTGCTGACCGAAAAAATGACAGGCACGAAGCGCAGCAGACCAGAGTTGGATAGACTGCTGGATAAGCTGCGTAGCGGTGACACCGTCGTTATCGAGAGCCTGTCCAGATTAGGACGCTCCACAAAGGACTTGCTTGCACTGGTGGAGCATTTTGAAAAACAGGACGTAGTGCTTATCAGTCTGAAAGAGAGCATTGACATCAGCACACCGACTGGAAAGCTGCTTGTGACTGTTCTCTCTGCTCTGTGCCAGTTTGAGCGTGATTTGACCGTACAGCGGACGAATGAGGGCTTGACCGCTGCAAGGGCGAGAGGGCGCAAGGGCGGCAGACCGCCGAAGGACGCAAAGACGGTGGAAAAGGCTTTGAAGTTATACAAAGCTCAAACCCATAGTGTTGCTGAAATCTGCGAACTATGCGGATTGGCACAGGGAACGCTATACAAAGCAATCCGAGAGCAACAGGAACAGGAGAACCATATTTTAGAAGGAGGAAAATCCCGATGAAAGAGCATGAGTTCAAATGCAAGAAATGCGGTAATACATGGTACGCCACGGACAAAGACATTCGAGAGAGCCGCAAGCAGCAATCCAATATTCAGAGAGCAAAACTCCAGAACGCTTCTGGGTTTCGTGGCAAGAAGTACACAAAAAGAAGTGCAGAAATCGCACGAATGCAGGAAACACAGAGCAACCAAGACCCTTATCGTTGCTCAAGCTGTGGCTCACGAGATGTTGAAATTGTGGGAAGTACAGAGAGGAACGAAAGTAGTGGCGTAAGTTTGGGGCAGAAGCTTCTGATTGCACTCGCAGTTGTTTTTCTTCCTTTTATCGCCATTATCTTTCTTCTCTGGAAGAAGCCTTTTTCCCCTCGTGCTAACCGAATTTGCCTTATCTATTGTGCAATTATGACCTGTTTTGTCATTATTGCCGCCGTTACATCTGGAAATCAGAAAGAGCCGAGCGGCAATCAAGGCACTACGCAAGGTAATGTCACAAGTGATGATGTGCAGAAGGACAACCTTGTGTATGATGTCACGCAGTTCTCCAAAATAAGCGGAGCAGAACTGATTGCCATTTTAGGGCAGCCTGACAGTGTGGACGAGGGAAAGTGCAACGGCGCTTTTGAAATTCCCTGTGTCTATTACGATTACAACAATGTAGAGGGGTTAGGCGAGGTTTCCTTTGTCCTTGTGAATAATAGTGTTGTGCGCTTTACCTCATACCAGAACTATTCCTTTACTGACGGTGACGCGATTTTAGCGGAGTTTGGTATCGAAAAGGGCGAGAACTGCGTTACAGTCGCAAATACTGATGTTGCCTTGCGCTACCGCTGTCCCGCCGACGGCATTGACGATTTCCGCGCAGAGCAGATTGACGGAGATACTTTTGGCTATCTGCAAGTTACTTATGATATGTCCTTCTACGAAGAATGGTACTTGCCTATGTCAATTTCGGATAAGTCGGATTATCAGTATTGGACGCAGGAGAATGTAAAGCAGCTATTAAAAGCACCTAAAAGCGCCGACTTTCCGAGTATCACGAATGGGTGGAGTTTTGGACGAAATCAGTATTATGTAGCTGTGCAGTCCTATGTAGACGCTCAAAACTCTTTCGGTGCTCAAATTAGAAGTGAATTTACACTTATCTACTTTGCCGACACAAGTACGGTTGCGTATGCTGTTTTCGATGGCGAAGTGATTGCAGACAACGGCTATACAAAGACCGCTGTCATGGTTAGTGGACTTTATGACGCTCAAAAGCAAAGCGAAGCATTAGCCAGCGCATCGGTCGGATAAAGCAATCAGCAGACAAGCCGCTCTCGAACGCACGAGAGCGGCTTATCTTTTCTAACATGGAGGTAGACAATGGAACAGGCGGTTGAGCGTGTAAAGGTGTGCGCCTATTGTCGGGTCAGCACAAAAGAGGACGAGCAATTAGACTCTTATAACAACCAGATACGCTTTTTTGAGCGGGAGTTTGGGGAAAGGGCAGGTTACGAGCTTGTAGAGATTTACCGTGACAGAGGAACAAGCGGTACGAAGCTATCTCGCCCCGGCTTTGATAAAATGATATTGGACGCTGGCATTGATAAACGCCATATTGACGGTGATTTGTATAGGATTATTGACAAGCCGAAGTTTAACCGCATATTGGTAAAAAACGCAAGCCGCTTTGCACGAAATGTCAGTGCCGATATGCTGCTAAAGACCTTAAAGAAAAACGGTGTGTTTGTAGACTTTGTTTCGTCTGGCGTGTCAACGGAAAACAATGACGAAAATATCATTGTAAACATCTATTTGGCAATCGCAGAGGGCGAAAGCAGAGAAAAAAGCGAGAGAGTGAGGTTTGGCATTAAAGAGGGCATCAAGCGGGGCAACATTCATTCTCACAACGGCATTTACGGCTACAAATACTATCCGAAGCCTGAAAACAGACTGGAAGTGCGGGAGGACGAAGCGGAGATCGTGCGGCTGATATTTGACCTGTATGCGAACAAGAATATGGGCGTTCAGCGCATCGGCGAGTATTTGACCGAACACGGCATATTCACAAGGCAGGGTAAGCCGTTCAGCGGCAGAAGCCTTTTAATCATGCTGCGGAATGAAACCTATACGGGGCGAGGGGTGCGGAACAAGTTCACCAATGGCGCAATTTTTGAGAAGCACCCCACAAGAGAAACAGGAAATGCCGTGATATTTGAAACGGACAAAGTACCTGCCATTATTGATGTGGAAACCTTTGAGAAAGCGCAGAGCGTACTTGAAAGCAAGGTGCAGCACCAAGAGCGCAAGGGTATCTATACAGGCAAGACGGACTTTGCGGGTAAATTGGTATGCGGCTGCTGCGGCGCACACTACTTTTCATCTGGCAGCGATTATGTCAAGTCTGCTGGCGGCAGAGTGCGGACATACGCCTGTAAGACCAAGCGCACGATGAAGCGGGATAAGGACGGCAACAGGGTCATGCTCTGCAACAATCCGAACGTGTCTGAAACAAAGATAAACCGTATGCTGCAAAGCCGCGCATTCGGCAACAGCCTTTTCATTCGCTTTCATACTGGCATAGAGGAATTAGAGGGTATTCGGGCGGCGCTGGAAAGTCAGATTGACAAGCAAACAGCCGATGAAGTAAGCTATATGAAAGAGCAGCTTGCAGAGATTATCACGCAAAAGGACAAGCTGTTAGACCTCTACCTGTCTAATATGTTCAGCAAGGAGCAGTTGGACGAGAAAGCCGAGCCGCTCAAAGCCGAGGAAGAACGGCTGCAATACGCCATAAAGCAGCTATCCCGCTCCAATGAGGAAATACAGGCGGATATTGCAGCGGTAGACGAAACGATTGCATATTTGCAGGAGCAAAGGGAGATTTGGCGCAAGGAGTTCAAGACGATTAGCAGAGAAGAAAAGATTGCGGGATTGGAAAGCATTACCGTCAATCCAGACGGTACGCTCACCTTTAAGCAGAAAGGTATTGAGGAAGTGGATAGGCTGGTGGAAAAGCACCAGTATTTGAAATACCAGTCACGGCGCAAGGTGTCTTGATTGCTTTGGTAAATCTCGCCCGCTCTCATGCGTTCTCTCACAGTTGCAGCGCAACAGGCTATAAACAACACCGAAAAAGAAAAAGCACTTGTAACCGCCGCTCTCGTAGCGAGACAGTTACAGGTGCTTTTGCTATGCTGTGCGCTTTTATGTCGTTGGCAAATACCGTTGAAAAGCAAAACAAAACATTTATGATATTCAAAAAGGGAGCAAACTCGTTGTCGCTCTGGTTGGCACTATCCACACCACTGTTGACTGCAATGAAACGGACATTGTTCTGCGGAAATGTAATCTCGGTGTACATTCCTACTTCCAGATAGTTACGCCCGATCCGACTCATGTCTTTGGCTATGACGATACCGATCTTGCCTTCGTCAACCATGGCCATCATGCGCTGCCAATCTGGTCTTTGAAAGTTTGCGCCGGAGTACCCGTCATCCACAAAATACTCAAGGTTCCGAAAGCCTTTTTCCTTAGCAAACTTCGTCAGAAATGCCCTTTGATTAACGATGGAATTGCTGTCACCCTGTTGGTCATCGTCACGGGAGAGGCGGCAATACAATGCTGTAATTTTATCAGACTGCTTCATAATATTTTCCTCCATATTCGGTGGGCAGTCTGCCAATACAAGGTTGCTGTGGGTCATAAAATCACACACCCTTTTGCTCATCTGCCAGCTTCACCGCTTTTTCGGGAAGTGTGTGTTTCCCGTGCAATAGAAAAGGCTATATTTACACGATTTTCATGTATGCCTACGGCCAAAAGAAAACTTCTCAGCTGGACGGTGATTTCTGCAGCAAGCTTGCCAAAGAACCCTTCGCCGAAAACAGCATCATCCTGATCCTCTACCTCAATGTCGATCGCTACATAGCCGGAGCTGAGATCAAATATCGTGTAAGAAACTACTGCGGAAGTGATACTCACAGCCCGGAGTTTTGGCATCTTAAAGAAGTCAACGGCTCGTATCTGTTTGAATACTATCCTCGCAAAGAGATGATGGATCAAACCTGGCAGTTCATGTACGCCTTCAACCGTGAAGATACGGACATCTATGACTGCATTATCACAGATGATAATCCGTCCATTGAAGGAGATCCCAAATACTCCGGTGCATTTATGAACAGCGCCTTCTATGGGACGCTGCGGACGATGCATCGGGAATATGGTGATATGAAGTTGGGCTATGTCCGTTATAACGATGTAGTTTACAGCTCTGTCCCCTACATTGAAGGTCTTGGTTTCTTCAGTTGGAGCTCCTTCCATGCCACCGACCGCATGCATAGCATGGTCCGTCACCCCTTTGACGGTGGTGATCGGAAGGTGGCAGAGTTTATTAAAACCGAGCAGCGAGAACCAGATGATCTGTTCGCATATATTCCCAAACTCATAAACGCCGTCCCGCTTGCCCCCGTTCCCACAGAACGATTCGCCGTAAAGCTCTTTTTCGACAACGGCGAGTGCAAAAAGTATGTACTTCCTATTCCGACGGAGTCTGAGCACGAGGAGGTTCTTTCCTATCGCGGTCATGTGTTTACCGATAACATCTGGGCATCCGTCTCTGTAATTCCGCGGCACGAAAGCAGATATAAAGGCTATCCCGAATGTGGCCCGGCAATTGTGTTCAAAAATGAGTTTCTAATCGCGGGAACTCGATGCTACATGGAGAGTGTGCCGTACTCCGAGCCGGAGTTGACAGATGAGATCGTGTATGCCGATGAAAAGCACCAGATCCGGAAAATCTGGAAGTGGAATGTAAACTCTCTGTACGAAGACGGAGAAACTGGTCTATTGAAGGTCTTAATCAGCGGCCAGGCATTCAACTGGTACGGCAAGTCCGTGTTTGCTTCTATTGAGGGAAAACGACTGACCAGCCTGACCTTCGATATCATCGACAGTTTCCAAGAAGATCTTGCTCGCGTTGCTATCAACGGCCATGGATATGGCTTCGTTGACAAGGACATGAAGTTTGTCGTTCCTATGAAGTATGATCAAGCAGATGATTTCAGAGAAGGCAAAGCAAAAGTACAGCTTGGAGATAAGTGGCTTTGTGTTGATCCAAATGGCTGTGAGCTTGAGATTGGTGGCAGAATTCGACAGGATAATTATCAAGAAGTCGGCGATTATTCCGAAGGAATGTGCCGCGTATCTACGCTCAAGCTGCGCTTCATGGATTTGGCTTATCATTCGGATTATGATCAAATTGCGGGTACTTGGGGTTTTGTAAATGAATCTGGCGAGGAGGTTATTCCGCCCCAGTATATCTATGCTACTGACTTTGAAAATGGTATTGCTATCGTTGCAAAGGGCAAATGGACTATCGACCCTAAATGGGACAACAAGTATAATCAGGGCCGTTACTGGACGGAAGAGGAGCTCTGGGGTGCCATCGACAAGGACGGTAACGAGGTTATCCCCTTCATCTTCGATGAAATCAAGCACTTCTTCGATCGCTCCGATATGTTCATGGTCCATTATGGTGGCTGGAAAGACGGTCACTGGGGTGTCGTTGATTGCAAGGGTAACTGGCTCGCAGAACCAACCTTTGAAGGCTTCTCTTATGAAACCTGGAAGGACAGAATCCTGTTTTACGCTGAAGATCCGGATGCAACGGGCGATGGTTTCCCCATGGGCATCTATGATCTGGCACAAAAGAAAGTCCTGTTTGAGCCCCAATTCCTTGATGTCACCTTCCGCGACAACGGCGATATGGAAGTCGAGGTCTTCGATGAAGAACTCGGCCGGACGATTGAAAAGATCATTGACCCATCTGGCAAAGAGCGCTTCAAATCCATATATTCCTCGATCTATACCTGGCATGATCTGTATGAAGTGGTTATACGCGATAAGGATGGCGCCAGACATGGTTTGATTGATAAGGATGGCAACGAGATCCTCCCCTGCATCTATGATGTCCCTTGGAATGGCTTCTACCATGAACAGCAGAGAATTTGCTTCGTAGAAAACGGCAAACAAGGCATGAAAGACTACGATGGCAACATCATCATTCCTGCTATCTACCATGAAATCCATGGGCGCAAGGATCCATATCTCACTGTCAGAGTTGGTGAAAAGGACAGCTACAAAGAAGGTCTTATCACTTATGATGGTAAGACTGTTATCGAAGCAAATCACAGTCGCATCGGATGGTGCAGCGACCATAAGCATTTTTTCTGTTGTGCTGATGGACGCTGTGAGATGTATGTCGTAGAAGATTGCGCGGCTATGCCTTAAGTTTATGTCGCGATAAAGGTCGAAAACGGCAGCTTTTCTGCGTTCTAAGCAAGAATCAGAGTATAGGTAATACGCAACCCCTATTTCTTTCGATTTTGCCCTTAATTAGTCTACACGCAAGAAGAAACCCGCAACTCTCCCATAAACGGCAAAAGGGTATGCACTTTGATGTGCATACCCTTTTTGTCAGCAACCCTTGCATGGCAACTGCCATAATTCTTATTTCGTAAAACCTGTTTTATGAACAGTTACCCGAGGGGAGCTTTTTGCGTTTATATTTATTTTTCTTGCTCCTTTATTTTGCTCACCCAGCATTTGTGGCACATGGCGACATAGCTGTCGTTGCCGCCGAGAAACACCTGATCGCCGTGTGTGATGATGCGCCCCGATGCGTCGATGCGGGCGTTTACCGTGGCCTTGCGGCCGCATGCGCAGACGGTCTTTATCTCGGTGATGGAGTCGGCAAGCTCCATGAGCCTGCGCGCACCGGGGAAGAAATGCGTCAGGAAGTCGGTGCGCAGGCCAAAGCACAAAACCGGCAGATTTTCAGCGTCGACGAGCTCGCGCAGCTGATCGATCTGCTCGGGCGTGAAAAACTGCGCCTCGTCGGCAATGATGACGTCGTGCCGTCCGGCCTTCGCGTAGGCCTCGATTATATTCTGTTCGGGAGTTATGACCTCTGCTGAGCGCTTGAGACCGATGCGGCTCTGCACGATGTCCGCGCCGTCGCGTGTGTCGATGCTGGGCTTTATGAGCCAGACGCTCATGCCGAGCTCCTCGTAGTTAAATTGCGTTATCAGCGCCTGAGCCGATTTCGACGAGCCCATTGCGCCGTATTTAAAATATAGCTTTGCCATGTCCGTTCCTCAATTCTTTGCAAGATGCGCGCGCACGCGCTCGAGCACCATGTCCAGCGCGACCTGATTGTGTCCGCCCTCGGGGATGATGATATCCGCCTTGCGCTTCGAGGGCTCAACGAACTGCTCGTGCATGGGCTTGACGGTGGTCAGGTACTGATTCACGACGCTCTCAAGGCTCCTGCCGCGGTCGCGCACGTCGCGCACGATCCTGCGCAGGATGCGCACGTCAGCGTCCGTGTCGACGTAGATCTTGATATCCATAAGGTCGCACAGCTCCTGACTTTGGAATATCAGCAGTCCCTCGACGATGATGACGCGCGAGGGCTTGACGGTTACGGTTTTTTCGGCGCGGTCGTGGATCGTGTAGTCGTAGGTCGGGCTGTGGATCGTCTCGCCGCGGCGCAGCTTTTTCAGGTCTTCGATGAGAAGCTCTGTGTCGAATGCGTCGGGGTGGTCGTAGTTGAGCTTCGTGCGCTCCTCATAGCTCATGCCGTGGTGCGCCTTGTAGTAGTTGTCGTGGTATATGACGCTGACGTTGCCGCCGAAGTGCTGCATGATCTTGCGAGTGATCGTCGTTTTGCCGCTGCCCGTGCCGCCGGCAATGCCGATAACGATGATGCTGCTGTCTTTCATATCTTTCTCCCGTACATTATTCGTTTTTTATTATTTTCTTACATAATACCACACCGTGTCACGATTTGCTACTGAAAACTTGACTAAGGTTTGGGATGCGGATATAATTTGGTCAAAACAATTAAAACCACACAAGGAGGAAATACCATGCCTATTCCCACTCCGCACATTGCGGCAAAGAAAGAGGACATTGCAAAAACGGTCCTCATGCCCGGCGATCCGCTGAGAGCGAAATTCATTGCAGAGACCTTCCTTGAAAACCCCGTGCTCGTCAATAACGTCCGCGGCGTTCAGGGACACACCGGCACCTGGAAGGGTGTTCCCGTGACCGTTATGGCAAGCGGCATGGGTATCCCCGCCATCGGCATCTACAGCTGGGAGCTTTATAATTTCTACGACGTTGATAACATCATCCGCATAGGTTCGGCCGGAGCTCTGCGCGACGATCTTAAGCTCATGGACATCGTCGCGGCTCAGGGCGCGTGCACGGACTCCAATTTTGTTCACCAGTTTGAGCTTAACGGCACCTTCGCGCCCATCGCCGACTACACGCTTCTGAGCACCGCCGTCGAGACCGCAAAAGAGCACGGCGTTGACATGAAGGTCGGCAACATCCTCTCCGGCGATAATTTTTACTCGCCCGCAGGCTGCGACAGCAACGATAAGTGGCGCGATATGGGCGTTATGGCCGTCGAGATGGAGGCCGCCGGCCTTTACATGAACGCCGCAAAGGCCGGAAAGCGTGCTCTGTGCATCTGCACGATTTCCGATCATATCTACCGCAGCGAGGCACTGTCGCCCGAGGAAAGACAGTTGTCTTTCACTCAGATGATGGAGATAGCGCTCGACACTGCCGCAAAGATGGACAAAGTATAAATTTTGTGCGATTTGGCGTAAAAAGCGGTCGCTTTTGGACAAATTGCTAAATTATACTTGCCTTTGACGCAGTAACAGTGGTATACTGTGCATAGTACGCGATAAGTGTACATATCACTTTCGTTCGCAAAAACTAAATTTATACGGAGGAAAAAACATGAAAAGAATTCTCGCACTGGTTCTCGCTCTGTGCATGGTCTTTGCTCTTTGCGCCTGCTCCAACAACGGCGACAAGGACACCAAGACTTCCGACAATCCGAACGAGACCGCAATGAAGGTCGCAATGATCACCGACTATGGCGATATCACCGACCAGTCCTTCAACCAGACCACTTATGAAGCATGCAAGGCATACTGCACCGAGAACAGCATCGACTTCAACTACTTCAAGCCCGCTTCCGATGCCGACGCAGACCGCGTTGCAATGATCGAGAAGGCAGTCGCCGACGGCTACAACGTCATCGTAATGCCCGGCTTCGCTTTCGGCCCCGCTGTCAAGCAGACCGTTAACACCTATCCCGATGTTAAGTTCTTCACGCTGGATGTCAGTGCAGGAGATCTCGGCGAAGACTTTAAGATTCCTTCAAACCTTTATTGCGCAATTTACCAGGAAGAGCTCTGCGGCTACATGGCAGGCTACGCTGCCGTTAAGCTCGGCTACAAGCAGCTCGGATTCCTCGGCGGTATGGCAGTTCCCGCAGTCGTCCGTTACGGCTACGGCTTTGTCCAGGGCGTAAACGCAGCGGCTGTCGAGATGAAGATCGCAGATCAGGTCTCCGTCAAGTACGTTTACGGTAATTTGTTCAAGGCTGACCCCGCTATCACCGCTGTTATGGATACCTGGTATGCAAACGGCACCGAGGTCGTCTTCGCTTGCGGCGGCGGCATCTATGCATCCGCAGCCGAAGCAGCGGCAAAGGTCGAGGGCGCAAAGGTCATCGGCGTTGACGTTGACCAGTCCGGCATCATCGACGGCAAATACGGCGAAGGCATGACCGTTACTTCCGCAATGAAGGGCCTTGCCCCCACCGTTAAGACCGTTCTGGCTGCTATCTCTGCCGACAAGTGGGCGGACTTCGGCGGCAAGATGGAGAGCCTGGGGCTCGTTTCCGAGAATCCCGAGGACAACTACGTTCAGATCCCCATGGAGAGCACTCAGTGGTCCGATGACTTCACCAAGGACGACTACAAGGCACTCGTTGCAGCAATGTTCAAGGGCGACATTAAGGTCGACAACTCCACCGAGGCAATGCCCAAGACCGAGATCAAGGTCGAGAGCTTCGGCAATATCCTGTAATTTCATCGTTACAACCTGAGGATAGGCGAAATTTTTCGCCTATCCTTTTTTTATTCATATTTCCGACATTTTTGTTTGCAATGCATCCCCCTCTATTGTATAATGAATTATTAACATATTGTAACTCGAAGAAATTCACATACGAAAGGGGAGATTTGGGTTTTGGAACAGGCATATGCGATAGAAATGCTGCATATAACAAAGCGTTTCCCGGGCATAGTCGCCAATGATGATATTACCCTTCAGCTCAAAAAAGGCGAGATACATGCCCTGCTCGGCGAAAACGGCGCGGGCAAGAGTACGCTGATGAGCGTTTTGTTCGGCCTGTATCAGGCGGAAGAGGGCGTTATCAAAAAAGACGGCAAAGAGGTCGAGATCAAAGACCCCAACGACGCCAACCGCCTCGGCATCGGCATGGTGCATCAGCACTTCAAGCTCGTTGAGTGCTTCTCGGTCCTGGATAACATCATCCTCGGCGACGAGCCGACGAGTAAGGGCGGTTTCCTCAAAAAGGACATTGCGCGCAAAAAGATCATCGATCTGAGCGATAAGTACGGCCTGAGCGTCGACCCCGACGCGCTTATCGAGGATATCACCGTCGGCATGCAGCAGCGCACCGAGATCCTCAAAATGCTCTATCGAGAAAACGAGATACTCATCTTCGACGAGCCTACGGCGGTTTTGACTCCGCAGGAGATCGAGGAGCTCATGCAGATCATGAAAAACCTCGCAAAAGAAGGGAAGAGCATCCTGTTTATCTCGCATAAGCTCAACGAGATCATGGAGGTCGCCGACCGCTGCACGGTTCTGCGCAAAGGCAAGTACATCGGCACGGTCGAGATCAAAAACACCAGCAAGGAAGAGCTCTCGCGCATGATGGTCGGCCGCGATGTCGACTTCGTCGTGCATAAGGAAGAGGCAAAGCCGGGCGACATTATCCTCGATGTCGAGGGTATGACGGTCGCATCCAAGGTGCACCACAATAACGCCGTCAAGAACGTGTCGTTCAAGGTCCGCGCGGGCGAGATCGTCTGCATAGCCGGTATCGACGGCAACGGTCAGACCGAGCTTGTCTACGGCCTTACGGGGCTTGAGCCGCTCAAGGAGGGCAAGATCAGCCTCTGCGGCAGAGACATTACCCACGCATCTATTCGTGACCGAAACACCCACGGCATGAGCCACATCCCCGAGGACAGACATAAGCACGGCCTTGTGCTCGACTATTCGCTTGAGTATAACATGGTGCTTCAGCGCTATTTCGAGCCGCAGTTTGTCTCCGGCGCGGGCTTTTTGAAACGCAAGAACATCCGCGAGTATTCCGATAAGCTCATCGAGCAGTACGATGTCCGCTCCGGACAGGGCTCTGTCACGATAGCGCGCAGCATGTCCGGCGGCAACCAGCAGAAGGCCATAGTCGCCCGCGAGATCGACAAGGAGCCCGAGCTCCTCGTCGCCGTTCAGCCGACCCGCGGTCTCGATGTCGGTGCTATAGAGTATATCCACAAGCAGCTCGTCGCCGTGCGCGACGCGGGGCGCGCGGTGCTTTTGGTATCGCTTGAGCTTGACGAGGTCATGAGCGTTTCCGACCGCATCCTCGTTATGTATGAGGGCGAGATCGTCGGAGAGCTCGACCCGAAGAAAACCACCGTTGAAGAACTCGGCCTGTACATGGCCGGCGCGAAGAAAGGAGCAGCCCATGAATAAGGAAAAACGCTCCCTTCTGCAAAACAGCGGTGTGCAGTCGTTTATCGCGTCGATAATCTGCATCCTGCTCGGCCTGCTGCTCGGCTACATCGTTCTGCTGTTTATAAATCCGGCGGGCGCTGGCGAGGCGATAACGGCACTGATAAAGAACTTCTTCAACTACCCCAACGCGCAGGTCGCGCTGAAGTATTTTGGTAGCACGCTTGTCAAAACGGCGCCGCTTATCATGTGCTCGCTGTCAATCCTGTTTGCGTATAAGGTCGGCCTGTTCAATATCGGCGCTGCCGGTCAGTACGCGTTCGGTGCGGGTATGGCGATATACGCGGCTTTGGCGTGGCAGCTTCCGTGGTGGGTGTGCCTGCTCATCGCAACGGCAGCCGGTGCGGCGCTGGGTACTGTATCCGGTGTTCTCAAGAGCTACTGCAACGTGAACGAGGTCATCTCGGGCATCATGCTCAACTGGATAACCCTTTACGCGATGAACGATCTGCTCTCGAACGTCAAGGAAACTACCAGCCCCTACACCATGCACATCGAGTCTGTAAGTCCCCAGTCTATCATGCCGACGCTCGGGCTGGATACGCTGTTTACAAATAACCAGTATGTCACGATATCCATCCCAATTGCGATAATCATTGCGGTGATCGTGTATATCGTGATGGAAAAGACCAAATTCGGCTATGAGCTCAAGGCAACAGGCTTTAACAAAAATGCCGCGAAATACTGCGGCATGGCCGAAAAGCGCAACACCATCCTGACGCTGCTCATCGGCGGCGGCCTTGCCGGTCTCGGCGCAGGCCTTTTCTATCTGACGGGCTTCGAGCAGTGGTCCTGCGGCCAGTCGTCGGTTCCCGCGATGGGCTTTAACGGCATCGCCGCAGCGTTCCTCGGCGGCCTGAACCCCATCGGCGCAATATTCTCGTCCTATTTCATTCAGCACATAACTGTTGGTGGTGCGTACCTCGACAAGAGCATGTACTGCACGCAGATATCCGACCTCATCTCGTCGATAATTATTTATCTGTGCGGCTTCGTTCTGTTCATGAAGTTTGTCATGAATAACATTGCCGCAAAGCGTGAGGAGAAGGCAAAAGCGGCGGCTCAGGCTGCCGAACAGGAAGGAGGCAACGAATAATGTCATTACTTATCCAGTACACTATTCTTTATGCTTCGGTTCTGATCCTCGTTGCTCTCGGCGGCTGTTTCTCGGAGCATTCGGGCGTTATAAACCTCGGCCTTGAGGGTATCATGGTCATGGGCGCTCTCGGCGGCGCACTGACAATGAAGTACCTTGAGGGTTCCTCTCCTGCGGCTATCGTTATCCTCACCATCCTCGCCGCGGCGGTCACGGGTCTTGTGTTCTCGGCACTGCTGGCGGTAGCGTGCATAAACTTCAAGGCTGACCAGACGATCGTCGGTACGGCGCTGAACATGCTCGGCCTTGCGGCGGCAACTGTCATAGTCAAAGCCATAAATACGGCCGAGAGCCCCGACAACGTATCCTCTACCGTGCAATACATAGCGCAGAAGAAAGCCTTCCTCGTAAACATCGGCGACTTCACCTTCAACTGGATGATGCTTGTCGCGTTCGTAATTCTCATTGCGGCGTACATCGTTTTGTACAAGACCAAGTTCGGCCTGCGCCTGATGGCCTGCGGTGAGCATCCTCAGGCGGCGGACTCCGTCGGCATAAATGTCTACAAAATGCGCTGGTCGGGCGTTCTCATTTCGGGCGTTCTCGGCGGACTCGGCGGCATTATGTATATCATTGCCGGCGCAAGCGAATGGCAGTTTGAAGCAGGTGTCGCCGGATTCGGCTTCCTGTCGCTGGCGGTCATGATCTTCGGCCAGTGGAAGCCGCACCGCATCGCGCTTGCAGCGCTGCTGTTCGGCCTGTTCCGCGCCCTTGCCAGCGTGTACTCCGGCTTCGACTTCCTGGTGAGCCTGCAGTTGTCCGGCTCCATATACAAGATGATGCCGTACATAATCTCGCTCATCGTTCTTGCTCTCACCTCCAAGCGCTCGCGCGCGCCGAAGGCGGAAGGCATCCCCTACGAAAAGGGACAGAGATAAATATTCAAAATAAAAATGCAGAGTCCATCCGGACTCTGCATTTTTATTCTTTGGAGCTTTCCTCCGGCGGATATTTTTGAACGCCCCATATGCCGATGAGGACGATCACCATAGCACCGAGCGAGATGGCGGTGAGCCTTTCTCCGAGGACAAATATTCCGGCGGCTACCGAAACAACGGTCGCAAGGTTTTGAAATATGATGACGTTTGCCATCGGTGCGTGCGATACGGCATAGTTAAACAACGAGTATCCTGCGACCGACGCGCCCAGCGCGAGGAATAGAGCGGCCAGAAGAAAGCGGAGGTTCGCTGCCGGAGCGAGCACGGCGGCGATACTGCCGCCTTTTTCGATCAGTGCGAGCGTCGTAAAGAATACGGCCCCCATAATCTGCATGAAATATGTCCGCTCGAATACCGAAAAGCGCCCGGACACGCCGCAGGATATGACGCTGTAAGCAGAGCCCGTGACGACGGCAAGGCATAAAAGCGCAAAGCCCTTGAACGTTATCGAACCGCCGCTGTTTTCAGCGAGAGTTATCACGATGATGCCGAGGATAGACAGCGCGCTGAACAGCCACTGCTTTTTGCTCGGCCGCTCCTTCAGAAATACAGCCGCGAAAATTATCGTGACGATTGGAATGACTGCGATCATGATGCCGGAGAAGGCGGAGCTTGAGTATTTAAGCCCGTACTGCTCGCCGATGAAATACAAGCACGGCTCCATCGAGCCGAGCAGCAGCAGGGGCTTTATGCTTTTGCCGCGCAGCCTGAGCTTCTGTCTGCCCAGAAGCACGGGGACAGTGAGCGCGATCAGCGCAATATTGAAGCGATAGCTCATCAGCACGAACGGCGAGACAGTCTCCTGTCCGATGCTCGATGCCAGAAAGCTCAGACCCCAGAAAACTTGCGTGACGATCGCCGCGGCTATCGCCTTTGAATAGCTTTTATCCCTCATGCGGCCCTCCTTTCTGCGGTCATGCCGTCGCTGAATATGACGACGCTGCCGAGCTCGTCTGTTCTGTATACCGTGACTCCGGCGTCGTTGAGGCGGCTGAGCGTCTCCTCATGCGGATGACCGTAGTCGTTATCCTTTCCGCAGGAAATGACGGCTATCTTTGGTTCTGCCTCATATAAAAACTGATAGCAGCTCGAGCCGGACGAGCCGTGGTGCCCGACCTTGAGCACGTCGCATTTTAGATTTGCTCCGTCCTCGATGAGTTCCTTTTCGGCCTTGGCGGTCATGTCGCCTGTGAAGAGAAAGCTCGTATCGCCGTAAGTAAGGCGCATGACGAGGCTGTCATCATTTACGTTTTTGTGGTCCTCAAGCGGCCCGAGAAATTCAAACTGCGCATCACCCAAGCGGTACTGTGCCCCCTGATCGGGCACCTCGAGCGTGAGCTGTGCGCTCTCGACCGTTTCGACAAAGTGCAGATATGACGCTGCGTCGCCCGCGTAGGGCGAGGTGAACATCGTGTCAACGTCAAAATTTTCCACAACGGCGTCGAGGCCGCCGCAGTGGTCTGCGTGACCGTGCGTGCACACAACAAAGTCGAGCTTTTTTATGCCGAGATCCCGTATGTATTCAACGACCGTGTCGCCCGCCGAGGGCGTGCCTGCGTCAATGAGCATGTATTCTCCGCCGCAGCATATGAGCTCCGAGTCGCCCTGGCCGACGTCGATATAGTGGACATACAGTCCGTCCATAGGCACGGTAACTGTGGGCTTATTCTCCGATGCGCGCTGGAAGATAAGCACCGCCGCCGCGATGACAACGATGATCAATGCGGCGAGGGGATATTTTTTCGCGAATCTGGCGAACTTATTAACATCACTCTTTTTAACTTGCCTGCTCATATTTTTCTCCAATAGGTTTAGATGTCTGATATTTTCTCATAACAGCGCGAAAAATGCAATATTATGCTTTTCAAATCGGTGATGATATTTTATAATGATTCATATTCCAAATCCCAAAGCAAGGAGTGATAATAATGAAATACATTCTCATAATAGGCGACGGCATGGCCGACAACCCGGTTCCCGAGCTTGGCGGCCTGACTCCGCTTGAATACGCAAAAAAGCCATTTATCGACGAGCTTGCCGCGCGCGGCGAGGTCGGCAGCGTTTTGAACGTTCCGCGCGGTCTGCCCGCCGGAAGCGACACGGCGATAATGTCCATTTTCGGCTGTGATCCGAACCTTTACTACACAGGCCGCGCTCCGCTTGAAGCTGCGGCGACGGGCATAAAGCTCAATGCCGGTGACGTTGCATATCGCTGCAATATGGTCACCTATGAGGAGGGAGATATGCCCTTCGAGGAAAAGCGTATCCTCTCGCACTCGGCAGGCTCTATCGACGGCGCTGTCTCCGACGAGATAGTCACCGCTCTGTTTAACGATCCCGACTTTGCGCCCCTTGCCGAAAAGGCGGGGATGAAGGTAAACCTCGGCCACTCGTTCCGCCACATTGCCGTGCAGTCGCAGGCCGATATAAAGGGCATCCGCCTCGCTCCGCCGCATGATCACCTCGGCGAGAAGATCGACGCTATCCTGCCCACGGGTTGCGAGAACGCAAAGGTCCTGCGTGATCTTATGGCGGCCGCAAACCGCATCCTTGAGCATCACCCGCTGAACGAAAAGCTCCGTGCCGAGGGCAAAATGCCCGCAAACGGCGTATGGTTCTGGGCCGAGGGCACGGCGGTCAAGCTGCCCGACTTCAAGACGGAGACCGGCCACGACGGCGTTGTAGTCTCGGCGGTTCCTCTGTGCCACGGCATAGCGGCGCTCACGGGTCTGAGCTTTGTCTGTCCCGAGGGTGCGACCGGCGAGAAGGACACGAACTACGAGAATAAACTTGCCGCGGCGCTTGAGATACTCGAAACTCACGACTTTGCGGCTGTCCATGTCGAAGCCCCCGACGAGTGCACGCATAACGGCGATCTCGAGGGCAAGCTCGAGGCCATCGGCTGGCTCGATACGCGCCTTATTCGCCCGCTGGACGCGGCAATGCGCGAGCGCGGCTGGGATTATCGTCTGCTGTTCTTGTCCGATCACAAGACCCTGACATCAACTCGCGGCCACGACGGCGACCCCGTGCCGTACATGCTCTATGACAGCCGTGTCGACACCAAGGCGGGTCTGCCGTACACCGAAAAAAGCGGCGAAAAGGGTCCGTATGTCGACGCCGGTGTTGCGCTGCTGTCTATCCTTTTTGAAAAATGACGAGCATTAACGAAAAAGCCTATGCAAAAATAAATATCTCGCTCGACGTTATGGGGAAGCGCCTCGACGGCTATCACGACATGCTCATGGTCATGCAGACCATCACGCTGTGCGACGATGTCGTTGTCACGCTCACGCCCGGCGCTCCGAGCCGTGCCGAGAGCAATCTCAGATTCGTGCCCTGCGATGAGCGCAACCTCGCCGTGCGTGCGGCGAATGTGTTCTTTGCCGAAACGGGCATCAACGGTATGGGTGCGCGTATAAAAATGCAGAAGCGCATACCTGTCGGAGCAGGTATGGCGGGCGGCTCGAGCGATGCGGCGGCTGTACTGCGTGCGCTCAACAAGCTGTGCGGCACGAAGTTTGATCGTGAACGGCTTGAGGAGATAGCGGCGCACATAGGCTCGGACGTGGCTTTCTGCGTCTGCGGTGGAACTCAGCTCGCCTCAGGGCGTGGTGAAATACTGTCTCTTCTGCCGCCAATGCCCGAGTGCGGTGTTGTTGTCTGCAAGCCCGATTTTTCCGTCTCTACGCCGGAGCTGTTCAGGCGGCTCGATGCCGTGAAGCTGCGCTGTCACCCGGATACACAGGGCATAATCGAGCTCCTGCGCGAGGGCGATCTGCCCAAAATCGCCCGGCGTATGTACAACGTATTCGAGGACGTGCCCGACCGCCGGCATAATGAGATCGCCGCCATAAAAAGTACTATGCTCGACTGCGGCGCGCTGGGTGCCGTCATGACTGGCACGGGCTCTGCCGTGTTCGGCCTGTATGACGATGAAAGTGCCGCGAAAAAGTCGCTCGACGCTCTGCGCCGCGACTGGCGCTGCGTCGCACCGGCAAAAATTATGCCGCGAATAGATGTTTAAAACTTAAAAACACCGCCGATACTGTAATTGCGATCGTGATTACATAGTAAAGGCGGTTTTTTCATGAAGGAATATAAACTCAAGGTCTGGGAGCTTGCGGCACTGTGTGCGCTGTGCTTGTCTCTGTGTATAGGAACATGGGCGCAGGGGCGGCAGCAGGATATAAGCTCTTCGCTCGTGCGGCTGCACGTTATAGCGGCTTCGGATGAAAAAGGCGAGCAGGAGCTCAAGCTGCGCGTGCGCGATAATGTGCTGGAATATCTTACCCCGGTGCTGGACGGAGCGGATAGCCCGGAGGATGCCCAGCGCATTATAAACGAGGAGCTTCCAAACATAAAAGCGGCTGCCGAGGAGTGCGCCGAGGGGCGCAGAGTGCGTGTTACGCTCGGAGCGGAGTATTACCCCACACGCGAGTATGAAAGCTTTTCACTTCCGGCGGGACAGTATCAGTCGCTGCGCGTTATCCTTGGTGAGGGAGAGGGGCACAACTGGTGGTGCGTCGTGTTCCCTCCGCTGTGTGTTTCCGCCGCCGAGCAGAATAAGGCGCTTGATGCCATGAGCGAGGATGAACGCGCCCTCATCACCGAGGCCGACGGCTACGAGCTGCGCTTCAGGATCGTTGAACTCTGGGGCGAGCTAATGCAATTGCTCAATGAATGAAAAAACAGCTTCCAAAGGAAGCTGTTTTTTGTTATTTGTCGTTTATGAGATGAACATTTAAGTGGTCGTAGCACATCTCGACCTTGTGCTTATCAAAGCATGCGCGCAGATTTTCGCTCAGCGCAAAGTACACGTCCCAATAGTCCGCCGTTTTGCACCAGACACGCACTGTGTATTCTATCGAGCTGCTGCCGTAGCTTGCTATTGCGACAAAAGGGGGAGGATCGGAAAGCGCTTTCTCGATCATCGAGATCGCGTCGAGGCAGGCCGCACGAACGTCCTCCGTTGCGCTGTCGTATGACGCGGTAACGGAGATAATGACCCTGCGCGTGTCCTCAGCGGAGTAGTTTACTATCTGTCCCGAGGTCACGCTGCCGTTTGGCGCATATATCATGTGGTTATCGACCGTTGCAAGGCCGGTGTAGAACAGACCGATGCTCTTTACCGTGCCGCTCTGGCCGCCGATCTCGACATAATCGCCGACCTTGAACGGATGTGTCGTAAGAAGCGTTATGCCGGAAAAAAGATTCGACAAAAGCCCCTGCAGAGCGAGCGACAGCGCAACGCCTGCGACCGACAGCACCGCGACAAGGCTCGTAACCGGAATGCCGAGCGTACCCGCGATGATGATGACCGCTATCGTCCACAGCACGGCCTTTATCGCGCTGCGGAAAAACGACTTGAGGCTTGCGTCGATGTGACGGCTCGAGTCGAGGATCTTTTCAAACGCCTTGCATAGTATTTTTATTGCGATATAGCAGATGATGTAGACGATAAGCGCCGAGATTATTGAGCTTACCGAAACATCGCCGAGCTTTATCGTGGAAAGCGAGTCGAAAATGTTCATAGCTTAACCCAGCTTCAGCTCACGGCAAGAGCCGTCGCCGAAGGCGGCCTCCATTTCAGCCTTGTACTTAGGGAAGTAGTCCGTCGGCATGAGCGCCTGCACGCAGCCGGCAAAGCCGCCGCCGTGGACGCGCCATGCGCCGATGCCGTCAAGCAGCCTGCGGCTGAGATACAGCCCTGTTTCGAGCTTGCGGTCGTCGGTCGCGCTCGTTACGATGTTGTTCAAAAGCTCCTCCGACGAGCGGCCGGATTCGTTCATAAGGCGCATGTATTCCTTCGCGTCGCCTGCTATCAGCGCGTCACGCATTTTGGGAACGCGGGCGTTTTCGTCGAAAAAGTGCTTTGCGCGGCGCACCGGACGGTCGGCTGTGTCCCACTTCTTGGCGTAGAACTCCGCGGGATCGACTTCGCCCAAAAGCTCCTTGCCGAAGAAGCTTGCAATATAGCGCATATCTGCCGGAATGCGCGCGTAGCTCGTGTCAAGTCCCGCGTGACTGCCGCCGGTATCGGTAAGGCACAGGGTCAGACCCATGCGCGAAAAATCCGCGTTCACGGGGATGACCTCGCCCGTCAGAAAGTCGATGTACACGGCCTTGCCCAGCGCACATGCAAGCTGATCCATGAGCCCGCAGGGTTTGCCGAAGTGAAGGTTTTCCGCCTGCTGTGCAACGCGGGCTATGGCCTGAGCCTCGAGCTCCGAGTTGTTGTACAGGCCGTTAAATATCCTGCACATAAGCACCGCGAACGCTGCCGATGAGCTAAGGCCGGAGCCCGCTGAAAGCTCGCTTTCAAGCGTTGCGTCAAAGCCGCCGAAGCTTGCGCCGATATCGTACATGGCGGCGGCAACGCCGCGTACGAGGGCCGCCGATGAGCCGAATTCTTCCGGGTGTACGTCAAGATCCAGCAGGTTTATCGTCATGTTTGGGAAGCCTGCCGATTTTATGCGCGCAACGTTATCAAAATTCGGCTCGACAAAAGCACGGATGCCTTTATCGACCGCCGCCGCGAGCACGCGGCCTTTCTGATGATCTGTGTGGTTTCCGGCAAGTTCGGTTCTTCCGGGAGCAAAAAAGCTGTTCATATTGCGCCTCTTTATCCGGCTCATGGCCGGTAAGTTTTATTTTCTTTCGAGTACCTTTTCTATGCCTGCGGTAACGCCGTTTGCGTCAACGCCGTACTTGGCGAGGAGCTCTTTGTAGGGAGCGGATTCGGTGAAGGTATCCTGAATTCCGACAAATTCGGTCGGAACGCCGCAGCCGAAGTAAGCGAGAACCTCGGAGACTGCCGAGCCGAGACCGCCATGGACATTGTGCTCCTCGGCGCAGACGATGGCGCCGGTCTCCTCAGCGCACTGCTTTATGAGCTCGCGGTCAATGGGCTTGATGGAGTACATATCGACAACGCGCACTGAAATGCCGCGCTCAGAGAGAATGTTTGCAGCCTCGATGGCCTTGTGGACCATGATGCCGCAGGCAATGACGGTGACGTCCTTGCCGTCGCGGACTATAGCGCCTCTGCCGAGCTCAAACTCCATGTTCTCATCGTACAGGTCTGGGTATACCTCGCGGCTCAGACGCAGGTACATCGGGCCGTAGTTTTCCACGGCGTACTTCGTTGCCCAGCGGGCGGCAGCGGCATCTGCCGGAGCGATGACTTTCATGTTCGGCAGTGCGCGCATGAAAGCGATATCCTCGGTTGCGTGATGGCTTGCGCCGTCGAGCGCATCGGACATGCCGCAGTATGCGCCGCCGAATTTGACGTTGAGGTTTGCATAGCATATCTGATCGCGCGCCGAGAGCAGACCCAGCGAGGTCAGGAACACCGTAAAGGTGTTTACAAACGGGATCTTGCCGCAGGCCGCCATGCCGGCGGCGGTGGCTACCATGTTCTGTTCGGCGATGCCCATGTTGAAAAAGCGCTCGGGATGAGCCTTGCCGAATATCGCGCTCTTGGTAGAGCCGGAGAGGTCTGCGTCGAGAACGACGATGTCCTCGTTGGTCTCACCCAGCTCGGCGAGCACCGAACCGTAAACTTCTCTTATCTGCTTAGGCATTGACCGCACCTCCCAGTTCCTCCATCGCCTTTGCGAAGCTTTCGTCGTCTATCGCCTTGCCGTGCCAGGCGCTCTTGCCCTCCATGAAGGAGACGCCCTTGCCCTTGACGGTATTTGCGATGATAACGGTGGGGACGCCGACAGCGCCGTCGGCGACGCTTATGCAGAAGTCGAGAGCCTCAAGGTCGTGGCCGTCGCACTCAAGCACCGTCCAGCCGAAGGCCTCCCATTTTGCCGCAAGGTCTCCAAGGGGCATGACCTCGTCGGTCGTGCCGTCAAGCTGTACCTTGTTGTAATCGACTATTGCTATGAGGTTATCGAGCTTAAATTTCGGAGCGCTCATCGCGGTCTCCCAGATAACGCCCTCGTCGAGCTCGCCGTCGCCGAGAACGGCATAGACCTTCGCGGGGGAGTTATTAAGCTTGAGCGCAAGAGCCATGCCCTGCGCGGCGGGGAAGCCCTGACCGAGCGGGCCTCCTGGTATCTCAACGCCGGGGGTGTGCATGCTCGGATGACCTGCAAGTCCGCCCATGCGGCGCAGAGTCATCATATCCTCAACAGGGAAGAAGCCCTTTTCCGCGAGGTTGCGGTACAGCATCGGGGCCGCGTGACCCTTAGAGAGCACGAGCCTGTCGCGGTCGGGGTCATCGGGCTTGGATGCATCGATATTCATGTGTTCCTGATACAGATACGTCAGTATCTCGCACACGGAAAGCGAGCCGCCGGGGTGGCCGGATTGGGCTGCGTGTATCGCAGTCAAAACGTCGATTCTGAAGCGTCTGCAAAGCTCGGTGAGCTCGGCATGACGCTCGGCAGTTAAAGCCATGTTTTTTGTCCTCCGTTTGATAATTTTTTCTCTTTTCTTTTCGTCTTAAAACTACATTCTTTATCATTATATAATATAGAACAAGGCATAAACAAAGTCAAATCTTTTTGGAAGCGTTTTTTAGAGGCGCACGGACATTGCTACGGATACGGTAGGTGCGGTGTCCCGACCGAAAGCCGCGGAGAAAAACGTAAAAAACGGGCGCAATGGTCGCCTCTACACGATGCGGTGCAACGCCGTAGGGCGATGCAAAACCGGTTTTTCCGCAGCCTCGATACCGGGCAACCGCAAATTTTTTTCGCACTCATGGGAAGCGGCAGTTTCACGGTTTCGTCAGCGGGTGCGATACCGGGCTGACGCAATATACGTATTCGTAGTTGCGTCAATTCGCCTCTAAAAAGACATTTACATATTACACTGTTTAGTGTATAATATTTTAGCTATTTTTATTGAGGAATGATTACAATGATAGAGTTTGAAGAGTATAAAGGAAAACTGAACAGCTTAAAGCCGACGCTCGACTCGCTGCGCGATGCGCTGCACCTTGAATCCGCCGAGAAGGAGATCGAGGAACTCGAGGGCCAGAGCGCACGTGACGGCTTTTGGAACGACGTTGAGAAATCTCAGCGCGTGCAGAAGCGCTTAAAGCAGCTCAAGAGCAAGGTCGAGAATTATCAGAAGCTCTGCTCCGGCTGGGACGATCTGATGACGCTGTGCGAGATGGCCATTGAAGAGGACGACGACTCGATGCTGCCTGAGCTCCAAAGCGAGTACGCGGACTTTGAAAAGAAGCTCGAGGAGACGCGCCTCGGCACGCTGTTGACCGGCGAGTACGATGCGAATAACGCCATCCTTACTTTCCATGCAGGCGCAGGCGGAACCGAGGCTCAGGACTGGACACAGATGCTCTACCGTATGTACAACATGTGGGCCGACCGCCACGGCTATACGGTCAAGCTCATGGACTACCTCGACGGTGATGAGGCCGGCATAAAAAGTGCGACCATCATGATCGAGGGTGAGAACGCTTATGGCTTTCTCAAAAGCGAGCACGGCATCCACCGCCTCGTTCGCATATCGCCCTTTGACTCCTCCGGCCGCCGCCACACCTCGTTCTCCGCTATCGAGGTCATGCCCGAAATAAGCGACGATAACGAGATCGAGCTGCGCGACGAGGATATCAAAATGGATGTTTACCGCTCCTCCGGCGCGGGCGGCCAGAAGGTCAACAAGACCTCCTCCGCTGTTCGCCTGACCCATATCCCGACCGGCATCGTCGTGTCCTCACAGGTCGAGCGAAGCCACTTCCAGAACCTCGAAAACTGCCGCAACATGCTCCGCGCGCGTCTTGCAGAGATCAAGGAACGTGAGCATCTTGAAAAGATCAGCGACATCAAGGGTGTCCAGCAGAAAATTGAGTGGGGCAGCCAGATCCGCTCCTACGTTTTCATGCCCTACACCCTCGCCAAGGACCACCGCACCGGCTTCGAAAACGGCAACATTCAAAACGTTATGGACGGCGACATTGATGGATTTATTAACGCCTTCCTCGCCATGAAAGCCGGTTCCTGACAGGCTAAAATGCGCTCATACTGCGTTGAACGGGCCTGGGCATACACAAAGTATAGCCCAGCCCCATTCGCCTTGTCTGAACACATTTTATCTCTGCCAGATTTATAATTTGCTCATGCGGCGTTGAAGCCCACAGGCCATACAAAAGTAGTGTCCTGTGGGCTTCGCCTTGCCTGAACGCATTTTCAGTGGCGCATGGGGCTCCTACGGACACGTTTTTGCGGTAGCCCGGGGTCGAGAGTGCGGAATGACCTGTTTTGCATCGCACTACGGCGCAGCGCCGTGCTGTGTAGGGAACTTATCTTGTCCGTTCCGCTTGCCGTTGTTTCCTTCGCAGTTCCTGGTCGGGTAACCGCAATAAGCGTATTGGTGCAATGTAGGTGCGCTATTGAAAATCCGTGCGCTTTGCGCACACATTTAGCTGTCAGCTATCCGCTCGCCGCGGTTTCGACCGCGGCTTCTTAGGCACAGGTGAAAACTCGATGAGCTTCGGCATGAGCTCTGTCAGCAGCGCCTTATCCTCGACATCGAGCACATAATGCTCCTTTGCACCCTCATAGGGATATCCGCAGGGAGCGTTTTTCATTATATCCGCAAGCTCTGGCAGCTTTTTTACGAAAACGCAGTCGTCGCATACGAGCAGTACGAGCTTTCCAGCCATATACGCGGCGTACTCTCCGAACATCTTGCGAGTTTTCACCTCGCCGAAAGGCTCAAGGCACTCGCGGACGTATTCCATATAATCGGCAGTTGTGGCCATAAATTATCCTCCGGTGTTTATGTACCTACTATAATAGTATAATGATCGGATATGTCAAGGCAAAACGAAAGCGCACCGTCATTTTGGCGGTGCGCTTTATACTTAACAGTTAACCGTGAAGGAAACGCGACAAAAATTCTTTCGTCTTGGGGTTCTGCGGATTTTCAAATATGTCCTTGGGCTTGCCCTCTTCGCAGATGACTCCGCCGGACATGAACACGACATTTGTCGACACATCGCGCGCAAAAGCCATCTCATGGGTGACCACAATCATGGTCAGTCCATCGTCGGCAAGCGAGCGCATAACGTCAAGCACCTCACCGACCATCTGCGGATCGAGTGCGCTTGTAGGCTCGTCGAACAGCAGCGCTTCCGGCTCCATTGCCAGGGCGCGGGCTATAGCGACGCGCTGCTTCTGGCCGCCCGATAGCTGCGAGGGACGTGCGTTTATGTACGGTGCCATGCCGACACGCTCAAGATACTTCATGGCTATGGCCTCGGCCTCCTCGCGGCTGCGCTTTAAAACCGATACCTGACCGGTGATGCAGTTGTTGAGGGCAGTCATGTTGTTGAATAGATTAAAGCTCTGAAACACCATGCCGACCTTTGCGCGGTACTGAGAAAGATTCATATCGTGTGAGGTGATATCTTTGCCGTGGTACAGTATCTGCCCTGAGCTCGGAGTCTCGAGCAGGTTTATGCATCTGAGCATCGTACTCTTGCCCGAGCCCGATGCGCCGATGATGCTGAGCACCTCGCCCTTGGATACGCTTAGGTTTATATCGCGCAGGACGGTGTTCTCGCCGAACTGCTTTTGAAGATGAACGAGTTCAATTACCTTTTCGGCCATGTCTTATGCCTCCCTGCTTATGTGTATCTCGGCCGCGCTGTCCGACTGCGAACCGAATATGACATAGCTGTCGCCGCCGTCGAGCTTGCGCTCTACCCAGCGCAGCAGGCGAGTGATCGTAAACGTCAGAATGAAGTAGATGACGCAGACAACGAGATAGGTCTGGAATGTCTCAAAGCTCTGACGCTTTATGATGCCTGCAAAGTAGTACAGCTCCGTTACGCCGATGACGTTCAGCACAGAGGTGTCCTTGATGTTTATGACAAATTCGTTGCTGACCGAGGGGAGAATGTTGCGCATGACCTGGGGGATGATGACCTTGAGCATGGTCTGCGAATGGGTCATGCCGATACTCATTGCACCCTCAAATTGCCCCTTGTCAATGGAGATTATACCGCCGCGGACGATCTCTGCCATATATGCGCCGGTGTTTATCGAAACGATCAGGATGCCCGAGGGGATAAGCGGCAGAGTGCTGCCGCCGGTGGCGAAGGCATAGCCCCAGTAGATGACCATTGCCTGAACCATCATAGGCGTGCCGCGGAATATTTCGACATACACGGCGATGATGGCGTTGAGTATCTTGTGCAGCACACGCAGCACCGCGTTTTTCGATAGCGGAGCTGTGCGCACAACGCCGGTCAGAAGACCGATCACGAGACCGGCAACCGTGCCGATGAGCGCGATCAGCATGGTGTTGCCCACGCCGTCCAATAGCTGCGGATAGTATTTAGTTACTATGTGTATAACGTCGTTAAAAAAGCTCATGGCAGTTTACCGGCTTACTTACGGATGATAACAACGAGGTTTGATTCGTAGTAGGTATCGGAGAAGTCGATCTGCTGTGCGCGCTCCGCGGTGGGGCTCATGCCGGCCGCAATGGCGTCGATAGCGCCGGATTCAAGTGCGGGAAGGAGAGAATCCCACTCGATGGAGTAGATCTCGAGCTTCATGCCGAGCTTGTTTGCGATGTACTGTGCGATCTGAACGTCGTAGCCGTTTGCGTACAGGCCTTCCTTGCCTTCGCCGGAGATGGGGACTGCGCCGAGGCTCGTTCCGTCCATATCGGTCCAGTTGTACGGCTCGTATGCACATTCCATACCGACTCTCAGAACGCCGTTGGTGGCCGTAGGTGCGGGGCAGCTTACCGCAAACTCGGTAACTTCGCCGCCGGATGCGAGGGTGACTATCTGCTGCATGAGTTCTTCGCGCTGCTCGTCGGTTATCGTTGCGAGAACTTCGTTTATCTGAGATCTGAGCTCTGAGCCCTTCTTGAGACCGACAGCGATGCCGACATCGGCTGCCGTTGCGGTAAAGCCTGTGTCGTTATTCTTAAGGGGAATGTAGGTCAGACTGTCGTCGGACTGGCAGACGGAGAAGGCCGTCGGCTCCTCGGCGATATAGCCGTCTATAGCGCCGCTCTTGAGCGCGGTCAGGAGGTCTGCAAATTCGGGGTAGGTCGAGGACTGAACGTTTTCGATCTGGGTCAGTGCGTCGGCGTGGAAGGTGCCGGCCTGGGCGGCTATCTTGCAGCCTGCGAGGTCTGCGATGCTCGTTGCCTTCGTTAGGTCCGCTGCGGAATCATTTCCGCCATTGTTGTTGCCGCAGCCGGAAAACAGGCACAGGCACATTACCGCCGCCATAAGCAGCGCGATCAGGTTTCTTGTTCTTCTCATTTTCTTGGAACTCCTTTTGGATAAATTAATAAGCCTGCGACCCGAAGTGGTATCGCAGGCTTTGAAAAAAGAAATTCCAAAATTAAATTGCCTTCGATAGCGCTCCACATAAAAATGTGACAGTCCAACGCTTATTCAGCGAAGTCCCAGCGTCAGCACGGCGGCAACCGTATCTGCGCTTCGGCGGAATTGCCTTTCCTCCGCAGCCGCTTGCCGGCGTATACCGTGGAGTACTCATCGTTTCCGCAACCTCTATCAGGTGCTGTCTTATTTGAGCCGAATTATAAAACCGGCTTTTTTACTTGTCAATACCCTTTCTGCACTTTTAACACATTTGCACGAATTTTTAGTGGCGAATTAAGGCTGCACCTATACATTTGTTACAGGTGCCCGGTGTTGAAAATACCGACGGAACCGGTTTTGCATCGCCCTATAGTAGTGCGCCGAGCCGTGTAGGGAACGGGCTTGCCCGTTCCGTTTCCAAAAGTTTTGCACCAAATCGGCACAATTACTGCGTACAGCGACCCCTCAGTCAGCTTCGATGACAGCTCCCTTACGCAGGGGAGCCAATGGGGGGCGGCGCAAATTTGCACAATCACGCGGAAGGCGGTAGCTTCACGTTTTAGACGGCACTCTCGACACCGGGCTACCGCAATATATGTGTCCGTAGGTGCGTCAATGCGCCTCTAAAAAACCGCACCGCACTGGTTGTGTGCGATGCAGTTCTTGTTTTGTATGCAGCTTCGACACCGGGCTACTGCAATAAGCGTATCCGTAGCAGCGTCAATGCGCCATTAAAGATACGGAGTATCGACAGGTGGGACGTACTCGTTCTTGAGTATCTCGCTGAAGCCGGGATCTGCGGCAGTGGTGTCCTCCGTATCGCGAACGAAGTTTATAAACTCTGTCATCAGCTCCGACGGTTCGCGGTTTTTCATGCGTACGAGCACATATTCTATCTGCCGCGCGGGCTCGGTTATTATCTTTGTCACCAGCAGATCGTTCGGCGTGTACGTCGTGCGGGGGAATATCGTAATGCCGATATCAAGCTCGGACATTGCGACGGCGTCGAGGTAGTTTGACAGTGTGCATATGATGTTAGGCTCCGCGCCCGCCTCGGCAAACCATGCGCGTATTGCGTCTATGCGCGAGGGACGGCTCGGCACGATCAGCGGCTTACCGGCAAGGCTTTGCAGCGGTATAGTATCGCCTGGCAGCTGTGCAAGCTCGTTTGTGCGCGACATGATCGCGACCCACGGCCCGCGCCCAACGGGGATGCCCTCAAGATGCTCCGTGTCGTAGGGCGCTGCGATGACCGCAAGGTCGACAAGTCCCTGACGCAGTCTGTCAAGAACATCGTCGCTGCTTCCGTTCCACATGCTGTACTTTACGTTCGGAAATTCTTCCTTGAAACCGGATATCCAGCGCGCTATAAGAAACGGTGCGCGGCCCTCGACTATGCCGAGATT
Organism: uncultured Oscillospiraceae bacterium; assembly: GCA_934636655.1. Taxonomy (GTDB): domain Bacteria; phylum Bacillota; class Clostridia; order Oscillospirales; family Oscillospiraceae; genus F23-B02. The sequence continues at coordinate 84,182 of CAKUAS010000002.1, forward strand.
TATTGTTCCGCTCATGCCGCCCTCAAGGCTCATTACCTCATGCTGTGCCTTTTCGGTCATATCCAGTATCTGCGTTGCGCGCAGCAGCAGAAGTCTGCCTGCGTCGGTCAATTGCAATTGCCGCTTGCCGCGGATAAACAGCTTGACTCCAAGCTCCTCCTCAAGAGCTTTCATCTGGTTGCTCAGCGGCGGCTGGCTCATGCAAAGCCTCTCGGCTGCGTGGGTGATATTCAGTTCCTCCGCCACGACCGTAAAGTATCTAAGTGTTCTCAGATCCATCTGTGTATATATCCCTCTCATCTTTGTATAGAGGTCATTATACCATACTTTTTTGATATAGCAACCGCAATGGTATATGTATTTTATTTATCAATCTTCTTGTGCTAATATACCGCCATAAGGTCGAAGCAAGGAAATCCCTTGAGCCTTATTTGTTGTAATCATTTGCTCTCTCATCTGTAAAACTGAATTCTGCCGCATTCCTCTATGCGGCAGAATTTAGTTTTTTATAGGGCAGTGAAAACGGCGTGAATTTAATACTGTAAATGCTATGACGAAGACAAGTAGCTCATATGCTCGGTCGCAGAGAGTCGGGGGCAGTGCGAGCCCGATACCGGAGGATGAGTGAATAACACTTTACCAGCAGCAAGCTGAACGGAAAACCAAGTAGGCAAGACGCGGAGTGCGGCGTTAAGGCACGAGGGCTTGCTTGAGCCCGTAAAAGTGATTGCTTCGGCAGTAAGTTAGGTGGCACCGCGGATTTGCAGCTATTCGTCCTAAAGTTTAGGGATAGCTGCCCAAAAAATTCGGAGGTGCATTTTTTATGTGTTCAATCATCGGTTTCACAAGCAAGGAGCTTTCCGCTCAGTCAGTCAGAGAGTATTTTGACCGCACGGTCTCGCGCGGACCGGACGCAACGAGAATGGCGACGTTGCCCGGCGCTGTGCTGGGCTTCCACAGACTGTCGATCATGGGTCTGGACGAGCGCGGCATGCAGCCGTTTTACCTCGATGACGACGCTGTGGTCTGCAACGGCGAGCTGTACGGCTTCCGCAGGCTTCGCGAGGAGCTGAAGAAAAAATACCGCTTCAAAAGCGAGTCCGACTGCGAGATCATCCTGCCGCTGTATCATGAGTACGGACTTGAGATGTTCAAAATGCTCGACGCGGAATTTGCGATGATAATTTACGATAGTGAAAAGCAGGAGCTTATCGCAGCGCGCGACCCCATCGGCATCCGCCCGCTGTACTACGGCCACTATTCCGACGGCAGCATCATGTTCGCGAGCGAGGCGAAAAACCTCGTCGGCCTGTGCGATGATATCATGCCGTTCCCTCCCGGACATTATTATGCCGGCGGAAAGTTTACGCGCTACGCCGACCTAACGAGCGTGTCAGAGTATTCGACAGACGATATCGATACCGTTTGCAGCAAGATCCGCGAAAAGCTCATTGCCGGCGTTGAAAAGCGCCTTGACGCGGACGCGCCGCTTGGCTTCCTGCTGTCCGGCGGACTGGATTCCAGCCTGGTGTGCGCGATATCCGCAAAGATACTCGGCAAAAAGATCCGCACCTTTGCCATAGGCATGGATCAGGATCCCATCGATCTCAAATACGCGCGTAAGGTAGCCGATTTCATAGGCTCGGAGCACATGGAGGTCAGCATGACGCGCGACGAGGTCATCTCCTCGCTTGAGGAGGTCATCGCGCTGCTGGGCACTTACGATATAACCACGATCCGCGCGAGCATGGGCATGTATCTGTGCTGCAAGGCGATACACGAAAAGACCGATGTGCGTGTCCTGCTAACGGGCGAGATATCCGATGAGCTGTTCGGCTATAAATACACCGACTTTGCCCCATCGCCGGAGGAGTTCCAGCGCGAGGCGAAGAAGAGAGTGGACGAACTCCATATGTACGACGTTCTGCGCGCCGACCGCTGCATATCCGTAAACTCGCTGGAAGCGCGCGTGCCCTTCGGCGATCTCGACTTTGTCCGCTATGTCATGAGCATTGATCCGAAGATGAAGATGAACACCTATGACATGGGCAAATATCTGCTGCGCCGCGCGTTTGAGAAAGACGGCATCCTGCCCGACGAGATACTCTGGCGTCAGAAGGCCGCGTTTTCCGACGCTGTCGGCCACTCGATGGTCGACGATCTCAAGGCCTATGCCGAGAGCCGCTACAGCGACGAAGAGTTTGCCGCGGGATGCAAAAAATACGATTTTGCGACTCCCTTTACCAAGGAGAGTCTTCTGTACAGAGACATCTTCGAAAAGTATTATCCCGGCCAGGCGAAGATGGTCAAGGACTTCTGGATGCCGAACAAAACATGGCCGGGCTGTGACGTTGACGACCCCTCCGCACGAGTTCTGAAGAACTACGGCGCGAGCGGAAAATAAAAGGAGGATAAAACCATGAGCAGAGAAGTAAAAAAGATCCCTGAGCTGTTCGGCAGCTGCGTATTCAACGAACGCACAATGCGCAAATACGTCAAGGAGAAGTACTTCCAGGAGTGGAAAAAGTGCCTTTCCGACGGAAAACCACTGACGCTTGAAGTTGCCGACGGCATCGCCGAGGGCATGAAACAGTGGGCGCTGGAAAACGGTGCGACCCACTTCACTCACTGGTTCCAGCCCCTGACCGGCATCACCGCCGAAAAGCACGACAGCTTCATTTCGCCCGCCGGCGGCGGCGCGATAACTATGGAGTTTTCCGGCAAGGAGCTCGTGCGCGGCGAGCCCGACGCGTCGAGCTTTCCGTCCGGCGGCCTGCGCGCAACGTTTGAAGCGCGCGGCTACAGCGCGTGGGACCCCACCGCGTTTGCATTCATAAAAGACGGGACGCTGTGCATTCCGACCGTGTTCTGTTCGTATTCCGGCGAAGCACTGGATAAGAAAACGCCGCTTCTGCGCTCCTGCGATGCGGTCAGCCGTCAGGCGCTTAGAATATTGCGGCTGTTCGGCGATACGGAAACGCAGAAGGTCATAGCGCAGGTCGGCCCCGAGCAGGAGTATTTCCTTATAGATAAGGAGCTGTTTCTTGAGCGCGAGGACCTGAGGCTCTGCGGCAGAACGCTGTTCGGCTCAAAGCCGCCCAAGGGTCAGGAGCTTGAGGATCACTATTTCGGCACGATCCGTCCGCGCGTTGCGGAATATATGCAGGATCTCGACGAAGAGCTGTGGAAGCTCGGTGTTTTGTCCAAAACGCGCCACAACGAGGTCGCTCCGGCTCAGCATGAGATGGCACCGGTCTACTCCGACGCGAACACCGCAAACGATCAGAACCAGATCAGCATGGAGATCATGCAGAAGGTCGCTGACCGCCACGGCCTTGTGTGCCTGCTGCATGAAAAGCCCTTTGCCGGCGTGAACGGCTCGGGCAAGCACAACAACTGGTCGCTCGGAACCGACACGGGCAAGAATCTCTTCTCACCGGGTAAGACCCCGAGCCAGAATGCGCAGTTCCTGCTGTTCCTCGCGGCATTTGTCAGAGGCGTTGATAAGTATCAGGAGCTTTTGAGATGCTCCGTCGCTTTTGCGGGCAATGATCACCGTCTCGGCGCGCAGGAAGCACCTCCGGCGATAATCTCCGTGTTCCTCGGCGAGGAACTTGAGGGCATCGTCGAATCCATAGTCCACGATACGGGATATACCGAAAAAAGCAAGAGCACGCTGCGCATCGGCGTCGACGTTCTGCCGCCTATCCCGAAGGATACAACGGACCGCAACCGTACGTCTCCCGTCGCTTTCACCGGCAACAAGTTTGAGTTCCGCATGCCCGGCTCGAGCCAGTCGATAGCGGGTCCCACTACGGTCCTTAATACTATCATTGCAGACTCCCTGTGTGCCTTTGCCGATGAGCTTGAAAAAGCGCCGGACTTTACCTCGGCTCTGCATGAACTCATAAAGCGCACATTCACAGAGCACGGACGCATCCTCTTCGGCGGCAACGGCTATGACGAGAGCTGGGTCGAGGAAGCGGAAAAGCGCGGGCTTAAAAACCTCAAGAACTCTTCGACGGCGCTGCCCGAGTACATGCTGCCGAAGAATATCGAGCTTTTGACCAAATACGGCGTTTACACCGAATCGGAGATCGTTGCGCGCAACGAGATACACATGGAGCACTACTGCAAGGTCATCGCCATCGAGGGCGAAACGCTTGTGGACATGGTGCAGCATGGCATACTCAACGCCGTTTCCGAGTACACCGCGGCGCTGAGCGAAACGCTCATTAAAAAGCGCAAGGCTTTGCCGGAGGTGCCGTGCCGTGTGGAAAGCGCGCTCATAGGAACGCTCAGCAGCTTGAACGAGAGCCTGCTCGATAAGATGGTGTCGCTCAAATCCGCGCTTGAAACAGCGCCCAACGTCGGCAATGCCGAGCTCATGAAGTACTACCATGACGAGGTGTTCCTCAAAATGGAGGATATGCGCACCGTTATCGACAAGCTTGAAACGCTCACGGCGGTCGAATATTGGCCGTACCCGAGCTACTATGACATGCTCTTTTCTGTATGAATGCAGATGAAGTAAGATAAAAATTTTAATGAGAGAGAGTAAATGAAAATGAAGTATGTATTCGTAACAGGCGGAGTCGTGTCGGGGCTGGGCAAGGGAATATGCGCGGCCTCGCTCGGCAGACTTTTGAAGCAGCGCGGTCTGCGCGTGAAAAACCAGAAATTCGACCCCTATCTCAACGTTGACCCGGGCACGATGAGCCCATATCAGCATGGCGAGGTCTTCGTCACCGACGACGGAGCGGAGACGGATCTTGATCTTGGTCACTATGAAAGATTCGTTGACGAGAGCCTGAGCGGCAACTCTTCGGTTTCCGCCGGGCGCATATACTGGAACGTTCTCAACCGCGAGCGTCAGGGCGGATACCTCGGCGGCACAGTGCAGATAATACCTCATGTCACCGATGAAATTAAGCAGAGCGTTTACGCCATGGAGGATGAGAATATAGACGTTCTCATCTGCGAGATCGGCGGTACGGTCGGAGATATCGAGAGCCAGCCGTTTTTGGAGGCTATCCGTCAGGTAGCCGTCGAGAAGGGCAGACAGAACGTGCTGTTTATCCACGTTCCGCTGATCGTGCAGATTCCCGGCACGGGAGAGCTCAAGAGCAAGCCCACGCAGCACTCGGTAAAGGAGCTTCTGTCCGTCGGCATCCAGCCGGATATCCTCGTGTGCCGCACGGACGCCCCGATAAGCGATGATATCCGCAAAAAGATCGCGCTCTTCTGCAATGTTGAGCCCGAGTGCGTTATCCAGAATGCGACGGCCTCGACGCTGTACGAAGCGCCCCTGCTTTTGGAGCACGAGGGGCTTTCCTCGGCCGTCTGCCGCAAGCTCGGCATCGACTGCCCCGAGCCTGACCTTGCCGAGTGGAAAGCCATGGTTGATAAAATAAAGGGTGCGCACCGCGCGGTGAAAATAGCCCTTGTCGGCAAATATGTTCAGCTGCACGACGCGTATCTGTCGGTCGCGGAATCGCTTAACCACGCTGCTGCCGCAAACGATGCCGTGATGGACATAAAATGGGTCGATTCCGAGGAGCTCACGGAGGATAATATCAACTCCATTCTCGGTGACTGCGACGGCATACTCGTGCCCGGCGGCTTCGGCGACCGAGGGATAGAGGGCATGATCCTGGCGGCAAAATATGCGCGCGAAAATGACGTTCCGTACCTCGGCATATGCTTGGGACTTCAGATAGCCGTTATTGAATTTGCCCGCCACGTCCTCGGCTGGAAGGATGCAAACTCCGCTGAGTTCACGGCTGACTCTCAGCATCTGGTCATCGACCTTATGCCAGAGCAGCAGGGAATAACCGCAAAGGGCGGCACGATGCGCTTGGGCAAATACCCATGCGTGCTCTCGCCCGAGAGTAAGGCCTACGAATACTACGGCGAGGGGCTCATAAACGAGCGTCACCGCCACAGATACGAGGTGAACAACGACTTCCGCGAGGACATCGTTGCGCGCGGACTTCTCCCCGTCGGCCTGAGTCCGGACGGAAGACTTGTTGAGATGGTGGAAAATCCGGCCTGCCGCTGGTTTGTCGCGGCGCAATTCCATCCCGAGTTCAAGAGCAGACCCAATAAGCCGCATCCGCTGTTTAACGGCTTTGTCAAGGCTGCGCTGGAATGATGATTTGAAAAGGTGATTTTGATGAGAAACTACGAAAAGGAATATATTCAGAGAGTGCAGTTTATCCGCTACGCCGTGCGTGAGAGCGGAGCCGACGGCATTGTTTACGGAAACTCCGGAGGTAAGGACTCCGCGCTCGTCGGCATCCTGTGCAAGGCAGCATGCGAGAATACCGTTGGCATCATCATGCCCTGCACCTCGGTGCGCAATTACGACATGGATAAGCGCGACGGCGAGACCGTTGCCGCACAGTACGGCATCGAGACGCGCTACGCCGATCTTACCGCCGTCAAGGAGGCCGAAAAGGCTGTGCTGGCAAGCGGCGTGACTAAGCTCACCGCTGCCGCCGAGGCAAACATTGCTCCGCGCCTGAGAATGGCGACGCTGTATGCCGTGGCGGCCTCGGAAAACCGCCTTGTTTCCGGTACCGGAAACCGCAGCGAAGCATACGTCGGCTACTTTACCAAGTGGGGCGACGGCGCGTGCGATTTTAACCCCATCGACGATCTGACCGTTACGGAGATATATGAATTTCTTCGCTGGCTGAAAGCGCCCGAGTGCGTAATAGAAAAAGCGCCCTCGGCCGGACTGTTTGACGGACAGACAGATGAGAGCGAAATGGGATTTACCTATAAAGAGCTTGACACTTACCTCGGCGGTGGTAAAATAGACGATGCGGTGCTTGAAAAGATTCAGCGTATGCACGCAAGGAGTGAGCATAAGCGCCGCAGCATACTGACGTTCTGAGGTGCAAATATTTGAAGACTAAGGATATGGCCTACATCGCCCTGATGGCGGTGCTCATATCGGTCTGCTCATGGCTGTCGGTCCCGGCAGCCATTCCTTTTACCATGCAGACCTTCGCGGTTTTTACCGCGCTGCTGCTTTTAGGCGGTAAGCGCGGCAGCATAGCCGTTGCTGTGTACATAGCGCTCGGAGCTGTGGGGCTTCCCGTTTTTTCGGGCTTTACCGGCGGCGTTGGCAAACTCATGGGGCCGAGCGGCGGATACATCTTCGGCTTTGTGCTCACTGCGCTGTGCTACTGGCTCGGCGAAAAACTTATGGGACAAAAGCTTTTGGTGAAGATACTGTCGCTTATCGTTGGCCTTATGTTGTGCTACGCCTTCGGAACGGTGTGGTTTGTAAAGGTCTATTCGGCGACAAAGCCCATAAGCTATGTCTCTGCCCTTGGCATATGCGTGTTCCCGTTTCTCATTCCGGATGCCGCGAAAATAGCGCTTGCGTTTCTGACCGACAGCGTCATAAGAAAGCAAGTGAATATCGAGTGATCGAGCAGCAAAAAACTCCCGCTTCGCTGAAGCGGGAGTTTTTTGAATGCGTTGACTTACTTCATTGCAACGACTGCGTCGAAGTCCTCGCAGATCTTTGCATCGGGAGCCTTTGTGAGCAGAGACACGACGACGATGAAGATGCAGGAGGTGACGAATGCGGGCAGCAGCTCGTAGATAGCGAACGCGCCGCCGATGGGTGCGATTGCATACTTCCAGATGAAGACCATCGCGGCGCCGGAGAACATGCCCGCGATAGCGCCCCACTTGTTGCAGCGCTTCCAGTACAGCGAGAACAGAACGATGGGGCCGAAGGTCGCGCCGAAGCCTGCCCAGGCAAACGATACGACGCGGAAGATCGAGCTCGTGGGATCAAGCGCGAACAGTACGCCGCAGATAGCAACACACAGAACGGTCACACGGGCGACGACCATGCTCTTCTTGTCGCTCAGCTCAATGCCGAACACGCCGCGGATGATATTCTGCGCAATGGCGCTTGCCGCAGCCAAAAGCTGAACGTCGGCGGTGGACATGGTCGCTGCGAGAATACCGGCAAGGACAAGACCGGCGAGAATGGCGAAGAATGCGCCGTACTCGGACAGGACTGCCGCGATGGAGACGATCAGAGACTCGGCAGAGGATGCGTCGCCGAACATGGTGACGATGTTCTCCTTGGCCATGGAGTAGCCGACGATACCGATGATGACCGCGACGGACAGGGAAACGACGACCCAAATGGTAGCTACACGGCGGCTGAGCTTGAGCTTGTGCTCATCCTCGATAGCCATGAAGTGCAGGATGACGTGGGGCATACCGAAGTAGCCGAGCGACCATGCAAGGGTGGAGATGATCTTGAGCGTTCCGAACTCGCCTGCCTCGGCGGCCATGATGTTGGTGGAGGCGGTGAAGCTCAGGTAGCCGGGGATAGCCTTCGCGTTTGCGACGACCTGCTCCCAGCCGCCGACGGAGTTGATTCCGAAGATAAGGACAACTGCCAGCGCAAAGACCATGATGAGGCTCTGAACAAGGCTCGTTACCGATGCAGCCTTGAAGCCGCCGCATGCGGTATAGGCCACGATGACAGCTGCGCTGATTATCATCGTGGGAACGTAGTCGAAGCCGAACAGAGTTCCGAACAGCTTGCCGCAGGCCGAGAAGCCGGAAGCGGTGTAGGGAACATAGAACACGATTATCGTGATAGCGCCAATCAGCTCGATGAGCTTGGTGTCGTCATAGAAACGCTTGGATATGTACTCGGGCAGGGTAAGAGCGCCGAGACGTACCGAGTAGCGGCGCAGGCGTTTTGCGACGAACAGCCAGTTGAGGTAAGTGCCTATTGCGAGGCCGATAGCCGTCCAGCTAGCTTCCGCAACGCCGCAGAAGAACGCAAGACCGGGAACACCCATGAGCAGATACGCGCTCATGTCCGAAGCCTCGGTGGAAAGCGCCGTGACGATAGGGCCGAGCTTGCGGCCGCCGAGATAGAACTCGTGCGCGTCGGACTGCCCCTTGGAATAGTAAACGCCGATAGCTACCATACCGACGAGGTAGACGACAATGGCGATCAGAATACAAATAATATTACCTGACATGTTTCTCTCTCCAATCATTTTTGAACGATGTTTGCATTATAGACTCGCAAAAAATGCATTGCAAGGCGAAAGTTTGCGAAAATAACTTGATTTTTCAAAAAATCTGGGTATACTATTACTGTGCCTAATAATTTTCATGTTAACATGAACAAAATTCATGTAAAACGCTCGGAGGATAGCAATGAGCATTTCAAAATACGAGACACTGGCCAAGGTCGTGGAGCTCGGCAGCCTCACACGGGCGGCGGATGCTCTCGGCTGCACACAATCGGCGGTCAGCCATACTATTAATAATTTGGAAGCCGAGCTCGGCTTTGCGGTCATAACGCGCTCTCGCGCGGGAGTTAAGCTCACCGACGACGGCGAGCGCATAATGCCCTCTGTGCGTGGTATGCTCAACTATGAAGAGCAGCTTAGGCAGACCGCCTCGGCTATTCGCGGTCTGGATTCCGGCACCGTGCGCATCGGGGCGTTCACCTCCGTCGCCGTCCACTGGCTGCCCGGCGTTATAAAGGAATTTCAGTACGACTATCCGAATGTCGATTTGAAGCTCTTAAACGGCGACTATTATGACGTTGAGCGCTGGATAGAGGAGGGAAGCATCGACCTCGGCTTTGTAAACGTTCCGACGAAGCTCAGATGCGAGTGCATACCGCTGATGGAGGATAGGTTGCTGGCCATACTCCCGCACGGGCATAAGTTTGAGTCGTATCCCAAGTTCCCGCTAGTCGAATGCGAGACGGAGGCGTTCATAACGCTTTTGGAGGAATCAAACCACGACGCGAACCGCGCCCTCGCCGCCGCCGGAATAAAGCCGAACATCCGTTTTTCCACGAAGGACGACTACGCCATAATCGCAATGGTCGAAAAGGGACTCGGCATATCCATAATGCCCGAGCTGCTGCTGAAAGGCCGTCACGACGATATAGTAATAAAGGAGCTCGTTCCGCCCTCAAAGCGCATTATCGGCCTTGCCATAACGGAAACCAGCCGCAACAGCCCCGCCACGCGCAAATTCGCCGACTACACAATCGACTGGGTGCGCCGCGGCGGTATTGTCAAAGAGAAAAAGGAGGAAAGCGCCGAAAAGGGGCGCTGACACAAGGCGGCAGGGGGTCGGCCCCAGTCAGCTATTGCTAAGCTGTAAAGTATGTGTTAATATATAAAGTTGGTAAAAATCAGCGTTAGCCTGATATAAACAGTTGTTTCAGAGAGGATAGGCAAATGAAGATCGTAATAGTCGGCGCGGGCAAGATAGGCTACTCGCTTGCCGAGGAGCTGACAAACGAAAATCACGATATAACGGTCGTGGATATCGACAAGGACAAGGTAAAGCTCCTGTCGGACACGCTGGACGTCATGACACTGTGCGGAAACGGCGCGGCGATATCAATCCAGCGCGAGGCGAATGTCGACGAGAGCGACCTGCTCATCGCCGTCACGGCGCAGGACGAGCTGAACATGCTCGCGTGTATTGTTGCGCGTAAGCTCGGCTGCAGGAACACGATAGCGCGCGTGCGCAACCTTGAGTACACCGAGCAGCTTTACGTCCTCAAGTCCGAGCTCGGCCTGTCCATGACCATAAACCCCGAGCTTTTGGCCGCAAAGGAGATATACCGTCTCCTCCAGATACCCGCATTTATAAAGCGTGATACCTTTGCCGAGGGCAAGGCCGAGATCGTTGAGCTCTTCATCGCCGAGGGAAGCCCGCTCGACGGGCTGCGGCTTGCCGACCTGCGAAAAAAAATAAAAGTCCACGTCCTCATCTGCGCCGTGCTGCGTGACGAAAAGGTGTTCATCCCCGACGGTAACTTCGTCCTGCGCAAGGGCGATAAGATCTACGTCACCGCTCCGGCGGCCTCGCTCGTTGAGCTCACGCACGAGCTCAGGCTGCGCAGCAAAAAGAGCAAAAACGTGCTCATCGTCGGCGGCGGCAGGATCGCCGAGTACCTCGCGCCGATGCTCATCAAGACCGGCACGAGCATAAAGCTTATCGAGATGAAGCGCGCAAGGTGCGAGTACCTCGCCGAGAAGTACCCGGAGATGAGCGTCATCTGCTCGGACGGCTCGAGCCAGGCGGTGCTGAAAACGCACAACATACGGCAGATGGACGCGGTGCTGCCGCTGACGAACATGGACGAGGAGAACATCATCATCGGCATGTTCGCGCGCAAGGTCGGCGTTCCGCAGCTGCTGACGAAGATAAACCGCCTTGAGTACGGCGAGATACTCGGCGACCGAGGCGCGGACAGTCTGATAAGCCCCAAGAGCCTGTCGACCTACGCCATCATCCGCTATGTCCGCGCAATGGAGAACACCGGCGGCAGCGCGGTGCTCACCATCCACCGCATAGCCGACGGCGGCGCGGAGGCGCTGGAATTTGCCGTGACCGACTCGACCGAGCACCTGCACGAGACGCTTATGGACATAAAGCTCAAGCCCGGCATACTGATCGTCTGCATAAACCACATGGGCAAGATCATCATCCCCGGCGGCCGCGACACGCTTTCGGCCGGTGATACGGTCGTCATCGTCACGACTGCGGGGCGCGAGATCCTCGACCTCAACGACATATTTGCGTAATGAATATTGGAACGATAAGAAAAACAATAGGCGTCATATTGTGCATCGAAGCGGCGTTCATGCTGCCGCCGTTCGCGCTTGCTGTTGCCGACGGCGACTATTCGGCGATGCGCGGTTTTGCCGTCGCCATCGCGGCAGTGCTGATAGTCGGTCTGCCCTGCGGCCTTATCCGCAGCAAGGATCGCCCGCTCGGCGCGCGCGACGGCTTTGTGACGGTCGCGCTGGCGTGGATCATCATCTCCCTGTTCGGTGCGGTGCCGTTTTACGTTTCGGACGTGATCCCGAGCATCTCGGGCGCGGTATTTGAAACGGTCTCCGGCTTCTCGACCACGGGCGCGACGATCATCGACGATGTGGAGGCCGCGCCGCGTGCAATACTGCTCTGGCGCAGCGTCACCAACTGGATCGGCGGCATGGGTGTGCTGGTGTTTCTGCTGGCTATCGCGCCGGTCGCGCGCGAGGGCGGCTCGATGTTCCTGCTGCGCGCGGAGTTCCCGGGGCCGATGGCGGCAAAGCTCGTGCCGAGGATGCAGAAGTCGGCAAAGCTGCTGTACGAAATATATATAGTAATGACTGTTGCGCAGATCATCCTGCTGCTGCTCGGCGGCATACCGCTTTTCGACTGCGTGAACATATCGCTCAGCACGGTCTCAACCGGCGGCTTCTGCGTGCGCAACGACAGTATGGCGTCCTACGGCGCCTACGCACAGAACGTGACGCTTGTTTTCATGACGCTGTGCAGCATGAGCTTCAGCCTGTTTTACTGCGCCGTTGCGCGTGAATTTCTGCGCATCCGCCGCAGCCGTGAGCTGCGCACGTTCGTGTTTGTCGTCCTTGGCGTGGCGCTGCTCATGGGTATCGACACCGCATCGAAATTCTCAAGCGTCGGTCAGGGCATCCACCATACGCTGTTTCAGGTCATTTCCATCATCAGCACGACCTGCTACGTCTCCATTGACGCGGAGTTCTGGTCGCCGTTCGTGTGGGCGATGCTGACGGTCCTCATGATAACGGGCCCGATGTCGGGCTCCACCGGCGGCGGCATGAAGCTGTCGCGCGTGATGATCCTCGGCAAGAGCACTTACCGTGCCATCGCGCGTACCGTCACGCCGAACTCGGTGCACCTGATCCACCTTGACGGTGAGATCGTCGAGGAGGACACTGTGTCCGCGGTCGGCAGCTTTGCGGTGGCCTACTCCATGGCGGTCATATTGACGGGCGTTGTGCTGTCGCTCGACGGACTGACGATCGGCGACGGCATGCTTGCCGGCATTTCGAGCCTCAGCAACGTAGGCTACGGCATCGACTCGAACACCTTCACCATGGGCGTGTCGAGCCTGAACATCCTGAGCAAAGCGGTTTTGTGCTTTGACATGTTCCTCGGTCGCCTTGAGATATTCCCGATGCTGATCCTATTTGCCCCCGAAACGTGGAGGAAGTGAGTATTGCCTTCCGCTTGAGTAGAAGCTGTTGCCATTGCCTTCCCCTTGAGGGGAAGGTGTCGGCAGAGCCGACGGATGAGGTGAAAAAATCGAGGTGACCTATGAACCGCAACAATGCCGAACTTACCAAATTCGCGCAGCAGCTGCGTAAAAATATGACAAAAGAAGAACGCCGGCTGTGGTATGATTTTTTGAAGCTCCAGCCGATCACTTTCAACCGTCAAAAGGTCATAGGCCGCTGCATAGTGGATTTCTATTGTGCGCGGGCAAAGCTTGTCATAGAGCTCGACGGTTCGCAGCATTGTGAAGAGGACGGCAAGGCCAAAGATGCCGAGCGGGACGAGTACCTGCACGGCTTGGGCCTTACTGTGTGCCGATATTCTAATCTTGATGTGATGCGAAACTTTGAGGGCGTGTGCACGGATATATTGATTCATATAAAGGAGTGTTTGCCTGACGGCAAATGATTTAATAACACCTCATCCGTCACCTGACGGTGACACCTTCCCCTCACGCTCCGCTAGGGGAAGGCAACGCGCCCGACAACACCTCCGCGCCCCCATGCCTTCCCCTTGAGTGAAAGCTATTGCCCCTGCCTTCCCCTTGAGGGGAAGGTGTCGGCGGAGCCGACGGATGAGGTGAAATCAAATCCGTGCGCTTTGCGCACACCACACTTATTCACTATTATTTATTCACTATTCACTTGCAGGCGTAGCCTGCGTTTTGCCTTCCCCTTGAGGGGAAGGTGTCGGCGAAGCCGACGGATGAGGTGGCCTCGTTTGCGCCCTCCACCACCCACCACGCCACCCAAATTTGCAACCGAATTGCAACCATATTACATCAATTTGCCACCAAAAAAATTATTAAAAATGCTTGAAACATGCCGTAGCGTATGCTATAATCAAGAAAAATATGTTTGAAGTGGATTTACGTCCGTATTCAAGCGTATTTGACAAAACTTTTTCAACCCAATATCTTAAACGGAGGTAAACAAGAGAAAATGAAAAAGAGACTGTTGAGCATGCTGATGGCTGTTCTCATGATTGCATCTCTGGTTCCGGCTGTTGCAATGGCAGACGGCGCCCATGCGAATTGTGATGTTCTGTCCGTCAACATCGCCGTTGACGCTGCTAAGAAGCAGCCCGGCATCGAGTTTGAGTATTGCAACAGCGATAGCACTAAAGACCATAACGTAATACTCAAGGACCTTAAGGTCACACCGTTCGCAGAGGCAAGTGATATCTGCCTCCGCCACAGCACCAAGACTGTTGAGCTGCAGGCTGCTACCTGCGACAAGCCCAGCATCAAGCTTACTTACTGCCCTGTTTGCGGCACTGCAGCTGCTGATGCACTTCAGATCAGCTGGAAGAACGTTGGTCATTCTTACACCAAGTTCGTTGTGAAGCAGGCTCCTACTTGCGAGGAACCCGGCTGGGGCTACACTGTCTGCGACAAGTGCGGCGAGCCTGAGCTCGTAGTTGGCTACTATGGCGAAAATGACAACTTCCACGGCGCAGCGTACTACCTCTACTACGGCAAGGAAGAAAGTGACGTTACCACTGCGGCTCGTGATGCAGTTATGAAGCAGTTTAACCCCACCAATCCTGGTCATGAGAGCAAGGATGCTTACGTCACTCCGACCAAGGATGTATATGTAGATACTTGGAAGGTTGATGAGCTTCATGGTGGTCAAGTTGGCTATGTTGACAGTGTTCTCACCTACAGAGCAGCTGTTGAGCCGACTCATGCAAATACCATTAATGGTGGAGTAGTTGTCAATGAAGACGGCTCTGTCACGGTAATGCCGTACACCAGCGTTTCTCAAACCAGCTATGCTGAATACGACAAAAAAGGCAATGTCATTGATGGAGCAGGCTACTCTGGCGACAAATACTGCCCCGACTGCGGCGACAAAGTTGCGGGTGCTCCCCTTCCGGGTCTGAATGAAGTCCACAAGATGGATCTTAAGCAGGCTGGCTATGCACCTTACATTGACAATAAGGGCATTAAGCATGACGGCAAGACCGATGTTTGGACCTGCAGGGATTGCGGTGACAAGGACTTCGGCGGCAAAACTATTGCATATTCTGCATACTATCCCAATGAAGGCACGAGACTTCCCAACGTTGCTAATTATGTTGAAGGCGATCTCTTCGTTCTGAACAAGATAGCTGCTACCTGCGAAGTCAAGGGCTACACCGGCGATACTTACAAGGTCATTAAGGGCAATTGGAGCCTGGTTGCAGCAGGAGAAGAGACTCCGGCACTTGACCACCAGCTCAAGAAGATAGAGTCCAAGGCTCCTACCTGCACTGAGATCGGCTGGACTTGCAGCAACTACTACATCTGCACTCGCGAGGGTTGCAATCACCATCAGGGCACTGCAGTTGCAATTCCTGCAACTATCCATAGCGATCTTTATTTCGGCGCAGCAAATGTCAAGCTCGTTGACATTGTTGCACCTACCTGCAAAAACACTGGTCTGACCGCTTATGTATGCACAGCATGCAATGAGGTTCTTGATATTGCTGAGCGCGTTCCCGCAGTTCCTCACACCGCTGGCGATCCCGTCAACGTTAAGGCAGCAACCTGCACTGAAGACGGCTACACCGGCGATTCCGTCTGCAAGTGGTGCGGCAAGGTCCTCAAGGCTGGCGAAGTAGTCAAGGCTGCTGGTCACACTCCTGAGGAAGTTGCAGCAGTTGCAGCAACCTGCACCGAGACCGGCCTGACCGCTGGCTCCAAGTGCTCCGTCTGCGGCGAAGTTCTCACCGCTCAGGAAGTTGTTCCTGCACTCGGCCACGACTTCAAGGATGGCAAGTGCACCCGCTGCGGCGCAGCTGATCCCGACTATGTAGCACCTGTTGTCAACCCGTTCAAGGACGTTGAGAAGACCAGCCCCTACTACGATGCAATCATCTGGGCAGCAGACAAGGGCGTAACCGCAGGCAAGACTGCCGACACCTTCGGCATCAACGACGGCTGCACTCGTGCACAGATCGTTACCTTCCTGTACCGCGCAGCAGGTTCCCCCGAGGTTTCCGCTGACGTAGTAAACCCGTTCACCGACGTAAGCAAGGACAGCGAGTTCTACAATGCCATCATGTGGGCAGTAGAGAAGAAGATCACTGCCGGCACCACCGCAACCACCTTCAGCCCGAATGCAATCTGCACTCGTGGCCAGATCGTGACCTTCCTGTTCCGCGCTTCCGGCGCTGAGAAGGTTGAGGCTGACGTGAACTTCACCGACGTTGCAGCCGGCTCCTACTGCTACGACGCAGTTGCATGGGCAGTTGCAAACGAGATCACCGCTGGCAAGACCGCAACCACGTTTGCTCCCAACGATACCTGCACTCGTGGCCAGGCTGTCACCTTCATCTACCGCGCATCCAAGTAATAATCCGCAATTCTAACGAAGCTTAGAGATTTAATTAACTTGTCTCTTGTTATAACTATTCGTTATGTTGCATAAAAGCAGCGCCGCAGTGGTAACCCCACTGCGGCGTTGTGATTTTTTTAGAGGCGCATTGACGCAGCCGCGGATACGCATATTGCCGGTGCCCGGTATCGAAACTGCCGGCGAAACCGCCGCACCCCATGCCTTCCCCTTGAGGGGAGTTCCGGCGAAACCGGCGCGGCGGACATTACCGACTGTTTTACATGGTTTCCACCGCTTTATAAGGAGTTTGCCTGACGGCAAATGATCTGGTGACACCTCATCTGTCACCTGACGGTGCCACCTTCCCCTCCGGCTTCGCGAGGGGAAGGCAAACGCGCCCGAGACCTGCGCCGCATCCCAATTGCCTTCCCCTTGAGTAGAAGCTGTTGCCCTTGCCTTCCCCTTTGAGGGGAAGGTGTCGGCGGAGCCGACGGATGAGGTGTTTTTCAGAAGCGTATCGGTACTATCAAAACCGCCACTAAAAAAGCTCCCCACACAAGGGGAGCTTTTGAAATAATATGCGCTAATAGAAAATCTCCCACAGGCATAGACCCTGCGCCGGGACGGTCGGCCCCGCGTTTTCGCGCACCTTTGAATCCAGCGCGTACCTCACATCCTCGGCGCTCATCCGATGCGCGCCCGCCTCGAGAAGCGTTCCGACGATTATTCGCACCATGTTGTACAAAAATCCGTTGCCCGAAACGGTGAAGCGTATCTCCTCGCCGTGCCGTGTAATATCGATCGCATCTATCCGCCGCACGGCGGATTTTTTCATGCGCTTATTCGACTGAAACGCCGTAAAATCGTGCTCGCCGAGCAAAATTTTCGCGGCACTCTCCATCGCGGCAACGTCCAGCGCCTCGCTGACGCGGTACATGAATTTGCGCTCGAAAACGTTCGGCACCTCGCTGTTTTGAACTCGGTAAATGTACGTTTTCCCGACGCAGCTCAGACGCGCGTGGAATCTCGGCGCGGCGATCGTCAGATCATTTGCCGCGATGTCCTCCGGCAGCGAGATACGCAGCCGAGATAGAATTTCCTGCACCGTGAGCTCCGTTGCCGCGCGGAACGATACGACTTGCATCCGCGCGTGCGCTCCGGCGTCTGTACGCCCCGAGCCGCTGACCTCGACGCTCTGGCCGAGAATGCGCGAAAGCGCGCCCTCGACTTTTGCCTGTATTGTGTTTTCCGTGTTGCCCTGGCGCTGCCAGCCGCGGTATCGCGTGCCGTCGTAGCTCAGGGTGAGTTTGTAGTTATTCATAGCTGAGCCTGAACTTTTTCAGCATATACGCCGGGAAGTACGACTGCTTTGCCTGACGCAGTCCCTCGTCGCCGACGTCGTCCTCACGGTTGATGAATTGTACGCCGCATTTTTCGAGCTCCGTTTTCGCGAACATGCAGTTTATCATCTGGAACGCGCCCTTGTATTCGCGCTTGGCCTTTTCAATGTGTACGATCAGAGTGTCGCCCATCACCTCGCCGATGCAGAATGCCGCGATATCGTCGCCGTTATACAGCGCATAGCCCGTGCAGCCGTAGGCGGCAAAATCGTCGAGCACCTCGCGCGTGTGGTCGTTTTCGTACATGGCCAGCTCGCTGAGCCCGGTGTCGGACCAGTCGTGCGCGCAGCACTCGGCGATCCGATGCGCGTTCTCGGGCGTGATCGGCTCAAGACGGCAGTCGGGGTAGAGCTTTTCAAACTGGTGGATGAGGTTGCGCTTTTTGCTGTATTTTTTCCCGGCGAGGTAGGCCAGATCCTCAGCCTTGTACATGTAGTCGGCTATGTCCGGCTCCTCGACGGCGGTGAACTCAAACTCCTGCCGCAGCTCGGGCAGTGCGTCTTCGGGAACAAGACTCATGGTAAGCTTGCCGCCGACGGCCTTGCGCAGTGCCCGGACGCGCTCGCGCAGACTCCCATTGCCCAGCGGCAGCAAATAGTCGTATCCGTCGCCAAGGCGCGATCTTTCGCGCATAAATAGTATTCCGTCCGATATTTTGTATTCGTAACCGAATCTGTCGGCCCACATGAACACGCCCAGCACCGAGTAGTCGCACGAGCGATATTGTGCGCGCAGGTACGGGCGCAGTGCGCCGACGTCCGAAAGTGTGATTTTTTTGAAATCCAAAGGGAGATACCTCTTTTCACATGATGCGGTCATTATAACAAATGGCCGCGAAAATAACAAGCGCCTGAGCTACAGCGCGCAAAAAGTCACGAAA
Organism: uncultured Oscillospiraceae bacterium; assembly: GCA_934636655.1. Lineage (GTDB taxonomy): Bacteria > Bacillota > Clostridia > Oscillospirales > Oscillospiraceae > F23-B02. The sequence continues at coordinate 102,901 of CAKUAS010000002.1, forward strand.
AGACATAAAAAGCCATGCCGCAGGACTTTTTTTATTCACAATTATGTGTTAAAATCTAAGCTGACAGAAGCCGAGCCCCTGCCGCCTGTCACCGTCCCTTTTCGGCGCTTTTCGCCTTTTTCTTTTTGATGGGCGCCAGCCCATCTGCATCAAAGAAAGCCGAAAATCACCTGAAAATTGTCTGCCGACAGGTGCTTTGCAGTTTTGACAGAGCTGATTTTTGCTCAGGCAAGGCAAAGCCCGCAGGGAATACTTCCGTATTTTCAAGGGTTTTAACGCAGCATGAGTAAAAATCAGCCTGTCAAAACCGGTAGGTGTTCGGCTCCCGTCAGCTTATCTTGTGAAATTATCTTTACATACGAAAGGCAATGAATATGGGTTTCTTCAGTAAACTTTTCGGCAGCCATACCGATCATGAACTTAAAAAAATATACCCCATCGTCGATAAGATAGAGGCGCTCGAGCCGCAGATGCAGGCACTTTCCGATGCCGAGCTGCGCGCAAAGACCGCCGAGTTCCAGAACCGCTACGATAACGGTGAGGATCTCGACTCCATGCTGCCCGAGGCCTTTGCCGCGGTGCGTGAGGCCGCGTGGCGCGTCCTCGGCATGAAGCCGTTCCGCGTCCAGCTCATCGGCGGCATAGTCCTGCATCAGGGACGCATCGCCGAGATGAAGACCGGCGAAGGCAAGACCCTCGTTGCGGTCATGCCCGCCTACCTAAACGCAATTGCCGGCAATGGCGTACATATCGTTACTGTCAACGACTACCTCGCCCGACGCGACAGCGAGTGGATGGGCAAGGTGCACAGATTTATGGGACTTGATGTCGGTCTTATCGTCCACGGCCTCGATAACGAGGAACGCAAGGCGGCATACGCTGCCGATATCACCTACGGCACGAATAACGAGATGGGCTTCGACTATCTGCGCGACAACATGGCGATCTATAAGGAAAGCCGCGTCCAGCGCGGCCACGCATTTGCCATTGTCGACGAGGTCGACTCGATCCTCATCGATGAAGCGAGAACGCCGCTCATTATTTCCGGTCAGGGTGATGAGAGCACCGATCTTTACCGCCAGGCAAACGATTTTGTCGCCGGTCTCAAGAAAAAAGTTTACGCCTCAACCGATTCCAAGGAGGAAGAGGACGAGAACCTCGACGCGGACTACATCGTCGATGAAAAGGCGCGTACCGCAACGCTGACTGCGCGCGGCATCGCCAAGGCAGAGCGCGCTTTCGGCCTTGAAAACTATGCCGATATCGAAAACTCGACCCTCACTCACCATATAAATCAGGCGCTGCGCGCGCACGGTATCATGAAGCGTGATATCGACTACGTCGTCAAGGACGGTGAGGTGCTTATTGTCGATGAGTTCACCGGCCGTATCATGCTCGGCCGCCGCTACAGCGAAGGCCTGCATCAGGCCATCGAGGCAAAGGAGCATGTCGACGTTCAGCGCGAGAACAAGACTCTTGCGACGATCACGTTCCAGAACTATTTCAGACTTTACGATAAGCTCTCCGGTATGACCGGTACGGCTGTCACGGAGGAAGAGGAGTTCGCCTCAATCTATAAGCTCGACATAGTCGAGATCCCGACCAACAAGCCCGTTGCGCGTATAGACTGGCCCGACGTTGTCTATAAGACCGAGGCCGGCAAGGATCGCGCGATAATCGAGCAGATAATTGCCTGCCATGATAAGGGGCAGCCCGTTCTGGTCGGTACTATATCAATTGAAAAGAGCGAGTATCTCTCGAAGCTCCTCAAGGCTCGCGGCATAAAGCACAATGTCCTCAACGCAAAGCACCACGAGAAGGAGGCTGAGATCGTTGCGCAGGCCGGTAAGCTCGGTGCTGTCACCATTGCAACGAACATGGCCGGACGTGGTACCGATATCATGCTCGGCGGTAATGCCGAGTACCTCGCGAAGAACGATCTGCGTAAGGCGGGCTTTGCCGAGGAGGTCATTGCAGATGCTACCGGTTATGCAGATACCGACGATGAGGAGATACTCAAGGCTCGTGCGCTGTACGCCGAAAAGCTCAAGGAGCACAAAGCCGTCTGCGACGAGGAGGCCGAAAGAGTCAAGGCTGTCGGCGGACTGTTTATCCTCGGTACCGAGCGTCATGAGTCCCGCCGTATCGATAACCAGCTGCGAGGCCGTGCGGGCCGACAGGGCGACCCCGGCGAGAGCCGCTTCTATATTGCATTGACCGACGATGTTATGCGTTTGTTCGGATCCGAGCGCATGAGCAATATGATGGAGTCGCTCGGCGTTGACGAGGATACGCCGCTTGACCACAAAATGCTTTCCAACGCCATCGAGCAGGCACAGAAAACCGTCGAAAGCCGCAACTTCCAGACCCGTAAGAGCGTGCTTGAATACGATGACGTTATGAACCAGCAGCGCAATATCATTTATGATGAGCGCCGTAAGGTCCTTGACGGCGAAGATCTGCATGAGAGCATCGACAAGATGATCTACGACTTCATTGCCGGCAGCATAAACGATGCTCTGCACGGCGGCACGCCGGAAAACGACGAGCATTTATCTGAAGTCATCGCTCCCTTTGAAAAGCTCTTCCTGCCCAAGGGCGCTGTTAAAATGGAAGATTTCAAGGGTACTCCCAAGGCGCAGAATATCATCGACCGTGTGTATGATATCGCAAAGCAGGTCTACGCAAAGCGCGAGGAGGAGTTCGGCGTATCTCCCGACGGTCAGCCTGTCATGCGCGAGATCGAGCGAGTTATCATGCTGCGTGTTGTTGACGAATACTGGATGGATCATATCGACGCTATGGCTGAGCTCAAGCGCGGCATCGGTCTGCGCGGTTACGGCAACGTAAAGCCTATCGACGCTTATAAGCGCGAAGGCTATGATATGTTCGAGGCCATGATAAACGGCATCCGTGAAGAGACGGTACGCAGAATTTACACTGTCCGCGTCCGTAAAGAGCAGACGCTCGAGCGTAAGGCCGTTGCCAAAAATATGGCGGCCAATGTCGGCGGCGAAGCTCCGAAGAAAAAGCCTATCAAGAAGGCTCCGAAGCCCGGCCGCAACGATCCCTGCCCCTGCGGCAAGATGAAGGCCGACGGCTCGCGCAGACTTAAATATAAGGAATGCTGCGGCAGAAACGACTGAGGAAATATAATGGCATTTACTGAAAACAGGCAGCACGGCTGCGTATACATGACATCGGATAAGATAAGCGCAAAGCACATGTTCACAACGCGTATCGGCGGCGTTAGTGAAGGCGTATTTGCGTCGTGGAATCTTGGCGTGAACCGCGGCGACGACGATGCTGCTGTTCGTGAAAACTACCGTCTCGCAGGTGAAATAATGGGCTGCAATGCCGACGATTTTGTCGTCACAAAGCAGGTTCACGGCCGTATAGTGTATCTCGCAACCGAGTCTGACCGGTACACAGTGGGCTCGGATGCGCGTATTGAGTGCGACGGCTTTGTCACGAATGTCAAGGGATTGCCGCTTATGATCTACATTGCCGACTGCGTGCCGGTGCTCATGCATGACCCCGAAGCGGAGGTCGTCGCGGCAGTACACTGTGGTTGGAAGAGCAGCGTGAAGGATATCCTCGGTGCGGCGGTCGAAAAAATGTGTGCTCTCGGGGCAAGTCCCGCAAATATCCATGCGGCGATCGGCGCAAGCATCGGTAAATGCTGCTTTGAATGCGACGATGATGTTCCCGCGGCGGTCGAAAGCTATCTCGGCGGCGAGACCGACGGACTTTTCGAGAAAAAGCCCAACGGCAAAACGCATGTTGACCTTCGCGGCGCGAATGCGCGCAGACTCATGCAGCTTGGCCTTAAATATGAAAACATCGACGTGTCAACAGAGTGCACGATGTGCCTTCCGCAGAAATACTGGTCGCATCGCGCAACTGACGGCGTCCGCGGCAGTATGGCGGCGGCGATCGTACTTTGAGGTGCCCTGAATGTCAAAGATAAAAAGAGCAATCGCGCTTGTGCTTGCGCTGCTTACGGTTCTATCGCTTGCGGCCTGCGGCACGGCCGACGATAAAAAAGATGATTATGTTAAAGGCCAGAGCGCCGGTGTCGATAAGCAGGCGCAGACCGTTGCGGCCGATGATGTTTTCACGCTCAACTGCAATAAGAGCTACAGCATGAATCCGCTCATCGCGACGAACACGAACAATCAGCTTGTGTGCTGCCTCGTGTATGAAAATATCGTAGAGGTCGATAACAGCTTTGCGGTCCAGCCGAATGTTGTCAGCGAATGGTCGACTGAGGACGGCTCGCACTGGACGCTCAAGGTCGCGTCGGGACATACGTTCCATAACGGCGCCGCGCTGACGGCGACGGATGTGGCCTACTCGATCCAGCTTGCCACGCGCACGGATCGCTTCAAGGGCCGCCTGAGCTATGTTGCCGGCTGCTCGGCAACGGATTCGGAGACCGTTACGGTCAATCTCTCTAAGAAAAACATGCTTTTTCCGGCGCTGCTGAGCATCCCTGTTATCCAGTACGGTACCGGAAACCAGACCTATCCCGGAGGCTCGGGACCTTACCAGTACGCGGACGACTACAACAGCCTTACAGCGTTTTCAAAGTACAAAAACGCGGCTACTCTGCCGCTCAAGACGATATATCTTAAGGAGTATGTCGGAACTGAGGAGACGATCTCGGCCTTTGCCGATTCACTCATCGACATCGTGCTCAACGACCCGAGCTCACCGACAAACGTCGGTTACGGCAGTGCAAACGATATTCGCAGCTATAACACGACGAATATGCACTATATCATTTTCAACTCCTACAGTGCGGATTTCAAAAACGATTTTCTGCGCTTTGCGATGAACTACGCCTTTGACCGGGACTATATCGTCAGCCAGCTCGGCGGATACGCATCGGCGGCAAATCTGCCGATAAATCCGGGCAGCAGCTTGTATAACGAAAGCTACGCAAGGCAGTTCAACTATGGGCTTAATAAGGTTCAGGAGATGCTCACAAACGCCGGAATGAAGGACTATGACGGCGACGGCTTTCTTGAGATTAAAAACGGCGAGACGCTTGTAAAGTTTGACCTCAATTTCCTCGTTTACAGCGGCAGCACCGTAAAGGTCAACGCGGCTAAGAAGTTCGCCGAAGATATGAAGAGCATCGGCTTGCAAGTTACGGTCAACAAGCAGGATTGGGATAATTACAAAAAGCTGCTCGAAGCCGGAAACTACGATATGTGCTATTGTGAGGTGCGCTTGAACGGCGACTTTGACCTGAGCAAGCTCCTCTCACCCGGTGCCTCGCTAAACTACGGTGCGGTTAGCGATACTCAGCTTGACGAGCTCATCACAGCCTATCTTTCAGCCGGAGACAGCGACAGAAAGACTGCCTGCGACAATATGTGTGCGTACATCGCAAACAAAGCGTATATCGTGCCGCTTATCTTTGAGCGGCACCAGCTTGTAAGCCACCGCGGCGTTATCGAGGGCGCGAAAGCAAACGAGAACAACCCGCTGTGCAATATCGAAAACTGGACAGTTAAGATCGAAAGTGTAAAAAAATCAGAGGATACGACAAAAAATTGAGAAACGGAGAGGTGTCTTATGACAGATAAGGAGCTTTTGGCGATCGCGAGAGAGGCGTCCGGCAGAGCATACGTTCCTTATTCCAAGTTCGCAGTCGGCGCGGCACTCGAATGCCGCGGTGGTCGAGTGTTCACAGGCTGCAACGTCGAAAATGCCGCCCTGGGCGACACGATATGCGCCGAGCGCACCGCCTGCGTTAAGGCTATAAGCGAGGGATATCGGGACTATGTGCGTCTTGCCATCTACGCCGAGAGTCAAAATTATTGCATGCCCTGCGGCTCATGCCGCCAGTTTTTGTCCGAATTCAATGACGGCGAGCTGGAGATACTCTGCTGCAAGGCCGACGGAAGATATGTCAGCTACAAGCTGAAAGAACTCTTGCCCTATACATTTAATTATTGATATGGAACTGGATCAACTGCGCGCCTTCACCGCTGTGGCGGAGGAGAAGAACTATACCAGAGCAGGGGAGCGGCTGTACCTCAGCCACTCCACGATGTCCCGCGCCGTTTCCGCGCTCGAGCAAGAGTTCGGCGTGCGGCTTATAAGCCGCGATAACCGCGTCGTCGGGCTCACGCCTGAGGGCGAAAAGCTCTATGAGCTGGCGAAAAAGCTGCTTGATATGGCAAACGAGCTGGAAGAGGAAATGCATTCGAGCTGATTTGAGCCGATTTCACAAAAATAAGGCCGAAATTTCTGCGAAAATCACAAAACTCCCCCTTGACATATAGGGGGAGTTTTGATATTCTATTAAAGCGCCTGTGCGTTGCTGACGGGCGTATTATGCGATGAAGCGGGAGATTGCTCGAAAATCGAGGTAACTTCCGTGGAGTATGTCCGGTACCGACGCCATTTTCGGTACACAATCGGGCGGCTGAAGCGTACTGCACATGGTGTATATCACCTGTACGGTATCAGACCGGCTGAAAAAGCCGGTTTGTTTTTCGGACAGGGTTTGATACACATGGTTGAGTGTGCAAAAACTTCGCTTCATCCGTACGGGACATGAGGCGATCCCAATGACGCCGCAAAAACTGTACGAAAAGGAGAAAAACCAATGGCAAACAAGAACATGATCCGCATCAGACTCAAGGCTTACGATCATCAGCTGATCGACAAGGCTGCAGAGACCATCGTTGAGGCTGCAAAGCGCACCGATGCACAGGTCTCCGGCCCCATCCCCCTGCCCACCAAGACCGAGATCGTCACCATCCTTCGCGCTGTTCATAAGTATAAGGACAGTCGTGAGCAGTTCGAGCGCCGCACTCACAAGCGCCTGATCGACGTGATGAATCCCACCCAGAAGACGGTCGAGGCTCTTATGTCCCTCGAGCTGCCCGCAGGCGTTGAGATCGAGATCAAGCTCTAAGCAAAATCCCACAAAACCCAAGTCAACGACCCATAGTCCGTAACTTGCGAATGCGGACGGGTTAAGTTGCCAGCCTCTGATCTTTAAAGATTAAGCGAGGCAACCAATAACCGAAGGAGGAAATATCTAATGAAGAAAGCCATTATCGGCAAGAAGGTCGGCATGACGCAGATCTTCGACGAAATGGGCAAGGTCATCCCCGTGACCGTCATCGAGGCAGGTCCCTGCGTCGTGACTCAGAAGATGACCGTCGAAAAGGAAGGCTACGAAGCCGTCCAGCTCGGTTACGAAGAAGTTACCGAGAAGCACATCTCCAAGCCCGAAGCCGGCCATCTGAAGAAGAACGGCCTCGGCATGCTCAAGCATCTTAAAGAGTTCAAGCTCGAAAACGCGGCAGAGCTCAACGTCGGCGACGTTCTGAAGGCAGACGTCTTCGCAGCCGGCGACAAGGTCGACGTTACCGGCACCAGCAAGGGCCACGGCTACGCGGGCGTTATCAAGCGCCACGGCGCACAGCGCACCCCCACCAGCCATGGCGGCGGTCCTGTTCACCGTCACGCAGGCTCCATGGGCTCCGGCACCGACCCCAGCCGCATCTTCAAGGGCAAGATCGGCGCAGGCCACATGGGCGTAGATCAGGTCACTGTTCAGAACCTCGACGTCGTCCAGGTAGATCCTGAGCTGAACATGCTCGTTATCCGCGGCGCTATCCCCGGCCCCAAGGGCGGCCTCGTTTATGTAAAGAGCACCGCAAAGATCGCACCCGTCAAGAAGGGCGAGGGCGCTGGCATCAGCCTCAACCCGCAGAAGGCATCTGCTCGTGTCAACCCGCAGAAGGCTTCCGCGCGCAACAAGTAAGGAAAGGAGAGTATCTTAAATGCCTATTACTAACGTATACAACATGGCAGGTGAGAAGGTCGGCGAGATCGAACTCTCCGCAGCCATCTTCGGCATCGAGCCGAACAAGTCTGTCCTTCATGACAGCGTCAAGAACCACCTGGCAAATTGCCGTCAGGGCACCCAGAGCGCACTCACCAAGGGCGAGGTCAGCTACACGACCGCAAAGCCCTGGCGCCAGAAGGGCACCGGCCGCGCACGCGCGGGCTACAAGGGTTCTCCCGTGTGGACTCACGGCGGCGTAGCGTTTGCTCCGAAGCCCCGCGATTACAGCTACACCCTCAATAAGAAGGTAAAGCGCCTTGCTCTCAAGAGCGCACTGAGCGCACTTGCGGCAGAGGACGCGATCGTAGTTATCGACGATATCAAGGTCGATGAGATCAAGACCAAGACTTTCAAGGCATTCCTTGACGCGGTCAATGTCTCCGGCAAGACCCTCGTCGTCACCGAGAGCGTTGACGAGAAGGTAGTTAAGTCTGCACGCAACCTCGCAGGCGTCACCACCACCATCGCAACCATTCTCAGCCCCTATATGATACTCAATAACCGCAAGCTCGTCGTTTCCAAGGCAGCGCTTGCAAAGATCGAGGAGGTGTACGCCTGATGAAAACCGCTTATGATATCATCATTCGCCCCATCATCACCGAGCAGTCCATGGAAGACCTGGACATCAAAAAGTACGCTTTTGAAGTCGCTAAGGATGCAACCAAGATCGAGATAAAGAAGGCCATCGAGGAGATCTTCGACGTCACCGTCATCAAGGTAAACACCCTCAACGTCAACGGCAAGGCAAAGCGCACCGGCTCGTACCCCATGGGCAAGACCGCCTCTTGGAAGAAAGCCATAGTAAAGCTCAGCGAAGACTCCAAGAACATTGAGCTGTTCGAGAACATGGCATAAGGGGAGGATCAAAGAATGTCTATTAAAACTTACAGACCTACCACTCCGGCCCGCAGACAGATGACAGTTTCCGGCTTTGACGGTGTTGATAAGCACGCAAAGCCCGAGAAGAGCCTGACTGAGGTCCTCAAAAAGAAGTCCGGCCGCAACAGCTACGGCCGCATCACCGTTCGCCATAAGGGCGGCGGCAACCGCCAGAAGTACCGTGTTATCGACTTCAAGCGCAACAAGACCGAGATGGAAGCGGAAGTTCTTCGCCTCGAGTACGACCCCAACCGCAGCGCATTCATCGCTCTGGTCAAGTACGAAGACGGCGAGCTGCGCTACATCCTTGCTCCCGTTGGCCTGAAGGCCGGCGACAAGGTCGTATCCAGCCCCAATGCCGACATTAAGCCGGGCAACGCACTGCCTCTGGCAAACATTCCTGTCGGTACCGTTATCCACAACATCGAGCTCTACCCCGGCAAGGGCGCTCAGCTCGTCCGCTCCGCCGGCGTTTCCGCACAGCTCATGGCTAAGGAAAACGGTATGGCTACCGTTCGCCTCCCCTCCGGTGAGTACCGCAAGGTCCGCCTTGACTGCTTCGCGGTCATCGGCCAGGTCGGCAACATCGACCACTCCAATATCTCCATCGGTAAGGCCGGCCGCAAGCGCCACATGGGCATCCGTCCTACCGTCCGCGGCTCCGTCATGAACCCCTGCGACCACCCCCACGGCGGTGGTGAAGGCAAGTCCCCCGTCGGCCGTCCCGGCCCTGTAACTCCGTGGGGCAAGCCTGCACTCGGTTACAAGACTCGCAAGACTAAGAACCGCACCGATAAGTTCATAGTCAAGCGCCGCAACGCTAAGTAAGGAGGGCAAAAGATAAATGAGTAGAAGCGTTAAGAAAGGCCCCTTCGCAGCTCCCGAGCTTCTGAAGAGAGTCGATGAAATGAATAAGGCCGGCGAAAAGAAGGTCCTCAAGACCTGGAGCCGCGCCACTACCATTTTCCCGTCCTTCGTAGGACACACCATCGCAGTACACGACGGCCGCCGTCATGTTCCTGTATATGTCACCGAAGATATGGTCGGCCACAAGCTCGGCGAGTTTGCTCCCACCCGTACCTTCCGCGGCCATGCAGGCAGCAAGACCGGCAAGTAAGGAGGAGAGAACATGGACGAAAAGAAAATGGCAAGAGCAGAAGTCAAGTATGCTCGCATTTCTCCCCGTAAGGTCGGCATCATCTGCGATATGATCCGCAATAAGGACGTCGCCGTTGCAAAGGCACTCATGCAGCATACCCCCAAGGCAGGCTGCGAGTACATGATCAAGCTTCTTGACAGTGCCAAGGCAAACGCGGAGAACAATTTTGAAATGGATCCCGAGAAGCTCTATGTTGCAGTTGCATACGCAACCGGCGGCCCCATCCTCAAGCGCGGCATGCCCAGAGCTCAGGGCCGTATGTACCGCATCAACAAGCGCACCAGCCACATCACCATCTGTGTGGCTGAGAGAGACTAAGGAAGGAGGCAGAATAAATGGGACAGAAAGTTAATCCTCATGGCATGCGCGTCGGCGTTATCAAAGACTGGGATTCCCGTTGGTACGCCCGTGCAGACAAAGTCGGCGATCTTATCGTTGAAGACTACAACATCCGTAACTACCTGAAGAAGACCCTCTATTCCGCCGGTGTTCCTACCATCGAGATCGAGCGCGATTCCAACAAGGTACGCATCTATATCCACTGCTCCAGACCCGGTGTCGTTATCGGCAAGGGCGGCGCAGAGATCGAGCGCATCCGCCTGTCCGTCGAGAAGATGATAGGCAAGCCCGTAGCGATCTCCATCGTTGAGGTCCGCACCCCCGATACCAATGCTCAGCTCGTAGCAGAGAACATCGCACAGCAGATCGAGAAGCGTATTTCTCACCGCCGCGCAATGAAGAACGCAATGGGCCGTGCAATGCGTATGGGCGCAAAGGGCATCAAGGTCATGTGCTCCGGCCGTCTCGGCGGACGCGAGATCGCAGGCGTTGAGCAGTACCACGACGGTACCATTCCTCTTCAGACCATCCGTGCCGACATCGAGTACGGCTTTGCAGAGGCAGCCACCACTTACGGTCGCATCGGCGTTAAGGTTTGGATCTACAAGGGCGAAGTCCTTTCCCAGACTCTGCGCACGACTCCCCGTGTGATGGATATGAACAAGCCCCAGGGCGAGCGCCGCCGTCGCGACGACCGCCGCGGTGGCCGCAATGGCGACCGCCGTCAGGGTGGATACAACCGTGATCGTCAGCAGGGCGGCGAGCGCCGTCAGGGCGGCTACGGCCAGCGTCCGGCAGGACAGGGCGGCTACAACCGCGGTCCCCGTCCGGCAGCTCCCGCAAAGGAAGGAGGCAACAACTAATGTTAATGCCTAAGAGAGTAAAGTACCGCAGAGTGCATCGCGGCCGCATGAAGGGCAAAGCAATGCGCGGTAACTTCGTTGCATACGGCGAGTATGGCCTCCAGGCCACCGAGCCGAGCTGGATCACCAGCAACCAGATCGAGGCAGCTCGTATAGCCATGACCCGTTACACCAAGCGTGGCGGTCAGGTCTGGATCAAGATATTCCCCGACAAGCCCGTAACCGCAAAGCCCGCCGAGACCCGTATGGGTTCCGGTAAAGGCTCTCCCGAGTACTGGGTCGCAGTCGTTAAGCCCGGCAGAGTGCTGTTTGAGATCGCAGGCGTTCCCGAAGAGGTCGCACGCGAGGCTCTGCGCCTTGCCAGCCACAAGCTGCCCTGCAAGACCAAGATAATTGCCAAGGGCGCTGAGTCTGAGAACGGTGGTGAATAAGATGAAGGCAAATGAAATACGTTCCATGTCCGTAGCAGATCTCGAGAAGAAGCTCGTAGAGCTCAAGAAGGACCTTTTCATGCTCCGCATGCAGCATGCCACCAATCATCTCGATAACCCCGTAAAGATTTCCGCTGTACGGCGTGACATTGCACGAGTCAAGACCGTTATCCGCGAGAAAGAACTCGAGCAGTGAGGAGGTAAGTCAGAATGAATAATGAAAGAACAACTTCCCGTAAGACTCGCGTTGGCAAGGTAGTATCCGATAAGATGGATAAGACCGTCGTTGTCATCGTGGAGGACCGCGTCGCACATAAGACCTATAAGAAAATCATCGGCAGAACCTACCGTCTGAAGGCGCATGACGAGAATAACGCCTGCGGCATCGGCGATATCGTTCGCGTGATGGAGACCCGTCCTCTGTCCAAGGACAAGAGATGGCGTGTCGTGGAAATCATAGAGAAGGCTAAGTAAGGAGGCAGCATAATGATACAGCAGGAAAGTTATCTGAAGGTTGCCGACAATACCGGCGCCAAGGAAATCAAGTGCATCCGCGTTCTTGGCGGCTCCAAGCGCAGATACGCAAGCATCGGCGACGTGGTCGTAGCTTCCGTCCGCAAGGCTGCTCCCGGCGGCTCTGTCAAGAAGGGCGACGTCGTCAAGGCAGTTATCGTGCGCACGGCAAAGTCCGTTCGCCGCGCAGACGGCACTTACGTTCGCTTTGACGAGAACGCAGCGGTCCTTATCAACGGAACCGATAAGAACCCCCGCGGCACTCGTATCTTTGGACCCGTCGCTCGTGAGCTGCGCGACAAGGATTACATGAAGATCCTGTCCCTGGCTCCCGAAGTGATTTAAGGAGGGCACAGAGAATGAAAATCAAAACTGGCGATAAAGTTATAGTCCTGTCCGGCAAGGATAAGGGCAAGACCGGCAAGGTCATTTCCGCAGACCCCAAAAACGGTAAAGTCATCGTTGAGGGCGTCAGCGTAGCCACCAAGCATCAGAAGGCAAAGAAGCAGGGCCAGGACGGCGGCATCATGAAGGTTGAGACCCCCGTGTATGTCAGCAAGGTCCAGCTCGTCTGCCCCAAGTGCAATAAGGGCGTTCGCGTCGGCTACAAGTACGTTGCAGACAAGAAGCTGCGCGTATGCCGTAAATGCGGCGAAGAAATCTGAGAAAGGAGATAACTTACTATGACCAGAATGAAGAAAAAGTACGTTGAGGAAGTTGCTCCTGCTCTGATGGAGAAATTCCAGTACAAGTCCGTTATGCAGATCCCCAAGATCGACAAGATCGTTGTATCCGTCGGCTGCGGCGACTGCAAGGACAACGCCAAGGCACTTGATAACGTTATCAAAGAGATCTCCGCGATCACCGGCCAGCACGCTGTTGCTACCGTAGCACGCAAGTCCGTCGCTAACTTCAAGCTCCGTGAGGGCATGCATGTCGGCGTTAAGGTCACCCTGCGTCAGGATCGCATGTGGGAGTTCCTCGACAGACTGCTCAACGTTGCACTTCCCCGTGTTCGTGACTTCCGCGGTATTTCCGCAGACGCGTTCGACGGCCGCGGCAACTACAGCATGGGTCTGAAAGAGCAGATCATCTTCCCCGAGATCGATTACGACAAGATCGAGAAGCTGCGTGGTATGAACATTGCTATCACCACCACCGCACAGACCGATGAAGAAGCACGCGAGCTGCTCAGACTCATGGGCGCTCCCTTCGCGAACTAAGGAGGAACTGATAATGGCAAAGAAATCTATGATTCTCAAGCAGCAGGCTCCTGCTAAGTTCTCTACCCGTAAGTACAATCGCTGCAAGATCTGCGGCCGTCCTCACGCTTATCTGCGTGACTACGGTATCTGCCGTATCTGCTTCCGCGAACTGGCTTACAAGGGTCAGATCCCCGGCGTCCGCAAGGCATCCTGGTAATCGGACGCTCCGGACAAAAAAGCATCATATTTTGCTCAAAAATGCTTGCAATATCAGGCTCCTTGCGGTAAAATAGTATGATGCCAATTTTGCGGAAAACGAAGTTGAGATACACCGAGAATATCGGTGTATCTCTTCGGCGGTTTTTCAAATATTGTCTCGAAAGGCGACTTTAGAGACGTTTACCCCCGCAGTTTGCGCTCGAGACCCCGAACCCCCGATCAAGGTCCGGCCGTCGAGCTCAAACTTAGGCTGTCGAAAGGCCGCAGCTAATCATGTATTAGTGCGGAACCTCGCGGTCATCACCGAGGGAGCGATCCCCGGTAACTTCTAAAAAAGGAGAAAAGATTATGCAGATCACAGACCCCATTGCAGATATGCTGACCCGCATCAGAAACGCCGGTGTAGCGAAGCATGAAACTGTCGATGTCCCCGCATCGAAGATGAAGAAGGCAATTGCTGAGATCCTTCTGAACGAAGGCTACATCAAGAGCTTCCAGATCATCGACGACGGCACCCAGGGCATCATCCGCATCACCCTCAAGTATCTCCCCGGCAAGGAGAAGGCCATCCAGGGTCTTCGCCGTGTCTCCAAGCCCGGTCTGCGCGTTTACGCAGGTGCAGACGAGCTGCCCAAGGTCCTCAAGGGCCTCGGTATCGCGATCGTATCCACTTCCAAGGGCGTCATGACCGACAAGGCTGCTCGCGCGGCTCACATCGGCGGCGAAGTCCTGGCATTCGTATGGTAAGGAGGAAAGCTAACTATGTCTAGAATCGGTAGAGCTCCCATTACCGTCCCTGCAGGAGTGGAAGTTAAGGTTGACGGTCAGCACGTTTCTGTCAAGGGCCCCAAGGGCGCACTTGAGATGAACGCAGCACCCACTATGAAAGTCGAAGTCGAAGCAGGCGTCGTTCACGTCACCCGTCCCAACGACGAGAAGATGAACAGATCCCTCCACGGCCTGACCCGCACCCTCATCAACAACATGGTCGTCGGCGTATCCGAAGGATTCTCCAAGACCCTCGAGGTAAACGGTGTTGGCTACCGTGCAGCAAAGGAAGGCAAGAACCTGGTCCTGAACGTTGGTTATTCGCATCAGGTAATCATGCCCGAGACTGAGGACATCCAGATCGAGGTCCCCAATCCCAACCAGATCATCGTCAAGGGTATCGACAAGCAGAAGGTCGGCCAGTTTGCAGCAGAAGTTCGTGGCAAGCGTCCTCCCGAGCCGTACAAGGGCAAGGGCATCAAGTATGACTACGAAGTTATCCGCCGCAAAGAAGGCAAGACCGGCGCTAAGTAATAGGAGGTGTGCCTGAATGATTAAAAGACCTGATACAAGAGCGCAGCGCATCAAGCGCCACGCAAGAGTACGCGGCAAGATCTCCGGCACCGCCGAAAGACCCCGCCTGAGCGTATTCCGCAGCGAAAACAATATTTATGCCCAGATCATCGACGACGTAGCAGGCACGACTCTCGTGTCCGCCTCCACCGTTGAAAAGGGCTTTGAAGGCAACGGCGGCAACGTCGAGGCAGCAAAGAAGATCGGCGCTACCGTCGCCGAGCGTGCACTGGCAAAGGGAATCGAGAACGTCGTGTTCGACCGCGGCGGCTACATTTTCCACGGCCGTGTTGCAGCACTTGCAGAGGGCGCCCGTGAGGGCGGCCTGAAGTTCTAAGGGGAGGAGGAAAACTATTATGGCATACAATAATGACAGAAGAGATCGCCGCAGAGACGAGGAAGCATCCGAGTTTGTTGAAAAGGTAGTTTCCCTCAACCGCGTCAGCAAGACCGTCAAGGGCGGCCGTGTTATGAAGTTCTCCGCACTTTGCGTCGTCGGCGACGGCAAGGGCCGCGTAGGCTACGGCCTGGGCAAGGCAAACGAAGTTTCCGAAGCTATCCGCAAGGGCCTTGAGGATGCAAAGAAGAACATCGTTACCGTTACCCTCCAGGGCACGACCATTCCTCACGAGATAATCGGCGCTTTCGGCGCAGGCCGCGTCCTGCTCAAGCCCGCAGCACCCGGTACCGGCGTTATCGCCGGCGGCGCTGTCCGTGCAGTCGTTGAGGCAGCCGGCATCAAGGATATCCGTACCAAGTGCCTGCGCACCAACAATCCCGCAAACGTCGTTGCAGCAACCATGCAGGGTCTTATGTCTCTGCGCGACGCAGCTCAGGTAGCTGCCGTCCGCGGCAAGACTCCTGAAGAAGTTCAGGCTTAAGGAGGACTTGAAATGGCTAATCTTAGAATTAAGCTCGTCAAGAGCCTGAACGGTCGCCTCGATAAGCACATTGCGACCGCAAACTCCCTCGGACTGCACAAGATCGGCAACGAGACCGTCCAGCCCGATAACCCCCAGACCAGGGGCAAGATCGCCAAGATCGGCTATCTCCTCCAGGTAACTGAAGAATAAGGAGGAAAAGCATAATGTATATTCATGAACTTTCTCCCGTAGCTGGCTCCACCCACGTTGACAAGCGCAAGGGCAGAGGCCATGCGACCGGCAACGGCAAGACCGCGGGCCGCGGCCACAAGGGCCAGAAGGCACGTTCCGGCGGCGGTGTCCGTATCGGCTTTGAAGGCGGCCAGATGCCTCTGGCACGCCGCATCCCCAAGAGAGGCTTCAACAATATCTTTGCAAAGCCCCTCGAGGCGATCAACGTTTCCGAGCTCGACAGATTTGAGGACGGCGCAGTTGTCGACGCAAAGGCTCTCCTCGACGCAGGCGTGCTCTCCAAGTGCCGCTATGGCGTTAAGATCCTCGGCAATGGCGAGATAAGCAAGAAACTTACTGTTAAGGCTTCCGCTTTTTCTGAAACCGCAAAAGAGAAAATTGAGGCGGCAGGCGGAAAGGCCGAGGTGATCTAAGTGCTGCAGACAATGCGTAACGCATGGAAGATCGAGGACCTGCGTCATAAGATACTCTTTACGCTCGTCATCATCCTCCTTTACCGTCTTGGTAATGCCGTTCCCGTTCCTTACGTAAACATTGATGCCCTCAACGGCTACTTTGCTCAGATGCAGAACACCGTTCTCGGCCTTCTGAACGTAATGAGCGGCGGCGCGTTCTCAAACGCAACGATCTTCGCGCTTTCCATCCAGCCCTACATCAACGCGTCCATCATCATTCAGCTTCTGTGCATCGCTATCCCCGCACTTGAGCGCATGAGCAAGGAAGAGGGCGAGGAAGGCAAGAAGAAGATCGCCTCCATCACTCGTTACACAACTGTAGCGATCGGCCTTATCCAGGGCTTCGCTTACTACTACATGATCATGAGATCCGGCTTCCTGACCACCGACGGCCAGGGCGTATGGGCGGCGATCGTCATTATCCTGACCTTCACCTCCGGTTCGGCTCTTATCATGTGGCTCGGCGAGCAGATCACGGAATTCGGTATCGGCAACGGCATTTCCATTATCCTGTTTGCAAGTATCGTTTCCCGTTTCCCGCCGTCCCTGTATCAGATGATCACCAATACCATCAACGGCACCGTAGCATGGTGGGTCAATGTCCTCCTGCTCCTCGGCGCACTTGCGATGATCGTCCTGATCGTTCTGATAAACGACTCCGAGCGCCGCATCCCCGTCCAGTACGCAAAGCGCGTTGTCGGACGTAAGATGTACGGCGGTCAGAGCACCCACCTTCCCATGAAGGTGAACATGTCCGGCGTTCTGCCCATCATCTTCGCTCAGTCGATAGCGACCCTGCCCGCGACCATCGCGGCATTCACCGGCCACTCCGACAGCGCATGGGCAAGCACCACCAGCATCCCCTATGCGATCATCTACTTCCTGCTGATCATCTTCTTCGCGTACTTCTACTCCACCATCCAGTTCAACCCCGTGGAGGTAGCAAACAACCTGAAGAAGAACGGCGGCTACATCCCCGGCTTCCGTCCGGGCAAGCCGACCAGCGAGTTCATCAAGAAGGTGCTCAACAAGATCACCCTGTTCGGCGCGATCTACCTGGGCATTATCGCAATAGTTCCTATTCTTATCAGCCACTTCAGCACTTCCGCTTCCCTGAGCGGCATCTCCCTCGGCGGCACCTCGATAATCATCGTTGTAGGTGTTGCACTTGAGACCGTCCGCGCACTCGAGGCACAGATGCTGATGCGCAACTACAAGGGCTTCCTTAGCTAAAAGAAGGTGCAGTGATATGAAGCTTATACTTTTAGGCGCCCCCGGCGCAGGTAAAGGTACTCAGGCTGAGATACTGAGCCGTATGCTCTCTATCCCCACCATTTCTACCGGCAACATCCTCCGTGCGGCCATGAAAAACGGTACGCCGGTCGGTCTGCAGGCTAAGGCGTATGTGGAAAGCGGCAAGCTCGTTCCCGACGATGTCATCATCGGCATCGTAAACGAGCGCCTCGCCGAGCCCGACTGCGAGAATGGATATATCCTCGACGGTATGCCGAGAACTATCCCTCAGGCCGAAGCGCTCGAGCAGGCCGGTATCGATATCGACTGTGCGCTGTCTATAGAGATAGCGGACGAGACGATAATTGATCGCATGTCCGGACGCAGGACCTGCAAGGATTGCAGTCAGACCTTCCACATCGTGTCCAATCCTCCGAAAGTCGAGGGCAAGTGCGATTTCTGCGGCGGCGAGCTGACCATCCGCAAGGATGACGCTCCGGAGACAGTCAAGGCGCGCCTTGCCACCTACCATAAGGAGACCGAGCCCCTCAAGGCTTTCTACGAAAGCCGCGGCAAGCTCAAGAGCGTTGATAATCAGCCGACCATCGAGGCTACGACTGAGGCGATCAAGGCTGCATTAGGTATCTGAGCTATGTCGAGAGATCCAATCATAATCAAAACACCTCACGAGATCGAGATCATGCGCAAGGCGGGAGCAATAACCGCCGGCGCACGATCCGTCGCGCGAGCCGCAATAGCCGACGGCCTGACAACAAAGCAGGTAAACCGGGAGGTAAACGACTTTATCATAAAGTCGCGAGCTATCCCGACCTTCAAGGGCTACGGCGGCTTCCCGGCAAGCACCTGCATCTCCATTAACGAAGAGGTCATCCACGGCATCCCCGGAAAGCGCATTATCCGCAATGGCGACATTGTTTCCGTTGACGTCGGTGCTACCTTCGGCGGTTTTGTGGGTGACTGCGCGGGCACTTACCCCTGCGGCGAGATCTCCGATCAGGCTAAAAAACTCATTGAAGTCACGCGTCAGAGCTTTTATGAGGGACTGAAATTCGCAAGAGCGGGCTATCGCATCGACGATATCGGCTCCGCGATCCAGCAGTATGCCGAGTCGCACGGCTTCGGCGTTGTGCGCGACTATGTCGGACACGGCGTCGGACGCAATATGCACGAGGCTCCCGAGGTTCCGAACTACAGCATAAAAGGCAAAAGGGCGAATCCCCGTCTTGTTGCCGGCATGACGATAGCCATTGAGCCGATGATAACGGCCGGCGGCTACGGCGTTCATGTTTTGGATAACGACTGGACGGTCGTGACCAATGACGGCAGTCTTGCCGCGCATTATGAGAACACAATCCTCATAACCGACGGCGAGGCAGAAATACTCACTATGGCAGAGAACATTGACTGACATTTCGTCAAACCGACCAGGAGGAAAATTATTTTGGCAAAAGACGACGTAATCGAACTCGAGGGCACGGTGGTCGAGTCCCTGCCCAACACTATGTTTATGGTCGATATCGGCCAGGGTCACACGATCCTTGCCCATATCTCCGGTAAGCTCAGAATGAACTTCATCAGGATCCTCCCCGGCGATAAGGTCACGGTGCAGATGTCTCCGTACGATCTGACCCGCGGACGTATCACCTGGAGAAGTAAGTAGGAGGTAAAACAAATGAAAGTAAGACCTTCCGTGAAGCCTATGTGCGAAAAGTGCAAGATCATAAAGCGCAAGGGCAAAGTCATGGTAATTTGCGAAAACCCCAAGCATAAGCAGAGACAGGGCTGATAATTAACCCAGCTCGTCCGACAAAAGTAAGATCCCGCATGGACCGCAAGGCTCCCTCCGGCGGGAATAAGCCAAGCGGATCCGCACAAATGCGGAATAATAATCGAAAGGAATGATCGATCAATATGGCACGTATAGCCGGCGTTGACCTGCCCAAGGACAAGAGAATTGAGATAGGACTCACTTATGTCTACGGTATCGGCAGAACCAGCGCAAACAAAATACTGGCAATGACCGGTATAAATCCCGACACCCGCGTAAAAGACCTCACCGAAGAGGAAGAAGCAAAGCTGCGTGAGTGCATCGACCACAACTACATCGTTGAAGGCGACCTGCGCCGCAGCGTGGCGCTCGACATCAAGCGCCTGACCGAGATCGGCTGCTATCGCGGCCTGCGTCATCGCCGCGGTCTGCCCGTTCGCGGACAGCGCAGCAAGACCAACGCTCGTACCCGCAAGGGTCCGAAACGCACCATCGCAAATAAGAAGAAGTAAGGAGGGATATGAATTATGGCAGCAAACGCAAAGAAAAAAGTCAGAACACGCCGCAGAGAGCGTAAGAACATTGAAAAGGGCCAGGTTCATATCAGCTCTTCCTTCAATAACACCATGGTCACCATCACCGACACCCAGGGCAACGCTATCTCCTGGGCATCTGCCGGCGGCATGGGCTTCCGTGGCAGCAGAAAGTCTACCCCCTTCGCAGCTCAGACCGCAGCCGAGACTGCCGCAAAGGCAGCTATGGAGCATGGTCTGAAGACCGTCGAAGTATTCGTCAAGGGCCCCGGCTCGGGCAGAGAGGCAGCTATCCGCGCTCTGCAGACCGCAGGTCTTGAAGTTACGATGATCAAGGACGTTACCCCCATTCCTCACAATGGCTGCCGTCCTCCGAAACGTCGTCGTGTCTAATTGAAGGAGGGAAAGACAAATGGCAAGATATACTGAAGCAGTCTGCCGCCTGTGCCGCAGAGAAGGTCAGAAGCTCTTCCTTAAGGGCGACCGCTGCTACACCAAGTGCGCGCTTGAGAACAGATCCTATGCACCCGGCCAGCATGGCCAGGGCCGCAGCAAGAGCTCCGAGTACGGTCTGCAGCTTCGCGAGAAGCAGAAGGCAAAGAGATACTACGGTGTTCTTGAGAGTCAGTTCCGCAGCTACTATGAGATGGCAGAGCGCCGTCCCGGCAAGACCGGCGAAAACCTCCTGAGCATCCTCGAGTGCCGTCTGGACAACGTCGTGTACCGTCTCGGCTTTGCAATGAGCCGTGCCGAAGCACGTCAGATGGTCAGCCACGGTCACTTCACCGTAAACGGCCGCAAGGTCAACATTCCCAGCTATCAGGTAAAGCCCGGCATGGTCATTACTCTGAAAGAGAGCAGCCGTGGTCTTGAGAAGATCAAGGCCAATGTTGAGGCAAACAGCTCACGTCCCGCACCCAAGTGGCTTGAGTACGACGCAAACAACATGATCGCAAAGGTCGTCGCAGTGCCCGCACGCGATGACATCGACCTCCCCATCGAGGAGCGCCTCATCGTCGAGTTGTACTCCAAGTAAAACAGATACCCTCAATTGGTAAGCTGACAAAACTCAGGGCGCCAATAGAGCGCCGAACTTAATAAGGAGGGTTATATTTAATATGATCGAAATAGAAAAGCCGCGTATAGAGTGCATTGAAACTCCGACAGACAGCTCCTATGGCAAGTACATCATCGAGCCGCTGGAGCGCGGCTACGGCACGACACTTGGTAACTCTCTGCGCAGGGTCTTATTGTCCTCACTCCCCGGAACCGCGGCCACCTCGATCAAGATTGCAGGCGTGCAGCATGAGTTTTCGACCATCCCCGGTGTTAAGGAAGACGTGACCGAGATCGTTCTTAACGTTAAGAGCATCATCGCCCGTCTCCACTCCGAGGAGCCCAAGACTGTCTACATCGAAGCCGTCGGCGAAGGCGTTGTCACCGCCGGCGACATCAAGGCAGACGCCGAGGTCGAGATCCTCAATCCGGAGCAGCCCATAGCCACCCTCGGACCCGACGGTGCGCTCTCCATGGAGCTCACTTTCGATCACGGCAGGGGCTATGTATCTGCGGATAAGAACAAAACGGCCCAAACCGCAATCGGGACCATCCCCGTTGATTCTATCTACACACCTGTCCTGAAGGTCAACTACTCGGTCGAGAATACCCGTGTCGGTAATCAGACCGACTTTGACAAGCTGACCATCGAGGTGTGGACGGACAAGACCATCACCGCGCGTGATGCAGTGTCTCTCGGTGCAAAGATCCTTTGCGACCATTTCACCCTGTTCACCGATCTATCCGACGCAGTCGGAAACCGTCCGACCGTCGTCGAAAAGACCGAGACCCAGCGTGATAAGGTCCTCGAGATGACCATCGAAGAGCTCGACCTGTCCGTAAGAAGCTTCAACTGCCTCAAACGAGCAAACATCAACACTGTTGAGGACCTCATCTCCAAGACTCAGGATGAGATGATAAAGGTCCGTAACCTTGGCCGCAAGTCCCTTGAAGAGGTCGAGCATAAGCTCGCCATGATGGGACTGTCTCTCGCGGACGAGGACAACAACTAACTCTAACAAGGAGGAAACACCGAAATGCCCGGAACTAGAAAGCTCGGCAAAACGACCGATCAGCGCATGGCAATGCTCCGTCAGCAGGTAACCGATCTGCTCGATAAGGGCCGCATGGAGACCACTGTCACCCGCGCAAAGGAGATCGCTCCCATGGCCGAGAAAATGATAAGCCTTGGCAAGAAAAAGGATCTGGCTGCATACCGTCAGGCACTGGCCTTCATCACCCGTGAAGACGTTGCGAAGAAGACCTTTGACGAGCTGAGCGTTAAGTATGCCGACCGCAACGGCGGCTACACCCGCATCACCCGCATCGGACCCCGCCGCGGCGACGCAGCCGAGATGGCAGTCATCGAGCTGGTCTGATCGCTCCACGGCGCGATCAGAATCGGGAATAGCCGTTTAGACGGCCATTTCCGCTTGAATTTCAAAAAAACGGGCAGCACTGAATGTGCTGTCCGTTTTTGCCTTTGCCATTGACAAGAATTTTGATTCATATTAAATTAGAATTGATATGAGTTGCCCGCTGCCGCCGTCTAAAATCACGGTTCTATTTTTGTGTCCTGTTGCCGTCCATGCTTTTGATATATACTGTACGGCAGATCAACAAGGAGATTATCGTATGAATCAATTGAAAATTGGCAAATTCATTGCCGAATTAAGGAAGAGCAAAAGCATGACTCAAGAAGAAATGGCGGAGAAGTTAGGCGTCAGCAATAAGTCCGTATCCAGATGGGAAAACGGCAGAAATCTGCCTGATGCTTCATTGTTCGAGCCGATATGTGAATTGCTCGGTATCAGTCTGACGGAACTTTTTTGCGGCGAGAAAATAGAAGATGCGGAAATGGTGAGCAAAGTAGAACAGAACATTGTGTCTACGATCGACTATACCGAAAAAACGGCGCGATGTCTTAGCAGGAGAATGAAGGCTGCCGCTGTGCTGGCAGTAATCGCGGCTGCCGCCATGCTCATAATTATTAACAGCATTTGTTTCACACCGTGCGCTTCTCATGCCGGAGATGTGTCGAAGTGGCAGGGATTCTTCCCGGTGCATTCGGCGTATAGGCTCGAACTGAACGATGCAGATATGCCGGTGTTTGCCGATCCAAATAAAGCGCTTAATCAGGCAAAGGTGGATTACAGCGACGCAATTGAGTTTATGAAAGGCGAATACCATCTGTTGCCGCTGTCAAAGTATTATTACAAGGCCTATGGCACTTACGGATGGCAGCTCGAAACGAACGATGAGATACTGCAAGGGCAGGGAAATTCTTTGTCAAATTTTGTTGATATTTATGAGAACAGCTTTCGATAATTGATTTTATTTGTGACTTGGAGTATAATACCGTTTGGAAAAGAGGGACCATCATGCATGACGACCTGACGAAACAGGATATTGCAAAAATGCAGGCCGAGCTCGACCACCGCAGACTGGAGCTCATGCCGGAGCTGCTGGAGGAGGTCAAGCGTACCCGCGCCTTCGGCGACCTAAGCGAAAACTTCGAGTATAAAGAGGCAAAGCGTGCGAAAAACCGCAACGCCAGCCGAATCCGCTACCTTGAGAACATGATAAAGTCGGCGCATATAATCGATTCCGACTCCGCCGCCGACGAGGTCGGGCTGTACGACAAGGTCGAGATATATATTCCGGAGGATGACGAGACGAATGTTATTCAGGTTGTGACTACCATCCGCACAGATCCATTAAAGGGGCTTATAAGCCGCGAATCGCCCTTCGGCAAGGCAGTGCTCGGCAAAAAGGCCGGCGATCACATCATGGTGTACGTTAATGACAGCTACAGCTATGAGGCGGTAATAAAAAGCATCACAAAGACCGAGGACGACGGCTCCGCGCCCATATTGCAATATTGAAAGAAAAGAAAACTGCCCGAGACTGCACTGAAAGCGCGGACTCGGGCAGCTTTGCTATAGAGTTTATTTCGTTTTCAGGTAATTAAATAATTAGACAATGTGTGCTTTGAGCACTGTAGAAAATTAGTGCAGGGTCAGAAACATAGACGTATTAGCAACAAGCATCATTGTTATGATGAAGGTATTAACAAAAGTCCCGGCCCATATTGTTCCGGTTTTCTCAAAGCACTTGCGTGTAATGATGACAGATGCGGCTGTGTAGAATGTGAACGGAATGACCTGCATTACTCTGTCCCAAGCCGTCTGCCATGCAGGGAAGGTCACACCGACAGTGAAAAGATAAGTGTAAGCAAATACAGCTATTATGACTAGTCCGGCAATATTGCCAAGGACATTGATCAATAGATTATGCTTCTGATCTTTAACTCGGTTTATTGTGTTTGTGGACAATGCCTGAGAAAACATATAAACAAAGAACCAAGGTAAATACTGTATCCACATTGAGATTTTGTCTGGGTTAAATGGTTTCGCGCTAATAGCCCAGGCACGGAGATCAACTTTCAGAATATAGTATATTCCAAAAACAATGCCATAATAAATGCAGCCAACAGTAAGAGCTAAAAGAATACAGCGAATGAGCTGCTTACCGCTTATTTTCAGGCCAAGATCATTGAGCGTCCAGCCGTCTTTTTTGAGCTTCGTAAAATATAGTACGAGAAAAATTATCAGAATAACGAGAGCTATAAATACATCCCATATTGCAAAGGAGTTGACGTTTACACTCGTGTATAGCTTTGCATAGCCCATTGATGCTACTACGGGGAAAATTTTCGCATCCAGCCGAATTATCGGAACAAGAAGAAATACTGTAATGGCAGTGATTAACGCCCAAGAACCCCAGAATATAAGTTTGTCTTTTTTGCTGTTGAGAGTAGTTTTCGCTTCGGGAACTGCAACTATGATTTTTGAGAAGAATTCGGTTTTTAGCAGAGCAATGACAAGCAGTGGTATGAGAATAGCAAGACCGAGAAGTGCAATAGCCGAGAATAAAAATCTATACAGGAAGGTATGATTTGTCGCAGAAATTGACGTATCAATGTCAAAGCACATGCTGAAGAAAGAGACTAGATTGGTTGCACACTCGGGTGTAAGATATTCACAAGTATGGAGAGAGGGGGGATTGTATACAACGCGCAGAGTTCCATCTTCAATACTTCCGTATGTTTTCCCAAGCTCGACAGTGGCAATTTGGCTTTCCTCAGGCAATATGGAGTTAACAAATGCGAGGGCTTCCGGAGCAGTTTTAAGATCACCGTTTCCATTAGCAGTAGTATAGTTTCCCTCATCGTAGTAAGTGTAGTTGAGTGCAACAGGAATGTAATAATTGCCATAATCCTCAGGGTTGGACGATGGCAGGGCGCTTTGAATAAAAGCTGCCTTTACAGGATTTAGCGCTCTGGCGTTTTCAAGCTCATTTTCGGTAACGCTTGCTCCACCGTCAGAATCGGGAAGAGAAGCCGCTTCTAAAGCTGCGGTTTGCATCGCACCATAATGCTCGATAGTGGCCATAGTTGCAAGTCCACCCATAGAGTGTCCAGTGATGCCAAGCTGGGATTTGTCGATATAGTCCAGATGAGACTCCATAAGAAAATCAATAACAGTGAAGAAACCGCAGCCTTCACCAAATGTTGAAGCTGGGGAACTGTCTATACTTGACGTGCTGGAGAGACCGTGACTTTTTGCATCCA
Organism: uncultured Oscillospiraceae bacterium; assembly: GCA_934636655.1. Classification (GTDB taxonomy): domain Bacteria; phylum Bacillota; class Clostridia; order Oscillospirales; family Oscillospiraceae; genus F23-B02. Next base: position 128,543 of record CAKUAS010000002.1, read on the forward strand.
TCTCAACAACTACAACACCACGACGGCTTAGCTCAATAGCCGCAAAGTCCTGCTTTTCACCTGAATCAGAGTAACCATGACATGTGACCACAACGGGAGCAGGGTTTTCCGCAGTTGCAGTTTTTGGCTTGAAAATGGTCGCGTGGATAAATGTGCCCTCTACGTCGGGGATATAGGTGTCGATTAATTGAACAGTGTTGCCGGAGGTTCTGACCAATGATGCACCGATACTGCCTATCAAGAGAAAAGCAATCGCTACACAAAGCCAGACCTTGATCTTTTTTTTCATTTTTTCGTCCTTTCTAAATCTTCAAATAATATATCCATGTGGATATAAATATATCCACATGGATATATTATAAAGAAATATTTTTAAATGTCAATTGAAAAGTTGAATATAGCTGATTCAATTTTTGAAAATGAAATTGACATTTAAAAATCAAATATACTATAATAATTATAACAAAGTTGAAAAGGAACAGTAACATGAGTGCCACATGGATGGGTAGATATGAGGAACTAATAAGAGAATTGGTTCGTCACACCAATATTGTGTTAAAAGGAAGTCAAATAAAAAGAGACTTGGCAGGAAAGGGCGTTCTTTTTACGCCTCAAGCATGGCAAATTATGGAGTATATTATTGAAAACAGTCCCGATGAATCCAACATGAGCCAAATTGCCGACACGCTGCAGATCCCTCAAAGCAGTTTCTCAAGAATTGTAAAGTATCTTGAAAGAGAAGGAATTGTTGATAGATATCATCGTACAAGTAACAGGAAAAATGTTATTCTGAAACCGACGGATTTGGCCATGGAGATTTACAATAAAAATACGGATGAGATAAAGGGCGCAAATTTTCAGAGATTCTTTGATGCACTTTCTGAAATAGATGATGATACTCTCAATACTTTTGTTGCTGCCTTAAGAATTCACAATGAAGATTTAATGCGATATGATGATGTCGATACTTCTAATCCTCTTGTAAAAATTGAATAGTGATTTTTGGCTCAAAATAAAAAGGTATGTACCGACAGGTACATACCTTTTTTAGTTGGAATTTTTACGGCTTATTTATCGAGCTTCGCGAGCATCGCGTCGCAGATTTCGTCCATATCGCCGACTATGCCGTAGGTGCAGTAGTTAAATATCGCAGCGTCCGGGTCGGTGTTGACGGCGACGACGGTATCCGCGTCAGAGAAGCCCGTGACATGGTTCACGGCGCCGGAAACACCAAAGGAGATGTACAGCTTCGGCTTTACCACAACTCCCGATTGGCCTATAACGAGCTTAAACGGCAGAACACCGCGGTCAAACACCGGCCTCGTGCAGGCAAGCTTTCCGCCGAGCCATTCGGCAAGACGGCGGTAGCGCGGCAGAGCGTCAGCGCCCTTTATGGCGTTTCCGACGCAGACTATAACATCGGCGTCTGCGATGTTCAGGCTCTCGTCCAAGTCATCGGCGAGGAAGTCGAGTATCTTCGTGCGTATATCCTCAACGGGAAAGTCGATGTGCTCCTCAATGACCTCGTATTTATGCGCACCGCAAGGCGTGCACTTGAAAGTTCCGGGGCGGATCGTTCCGACCTGAGGACGCGCCACGGGAACTGTGATAACGGCCATCATCTTGCCTCCGACGGCAGGCTCTATGAATTCAATATCCGTAGTTTTCGGGTCCCAGACGAGCTCGGTAGCGTCTGAGGTGCAGCCAGTACCGAGGCGTGCGGCAAAGCGCGGAGCAAAGTCACGGCCGTTTATCGTTCCCCCGACCATGACCGCCGTCGGGCGATATTTCTCGCACAGGACAGTGAACAGGTTCGTATAAGCGTCGTTGTTGAAATAGTCGTAGCCCGTGCCGGATACGCGGATGAGCTTATCTACACCGCAGTCGAGCACTTTCCGAAGCTCCGTGTCGCTGATGCTGCCGACGATAACGGCCACGAGCTTTTCGCCGCTTGCGTCGCACAGCTTGCGCGTTTCCGAGCACAGCTCGAGCGATACCGGAAGAACGCTGTTGCCGTCACGCTCGATAAAGACCCACATGTCCTTAAAATCAGTCTTATTCATACCTGCACCTCCTTAAAGCACGTCGGAGATAAGCTCCATGAGCTTATCCACATTCTTTTCCGTGCTGCCCTCGTCGATCATGCTGCCTTTTGCGCCGGTGACCGGTGGATAGGTGCGCGGCACCTTCGTCGGTGAGCCGGGATCGCCGATCTGTCCGGGATCGAGTTCGGGGATTGTAGCGGAGTTGTAGACCTCTATCTCGGCCGTGCGAGAGGCTTTCCAGCTCTTGAGGTTGGGGATGCGCGCGCGGAAGTTTGCCTTTTCAACCGTCAGCAGACAGGGATACTGAGCCCTGAGCACCTCAATGCCTCGCTCAAGATCGCGCTCTGCGGTTATGGTGTGGTTTTCTGTGTCTACCTCAACGATATTTGCGGTTGAGGATATCTGGCTTGCACCGAAGCGTTCTGCAAGCTGCGAGCCCATCTGACCGGTTGCTCCGTCAAGCGATTCCTTACCGCAGAAAATGAGGTCAAAATCGCCGAGCATTTTTGCCGCCGAGACTATGACATAGCTCGTTGCAAGTGTATCGGCGTTAGCAAACGCACGGTCGGACAGAAGCACAGCTCTGTCCGCGCCCGCCGCGAGGCACTCGCGCAGAGCTTCCTTGGCCATGTCGGGACCCATGGTTATGACTGTGATCTTGCCGCCGTGGGCTTCTTTAACTCTGACGGCCGCCTCGAGGGCGTTTGCGTCCAGAGGATTGAGTATTGCCGGAACGCCGGTACGAATGAGACTGCCGGTCACGGGGTCCATCTTGACGAGGTTTATATCGGGGACCTGCTTTACGCATACAAGAATATTCAGCATTTTCAGACCTCCTCGACGTTAGTGCAGACCTTGCCGGGGTTTAGTATACCCTTGGGGTCGAACACCTGCTTTATTGCCTGCATGAGCCCGAACGCCGTGTCGCCGACCGATTCGAGCAGATACTGCTTCTTGGCATGACCTATGGCATGCTCGCCGGAGACCTGACCGCCGAACTCGGTGCACTTTGCGTAGCACTTGTCCATAACGGCCTTCGAGCGGCGTTTGAACTCGTCAAGCTCCATGTCGTTTGCGCAGCAGTAGATGTGAAGATTGCCGTCGCCAGCATGGCCAAAGTTGCGGATGGCTATGCCCTCTGCCTTGCCGGCTGCGCGCGTATAAACGAGAAATTCCGCGATGCGGTCGACGGGAACGACTACGTCCAGCTCATCAAGAAGCTTGGTGTCGGCTTCTATGACCGTCAAAAATGCACTGCGTGCGGCCCAAACGTCCTTTTTAAGGCCGTCTGTCCATACAACGAGCGTATCATATGCGCCGCATCTTTCGGCAAGCTCGCCAAGGCGATCCATTTTAGCAGTGAGCTCGGCCTCGCTGTCACCGACAAGGGTGACGAGAATGTATGCTCCGGCTTCCTTGCCGTTGACGACGGTAGGGAAAACAGAGTTTCCGGTGAACGCGGCCGAGGAATCGACAATGTCACGCTCCATGAATTCTATCGACTGCGGATCGAGATTTGCAAGTTTTATCTGCGGAACGGAGGCTATGGCCGTCTCGACATCCGCAAAGGGGAGAATGAGACTTACATCCATTGTCGGCTTGGGAATGAGCTTGAGAGTAAGCTCGGTGATTATGCCGAGCGTGCCCTCGGAGCCGATCATCAGGTGCAGCAGACTGTAGCCGGAGCTCGTCTTGCAGACGGTCTTTCCCAGCTCCATGATTCTGCCGTCCGGAAGAACTACGGTCATTGCAAGAACGTAGTCACGCGTAACACCATATTTGACCGCACGCATACCGCCGGCGTTTGTGGAGACATTGCCGCCGACCGTTGCGGTCTTTTCGCCGGGATCGGGCGGATACATAAGGCCGTGCGTCAGGGCGTCCGCCGCCAGATCGCACAGCAAAACGCCGGGCTGGATATGCACGACGAGGTTATTCATGTCATAGGAAATAATTTTATTCATGCGCGTCGTGCACAGTACAACGCCGCCGCACAGCGGCACACAGCCGCCGACAAGCCCCGTACCCGCGCCGCGAGGAGTTACGGGGATATTGTTTTCATGGCAGAGGTGCATTATCTGCGAGACCTCATCTGTGCTCTCGACCTCGCAGACGACCTCGGGATAATATTTGCCGTAGATCGGCATTTCGTCGTGGCTGAAATCATCCTTTACCGCGTCACCGGCAAAAAAGCGCTTTTCGCCGACTATAGCCCGAAGCTTCTCGGTAAGCTCAGGCGTGATTTTGTTGTACTTCGTCATTTCAGACCTCCTTATACAATTTTGACGCATTATGAAATTGCGAAACAGGGGATAGCTATCAGATATCCCCTGTGTAAAAAAGCGTTTTTCCGATTAACTCCAAAAGCATTATGTGCTTTATGCAGCTTGATTGCAGGACAGAATTATTGCTTTGAACTTCCGAGCTTCGGAAGGGCGAGAGTTACGATGATGCCGACGACGGCGATAAGGCCTGCGAGAATGAAAGCAGTGGATGTGCTGACAGCCTTTGCAAGAAAGCTCGTGCCTATTGACGCTATACCGAAGCCGATCATAACGAGTGAACAAACAAGACCTGCGTTCTTCGAGCCGAGATAATCGGTTATTAGCGAAGGCATTGTTGCCGCCGTGCCGCCGTAAGTGAAGCTGAGCAGCCAGAAACAGATGACATATACAATTCCCTTGGAGAATGTGAGCAGTACAATTGCAATGATAGTTATAGCAAAGCACAGGAGCATTGCACCTTTTCTGCCGATTTTATCGCTTCCGGTGGAGATGAGAAATCTGCCACCGACCTGCATAAGTGATGCAACGGAAACGCCGGTGACGAGAAGAGCGTTGTCCAGACCTCTTGAGGTTCCGTAGCTTACGAATATGGCGCTTAGAAGAACAAATGCAGGGATAGCACAGAAATATATAAGGCTGAGAAGGTAGTATTCCTTGCGCCTGAAGCAGTCACCAGCCGTCATGCAGGCATTTTGCGAAACCGCAACTGCGCCGGAAGGCTTGTAATCGGACATATATCCCTCGGGAGGCGCTTTTATAGTCAGCATGCCGAATACTGCGATAACAATGTAAATGCCTGCGAGTATCTTAAATGTTCCCGCAAAACCGTAGCTCGTGAGCCAGCTGCTGCAAAGCGGAGAAAGAATTGTAGCCGAAATGCCGAGAACCGCGAGGGTTATGCCAGTGGCGAGACCCTTCTTGTCCGGGAACCATTTCTGCATCATTGCGATAATAACGTTATATACCATACCATCGCCGATACCCAGAAGACCGCCGTAAGTAAACCACATTCCGGCAGGGGCGCTGCTCGGAAGGAGAGCCGTGGCAAATATACCGGCAGCCATGAGAAGATAGCCTACAAGCATTATTATCTTGACGGGATATTTCTTCTGCATCACTCCGCCTATATAATTGCCGACAACGAAGAGCGCAAGGAATATCGTGTAGGGAAGGCTGGCCATAGAAGACTCTATTGAAAAATAGTCCATGATATATGGCTGGATAATACTATAAGTATAGCAAAAGCCCATTATAAGGCTGCAAATAATACCGCAGATAAGAATGAAGATTCTGCTGTTGTTCTTGCTTTTCATCACATCTCTCTCCTTTACACTTATTTCCCCATATTTGCGTCTATTGCTCTCAGCTTTCCGTAAGCAAGATTTTTGAATATGTCGTTAAAAAGCTGAAAACCATCTTCACCTATGAAGTAGCAGTTAGGCATATGCGCCTTTCTGTTTCTTGCATACTCCATCTTTATGTAACCGTTATCGAAGTCGGGGTGGTTGCAGATGGGAACATCGCAATGATACTTTGCCGTTTCCTTGGAAAAATGCTCAATAGAAGAGAGATACTGTACATTTCCTTCGATCGTTGCAGGCGGATTTGTTCCGCCCCACATACCGGCCATATGCTCGACCCCGTTATCATGGACAGGGAATATGAAGCTCAGACCGCCGGGAGTATGACCCGGAGTGAACAGAACACGAATCCAGTGGTCGCCGAGCGTGATCACATCACCATCATCGATATAGTGGTCGATGTTGAAATCCTTCCATGTATCCGGCCTGTCCGGGAAAAATGGATTTTCCGACCAAAAATCGTCGTCGATTTTACTGAGATAGGTTTCGCAGCCAAAGCTGTCCACCAGCCACTTGCCGCAGCCGCAGTGGTCAAAGTGCCCGTGGGTGATAACAAATTTTCGTATGTCGGCGGGATTCCAGCCAATATCCTCGATGGCCGAGACAATTGCTTTGAACATCTCTTCCTTGGGGTAGATGGCGTCGATCACGATGAGCCCCTCGGAGGTTTTCAGTATAAATGAGGCGGTGCTTTTGTTTGCAACACAAAGAAGGTCGTCGAATATCTGGGCATGGGTAAACCAAGAGCCGTCAGGCATATCCGCAAGCAGCTTCTGTATGTCGATTTTGTACATAGGTAGATTCATTTGCGTTACTCCTTTTTCTTTAAAATTGTCGTAATGACTAAAAACAGAGTAACATGTTTGCTGAAACTTGTAAATATGGGCCAATAAATAGCAAGCGACATTTTTCTGTAAGGTTGTTATTAAGCAAATAACTCACTCTGGATTGCGCAGTGCGCAAAACTGTTTGAGTTGCTATATTTGTGCGATTAATATATAATTATTATAAAAAACAGACAGCGTCATTAACTATTTTGAAAAGGGGTGAAAAGTATATGGGTGAAGCAAACTACTATTCCTATAACATCGCATCAGTAGAGAAGACAATAAGGCTTATAGAACTGCTTGCCGAAACTAACGGAGAGCTTTCGGTGCTTCAGATAGCAAAGCAGCTCGATACGCATTCTTCAAGTGCGGACAGGTTTCTTATTACATTGCAAAACCTTGGATATGTGGAGAAAGACGAGCATACCGGCAAATACAGACTGACTGACAGACTGCTGAAGATAGCGTCAAATTTGATTACCAATCACCCGCTTACCGTACGCTATCTTGACGTTATGCATACTCTTGCCTATAATTTCAAGGCAACAACTCATATAATGGCTTTTTATGACCTGAGCACCATTACCATTCACAAGGATCTTCAAACCCAGAACATCTCTTATAACAACGCTTTTTTTGACCCCAAAAGGCAACATTACTGCTCTGCGCCGGGAAAGCTCCTTCTGTCTACCTTGTCGGAAAAGAGTCTTTCGGAGTATCTTTCAAATTTGAAGTTCATCAAATATACGAACAAGACCATAGTAAGCGAGAAAGCGCTCAGAGAAAATCTTGAGCTTATCCGTGAGCTTGGCTACTCTGTTCACGACGAAGAGTGGCTGAGCGGATGCCTCACCATAGCCTTCCCACTTAGAGTTCACGGACAGATAAAGGGGGCTATGTCGGTGATGTGTTCTATAGACAGAAAAGATGAGATGCTCAGTCAAAGAACACTTGAGGGTATAAAACGAATGCTTGCCGAGCCCAATGTATGAAAAACTCCAAACCACGTTTGAGGATGACAAGTAACTGTATAATGATGCACGGCCATTAATTGTGCATACTGGAAGAACATCAGCACAGAAAGATATAGTTTTAAGGTGAAAAGGCGTCGCCGGAGCGACGCCTTTTTGTCCTTTTTATGAGCGCATATGCTTAAGTCAATGGAGTGCTGTTTTTTGCTTCTCAAAACTTCTCCGGATAAAGCACTTGCGCTATAGCCTCGACTGTCGGTATAACGCGCATGCCGGGCATTGCATCCTCGAGCGATAGGCGAATAAAACGCTCGTTTTTCACGCAGTCGAGCTGCGAAAGCTGCGGATCTGCCTTTAAAGCGGAGACCTTATCGTCATAGCTTGAACCCTCGTAGTCGTGGATAACGATGCACCACGGGTCTGCAACGACAACGGCCGATGCCTCGACAGCATCCCAGGCCTTGGTTATCTCGCCGAACGCGTTTGAGCCTCCGGCGGCGGAGATGCAGGCGGTTTCTATGTTTGCCGTTCCGGCTGTGTAGAGCTTATCGCCGATGAAGCTGTCGAGAACGAAAACGCTTTTAGGCTCTGTGATCTCACCGAGCTTATAGGTTATCGCCTCAAGACGAGTGCTCTGCTCGCTTATGATCTCCTCGATGTTATCCACAAGGAATACCTTGCCGAGATCGCGCAGCTCCTGCCACACGGCCTCGATCGTCTCGGCTTCGCTGACATACACCGTGATGCCCGCCTTTTCAAGCTGCGCCACCGTCAGCTCGTCATCAAATATCCACGAGCTTGCGTAAAGAAAGTCACAGCCGCTGTCTATTATCTGCTGTGCGGTGGGGTAGCCGACGCTGAGCGTGGGAATGCTTTCGACAGCTTCGGCATACTCGGGTAAAGCACTGAGCGAGTGGTTTTCCATGCATTTTCCGATGACCTTATCCTCAAGGCCGAGCGCACAGAAAACCTCCGTGCAGTTCGGGCCTGCAGTTACGACCTTTTGCGGAAGCGCGCTAACGGTGCTGCGCTTGCCGTGATTTTGAAAGCTGACAGGCGCATAGCTGCTCTCTGGCGTAGGCTCCGCCGTGGGCTGTGCAGAGGGGGCGGGATCGCTGCCTTTGCAGGCGCACAGTGAAAATGCCATAACAAAGCACAGTATAAGTGCGATATATCTTTTCATGTTTTTCTCCTTTTTGTGCAGAAAGAGAATTTTTAAATACTATACCACTGCCTTATTGTCAATTCAACGTATTTTTGTTAATAAAAAAGGCGTTGAGCATACGGAAAATGTGTGTTATTATATTTATTTGTCGAAATGTACCTTATGGAGGCATTGATATATGGATGAAACTACTGTTTTAGACGAGATACCGGCCGAGGAAATAACCCGGACGGAGAAAAAAGGCCGCAGCGGCAAACATTCCAAGCCGAAAAAGAACGGCAAAAAGGGCGGCGGTAAAAGAGGTCTCGTGATCGCATTGTGCATCATCCTCGCACTTGCGGTGATAGCCGCGGTGTTTGTGTTCGTTGTTTACGGCGGACGGCATATGTACCTGAAATCTGAGCTCGGCGGCGGAGCGCCCGAGGCATCGGCGTTTATGAAGGACGGCGCGGATGCAAGCTACGTCGGTGATGTGAATGTCAGCACGAGCAAAGAGGGCACTTATATATTAAAGGTAAAAAGCGGCGGCAAGGTGCGCCCCGAGCTTCTTATCGTGCGCGATACGAAAGCTCCCACGACCGATACCACCGAGATAAATATAACCGTAGACGATAAGTCGCTCGACGCGAAGGAAGCGCTCGGCGATGTTAAGGATGCATCCGAGTTTACCGCAGCGTGGGTAAATGAGCCAAGCTACGGCGAGGCCGGAACATACGATTGCAGCATAAAGCTTGAGGATTCCTACGGAAACAGCCGCACGGCAAAGCTCACCGTCAAGGTGCTCGGCCTTGTAGATGTTCTGGAGCACGAGGCCGGTCAGCCGAGACCTCAGCTTAAAGACTTCATGGTCGTTGAGCGTGACGACGCAAAGCTTGTGACCGATTTTAACGACATAACATGGGATGAGCTCGGCGACTATGAGGTCAAGGCCGAGTTCGACGGCAAAACCTATACATCGACTCTGCGCATAGTCGATACCACCGCACCCGATCCCGACATTGTTCCGGCAGCGGTGCTCGCTGGCGGTAAGATAGAGGCCAAGGAGCTTGCCCTGAGCGGCGGTGACGCGACCGCGGTGAGCTATGAATTTACCTCCGAGCCCGTCGTATCGAAGACGGGAACCGTCACCTGCGGCATAAAAGCGACGGATGAGGCGGGAAACACATCTGAGGCGACCGGCAAGGTAATAGTCTGCGACGCGATAGCCGAGCTTGAAGCGTCAATGGATAACGTTACCGAAAGCGATGTTATTGCCACCCTTGGCGGAGACTATGCCGGATACAAGATGGAAAGCGAAACCTTTGAGCGCACCGCTCTCGGCGCGCATGCGATGGTATTTGCCAAAGGCGATGAGAAGATCACCGTCGGAGTTGTGATAAAGGACACTACAGCCCCCGCTGCCGAGGGCATCGACTGCCAGTGCAGTACAGGATACTACTGTGAGCCGATAAAGTTCGTCACCAATATTTCCGACATGTCCAGAGTTACGGCGAAGTTCGTAAACGAGCCGGACTGGAGCATAGAGGGCGAACAGAACGTGCAGATCGTCCTTACCGACCGCGGCGGAAACACAACCACCGTGGACGCGAAGGCGGTCATATCGCCTGATACGACAGCGCCTGTTATCTATGCAGCCCGCGACAGATACTGCTACGTCGGCGAGGCGGTATCCTATTTCAAGGAGGTATTTGCAGAGGATAACGCAGACCCCGAGCCTGAGCTCGAGGTGGATAAGTCCAAAGTCGATGCCAAGACCGCAGGAACTTACGATGTTACATATAAAGCGACCGACCACGAAGGCAACTCCTCGTCCGTTACGGTGAAATTCACATTTGTTGAAAAGAAGATAAGCGACGAGAAGCTCGATGAGGCCGTCGATAAGGTCCTTAAGGAGATACTCACCGACGATATGACCGTTCCCGAGCAGGCAGCCGCGATCTACGACTACTGCTACCGTAATATCATTTACACCGGCACTTCCGATAAGACGGACTGGAAGAGCGAGGCTTACCGAGGCCTGACAGAGGGAATGGGAGACTGCTTTACCTTCTATTCGTCAAGCTACGCACTTTTGCAGAAGATCGACTGCCAGGTGCTCAGCGTTGAGCGTCTCAATGGCAGAACACAGCACTTCTGGTGCCTTGTTAACCTCGGCACGGGATGGTATCACTTCGATACCTGCAATGTCGGACCGGAGCATCTGTACTGCTTTATGAAAACCAGCGAGGAGCTCTCGCAGTACAGCGGACAGTATTGGCGTTTTGACACGACATTGTATCCCCAGGTCGAAACAGTCCCCTATTCTATGAGCTGAATATGAAAAACGTACTTGAATTTTTGGAAAATACAGCGCCGAAATACGGCGATAAAGCCGCGTTTTCCGATGGGGAGGAGAGTCTGAGCTTTTCCGCGCTTCTAAGCCTTTCCCGCTCCGGGGGCAGTGGGCTCATTGTGCGCGGGCTTAAAAATGAGCCCGTAGCGGTGTTCATGAAAAAAGCGCCGAAAACGATAGCCGCATTTTTCGCTGTTATCTATGCCGGGTGCTATTATGTTCCGCTGGATGCGTCGATGCCGCTGTACAGACTGCAAATGATCCTCGAGCGTCTTAGCCCGAGGGCGGTCATATGCGATGAAAGCTCCCGGGAGCTTGCCGAAAGACTCGCACCGAAGGGCAGTATAATAGAAGCTGAGGAGCTGTTTTCAGCGGAAGAAAACGCCGCGGCGCTCAGCGCCGTTCGCGCAAAGAGCATCGACACAGACCCCGCGTACATCGTCTTTACCTCCGGCAGTACCGGCATTCCAAAGGGTGTGACCGGCTGCCATAGGGCGCTTATAGATTACGCAAACGCCCTGTGCCCGGTCATCGGAGCGGATGAAGAAAGTATCTTTGCCATGCAGGTGCCGCTGTACGTCGATGCGTGCATGAAGGAGCTTTTGTCGGTCATAAAATGCGGCTCGACGGCTTACCTCATGCAGCAGAGCATGTTCATGATGCCGATAAAAGCGGTGGAGTTTTTAAATGAGCATAAGGTCAACACCCTGTGCTGGGTCGCATCGGCGTTGACGATAATATCCGGCCTCGGTGCGTTTGAGGATGTAAAGCCCCAGCATATGCGAACGGTCTGCTTCGGCAGCGAGGTATTCCCCGTAAAGCAATTGCAGCTCTGGCAGGAGGCCTGCCCCGGCGCAAGGTTTATTAACCTCTACGGCCCGACGGAGGCGACGGGTATGTCCTTTTACTTCGTCGTCGACCGCGAGTTTAAAGACGGCGAACCGATCCCGGTGGGAAAACCGTTTGACAACACGGGATTTATGCTGCTGCGTGATGATGATACGGAGGCGCTCCCCGGCGAAACGGGCGAGATCTGCATCCGCGGCACGGCGCTCACGCACGGATATTTTGACGATCCGGAGCGTACGGCGGCGGCGTTTACGCAAAACCCTCTCAATCCGCACTATCCCGAGCTCATTTATCGCACTGGCGATCTCGGAAGGCTCAACGAGCGCGGCGAATTGGTGTTCGTTTCGCGCAAGGACCATCAGATAAAGAACATGGGGCACCGTGTTGAACTCGGCGAGATTGAGGCCTGCGCAGACGGCTGCGAGGGTGTAGTGCGCTCATGCTGCCTGTTTAATAAGGAAAAGGGCAAAATATTCATGTTCTATATGGGCGCTGCCGACGAAAAGACGCTCGGTAAGTACCTCAGAGGAATGCTTCCGAGGTACATGCTGCCATCAAAGATAAAACGGCTCGACTCTCTGCCGCTTCTGGAAAACGGCAAGATAGACAGAAATTCATTGAAACTAATGGAGATGTGACTATGGACGAAATACTTGAAATACTCAATGGCCTCGGCTTGGACGCGGACTTTGAAAACTGCACCGCGCTCGTTGACGACGGCATACTTGAAAGCCTCGATATCGTCACCATCATCGCGGAGCTTTCCGACGCTTTTGATATCACCATCCCGGCGCGGGATATCGTGCCCGAGAACTTTAACTCCGCCGAAGCCATGCTGAACATGGTAAACCGTTTGCTTGACGAATAAGCCGTGCTGTTTACGTCCTATGGCTTCATAGCCTTTCTTGCGGTACTTTTTGTACTGTACTATGTGATACCCAAGCGCTTTCAGTGGCTGCTGCTTCTTGCCGCCGATGTGGTGTTCTATGCCTGCGCGGGCTGGAAGGGGTTGTGCTTCATGGCGGCGACGGTTGTTGTCTCGTGGGCTGCCACGAATCTCATGGGTGCGTCGCTCTCTGCGCAGAAAGCATACTTGTCATCTGAAGCGGGCAAGGCGCTTGAGCGGCCCGAGCGCAAGGCATACAAAAAGCAGTGCGAAAAGCGCCGCAAGCTGATATTTGTGCTCGCACTGATTGCCGACCTCGGCATACTTGCCGCGCTCAAGTACACAAACTTTCTCATAAATAACGTAAACGCGCTGTTTTCTGCCGATATCGCGGCGGTCGACTGGGTGCTTCCCCTCGGCATATCGTTTTACACCTTCCAGACCGTGAGCTACGTCATCGACGTATATTGGGAAAAGGTCGAACCGGAGAAGAACATACTGCGTGTTGCGCTGTTTACATCGTTCTTCCCGCTGCTCATCCAGGGGCCGATTTCGCGTTTTGGAGATCTGAAAGAAACTCTCTACGCTGAGCATAAGGCCGATTTTAAGCAGATATCCTTCGGACTTCAGCGCATCTTGTGGGGTTATTTTAAAAAGCTCGTCATTGCTGACAGACTGCTTGTTGCGGTCACAGCGCTGTGCGGCGACCCAGAGGCGTATACGGGTGCATATGTTTTCATCGGTGCTGTTTTGTATGCGGCAGAGCTCTACGCCGACTTCACCGGCGGCATAGACATAACCATCGGTATTGCGCAGGTCTTAGGTATAAACGTAAAGGAAAACTTCATCCGTCCGTACTTTTCGCGAAATATTGCCGAGTATTGGCGGCGCTGGCACATCTCGATGGGCACATGGTTCAAGGATTATATCTTTTATCCGCTGTCCGTTGCTCCATGGCTGTTAAAGCTCTCAAAATCCGCGCGCAAGAAAATATCCGACGGCTTCGGCAGAAAGCTGTCGGTGTATATTTCGACGATAGTCACATGGTTCCTCACCGGCCTGTGGCACGGAGCTGCATGGAACTTCGTCGTTTGGGGACTCCTTAACGCGTTCTTTATCCTGCTTGCGGAGGAATTCAAGCCCGTGTCCCAGCGTTTTCGTGCAGGGCACGAAAAGCTCGTCTCCGGCTTTGGCTACAGGGTGTTTGAAACGCTCAGGACATTCCTGCTCATGTGCTCGCTGCGCGTTCTCGATTGCTACCGCGATGTCGCGGTGTCATTCCGTGCTCTGGGCACGGTGTTCACCGAGCTTAACTGGGGAGAAGCGTTTTCCGGAACGCTTCTGCAGCTCGGGCTGACAGGCGCTGACTACATTGTCGCGTTTTGCGGCGTTATCGTCATGTTTGCCGTCTCCTGCGTGCAGGAAAAGCGCGGCAGCGTGCGCGAGGTACTGTGGGAAAAGCCCGTTTTGAGCTATGCAGTGTTCTTTGTCCTTGCCGTAGCAGTGCTAACGTTAGGTGCATACGGCGTGGGCTACGATGCGACGCAGTTTATCTATAATCAGTTCTGAGGCGAAAAATGAGCGAAAAAAGCAATAAAAAATTGCATATTATCTGTCTTGCTGTTTTTATCGTGCTGCTTTGCGCGTCGATCTGGCTGCTCGGCAGGGTGTGTCAGCCGAAATATATGTCCGGTGTTTTAGAGGGCGCGATGACGCAGGAGTATTACGACGAGAAGAATTCGCATGATGTCATATTCGTCGGCGACTGCGAGGTTTATGAAAACTTCTCACCCGTCACCATGTGGGAAACCAATGGCATAACGAGCTATATTCGCGGATCGGCTCAGCAGCTTATCTGGCAGTCGTACTATCTGCTCGAAGAGGTCTTCGAGCGTGAAAGCCCGAAGATCGTTGTGTACAACGTCCAATCGATGAAGTACGATGCGCCGCAAAGCGAGGCGTACAATCGTATGACGATCGACGGTATGCCCCTATCGCAGCATAAGATAGACGCAATAAAGGCCTCTATGACCGAGGATGAGGACATGATAAGCTATCTTATCCCATTTCTGCGCTATCACTCACGCTGGTCGGAGCTGACAAGTGAGGATTTTGAGTACGCCTTCCGCCGTGACCCCGTGACGATAGCGGGATACCTCATGCGCGCGGATGTCGAGCCCATGACAAAGCTGCCGACGGCGCCGGTTTTGGACGACTACACTATCGGCGACACATGCTGGGAATACCTTGACAAAATGCAGAAGCTGTGCGATGCTAACGGGGCAACGCTCGTGCTCATAAAATCGCCGAGTCTCTGGCCGCATTGGTACGACGAGTGGGACGAGCAGATAAGCGCTTACGCCGCCGAGCACGGCCTTGATTATATAAATCTGCTGAACGTTTCCGATGAGATCGGCATAGATATGCAGACCGATACCTATGATGCCGGACTGCACTTGAATATCTACGGAGCCGAAAAGCTCTCGCGCTACTTTGCGCAGATCCTTGCGGAAAACTACGCTGTGCCCGACAGACGGGGCGACGAAACGATCGCTTCCGACTGGGAGGCCAAATGCGAGGCATATTACGAGCTTCTCGCCGCGCAGAAGGCTGAGCTCGATGAATACGGCTATCTTAAAAGCTGGACACTGGGGGACGAAAAATGAAAAGAATAACTGCTATCATCCTTGCCGTCATGTGCGTTTTCGCGCTCTGCGCCTGCGGAGCTGACGGCGGCGAAACGAAAACCGATACAAAGACCGAATACAAGGCCGATTACGGCGAACTGTACTATGCCTCGGGGGATGTTAAATTCGGCATCCTTGACCCGGCAGACGAGGTGCTTTCAGCTCTCGGCGAGCCTGTCAGCACCTTCGAGTCGAACAGCTGCGCGTATCAGGGTAAGGATAAGTTCTATTATTACGACGGTTTTGAGGTCCTGGTAAACGATGTTGACGGAACAGAGCGCGTCACCGGCATCACCCTTGCCGACGACACTGTTTCAAATCCGCAGGGCGTGAAGATCGGCATGAAGATCGACGAGGCGCTTGAGCTCATGACCAGCGTTGAGTACACGCAGTCGGGCGATACATATAAGTTCACCGTCGGCTCGGCCCTGTTCAGAATCCAGGTCGGCGACGACGGCACAGTTAAGGCTGCCGAATACTCTGTCGCCGCAAACGATAATTGAGGTGTGCCATGACCGAATACAAGAAGATGAAAACGGAAGATGTCTTTGCCGACATAGAAAAAATAATGGGCTCGGAGCTCCCGGACGACGAAAAAAGCATGGTTCTGCGCAAAAAGGGAGCTGCTGCTTATGAGAACGAGGACGATCCTGCCGCGGCCGCGTATTACGACGAGGCCATAGCTCTTGGCCTTATCGAGACCGAGATGCTGCCGGAGGTGCTTTTTCGCTGCGGCGTGAGCTTTGCAAAGCTCGACGAGAAAAAGTCGTTTGACTTTTTAAAGCGCGCTGCTGAGCTCGGCCACGTCAAGGCGATGCTGAACCTCGCCGTGTGCTATCAGAAGGGCACGGGCGTGTCCAAGAACGAAAAGGAGTGCTACAAATGGGCGCTCGCGGCGGCGGATGCCGGCGATATCGAGGCAATGTATATCTGCGCGCTGTGTTCCGAGCAGGGTTTCGGCACTAAGAAAAATCCGGAGGAGGCCTTCGCCCGCTTTAAGTGCGCTGCCGAGGCCGGAATTGTCGACGCGATGTACAAAACCGCGCTCAATCACGACCGTGGAGAGGGCACATTCCCGAACCCGCAGGCGGCGTTTGAGTGGTTCAAAAACGCGGCCGAGATGGGTCATCCCGACGCTCAGCACGATCTTGCCGTGTGCTACGCAAACGGAGAGGGCACGATGGCCGACCCCGCGGAGGCCTTCCGCTGGATGAAGGTCGCGGCCGAAAACGGCAATGTCGACGCCATGCGTCTTGCCGGCGGCTGCTATTATAACGGCTTCGGCGTCAAGGAAAATCCGAAAAAGGCCTTTGAAATGTTCAAAAAAGCCGCCGAACACGGCGACGTTGACTGCATGCGCATGACCGGCGACTGCTATGCTCTCGGCTCGGGCGTTAAGCAGAATAAGGACGAGGCCATGCGCTGGTATCGCATAGCCGCCGAGCACGGCGACATGGATTCGCGCGAAATGATGGAAGAGTATTAAAAACACGGCAGACTCTTGTCTGCCGTGTTTTCATTTTGGTGTATGTAAAATTATATCGAGATCGGGTATGACCGATGCGCCCATGTCCGGCCACGGCGATGTTACGGCGCTCGCAAGCCCTATCATTACAAAGGCGATGACCGCGAGCAGCGCAATGACGATGACCGCGATGATAAAGCCAGTGCGGATATTCGCCTTCGCGCGGCGGATCTCCTCATCTTCTTCACGTTTATTCTTCACACTCAAACCTCCGATGTTGATGTTTCCATTCTACATCGGAGAATTTTTTTGTCAACAAACTGACTGTTAACATTGACAAAGCGCGGGTGAGTGCTTATAATAAGAACAAATGTTGCGCAACTGCTGTTGCGCAACAAAAAAGGAGTGATCATAATGCCACCGAAAGTGAGATTTTCACGCGAGGAGATCATTGCCGCTGCGCTGGATATAGTGCGCGAGGGCGGGATGACGGCGCTCACGGCGCGCAGCCTGGCAGCGCGTCTGGGCTCGTCGGCAAAGCCGGTGTTCGGCCTTTTTGAAAACATGCAGGAGGTGCAGACGGAAGTTATGCTTGCCGCCAACACCGAGTATCAGAGCTTTTTGCGAACAGAGATGATGCGTGGCATATATAAACCCTATAAGGCCAGCGGCATGGCGTACATAGCCTTTGCGCGCAAGGAAAAAGAGCTGTTCAGGCTCCTGTTTATGCGTGACAGAACAGCCGAGCGCATCGAGACCGAGGATGCCAGCCTTAACGATATCATAGAGATAATTTCCCGCAATACTGGGCTGAGCGAGGAGGACGCGCGACTTTTCCACCTCGAGATGTGGATATTCGTCCACGGCATTGCGACCATGATTGTGACCAACTATCTTGATTGGGAAGAGGAGCACGTAAGCCGTGCGCTGACCGATGCATATGAGGGACTGAAAACGCGCTGGTGCGGGGAGGAAAAAGAATGAATGCAATAGAGATAAAGAGACTTACGAAGAAATACAAGGATGTTACCGCCGTTGACGGACTGGAGCTCAGCGTTCGGCAGGGCGAGCTGTTCGCGCTTTTGGGCGTCAACGGCGCGGGCAAGACCACGACGATAAAAATGCTCTCGTGTCTGACCGCGCCCACATCGGGCGAGGCGTACCTCGGCGGGAAAAGCATCGTTTCGCAGCCGAACGAGGTAAAGCGCATAATCGGTGTGTCGCCGCAGGAGACGGCGGTCGCGCCGAATCTGACGGTGAAGGAAAACCTTGAGCTCATGTGCGGCGTGCACGGAATATCAAAGGAGAAAACGCGCGAAAGGGTAAATGCGTTGTGCGAGGAGTTCGAGCTTCATGAAGTCATGTCTCGCAGGGCCGGGAAGCTATCAGGCGGCTGGCAGCGCAGGCTCAGCATAGCCATGGCGCTCACGGGCGAGCCGGAGATACTGTTTCTTGACGAGCCGACGCTGGGGCTCGACGTTATTGCGCGCAGTGAGCTGTGGGACACCGTGCGCTCACTCAAGGGCAGAAAGACCATAATACTCACAACGCACTATATGGAGGAGGCCGAGGAGCTGTCCGACCGCATAGGCATCATGCGCGGAGGAAGGCTTCTGGCCCTCGGCACATCGGAGGAGCTCAAGGCGCTGGCTGGAAAAGAAAAATTCGAGGATGCGTTCGTCGCTATAGTAAAGGGGGAGAGAAAATGAAGATGCTGACCTTTTCCTCGCGCACGGCAAAGGAGATACTGCGCGACCCTGTGAACCTCGGCTTCGGATTGGGTTTTCCCGTCGTGCTGATCTTGCTGCTGTCGGCAATTCAGGCAAACGTGCCCGTCTCGCTGTTCGAGATAGAAAAGCTCGCGCCGGGCATGACGATATTCGGCCTGTCGTTCATGACGCTTTTCTCCGCGACGCTCATCGCAAAGGACCGCGAAAGCGCACTTTTGCAGCGGCTTTACACGACGCCGCTGACCGCCGCTGATTTCATCTTCGGCTATACGCTGCCGATACTGCCCATTGCGCTGGCTCAGGCCGTCGTGTGCTTCATAACGGCGTTTATCCTCGGCATGGAGATAACGGTAAACGCTCTGTGGGCGGTGCTCATGATAATCCCGGCCGCGGTGTTTTTCATCGCGCTCGGCCTTTTGTGCGGAAGCGTATTCAACGTAAAGCAGGTCGGCGGCATGTGCGGCGCACTGCTGACAAACCTCACGGCCTGGCTCTCGGGCATATGGTTCGACCTCGACCTCGTGGGCGGTGCGTTTAAGAAGATCGCCGAGCTTCTGCCGTTCTGCCACGCCGTTAAGGTTGAGCAGGCGGTCTGCGCTGGCAGCTTCGGTGATATCTGGCCCGATCTTGCATGGGTCATTGCTTACGCCGCTGTCGCTGTGATATTTTCGGTAGCGCTGTTTCTGCGGCAGATGAAAAGACAATAGATTTTAAAAACAGTCTCATTGCACGGAAAAGATTTTTGATGTATCATGCCTGCAAAGGAGTGAGACATATGGCAAACGAAAATAAAAAGGATTTTAATGCCATGCTGCACGAGCGGTGTGACATGCCGAGAATACAGGCGATAACAGACGCTGCGAGCATTGAAAAATACGGCGGCGACAGGATGTACTTCGCGCCGCCTGTCGATTATGACGAGGTCATGCGCCGTGTCCCGTTTGGGAAGCTGACGACCGTAGGCGAAATACGCGAGTATTTTGCCCGATGCAGCGGAGCTGACTTCACAGAGCCCATAACCGCCGGAGTTTTCGTCTCTATTGCCGCGTGGGCGAGCTTTCAGCGCGAGAGCGATAAAACACCGTACTGGCGCACGCTCAAAGCAAACGGCGAGCTCAATCCCAAGTACCCCGGAGGTGTTGGGGAGCAAAAGGCGCTGCTGGAGCGGGAGGGACATACGGTCGTGCAAAAGGGCAGAAAAAACATCAAATACTATGTAAAAGACTATGAAAAGGCTCTGTTTGACCTTGAATGAAAAAAGTCCGTTCCATCGGAACGGACTTTTTTCACTTACCCCAGTCGCCGGATATGCCGTCGGGGGCTTTTACGCGGTGTGTGTCCTTGACATGCCCGTCGCGGCCGCGGAAGTCCTGCGGCGCGACGTTTTCGCCCGAGGGCAGGTCGCCGTGCTTTTTTGATTTCTTACTCATGTTATCCTTATCCTCCAAAGACGCAAAGTATCAGGCCGTATATGACGCTGGCCGTGATGCCGTAGACGATCACCGGTCCCGATATGATGAACATTTTCGCCGCCGTGCCGGTGATGAAGCCCTCTGTCCTGAACTCCAGCGCGGGCGCGACCATGGAGTTTGCAAAGCCCGTTATCGGGACGAGCGTGCCGCCGCCGGCAAAGCGCGCGATGCGGTCGTAAAGCCCGAGCCCTGTGAGCAGCGCGCCGAGAAAAACGAGCGTTGCGCTCGTCGCGCTCGCGGCATCGTTCTTCTCAAGGCCGCAGTGCATGTAGAGCTCCAGCACGGCCTCGCCGATGCAGCAGATGATCCCACCGACCAAAAACGCTTTGAGCATATTTCCGAGACATTTTGAGCGCGGCTGGTGCGAATCGGAATACCGCATATATTCGTCGTTAGTCATGTTCATGCCGAAACCTCGATAGAAATGAAAATGCATCGGGATAACCCCGATGCATTTATGTTCTCCGAAATTTTAGCCGCTATACGTCCAGCGTCAGGTTTTCAACTCCGTTTGCCTCAAATTCGTCCATGTATTCATCCATTCGCGCCGTGAGCGCACCCAGATCGTCGCAGTCCTCGCCGAGATCGCGCCGCGCGAGCTCTTCGGCCAGAATGTCGAAAAACACGGCGTCTTCATAGTCGGCGATGGCCTCATGGATGCCGCCGTCCTCGTATGCGCGCGAGGGGAAAACGTGGCCGTGCCATAGCTGGACGAGGCTCTTCATGCCGTTTTTCGAGCACAGCGAGAAGATCTTTTCCTGCACGATGTCATAGTCCTCGAAGCGGTCGGTCGTCCTCGTGGAGTTAAGTATCCAGTTGCCTATATAAACAAGGTCTAAAAGCCTGCGGAATTCTTTTTCGGTCAGATCTATGTTCAAAGCTTTGCCTCCGATCATCGTTATAGTTTCATTATATCAGATAGACTGCACCTTTGCCACAATAAAATCCTTGTAATTTTGGGCGACTTGTCATATTATATTATAGTTATAGTAATATCATGGAGATAGTGTGCAATGGACAACAGACCCATCGGCGTGTTCGACTCCGGTCTCGGCGGCCTTACGGCCGTTCGAGAGCTTAGACGAATTTTGCCGGATGAAAATATAATATACTTCGGCGACACCGGGCGCATGCCCTACGGCGGACGGCCGCGCGGACAGATGCGCATGATAGCGCGTCAGAACATAGCCTTTGCCGAGAGCTTCGGCGTGAAGGTCATCCTTGCCGCCTGCGGAACGATATCCAGCAACGCCCCGGATATCCTTGCCGCAAACGCTACAAAGACCGTCGGCGTGCTCACCCCCGGTGCCGAAATGCTGGCCGAAACAGGCAGAAAAAAGCTCGGCATTATCGCAACGAAAACGAGCATCGAAAGCGGCGCGTTCCAGGCCGAGATAAGCCGCCTTGCCCCCGAAGCGGAAGTAACGGCGCTTGCCTGCCCCGAGTTTGTACCCATGATCGAGAGCGGCCGCTATCTTCCCTCCGATCCCATGGTACAGGATGTTGTTGCCCGTTCACTTGAACCCTTAAAGGGCATAGGAGCTCTGCTCCTCGGCTGCACGCATTACGGGCTCATCGCCGACGCGATAAGCGCGTACCTCGGCTCGGAGGTCATTCTTGTCGGCGCGGCCGACGCGTCTGCGCAGTGTCTTGCGCGGTATTTGCGTGAAAACGATATGCTTGCCGCCTCCGGCGGAAGCGAGAGCTATTACACGAGCGGCAGCACCGCCGATTTTAAGGCTCTTGCGCCGGTCATGCTCGGCTATGCGCTCAAAAGCAAGGTCAATTTCGTCGAGCCCTTTGCCTTGGACGAGTGAGGGCAAAATTATGAATGCAGTTATTAAGATAACCGGGGTTCAGGGCTTTATGCAGCCGGAGGCCGAGACGATCGAGTTTATTACCGACGGCGTTTATTGCCGCACGGAGGACGGGTATCAGATATACTACCGCGAAAGCGAGCTCACGGGCCTTGAGGGAACGTGCACGACTGTGGATATAACGCCCGACGCGATAACCGTCGAACGTAAGGGAATGCTCAACACGAAAATGGTCTTCCGAGAGGGAGAAAAGGACAGATTCCTTTACGATACGCGCTTCGGCGCGGCAACGCTCGGCGTGGAAACGCGCAAGGTCAGGGCAAGCTTCAACGATCTCGGCGGGGATCTGAGCATCGATTATGTCGTCAACATGGAGCACACCGTCGCAAGCAGAAATATACTGAATATGAGCGTTAAGCTCAGAAGCTGAGAGGATAAATGATATGGCAAATATGATACAGAAGGCAAAACAGCAGGTCGCGGAGCTCGTGAATGCGGCATATCTCGCAGCCGCAGAAAAGGGTGAGCTGCCCGCGGGGCTTACGCTCGGCGGCAGCGTCGAGATACCCAAGGACACCGCAAACGGCGACTATGCGGCAAACTACGCCATGGCAAGCGCGAAGCTCATGCGCATGCCGCCGCGCAAGGTGGCCGAGACGCTCGTTGCGAACATGTCGCTCGACGGCAGCTGGTTTGAAAGCGTCGACGTCGCGGGCCCCGGCTTTATGAACTTCCGCATGGGCGGTAAGTGGTACTCCGACGTTCTCAAAAACGTCGCCGAGGAGGGCGACAGCTTCTGCAACTGCAACATCGGCGAGGGCAAAAAGCTCATGGTCGAGTTCGTTTCGGCAAATCCCACCGGTCCCATGCACATGGGCAACGCCCGCGGCGGCGTGCTGGGCGATGCGCTGGCCTCCGTGCTCTCCCGCGCGGGCTACGACGTGTGGCGCGAGTTCTACGTCAACGACGCCGGCAATCAGATAGAAAAATTCGCAGGCAGCATTGAGGCACGCGCCCTCCAGCTTTTAAAGGGCGAGGACGCCGTGGAGTTCCCCGAGGACGGATACCATGGCGACGATATAAAGGAGCTGGCAAAGCTCTTCTGTGAAAAGTACGGCGACAGCTGGCTTGAGCTTCCGACTTCTGAGCGCCACAAGATGATGGCCGAGTTCGGCCTGTCGGTAAACCTGCCGAAGATGAAGCGCGATCTTGCGCGCTACGGCATCGAATACGATCAGTGGTTCCTCGAATCGAGCCTGCATGAAAGCGGCTATGTCGCCGATTCCGTGCAGAAGCTCACCGAGGCAGGCTATACCTATGAGAAGGATGGTGCACTGTGG
The DNA here is from genome assembly GCA_934636655.1 of uncultured Oscillospiraceae bacterium. Taxonomy (GTDB): domain Bacteria; phylum Bacillota; class Clostridia; order Oscillospirales; family Oscillospiraceae; genus F23-B02. The sequence continues at coordinate 151,775 of CAKUAS010000002.1, forward strand.
CTGCACACCTCGAAGATACTCTCGGACAAGCTCCTTGCCGCCGGCAAGAAGCCCGAGGACATAGAAAAGCTCGATCTTAAAGACGATGTCCTGCGCCGCGCAAACGGCTTTTACACCTATTTTGCCGCCGATATCGCCTACCACCGCAACAAGTTCGAGCAGCGAGGCTTTGACAAGGTGATAAATGTCTGGGGCGCGGACCATCACGGCCATGTCGCCCGTCTCAAGGGCGCGATGGACGCGCTCGGTCTCGACGGCGAGCACAGGCTTGATATCGTGCTCATGCAGCTTGTCAAGCTCACGCGCGGCGGCGAGGTGGTTCGCATGTCAAAGCGTACCGGTAAGGCGATCTCGCTTTCTGATCTTCTCGACGAGATCCCCGTCGACGCTGCGCGCTATTTCTTCAATTCCCGCCCCGAGTCGCCCGTCGAGTTCGATCTTGACCTTGCCGTGCGGCAGGACAGTGAAAACCCCGTCTACTACGTCCAGTATGCCCATGCGAGGATATGCACTATGATCTCGGCGCTCAAGGCCGAAGGTCACGATGTGCCCGACATTAACAGCGTCGACCTGTCGCTGCTCACGGCAGAGCAGGAGCTTGAACTAATAAAGCAGATCGCCCTGTTGCCCGAAGAGATACGCCTCGCCGCGCGCGACTATGACCCCAGCCGCATAAACAAGTACGTAACCGAGCTTGCCGCACGCTTCCACAGGTTCTACACCGCCTGCCGCATCAAGGGCGCGGAGGAGGGCGTGCTCAACGCGCGCCTGTGCCTTGCCGACACCGTCCGCAAGGTCATCGCCCTGTCCCTTTCCGTCATCGGCGTCTCCGCCCCCTCCAAAATGTAATTTTAGAGGCGAACGGACGCTGCTGCGGATACGCTTATTGCCGGTGCCCGGTGTCGGGAGTGCCGACGAAACCGCAAGACTGCCGCTTCCCGTGGGTGCGGAGCGGATTTGTGCCGCACCTCATTGGCTCCCCAGTGTAAGGGGAGCTGGCTGCGAAGCTGCCTGAGGGGTTGTTCGCATAAGGCAGTTGTTAGATATTGACGCAAAAAGAGAGTGCAGATCAAGTCTGCACTCTCTTTTCATTCAAATCCGTGCGCAAAGCGCACACATACAGCTATCTACTAAAATTATTTTAATCTGTTCTTTATCTCGTTTGCGCTCAGAACGAGGTCACCGAAGGCGGTGAGGCAGAGGCCGGAGAGATAGGAGAGCACTATGCCGCCGATGAGGATGTAAAAGAACAGAACTAACTTAAAATCATCCCAAAAGCCGTCAGCCAATACGGCGGAACAAACTGCCAAAATGACCGATGCTATCGTGCCAAATATGAAGATAAACTTTGCAATGACCTTGAGTGTCACTCCGGGATTGGCGTATAGACCGCCGCCGGAGCGCTCCCTTCTTTCGGGAGACGGCGGCGTGTCGGGGTCATCATAAGAATAATCGGTGGGGTCAAGCCCCTCTGCCGCGGCTCTTGCTTCGGCAAAGCTGCTCGTTGCAAAGAAGCGGCCGTTGGCGTGGCGAACCTGTCCGTTTGTGACAAGCGTGCCAAATTCCTGATTGGATACCTCCTTGAACCATGTGCTGCCGTCGAATAGTGGAAATTCCGCTGATTTTTCTCTTTTGAGTGAATAGATCCTCTTGCTCATACATAATCCTCCTAAAAAAAATTATGATATACCGAAATGGGATATTTGCAGCATACCATTTCGGTATATTTATGTCAAGAGGAGGGGTTGCAATGAGACTGAAAGCCCTGCGCGAAAAGCGCGGAATATCGCAGCTCAAGCTTGCGATGGATCTTGACATGAATCAGAACAGCATCAGCCGGTACGAGACCGGAGCGCGTGAGGCCGACTACAAGTCGCTCATTAAATTTGCCGATTATTTTGATGTCTCCATCGACTATCTCCTCGAGCGAACAGACAATCCCAAAACGAATTTTTAGAGGCGAACGGACGCTGCTGCGGATACGCTTATTGCCGGTGCCCGGTGTCGGGAGTGCCGACGAAACCGGCATTGCATAGTAGGGGCGAGCATTGCTCGCCCGTTTTTTTATGGTTTCCTCCGTACTATCGATACCGGGCACGTGCAAAAAATGTATCGGTACAGCCTCAATTCGCCTTTAAAAAGTCTTGTAATTTAGGGGTTGTGGTGCTAAAATATATTTTTGTGTTGAATTTTGATTAGGAGTTGAGTTTAAATGCAGAAACTCAGAAATGTTGCGATCATCGCTCACGTCGACCACGGCAAGACCACGCTTGTCGACGAGATGCTAAAGCAGAGCGGCGTTTACCGTGAAAATCAGGAGATAGTCGAGCGAGTCATGGACTCCAACGACCTTGAGCGCGAGCGCGGGATCACCATCATGGCGAAAAATACCGCCGTGCAGTACGGCGATACGAAAATAAACATCGTCGATACCCCGGGACACGCCGATTTCGGCGGCGAAGTCGAGCGTATACTCAAGATGGTCAACGGCGTTATCCTGCTCGTTGACGCGGCCGAGGGCCCGATGCCGCAGACGAGATTTGTACTGTCGCGCGCACTTGAGCTCGGTCACAGGGTCATCGTTGTCGTTAACAAGATCGACCGCCCCGACCAGCGCATCCACGAGGTAATCGATGAGGTGCTCGAGCTTCTTATGGATCTTGACGCGACCGACGAGCAGCTCGACTCCCCGATGCTGTTCTGCTCCGGCCGTCAGGGCACGGCGAGCTACTCTCCCGATGTTCCGGGCACGGATCTCAAGCCCCTGTTTGATACCATATTGGAGTACATTCCCGAGCCCGAACAGGATGTAGACAGCCCGTTCCAGATGCTCGTTTCCAGTATAGATTATAACGAATATGTCGGCCGCATTGCAATCGGTCGTATCGAGCGCGGCGTCATAAAGCAGAATCAGGAGATCGAGGTCTGCAACTACCACGCGCCGGATGCGGCGCCCATGCGGGCAAAGGCCGTGTCGCTTTATGAGTTTGACGGGCTTAGCAAGGTCCCCGTGACCGAGGCCGCGGCCGGTAACATTATCGCGATGAGCGGCATCGGCGATGTCACCATCGGCGATACCGTATGCGCCAAGGGCTTTGCAGAGCCTCTTCCGTTTGTTAAGATATCCGCCCCCACACTGGAGATGACCTTCTCGGTAAACGACAGCCCCTTTGCCGGCCGCGAGGGCAAATTTGTCACCTCACGCCAGATCCGCGACAGGCTTATCCGCGAAACGCTCAAGGACGTGTCGCTGCGTGTGAGCGACGTTGACGGTGCGACGGATTCGTTTAATGTCGCCGGCCGCGGCGAGATGAGCCTGAGCATACTTATCGAGACCATGCGCCGAGAGGGCTATGAGTTTCAGGTCTCGCCTCCGCGTGTGCTGTACAAGGAGATAGACGGTGTGACATGCGAGCCTGTCGAGCGCGTTGTAGTCGATGTCCCGTCCGACTACATGGGTGCCGTTATGGAGAAGCTCGGTGCGCGCAAGGGCGAATTTGTCGAGATGACCCCCGTCGGAAGCCGTGTGAAGCTGAGCTATCTCATTCCGTCACGCGGCCTGTTCGGATATCGCAACGAGTTTTTGACCGACACAAAGGGCGAGGGCATCATGGCCTCCGTCTTTGAAAAGTACGAGCCGTATAAGGGCGATATCGCACGCCGAAACACAGGCTCGCTCATAGCCTTCGAGACCGGAGAGGCCGTCGCCTACGGCATCTGGAACGCGCAGGAGCGCGGTGCGATGTTCATCACCCCCGGCACGAAGGTGTATGCCGGCATGATCGTCGGCGTCTGCCCGAAGTCTGACGATGTTGCAGTAAACGTCTGCCGCACTAAGCATCTTACAAACACCCGTGCTTCCGGCTCGGACGAGGCTCTGCGCCTTATCCCGCCCAGGCAAATGAGCCTTGAGCAGTGCCTTGAGTTCCTGGCCGATGACGAGCTTCTCGAAGTAACGCCCAAAAATCTGCGCCTGCGCAAGAGCATACTCGACCACGGGCTGAGAATGAAGACCGTAATGCGCAACAGATAAGCTGACGAGAGTCGACCCCCTGCCGCCTGTCAGCGCCTCTTTTCGGCGCTTTCCGACTTTTTCTCTTTGATGGGCGCCAGCCCATCTTCATCGAAGAAAGACGAAAATCACCTGAAAATTGACGCCGACAGGTGCCTTGCAGTTTTGGCAGAGCTGATTTTTGTTCAGGCAAGGCAAAGCCCGCAGAGAATACTTCCGTATTTTCAAGGGTTTTAACGCAGCATGAGTGAAAATCAGCCTGTCAAAACCGGTAGGCGTTCGAGTCCCGTCAGCTTAAGAAAAAAGCTCCCCATTGGGGAGCTTTTGTGCTATAATCACTCTTGCAATGTTACTGCGATGGCCGGCATCTTCGATACCTGGCTCCCGTCAGCTATACGTAGGTGCCTCAATGCGCCTCTAAAAACTCCGGAGGTAAAGAAAATGAAGCTTGCAATGGCGCAGATGCGCATGACCGGCAGCATGGATGAAAACCTGAAAACCTCTCTTGAAATGTGCGACGCTGCGCGCGGCTGCGATCTGCTGTTTTTCCCGGAGATACAGCTTACGCCTTTTTTTCCGCAGTACGAGAAGCGTGATGTGTCGAGCTATTTTTTAAAGCCCGACAGCAAAAAGATCACAGCTCTCTGCGAGGCGGCGAAACGAAACGGACTCTATATGTCGCCGAACGTGTATCTTGAGCTGGACGGGAAGAAATACGATACCTCGCTGTGGATAGATACGCGCGGTGAAGTGCTCGATTGTGCCAAAATGGTGCACATTGCGCAGGCCGAACAGTTTTACGAGCAGGACTACTATACACCTGCACCGGACGGCTTTAAGGTGTTTGACACGCCCTTCGGCAGAGTTGGCATAGTCATCTGCTTTGACCGCCATCTGCCCGAGAGCATACGCACCTGTGCCCTGATGGGCGCGCAGCTCGTCATCATCCCGACAGCAAATACGGAAGCCGAACCCATGGAAATGTTCGAGTGGGAGGTGCGTGTGCAGGCTATGCAGAATCAGGTGTTTGTGGCTATGTGCAACCGCGTAGGCCTCGAGGGAGATATGGACTTTGCCGGACAGTCGATCGTAGTTCACCCAAGCGGCGAAGTTATCGTCAAGGCTGACAATAAGCAGCGGCTCGTCACCTGCGATATTGATCTCGCGGAGTCCGCGCTCTGGCGCGGAAAGCGGCCGTATATCTCAACGCGCCGACCGGACATGTACATATGAAAAACCTGCTCAAAAAATTTGCCGATAGAACATTTGCGCGCTTTGTTCTTGTCGGTGTCATAAACACGCTCTTCGGTACGGCGATAATGTTCGTGTTCTATAATGTTTTCGGCCTGAGCTACTGGCTGAGCAGTGCGTCTAACTACTTTTTCGGCAGCATACTGAGCTATTTTCTCAATAAATACTACACCTTCCGCTATAAAAAGCGCGATTGGAAGGTCGTCGGGCGCTTTGCTTTGAATATAGCCGCGTGTTATCTCATAGCCTATGGCATTGCAAAGCCGCTTATCGCGGCGCTCATGTCGGGCTTTGCGGTGAACGTTCAGGAAAACGTTGCGATGGTCTGCGGCATGGGGCTGTTTGTGGTTCTCAACTATCTCGGCCAGCGATTTTTCGCATTCAAAGAAGAATAAAAAGACGACGCTCCGTTTCGGAGCGTCGAAAATTTCATCTCGGCATTATAGCTGTGTCAAATTCCGTCCAGGGAAAATCTCTGGGCGGCTTTACTTTAAAGGTCATAAAGCGACTGGTCGCGGGGTTTGTAAACCCGATGCTGTACGACCAGAGGGCGATATTGCAGCCCTCGTCGCGTCCGCCGTATTTCCTGTCGCCGACGAGGGGCATGCGCCGGTGCGTGAACTGTGCGCGTATCTGATGTGTACGACCGGTGATGAGGTTTATCTCGACCATGCTCATTTCACCGTTCGAGCCGAGCAGACGATAGTCAAGTATGGCATCCTGAGAGCCGCGGCAGGGCTTATTCACAACGAAGGTCTTGCGCTGCTCCTTTGACCTGAGCAGAACATCCTCCATTCGCCCCCTGCGCTCCTGCGGAACGCCGTGGACGACGGCGAGGTAGGTCTTTTTAAACTCGCCCATGCGTATCTGACGGCTGAGCTCGGACGCAGTCTCGGGATTCTGAGCAAAGACCATCAGACCCGACACGACCTGATCGAGTCTGTGTACCGTGCGGATGTCCGCATCTTCATTCCCGAGCGCCTCGCGCAGAAGCGAGGGCATGCCGCCCGGCTCATCGGTCGATATAATGCCGGCAGGCTTTATCGCGACTATTATGTTGTCATCGTAATAAATAATATCCATATCTCTACTTTATCGCGTCTTGCGCCATTCGTCAATCAAAAAAATGCAGCCATGCTGAAAGCATGGCTGCGATTTGAAAAACACGGATCCCACCGGCTGTAAGATGGTGTGTATTTTGTGGCAGAGGGATAAATTGCGCCTTGTAAGATCCGTGTTTTAAAAGCGAAAAAGATCGAGTAACCAACCCATTCGCTTATATATGTACGCAAATCCGAATTTGGGGACATGAATTATGTGAGTTCACAAATTGTTTACAAAATTCGACTAACATATGGGATTTAAGACAAACTGTGGGCGCAGCTCATTCGCCAAGATAGTATCTGCGCAGTCCCTTTGTGTGCCGTCCATATTCTATCGCCTGCTTCGGGCAGCGGCAGATGCAGGCCATACAGTGGGTGCAGCTGCCGCCCCAAACGGGTTTGCCGCCCTCGATGCGGATATTCTTCGTCGGACACATTGCGGCACACTTGCCGCAGCCGATGCACTCGTCGGTCGCACGGAATTTCTTCGCCTTTACGAACATGGGGTAAAAAGCGTCGTTCACAACGCCGCTGTATATCCTGTCCATGAGCCTTATCTGCGGCTTAACGAAATTTTCGCCCTTTGCGATGCTCTGCGCAAGAGAGTCGATCCTTCCGTTTGCTCGAACGATGATCTCGGCCTCCTCCTTGGGCGATGGAGCGGAGAACATGACAATGTAGTTTTCCGGCATCACGACCCCGGCGCAGCCCTTGAAATTAAGCCCCTTGCCGCGGCACCATTTTTCCGCGTAGCTTCCGGCATTGCCGTTCTCGCTGCCGCAGGTCATGACAAAGTAAATGTCGCGGGAACCGCGCAGCTCGGTCTTATCCAGCCAGTCGCGCACGATGCGCGGAACGCGCCAGGCGTAGGTCGGCGTGACAATTATCCACGGCTTCTGCGATTCGATGGTGGAGGTATCCCCGTCGCGCAGACGCGGGAAAAGGTTTACCGCCTCGTCGCCGATATCCGCCGCTATCCTGTGTGCGGCGTATGCGCTGTTTCCGGTTCCGGTGTAGTATAAAATCATTGCTCTACCTCCTTTTATCTTCATCTCAGATTATACACATGATCCGCCTTGACTTCAACGAAAAATTGACGCTTGATTTTCCGCGCCCGCGCGGCTAAAATAGCCAAACAAAGGAATAGCGAAAAATCTCATCATGATAATGGACGAGATTTTTCGCTATTATTTTCATAATATTAAGTATTAGTTTTCCTGTGTGCCATTACAAGTGGGATGCATGTGATTCGCTACTTCAATTAAAAGCCGTATATCAGAGTCGCTAAGTTTCTTGGCGGTTTGGACAAGCTCGGAAATGAGTGCCGGAGTATCAAGATTTTCATCAAAAAACTCTTTTGGGGTAATGCCGAAATAATCACAAATATATAAAAACTCCGCCATTGAGGGTAATGCGCGCCCGGACGAAATGCTCTGTACATAGCTTTTGCTGTGACCTAAGTCTAAGCTCATTTTATATTCGGAGATGTGTTTTTCCATTCGCAATTCGGATATTCGTTTTCTTATAAAGCTATCATCCATGATTTATACCTCCTATGTTTAGTAGGTTACACAAATTATAGCGGTAATGTTCTCGATTAAATTAGCGACTTTGCTTGCAATATACAAAAATAAACGGTATAATATGAGTGGGAGTGTCATAATTTGATAAGGAGGGTATCATGGCGATTTTTGAGCAGATTGGAGAGAAAATCACAGGTGTAACGCAGAATGTCACTAAGCAGACCAAGAGCATGGCAGAAAGCAGCCGCCTGTATGGCATGATCAGTGAGCAGGAGAGTAAGCGCGATTTGATGATGCTCGAGTTAGGGAGGCAATTCTATGAAAAATGCAGATTTGCTCCTGAGCCCGAATATGAAGAGCTTGTTTTGGAGATAGACAAGGTAATAAAAAGTATTTCTGAACTTAGTATGCAGCGCAGCAGACTTAAGGGTACGGTAATATGCTCTGCATGTGGTGCGGAGATGAAAAGCGGGGCGAGGTTTTGCAGCGTTTGCGGGAACAAGAGCATCACTCAAGACGGTGTTGGAACGCCGGAGCGAGCATTCTGCAAATACTGCGGCGTGAAATTACAGCAAGGAGACAGATATTGCCCCGAGTGTGGTGCAGCGATAGAAAAATGAGCGGAGGAACTACAAATGAAGACATGTGTTAATTGCGGTGCAGCGCTGGAGGATAGAGCTAAATTTTGCACAAAGTGTGGATGTAGGATAGAAGATACACCTATACAGTCTACTTACAATCTACCCACCGAGGATAGTGGACAAGTCAGAAAAAAGCGTAAAAAATGGTTGCCAATCATAATACTCATAGTTTGTGTTGCTGCAATAGGCGCTTTAGCTGCTGCGTATATGAATTCCCCTATAAGGGAGGTTCTGAATAGGGCGCGAGATATGAATAGCGGAAGTGCGGTGCAGATATATAACATAAAGATAGACGGAAATCCGGTGGAGGAATGGGTAGTGCGCAAACTGCTTCCTTCGATTATGGACGGCATTGAGAGAGATTGGGCAGACGGAAAAGTAGATGCCACGTTGGCTATAAATTATTTCGACGAACTAACAAGCATACGGGACAGTACATTATCAAAATGTGCGGATAAGCATTTGACGAATGTTTCGAAAGTTGTGGCAGCTGAATCTAATTTTACTCAGGCAGAAGCATTTTACGACAACGGAGAATACGGAGAAGCCATAGATTTCTATGCAAGCATACCGGAAAAATCCGATCTCTATGAAGAGGCGCAGAAAAAATTAGGAGAGTGCCAGAAAAAGTATAGAGAACAGGTCATTTTCAAAGCTGAAAATGCAACTAAAGAAGGTAATCCGTATGCGAGCTTCGAAGAACTTAACAAGGCACACGCAAGATTTCCAGAAGACGAACAAATAAACACCATGCTTAAAAGTGCAATTGCAGCCTGTGAAGAATTAACGGCGGCAAATGCAAGGAGCTATGTCAAGGACGGAAAGTATGGGACTGCTCTTGGAGAGATAGAAAGCGGCCTTGAAATTCTTGGAGATAGCCAAAAACTCAGCGATCTTTATGATGAGATAGAACAGTCCAAGCCGATGCCCCTTTCAGATGTGCCTATAATAGACTCCAACAGGGCATATGAATATGAACCGGACATGTATACCGATTCATATGGGAATACATATATGAGTGCGCATACATTTTATCCGGGACATTGGTTGGGGGATGACAAAGAAGGTATCGCGTATTTTAATTTAGACAGGCAATATAAAAAATTTAAAGGTAGTATCATATTCAGCGAAGAATCGGATATTAACAGCTACATTAAAATATTTGTTTATGCGGATGATGCGTTAGTTTACCAATCCGACACACTAACAAAATTGATTGAAAAAACAGACTTCGAAATTGACGTGAGCGGAGTTAAAAAGCTTGAGATAAAAGCGGTTAGAATAGACGGATATAGTTCGGAAATAGCTATAGTAAACGCGAATTTGTTTAAAAAGTGAGGAGATATAAAATGTTATGCCCTAAATGCGGAGCAAATAATAATGGAAATGCACGGTTTTGCGAGTTGTGTGGGGAGTATCTGCAAACAGCATCGGTCGGCAACTCTCTGCCAAACAAAAAAAGAAGGAACAGAATAATAGGTGTTATCGCGGTTATTATAGCGGCGGCTGTTGCGGTGGGATTGTTTTTCTACATTCGAGGAGACAAACAGGAAAGCCTTGAAGAACAGATACTCGGAGCCTGGTATTTTATGTTTGACGATGACTTTGCCCTTTTTGAGTTTTATGACGATGGAGAGGTGTACGCAGTCAGTGAGTGGGATGAAGAGCCCCTTATGTGGAGAGTGGATGGCAATATAATATACATCACAGATACTAATGAAAGTTTCACTGTAACGGTTGAGGGAATAGATGAGCAAATGATGACAGGTGTTTGGGTGAGAGATAACGGTTCGGGAGACGTAATGTCTCGGGTAACGGGATATAAAAACTTTCGAGACGCATGTAATTATGTGTTAACGCACTTATCATGACGAAAAGGCAGGTGATCAAGCAGTGATTTGTCCCAAATGCGGTTTTGACACAGGTGATGATGCACGGTTTTGCGGCGCTTGCGGTTCTGAGCTTGCAGCATGCAAAGCTACCAAATCGGCATTGCCGGATAAAAGGAAACGCAATAAAACTATCGGCGTTATCGTGGTTATCCTTGCCATTGTAACGGCGGCAGTAATGCTTATTCCGCAATTTATACCGAATAAGGCGTGCGTGATATATAAAATGGAGCGCGTAAGTGCGGATGAGAGAACAGAGATCGTATATACATACAATGAAGACGGTACGCTAAATAAACGGGTGATTGGAGGAACGGAATATTCAAACGGCGCATGGCAAGAGTTTACATACGATAAGAAAAATAAAATGATAACACAGATGAATTATATTGCCGCAAGCGACGTTATATGGAAGACAACTTATAAATATAACGATGATGGGAAGATCACGGAGTTTTTGGATTATTCAAGCATGATAGGAGAGTCCGGGGAGCTGACTCAGCAGGGTATTTGCGAATACGACGATGAAGGACAGCTTAAAACATTAAAAGTGTATAGTCTCGACAATGGCAATAATGTTTATGGCAGCAATGTCGACCTGTATGAAAAAGCGCTTTTGTATATAAAAACTTATTCATACACTGACGGAAAGCTGGTTTCGACCGATACTGCCTATTCGGACCTTCAGGGTGCATCCGGAAAATGTGAATATACATACGATAAGGAAAATGTCGTGCTTGCCAAAATAAATGATGTAAATTACAGCATATATTGCAAAGAAGTAGAGGTGAATACGGATATTGATATGGAAACATTCATGATGTTCGTTGGATATATTTAAACTCTGACTTGATTCCTCGCTGCGTCGCGGCTAAAATAGCCGTATCACAGAGAGGTGACATTATGAGTATAAAACGAAGCTGCGGCGTTCTTTTGCCGCTGTTCTCGCTGCCGTCAGGGCATGGGATAGGAACGCTCGGCAAGGCGGCGTATGAGTTTATAGATTTTCTTGCCGCCGCCGGACAATCGTGGTGGCAGATACTGCCCGTAGGTCCTGCCGGAAGCGGAGACTCGCCGTATCAGAGCTTTTCGAGTTTTGCGGGAAACGCGTATTTTATAGACCTTGACATGTTCGTCGAGGACGGACTGCTGACGGAAAGCGAGGTCGACGCGATAGAATGGGGCAGCAATGCCGAAACTGTAGATTACGATGCGCTGCGGGAAAACCGCATGCCGATCCTGCGTATAGCCGCCCGGCGCGGCCTTGCGCGAGCGGACGCTGAGTTTGAAGCGTTTTGCCGCGATAATGCGAGGTGGCTTTACGACTTTGCGCTGTACATGGCGCTCAAGGAGCACTTTAACGGCAGCGCGTGGTATGAGTGGCCGGAGGATATCCGCCTGCACCGCATTGATGCCGTGGAGAAATACAGCTCCAAGCTGCATGACGATGTGCGGTTTTACTCGTATGTGCAGTATCTTTTCTATCGCCAGTGGAATGCCCTGCGTTCCTACGCGAAGGAAAAAGGGATAGGTATCATCGGCGATATGCCGATATATGTAGCGCTCGACTCGGCGGATGTCTGGGCAGAGCCGGAGTTTTTCCTTTTAGACGAGCAAAATGTCCCGGTCGAGGTCGCGGGCGTGCCGCCGGACTATTTCAGCGCCGACGGGCAGCTTTGGGGCAATCCACTGTACGATTGGGATGCGCTGCGGCGCGACGGCTACGGCTGGTGGATTCGCCGCGTTGACGGTGCGTCAAAGCTGTATGACGCGCTGCGCATCGACCATTTCCGCGCCTTTGAAAGCTACTGGGCGGTGCCGCGCGGAGCGGAAAGCGCAAAGCAGGGGCAATGGCGGCCCGGACCGGGTATGGACCTTGTCGGGAGGCTCACCGCATGGTTTAATAACGTTCAGTTCATCGCAGAGGATCTCGGCGTGCTCACGCCTGGGGTACACAAGCTGCTGTCAGACAGCGGACTGCCCGGCATGAAGGTACTCGAATTTGCCTTCGATCCCTCGAGCCTGAGCGATTATCTGCCGCACAGGTACATTGAAAATTGCATCTGCTATGCCGGAACGCACGACAATAACACCTTGCGCGGCTGGATAGATGAAGAAAACCCCGAGACGCTTGCCTTTGTGCGCGAGTACCTCGGGATAGACGGTGAAGCAGACCTCGCTGACGCAGTGCTGCGTGCCGGTATGCGCTCAAAGGCGGAGCTCTTCATTGCGCAGATGCAGGACTGGCTCGGCCTCGCTGCGGATGCGCGTATGAACACCCCCGGCACCGTCGGCGGCAACTGGGCTTGGCGCATGACGCCCGGCAGCGCTACGAAGGCCCTTGCCGGTAAGATGCGCCGCATGGCCTATATCTACGGAAGGAGCGACAAGGAATGAATGATATAAAGCTGCGCGTTGCGCGCACTTCTGATGCGGGCGAGCTTTTGGCTCTCTACGCGCCCTATGTCGAGGACACAGCCATAAGCTTCGAGACTGTCGTTCCGAGCCTTGAGGAGTTTACCGAGCGCATGGTGCATAAGCTGCCTCGGTATCCCTATATAGTCGCGGAGAAAGACGGCGAGCTTTTGGGCTATGCCTATTTAAGTCCATTTGTCGGGCGCGCGGCCTACGACTGGGCAGCGGAGACGACGATATATCTTCGGCTCGACTGCCGCCGCATCGGTATCGGGAAAATGCTGTACACGGCGCTTGAGAGCATCGCCCGCGCACAGGGCATAATAAATTTAGAGGCCTGCATCGGCTGGACTGATACGCCAGACGAGCACCTGACCAATAACAGCGCCGAATATCACGAGCACCTAGGATACCGCATGGTCGGCAGGTTTTATAAGTGCGGCTATAAATTCGGAACATGGTACGACATGGTGTGGATGGAAAAGCTCCTCGGTGAGCATCCGGACACGCCGCGGGATATAATTCCGTTTTCCGAACTCAGTGCCGAAACGCTGCGCAAGGCAGGTATAGAAACATGAAAAAAGCACCCCCACGGGGTGCTTTTTTACTTCTATCAGTGCAGAAAATCGAGCTTTCGGTAAAGGAAAAAACCTGCCACAGCGCCGATGATGTTCAAAAGATAATCCTCGATATCGCAGCTTCCGAGCATAAGGAAAAGCTGCAGAAACTCTATAGCTATTATAACCAACGTAGTGAAAATGAAAAAGCGCTTAAAGCTGCGGAGCTTTTCGACTATACTCGGCAGCAGCAGCCCCCACGGCAGAAACAGCAGCAGATTTCCTATCAGGCCGGTTATGAAATACTTGACGACAACAGCTGATTTATACGGCGTCGTTAAGAACACATAGAAGCTGAAAAACGGAATGAAGTTGCTGCTTGCTTTGAGGTATTCGGCGTAACTCATGTCGAACGTAGCCCCTATACCTTTGAGAAGCGTCAGATACGCAAGTGCCATGCAGTACAGGGCGAAAACGATTATCAGGATGGGTCTTTTGCCTTTGCTCATATCTTTACCTTTCGGGTATCGTGCCGCCTGTGAGGTTCATATATTCGTCGAATGAGCACATGCGGTCGATGATGCCGTCGTCGGTTATCTCGATTATGCGGTTTGCGACCGTCTGCGTGAGCTGGTGGTCGTGGCTGGAGAAAATGATGTTGTACTTAAAAGCCTCAAGGCCGTTGTTCAGAGCCGCGATGCTTTCAAGGTCAAGATGGTTCGTCGGTTGATCGAGAACGAGGAAGTTTGCACCGGAGAGCATCATCTTGCTTATCATGCATCTGACCTTCTCGCCGCCGGAGAGTACCTTCACGGGCTTATAAACATCGTCGCCGGAGAAAAGCATGCGGCCGAGGAAGGTGCGCAGATAGCTTTCTCGCTTATCGTCGGAAAACTGGCGCATCCAGTCCATAAGGTCATAGTCGCAGTTTTCAAAATAGGAGTTGTGATCCTTGGGGAAGTAGGCTTGAGTAGTCGACGCGCCCCACTTCACGGTGCCGGAGTCGGGCTCCTCCTCGCCCATGAGGATCTTGAACAGCATCGTAACGGCAAGCTCGTTTTTGCCGAGAATAGCTATCTTATCCTCCTTGCCGACGATGAAGCTGACATTGTTTAAAAGCTTCACGCCGTCGACGGTCTTGCTGACCTCAGTGACGAACAGCCTGTCCTTACCCGGCTCCCGATCGGCCTTGAAGCCGACCCAGGGATAGCGCCTGCCGGAGGCCGGCAGCTCCTCGACGGTGAGCTTGTCCAAAAGCTTTCTGCGGCTGGTGGCCTGGCGGGACTTCGACTTGTTCGCCGAGAACCTTGCGATAAAGCCCTGCAGCTCGGCGATCTTCTGCTCGGACTTCTTGTTCTGATCCTTTATGAGCTTCTGCATCAGCTGGCTGGACTCATACCAGAAGTCGTAGTTGCCGACGTACATTTTTATCTTGCCGTAGTCGATATCGACGATGTGGGTACAGACGTTGTTGAGGAAGTAGCGGTCATGCGAAACGACGAGCACCGTGCCCTCATAGTCCATCAGGAAGTCCTCGAGCCAGACTACGCTCGCGAGGTCGAGGTTGTTCGTAGGCTCGTCGAGCAGGATGATATCGGGCGAGCCGAACAGTGCCTGAGCAAGCAGGACCTTGACCTTGAGGCGCGGATCCATATCGCGCATCATCGTTCCGTGGAAATCGGGCGAAACGCCCAGACCCTGAAGTATGCGGCTTGCGTCGGATTCGGCCTCCCAGCCGCCGAGCTCGGCAAACTCCTCCTCGAGCTCCGCTGCACGAAGGCCGTCGGCATCGTCAAAATCGGGCTTGTCGTAGATCGCGTCCTTTTCCTTGCCGCAGTCGTAAAGACGCTGGTTGCCCATGATAACGGTATCCATGACCGTATAATCGTCGTACATGTTCTGGTTCTGCTTGAGCACCGACATGCGCTTTTTCGCGGCGATCGTGACGCTGCCGGTCGAGGGCTCGAGCTCGCCCGAGAGTATCTTTATAAACGTCGATTTGCCCGCGCCGTTTGCGCCGATGATGCCGTAGCAGTTGCCGGGTGTAAATTGCAGATCAACGCGTGAAAACAAAACGTTTCCGCCGAAATTTATCGAAAGATCATTGACTGAAAGCATTTGAAATACCTCTGTTTTTAAAAATCCTTTTCATTTTATCATCAATGCTCCGCAATGGCAATAATTAATAGGATTTTTTGCGCGCCGTCTGCAAAGACTGAATTTGAGGCGGTGATATGATGAAAATGATAATTCTGGCGGCTGTGCTGCCGATAGGCCTCGTGCTGGCGACCTCGTTTCTCATAACGCTCGTGAGAGGGCTCATTGCGCGTCTTCGCAGGACACCGGGCGGCAAGGAGAGCGACTTGTAAGTACAAGGCAGCTGTGATATAATTTTATCATTAAAAATAAGAGGTGATATGGTGAGCATTACATACGACAAGGGCGTTTTCGCGCTCAGAACCGATCGTACGAGCTACATATTCCGCGTTACGAAGTTTAAGCATCTTGAGCATATTCATTACGGCGAACGCGTCGAGACATCCGATGCCGAAGCCCTCAGTGTTAAACACAATATCCAACTCGGCAGCAGTGTCATGTATGACACGTCCGACGACTGCTATTGCCTAGATAATCTCTGCCTTGAGTGGTCGGGCGTCGGCAGGGGAGACTATCGTCAGACGCCGATCGAGGCCAAAATGCCCGACGGCAGTTTTTCCTCGGACTTTATTTATGAAGGCCACGAGATAGTTTCCGGCTGCGTTCCCATGCAGAGCCTGCCGACGGCGTACGACGATGAAAACGCCGCGCATACGCTTATTATCCGCATGCGCGAGCGCGACAGGGCGGTCTATCTTACGCTTTACTACACGGTGTTCCCGGCCTCGAACGTCATATCCCGCCGCTGCGTTATCAAAAATAACTGCGAGGGCGATATCTCGCTGCGGCGCATCATGAGCATGAGTCTCGATATGCCCGACCGCGGCTTTTTGCTGCACAGCTTTGACGGCGGCTGGATAAAGGAAACTCACCGCCACATCCGCCCTGTGGAGTACGGTATGTATGTAAACTCCTCAACAACGGGCGCTTCGTCAAACAGACATAATCCGGGCTTTCTGCTCTCCGAAAAGAACACGAACGAGGATCACGGCCGCGCATGGGGCTTCAATCTTATCTACAGCGGCAATCACTGCGGCGTGGTGGAAAGATCAAATCACGACCTTGTCCGCATTCAGCTCGGCATAAATCCGCACTGCTTTGACTGGTCCTTGCACCCCGGCGAGAGCTTTGAAACGCCCGAGGCGGTCATGACCTTCTCCGAGCACGGCTTCAATGGCTTGAGCGCGAATTTCCACGACTTTGTCAACAACAATATTGTGCGCGGCGCTTGGAAAAATGTTGAGCGCCCGGTGCTCATAAACGACTGGGAAGCCTGCTTTTTCAAGTTCACTCGCGAAAAACTCCTGAAGCTGGCACGCAGAGCAAAAAGCATCGGCGTTGAGCTTTTCGTCCTCGACGACGGCTGGTTCGGCGCACGCGACAGCGATACGGCTGGGCTGGGTGACTATGACGTTAATCTTGAAAAGCTGCCCGGCGGACTCGAGGAATTTGCCGACAGCATTGAAAAGCTCGGCATGAAATTCGGCCTGTGGTTCGAGCCCGAGAGTGTGAACGTCGACTCCGAGCTCTACCGCGCGCATCCCGATTGGGCGATAAAGCCGCCCGTGGGCGAGCCCTGCTTCGGCAGGCATCAGCTGCTGCTCGACCTTACGCGGAAAGATGTGCGCGACTACATCGTCGAAAATGTCGGCAAAACGCTTGACAGCGCGAAGATAAGCTATGTCAAGTGGGATATGAACCGACACATGTCCGACGCGTATTCGCCGCTGCTTTCCAATCAGGGCGAGTTTTCGCACCGCTATATAGTGGGGCTTTATGAAGTGCTCGGACGCATATTTGAGCCGCGGCCGTACATCCTTTTTGAAAGCTGCTCCTCGGGCGGCAACCGATTTGACCTCGGTATGCTGTGCTACTCGCCGCAGGTATGGGCATCCGACGACACCGATCCCATAGAGCGGCTGGATATTCAGGGCGGACTTTCGTACCTTTATCCGCAGTCGACTATCGGCGCTCACGTTTCGGCCGCTCCGCATCAGCAGACGCTGCGAGATACGCCATTGTCCACGCGCTTTAACGTCGCGGCCTTCGGCGTTCTCGGCTACGAGCTTGAGCTCAAATATATGACGAAGGCCGAACTTAAGGAGCTGCGCGGGCAGATAGCGTTTTACAAGGCGCATCGCAAAACGCTGCAATACGGCAGATTTTATCGCTTCGACGAGAGCCGAGATAATAAGGTGCACTGGCAGGTTTCGTCGAGAGACGGAAAAGAGCACATAGTCGGCCATTTTCAGAAGCTGTGTACGGCCTCCGAGGGCTATGATACGCTCTCTGTGCGCGGCCTTGAGCCGAACGCGAGATATCATCTCGTCTGCAAGCGCCAGAGCCTGTTTGTTAAGCGCCTCGGCGGCTTGGTTAAGCACGTCATGCCCGTGGAGCTCGACCCCGACGGCCTTGTGCTGCGCACGGCAAATAAGCTCTTCACCATGCCCGACGGTGCGGAGGACTTTACCGCCTCGGGAGCGGCTCTCATGTCCGGCGTGGGGCTCAACAATCAGTTTCTCGGAACGGGCTATAACGAAAGGCTGCACATGCTCGGCGACTTCGGCAGCGCCCTGTACACGATAAAGAAGGAGAAATGACATGAAAAAGCCAAAGCTCGGCGCATACCAGTCGGCGGTCGAGATACTCAGTCTCGCGCTTGTTGTTGCGACGCTCGCGTACATACTCATGAGCTACTCCGCTCTGCCCGACCGGATAGCGGGTCACTTCAATGCTTCCGGCGAGATCACGGATTACACAGGCAAGGGAGTCATCTGGCTGCTGTTCGGCATTGAGGCACTCATGTATATCATCATGACGGCACTCATATTTATCCCCGGTCAGGTCGAAAACCCCAACATGCCCTGGGATATGGATGAGCGGTATAAGGAAAATATCGCGGCCGAGACCGTAAGCCTGCTCGGTGAGACGAAGCTCATGTGTCTTGCAATGTTTTCGTATATGTGCCGCAGCATAATATCGCAGAAGCCTATGTCGCTCGTGCCGGTATTTGCCCTGTGCGTGCTCATAACCGCCGATATCGTTTGGCGAACGATAAGAATTTCAAAGTATAAAAAACCGTGAGGCATCTCTCACGGTTTTTGCTTTACAGGTTGTTTTTAAGGATATCAAGCAGCGCTTTAAGAGTTTCGATGGACTCGACATACGCCTTGCGGATACCGTCGATGTTTCGGAGATCCGTGTTCGGCGGAACGTTTGCAAACTGATATTTGGTGTGCAGAGCTATAGCCGCCTCACCGTCCTTGAGCTTGAGGGCGCACAGCTTGCCGTCGACCGTTTTTTCAAGCTCGCTGCACAGCGTGCGCATTTCCGGAGTCACCAAGGCTGCCGACTCACGCCCGTCGGAGGTGCGCACCTTGAAGCGCTCTGCGAACACCGCGGGATCGGAAACGTCGCCCTTCGGGGGAGACTCCTGATAGCGGTCGGTGATGCTCATATCGAGGTTAGCGTCGCACATGTCCGCGCAGCGGAGGATAACGCCGTTGAAGACGGTAACGGTCTTGGTCATCCAGTTGTCGTTATCAGCCCCCGAGCGCTCCTCAACGAGGTGGTTGAGCGTGACGTTTGCGACCGAAAATCGCGTGGCATCGTGCTCACCCTCGAAGAAATTGCTTATGTCGCTGCCCTCCCAGCACTGGTCTATGAGCTCCGCGCCCTTGAGATAGCTTACGTTTATGGGCATGGTCGGCTCAGCCGTTCCGGGACCGAAGGCGCTTTTGAGCTCCGCGTGGAAGAAGTCGCCGAGCTGGAGGTTCAAAAGCACATTTTTCTTCGTGTTTACGACGAAGCTTATGATGACCAGCACGATAACGCCAGCGAAAAACAGTCCGGCAAAGATCCACAGATTGTGCTGAACGAGGGCGATAATGCCGCCCGCCACGATGAGGATAAGGCCGAGTACCGTGCCTATGCGCTCGATCGTCTGGTATCTGCCAAGCCTTTTGGAGAGCTCAGCATCGCTCATCTTTACGTTTGCGTCAAATTTCATGTTTTATATCTCCAATCAGCGCAGATATCGAAAAACAACGCAGTGTCCGTGTCTATGAGATCGATATCCATAATGCAGGCCTCAGGATAAATGCTGTCGCCCTGCTTGCGCTTTTCGTAATCCTTGAAGTTATCCGTCTGCGTTTCGGCGGCAAATACAAGGCCGTCATAATCGTCGGGCAGATACGCGACATAGCTCTTTGTCATTATCATTGCATAGTCGCCGACATTATACTGCCAATCGATCGAATATGCAAATTCGACGTCTGCAGTTTTCCCTCTATAGGTTACGGTGTGGACATAGTAGTTATCGCCGCGCTCGGAGTCGCCGTATGCGGCGGCATCGGTCAGCCACATGCCGCTGTAGTAGTCATACAGGTCGCAGGTCACATTTGCGATGTATTCCTTGCCGAAGTAGGGGATGGAGTCGTTCGGAATGTAGCAGATCGCGTCAAACTCGATCTCGCGTATGCCGTCGTGCTCCTGCTCGCCCTTCATTTGTATTTCCCAGTAGCAGTCGGCGGTGTTGAAGCCCTCGCCGATGTTTGCGTAGCTGCATACGCCGTTTTCAAGAAGATATGTGCCGTTATCTGTCGCGGCGTTGAACTCAAGGCCGTTGCGTTCAAAATACGCAATCTTGGATTCGATCTTTTCCACACGCTTTAGTACTCCGTTATTTATACTGTCGATAAGCTCTCCGTTTGAAGCTTCAAGCGTCAGCGTGTCGCCGTCGTCGTAAGAAAGCGTTATGCCGCCGTCCGTGAGCGACACAGAGCCCGAGTAGAGCACCTCGTCTTCGGCGTTTACAAAATCCCAGGTCGCGTCATCGTGTATGCGCAGCCAGAGATTTTCGTCAACGTATTCCCACAGACCGGTGTAGTCGCTGATGCTGGGCTCAACAGGTGAGTCATCGCCGCTGTTGCAGGCGGCAAGGCAGAAGCACATGATAATCGCCAGCAAAAGCCCGGTTATTTTTTTATATCGGTTCATTGCCAATATCCTCGCTTTCTTTATTATTAATATCAGCCGCGGCTGAAGTAGCCGAAGGTGGAGATATACAGCGTCCGGCCGCCATCCTGAAGCTCGGCATAGCCGCCCGAGCGGTCACTGCCGTAGGCGTAAACCGCGTCGTAGTCGGGCTCGTACCTGAAATCACCGCCGTCTATCATCTCATCGTTGAGATACGCCGCCCAGCTGCCGTCGAATATCTCTATGTAGTCGGGCTGGTCGCTCTCCGTGCCGAGCCACGTACCCTCAAAGTCGCTCAGATCTGCGTCATCCTCGCCGCCCATCTCGGATTCATCCGGTTGGAACACGAACAGTTCTCTGTCGGCGTCCCAAAACCAAACCAGCAGAGCGGTATCACCGTCAACGGTGAAGATCATTGCAACGTCGCTGTTGCCGTCGCCGTCGCGATCGGCAAAGTCGATGCTCTGGAATGCCTCCCACGGATCGTCATTGTCGGAAACGATCTGCATGGGGTAGGTCACATAGTCAAACAGGGTCTGCTCAATATCGTCGTAGTAAAACGTCGCATTGTCGCGGTCGACGCAGACGAGAACGTCCGTATCCTCGCCGCCGCGAGTGATAATGCCGTTCGCTCGGACAACGCCGGTCGTGCGCCAGTCGTCGCCCGCTACCTGATCGTCATCGTTCGTGCCCTTATCGCCGCATGCGGCAAGGCACAGGCACATCATAAGTGCCAGAATAAAAGCTAAATATTTTTTCATATCAGTCGAGCCTCATGTAGCAGTCGTTCTCGCCGCCCCAGTACAGGGTGCTCTCGTCGGTGAGGGTGATATCGTATGCAATGTCATCAAACTGCTCGGACACGGCCGAATATGCGCCGTCGCCGAGAGCCTCTATGCTGCCGCTGTCGATAAGCGAGGGATTGCTGTCTGCATCCTCATAGAGCATCCACTTGCCGTCCTCTCCGATCTGCAGGCGGCTCGTGGCGCTCTCGCTGCCGTCGAGGTACCATGTGCCGGCGGCAATAGAGGGGGTGCTGTCATTTTTGGTGAACGTGCCGAAGCTGTAAACGTGAAGGGTGCCGTCCTCGTCGAACCAGCTGTGATAGGCAATGCCGTCGTGCTCGTTGTAGAAATAGTCGGCACTGTACTCCGTTGAGAGCTGGATGTAGCCGCTTGCGTCGAGCTCCTCACCGTCGCTGCCGAACAGAACAAAGCGAGTCTCCTGCGTCTCCTCGTCTTCTTCGACCTGAAGCTCACGCCCGTCGTCTCCGACCCACACGCCGCAGTACATGCCGTAATCGGCCAAAAGCTCATCGTCCTTGACCATGCCCTCAAACGAGTCGGGCGCACCGTCTGTTACATCGTCATCGTCGCCGCTGTCTCCGTTATCGCCGCCGCATGCGGCAAGAAACAGGCACATTACAAGCGCCAGTATGAGCGCCGGATACTTTTTGAATGATTTCATTTTTTCTCTCTCCTTATTTCAATTTCACGGTGCTTCTTCGACCATGGCCAGCAGCTCGTCGTGACTCAGCTCCACGTTGCCGAAGCGGATGAAGATGCCGTTTGTCACAGCGCTGCTCCAAAGTTGCGGATCGGTCAGTGGACGGAAGCGAAGCTTGTCGAGATACGGCTTCATGTCCAGAAGCAGACGGCTGCCGGATACAAAATCGACCTGCAAAATGTGATCGTCAAGAGGTTTGACGGCGCTTATGTATTTTCGGGTCATACGCATTTCTCCTTTCCGTGTAAGCAGGCGGCTCCCGCCAGCTTATATAAAACGATCCACTGTAACGCTATTGTACAGTGGGTCGTTTTTTGTTCATATTAACCTCCGGTTAGCTTTTTGCAAGCTCGCAGAGGCGGCTGCGTTTTGTGCGTGTGTCGCCCTCTATGGAGAGCTTTGAGTATATCTGGTTGACGTACTGCTTCACGCTGCCCTCCGAGAGGTACAGCCTCTCGGCGATCTCGCGGTTTGAAAGCCTGTCGGATATGAGCGAAACTATCTCGCATTCGCGCGGCGTGAGCGCGGCGAGTGCCGCAGGGCATGCCTTTTCCGCTTGCCGCTCTTCCAGCATTGTTCCAAGCATCGCTATCTGCGGCGTAATGTCCGGAAGAGACTTTATGTATCCGTAGTTTTCCGCAAAGGGTGTAACAAAGCCGTCGGGTTCGGCATCGCTGAGTGCATGTGAAAGCAGTTTGCGGGCATCATCGTGCTTCCCAAGCATTTCGTACGCCGCAGCTGTCTGGATGCGGATATGCAGCGCAACAAGAGCATAATGCATAGCGTCACACATACCCAGCAGCCCCTCGCTTCGCCCGATGACCGTGGCGTATGCGCCCTGCGCAAGATAGACCTGATTTTCGATCAGCTCCATCATGGGTTTGCCCGGCGCGAGGAAGTTTATAGTGTTCAGCCGATGCTCGGCGAACACGGGAGGTATCTTCTCGGGTCTGCGCAGAAGCGCGTAGTAATATGCGTTTATTGCGTTCCAGATATGTATCCATGCTGCGTCGTGGCGGGAAAGCAGCACGGCGTAACGCTCCTCGGCGCTGTATCGCGGCGCCGTATCGGAAAAAAGCGATAGCCTGTACGCCAGAAAGTCGCAGCACAGGGCCATGTTTTCCTGCCCATTGCCGGCTATCTGCGCATAGGCGCTTTCAAGCGCTATCTGTGTGTCGGTAAAGCGCGAACGCATGAAAGCGGCCTCTGCGTGCATGATCGTCTCCGCGCCCTGACCGTGCCCGCGAGTGACCTTGTAATAGTGAGGCATGCACTCATCCATCTCGGCAAGCTCACTTTCGAGCCTGCCCGGTGAGCGGTGGAACATCATCAGCACCGACGGCGAGCCGAAGGTCCAGCCGCCGCTTGACTGAATGCTTATAGCAGGGTGCGACATGCGCAGGCTCGCGCTGCGGTGCAGACGGCTCATGGCGCTTATGTCGTTATAGTAAAGAAAGCTGAGGATAAGGTCGCACTCGCCGAGAAGATCGCCGCGTTCGTTGTCCGGTATGTCGGGGTGTTCGTCGATCGAGCGGAGCAAAAGCTCCTTGAGCTCCATCATCTTCGGTATCTGCCGCCATGTGAACATTCGGCGCATGAGAACAAGCAGCGCCGCCGGATGCTCCTTGAGTATATCCGCCGGACATTCGTCCAGAAACGACAGGACGTCGCTTGGGTCAAGCCCTGCCATCAGAACACCGGCATCACTTTGGACGACTCGCAAAACAGCGTCAAAATTTCCGCTTTTCCTGTAGGCCGCGAGTGCGTGCAGGTATTGCCCGTGCGTTTCGTACCACTCGCCGAAGCGATTGCGATACTGCCGCTGCTTTCCGGCGTCCATTGTGAAAAATACGCGCGCGGCGCACTCTTTCATCATGTGGTGAAAACGGAAGGTCACGCCGTCGGGCAAGCGCTTTGCAAAGGCGTTCTGCTCCGTCAGAGCGGCGAGAAATATGCAGGTATTTTCGCTTTGGGTCACAAACTGTGCCATCTCCGCCGTGAACTCGTCGGCAAGACCCATGACGGCTATGAATTCTCGCTGCGTTTCCGGCAGCGGGTCTATCATGGCGGCGGTGAACATTGTGTAGATATCCGAGTTTTTATCCGGCAAAGCGCCATGCTCGGCTATTGTGCGCAGATTAAGATAAACCGCGGAAAACCAGCCCTCGCTGGAATACAAGAGCTGTTCAATCTGCTCGTCCGAAAGCTCGGAACCGCAGCGGTGGGCGTAAACGGCAAGCTCGGTGTGATTGAGCCTGAGCTGTTCAGTGCCTATCTGATAAACGCGGCTGCCGAGGCGCAATATCTCGGCCGCGGGCAAAAACCTGTCGCGGCTGGCAACGATGAGGTGAACATTTTTGGGCAGACGGTTTGCAAGCGTGCAGAAAAAGCCCGGTATTCGCCCGTCGGTCAGAAGATGAAAATCGTCGATGAAAATATAGCAGTCACGCTCGCCGTGAAGCTCGCGGCACAGATCGTCAATGAGAATGCCGCCGCCGGCTTTGTCGGACGGACATGCATATCCCAGGAGAAAATCAAAGCCTTCGTGCACAAACGCATCCTGCGCGCTTCTCCAGAAAACCGCGAGATTATCCGAATAAACGCTTATGCGGATAATGTGCGGCGCGTTAAGTTTGCTGCGCTGGGAAAGATACCAGTTCACAGCCGTCGTCTTGCCGTAGCCCATGGGCGCGACGACCGTGGTCATGGCGCAATTGGCTATCGGGCGCAGGCTTTCCTGCAAGCGCTCGGATATGTAAACGGTATTCAAATTTCCCTTTCGCTTCGGCATAAATTAAACCTCTCGAGGTATCTTTTTGAAAAACAAAAAATAAATAAGTACGGCATTTATGAGCCAGTTGAATATGTCGGGATCGCCGAACATGAAAAAGTTCAAAACGATGGAGACGAGCACGATGCCAACGGAAATCAGCTTTCCCAGCGTGCCCGGCTGCTTTGCCATCCAGGTGAAATACGCAAGGACCGGTGAACAGAGCGCAAACACCGTCCAGCCGATGATAAAGCGTTCACCGTAAACGCCGTGAGTCAGTATCGCAACGGCGTAGTATGTTGCCAGCATACCGAGGCAGAACGGCAGAATGTTTAGCGCCGCGGCCTTTTTCGTCGGACTGTATATGGCGATAAGCGTGCCGAGGAGTATCCACACCGACATTTGCGAGAATATCTCGCCGAGGTTTTCGCAGTAGATATCCATAAAGCGCGCCGCCGCGCCGAGAATAAGGCCGCATATGAGCATTGAAAATGGGTTTAAAAGCCTCCGCATTATTTTGCGAGGAAGATGTTTTCTTCGCCGATATCGGCCAGCGTGGGAGTGCCGCACATATTCATCGTGTCGCGCAGCTGGGAGACTATCCTGTCCATATAGACCTTGAAGCCCTCCGCGCCCTCGGCGTAGATGAAGGGAACGACGGGGCGGCCGATCAGCACGCCGTCAGCGCCCAGGGCGATTGCTTTGAACACGTCAACGCCGCTGCGGATGCCGCCGTCGACGAAGATCTTGACCTTGCCCTTGACGGCCTTTGCGATAGCGGGAAGGACCTCCGCGGTCGCCGGAGTGCAGCCCTGAACTCTGCCGCCGTGGTTGGATACGACGATCGCGCTCACGCCGGCTTCGACAGCCTTTTCCGCTCCCTTGACCGTCATGATGCCTTTGATGATAAACGGCATGTTTGCGTAGGATATGATCTCGCGCATCTCGTCAACGGACTTTGAGCCTGCGCTGGGGCCGAGCTTTTTAAGGAAGGGAAGACCTGCGCCGTCGACGTCCATCGCGACAGCGAATATATCGTGAGATTTTACATAGTCGAGCTTTTCAAAAACAATATCCTTGCTCCAGGGCTTTATCGTCGGAATGCCGATGCCGCCGATTTTGGCCATTTCGTCTACTGCGTCGGGGATGAGCTCTTTAAACTCTCCGTCGCCTGTCATGGCGCAGATACCGTAGTCGGCCGCGGCGTTTACGAGCGTGCGGTTGTAGGTCACATCGTCGTATTTATCACCGTAGTGCAGGGGCAGAGCACCGAGCGGGGCGATGAAAACAGGGGCGGAGAACTTTTTGCCGAACAGCTCAAAGCTCGTGTCGGCCTCCGAGTTAGGGCACAGTGTGTCCATGTTGACGAATATCTCCTGCCACTTGTCATAGTTGCGTGCGGCGGTGTTGCCGGGGATCTTGCTGCCCGGGCCGGGGACGCAGTTGCCGCAGGCTCTGCCGTTGCAGACGGGACAAGCCTTGCAGTACGGACCCATCAGTCCCGCCGCTTTTTTGAGAATTTCGTTGTAATCCATAATTGTACCTCCTGTGTACAGCTTATATATTGATCAGACACCGGTCAGGTCAAAATCCGGTATCATGTCGTCTGTTGCAGAGCACGGCTCCTGCCAGAAGCCGTTACATATGCCTCGCTCTGTCATATACTCGACGAGCGCGTCGTTTTCCTCCACCGTGACGGTTTTCTGGAGCTCGGGGAAACGCTCGGTGTTCGGCATGGGCGTGTACTGTGACATGAGAGAGAACAGTATATCGTCGCCGGGGAAATTACCGGCAACAAAATCTATCACCGCGCGGCTGTTGTCCGCCGCTCCGGGCAAAATGAGGTGGCGAATAAGAACGCCGGATCGGAGCATATCCTCTTCGTCGAGCTCAAACGGCCCGACCTGACGGAACATTTCGTATATTGCCGAGCGCGCGACCTCGGGATAATCGGGCGCTGCCGAGTAGCGTGCTGCCAGAGCCGAGTCCATGTATTTGAAGTCCGGCATATATATCTGTACGAGCCCCTCGAGCTTTTTCAAGCTCTCGACGCTGTCATAGCCGGAGCTGTTCCACGCGACGGGAATATCAAGCTTCGCGCGCTCAAGCGCTTTTACGATCGCGTCGGTGTAGTGCGTCGGCGTTACGAGGTTGATGTTGTGAACACCCTTGTCCCGAAGCTCGAGGAATATATCCGAAAGCCGCTCGACGGTGACTGTCTTGCCGAGCCTTGCGCGGCTTATCTCGTGGTTCTGGCAGAATACGCATTTGAGATTACAGCCGGAGAAAAACACCGTTCCGCTGCCGTGCTCCCCGCTTATGCACGGCTCCTCACCGTAGTGCGGCGCGGCGCGTGCGACGAGCGGCAGGGAAGGACAGGCGCAGACTCCCCCCGGGAGATGTTCGGTTCTTTCTGCGCCGCAGCGGCGCGGACAGGCGTTACAGATCATTTTCGGCCTCTTAAAATTATATCAAAATGTGCACATTGCCGGTTTGACACGCGTTTGCGGTGCTTGCCGGAGAGTGAAGTTGTCAAAATTGCAACAAATCAGAAAAACTTAAAAAAAGTTCATCTTTTTCGGGAAAAATGTGCTAATATATACGTGTAAAACAGATATTTGATAACGAAACGGGATAAGATAATGCTGAATATAGTTCTTCTTGAGCCGGAGATACCGCATAACACGGGTGCGATAGCGCGAACCTGCGCGGTCACTGGTGCAAGGCTCCATCTTATAAAGCCTCTCGGCTTTGATATTTCCGACAAAGCCGTCAAGCGCTGCGGCCTTGATTACTGGCATCTGGTCGATATAAGCGTATACGAAAACTTTGACGAGTATCTCGAAAAAAACGGCGACGAGAACCTGTGGCTTGCAACGACCAAAGCGCCGCACGCGTATTTTGAGGCAGACCTCTCGACAGAAACAGTCAGCATAATGCTCGGCAAGGAGACAGCAGGACTTCCCGAGGAGCTGCGCATGAAGTATTATGACCGCTGCATACGGATCCCGATGGTGAGCGAAGCCCGCAGTCTGAACCTTTCAAACTCGGCCGCCATTTTGGCCTATGAGGCCCTCCGTCAGCAGGGCTTCCCCGGCCTTCAGGACACAGGCTCTATGGCCGAATCATAACAGTTATCTATTAATTTTTCAATACCGTGTCGGAATTTTCCGACGGAAAGGAGCTTTATCATGAATTACAACAAGAAAAGCGTGCTCGATGCGGATGTTAAGGGCAAGAAGGTGCTTCTGCGCTGTGACTTTAACGTCCCCCAGAACAAGGAGACAGGCGAGATAACCAGCGATAAGCGCATCGTTGCAGCTCTGCCTACGATAAAGTATCTGCTGGATAACGGCGCTGCCGTTATCGCATGCTCTCATCTCGGCAAACCCAAGGGCGAGTGGAAGGAAAAGCTCACGCTCGCTCCTGTTGCAAAGCACCTTTCCGAGCTGCTCGGTATGGATGTTATTTTTGCGAAGGACATAATCGGAGAGGATGCACAGGCAAAGGCCGCAGCGCTCAAGCCCGGCCAGATCATGCTGCTTGAAAACCTCCGCTTCGATATCCGCGAGGAGAAAAACGGCGATGATTTCGCAAAGGCACTCAGCGGTATGGCGGACATCTATGTCTCCGACGCATTCGGCACCGTGCACCGCGCCCACGCTTCCACCGCAGGCGTTGCAAAGTATCTGCCTGCATATGCAGGACTTCTCGTTGAGAAGGAGCTTTCTGTCATGGGCAAGGCGCTGGATGATCCCGCGCGTCCCTTCGTTGCAGTTCTCGGCGGCGCTAAGGTATCCGACAAGATCGGTGTCATAAACAATCTGCTTGACAAGGCAGACACCGTTATCATCGGCGGCGGTATGGCTTATACATTCATAAAAGCAATGGGTCACGGCATCGGCAATTCCCTGCTCGAGGCCGATAAACTCGACTACGCGCTCGAAATGCTCGCAAAGGCAAAGGAAAAGAACGTTCAGCTTCTTCTGCCTGTTGATACCGCTATCGGCAATGAATTCAAGGCCGACTGTGAGAAGAAGATAGTTTCCGTCGACGCTATCCCCGACGGCTGGATGGGGCTTGATATCGGACCTGAAACCGTAGAGCTTTTCTCAAATGCCATCAAAAACGCAAAAACCGTCGTCTGGAACGGACCTATGGGAGTTTTCGAGTTTGAAGCTTTCGCAGAGGGTACCAAGGCCGTCGCAAAAGCGCTGGCCGAATCCGGCGCCGTGACCATCGTCGGCGGCGGCGACAGTGCGGCTGCCGTTGAGCAGCTCGGCTTTGCCGACAAGATGACCCATATCTCCACCGGCGGCGGCGCATCCCTCGAATTCCTCG
The DNA here is from genome assembly GCA_934636655.1 of uncultured Oscillospiraceae bacterium. Taxonomy (GTDB): domain Bacteria; phylum Bacillota; class Clostridia; order Oscillospirales; family Oscillospiraceae; genus F23-B02. The sequence goes on from CAKUAS010000002.1 coordinate 180,917, forward strand.
AAGGCCGCGAGCTCCCCGGCGTTGCATGTTTGCAGGATAAATAATGATCTCTTACAGGAGGCAAGGACTATGAATACCAAATACAGAAAAACGATAATAGCCGGCAACTGGAAGATGAATATGCTCGTTTCCGACGTAAAGCCCTTTATCGAGGAGCTCAAGCCACTCGTTCCCAAGACTAAAAGCTGTGAGACGGTTCTGTGCGTCCCTGCGGTGAACATCGCGGCGATGCTCAAGGCCGGCAAGGAAGCAAAGGTCATGGTCGGCGCGCAGGATGTCTCAAAATTTGATAAGGGTGCGTACACGGGCGAAGTTTCCGCCTCTCAGCTTGCCGATGCCGGAGTTAAGTACTGCATCGTCGGCCATTCCGAACGCCGCCAATATCACGGCGAGGACGATCTGCTCGTAAATGCCAAGACCAGCGCCCTCCTTGAGCACGGCATAAACCCCATTATCTGCGTGGGCGAGAGCCTTGAGCAGCGCGAGATGGAGCTCACCATGGCGCACATAAACTACCAGGTGCGTGCGGCACTGAACGGCGTTGACGCTGCATCTCTGCGCCGCTGCGTCATCGCATATGAGCCCATCTGGGCCATCGGCACAGGCAAGACCGCGACCAGCGAGCAGGCCGAGGAGGTCTGCCGAGAGATCCGCGCTATAATCCGTGATATGTACGGCGCACGTGTCGCGCGCGGCGTGAGCATCCTCTACGGCGGCAGTATGAACGCGAAGAACGCAGCCGAGCTTCTGGCACAGCCGGACGTTGACGGCGGCCTCATAGGCGGAGCATCGCTCAAGCCGGCGGACTTTGCGACAATCATCGCCGCAACGGGGGCAGAAAATGAGTAAGTGCGTTCTTGTTATCATGGACGGCTTCGGCATAGCTCCGGCAGGCGGCGGCAACGCAGTGAGCCTTGCGAAAAAGCCGAATCTTGACCGCATTTTTGCGGAAAATGCCCACACACAGCTGTCCGCATCCGGACTTGACGTCGGTCTGCCCGAGGGACAGATGGGCAACAGCGAGGTCGGACATACGAATATCGGCGCGGGCCGCGTCGTGTTTCAGGATCTGCCGCGCATAAACAATGCTATTGCCGACGGAAGCTTTTTTGAAAACGCGGCCTATGTTAAGGCCATGGACGACGCAAAGGCGGGCGGTAAGGCTCTGCATGTTCTGGGCCTTTTGTCCGACGGCGGCGTACACAGTCATATAAATCACATGTTTGCCATCCTCGATATGGCAAAAAAACGCGGGCTTGAAAAGGTCTATGTCCACTGCTTCCTTGACGGACGCGACGTTCCGCCGAGAAGCGCCGTGGAATATGTAACGAAGCTTCGCGATAAGTGCGCCTCTCTCGGCAACGCGAAGATCGCGACGATACAGGGCCGCTTTTACGGCATGGACCGAGACAAGCGCTGGGAGCGCGTCGAGGCAGGCTACAACGCAATTGTCTGCGGCGAGGGCGCAATGAATCCCGACCCCGTCAAGGCCGTTGAGGACAGCTACGAGGCAAACGTCTCCGATGAGTTCGTAAAGCCCGTCGTCGTGTGTCCCGAGGGTATGATAAATGAGGGCGACAGCGTAATATTCATGAACTTCCGTCCCGACCGTGCGCGTGAAATGACATGGGCGCTTACCCTGCCGGAGTTCGACGGCTTTGCGCGTAAAAAGACCGTGTTCCCTCTGAGCTATGTCTGCACCGCGCAGTACGACGAGGCGCTCACGCTGCCGATAGCCTATCCACCTGAGAAGCTTGAGAGCACTATAGGCGAGATAGTCTCGGCAAAGGGCTTTAAGCAGTTTCGCGTCGCGGAAACGGAGAAGTATGCGCACGTCACGTTCTTCTTTAACGGCGGTGTCGAAAAGCCTTGCGAGGGAGAGGAAAGATGCCTCGTTCCGTCGCCGAAGAAGTTCCCGACCTATGACCTCATCCCGGAGATGAGCGCCGTTGAAGTCGCCGACAAATGCATTGAGGCGATAAAGAGCGATAAGTACGAGATGATAGTCTGCAACTTCGCAAACTGCGACATGGTCGGTCACACCGGCGTCCTCGACGCGGCGATAAAGGCCGTCGAAACGGTCGATACCTGCATGGGCAGAGTGTACGACGCTGCAAAGAGCATGCCCGACACCGTGCTGTGCATTACCGCCGACCACGGCAACGCCGACTGCATGATAAACCCCGACGGAAAAATTAATACTCAGCATACTACCAATCCGGTTCCTTTTGTGGTATGCTGTGACGGTGTTAAGCTTCGTGAGGGCGGCCGCCTTTCGGATATCGCCCCGACGATGCTCGACATTATGAATATCGAAAAACCAAGCGTTATGAGCGGAAGCTCGCTGATAATCAAATAAAAGGAGAGCACAAATCATGAAGCAGTATTTTGAGATCGTTGACGTAATGGCAAGAGAGATCCTTGACTCCCGCGGCAACCCCACCGTCGAGGTCGAGGTCACCCTTGATGACGGCACCGTCGGCCGCGCGGCAGTTCCCTCCGGCGCATCGACCGGAATGTACGAGGCATGCGAGTTGCGCGACGGCGACAAGAGCCGTTACGGCGGCAAGGGCGTCAGCAAGGCTGTTGAGAATGTTAACGGCGAGATCGCCGAGGCCATGGTCGGCCTGAACGTCCTCGATCAGCCCGGCATCGACAAGATGCTCATCGAGATAGACGGCACCCCTAATAAGTCCCGCCTCGGCGCAAACGCCATCCTCGGCGTATCGCTGGCCTGCGCACGCGCAGCTGCCGAAGCCACCGGCCAGAGCCTTTATAACTACATCGGCGGCGTAAACGCCAAGACCCTGCCCGTTCCGATGATGAACGTCCTCAACGGCGGCGCACACGCGACCGGCTCGAATGTCGACATTCAGGAGTTCATGATCATGCCCGTCAGCGCGAAGAGCTGGAAGGAAGCGCTGCGCATGTGCGCAGAGGTGTTCCACGCCCTGAAGAAGGTCGTTCCCGCCTCCGGTGTCGGCGATGAGGGTGGCTATGCTCCGAACCTCGACTCCGATGAGGACGCGCTCAAGGCGCTCGTCGCCGCAATGGAAAAGGCCGGCTACAAGCCCGGCGAGGACTTCAAGATCGCCATCGACGGCGCAGTCTCCGACTGGTACAACGAGGACGACAAGTGCTACCACCTGCCCAAGCGCGGCACCGTCATGACCAGCGAGCAGATGGTCGATATGTGGGAAGGCTTTGTCGATAAGTACCCCATCATCTCCATCGAGGACGGCATGGGCGAGAATGACTGGGAAGGCTGGCAGCACATGACCGAGCGCCTCGGCCACAAGATCCAGATCGTCGGCGATGACCTGTTCGTCACCAACACCGAGCGCATCAAGAAGGGCATTGCCATGGGCGCTGCTAATGCGGTTCTCATCAAGGTAAACCAGATCGGCACCCTGACCGAGACTCTTGACGCTATCCAGATGGCGCATCGCGCAGGCTGGACGGCAGTCGTCTCCCACCGCTCGGGCGAGACCGAGGATACCACCATCGCCGATATCTCCGTCGCTGTCAACGCGGGCCAGATCAAGACCGGCGCACCCAGCCGCACCGACCGCGTCTGCAAGTACAATCAGCTGCTCCGCATTGAGGATGAACTGTTCGACGTTGCGACCTACCCCGGCATGGACGCTTTCTTCTCCATCAAGTAATCAAATATCCGAGTGCCCGGAAGCAACAGTGCTTCCGGGCACTTTTTTGTTGCGCGTGGCTTTTCCACATGCTACAATATTTTCAGAAAGTGTAAAGGAGAGCACAGATCATGAAGGATATCGCAAAAAGCTGTAAGGTCGCGCTTGTGCAGGCAGAGCCATGCATGTTCGATAAAAAGGCCTCGCTTGAAAAAACGCTTGAATATATTGAAGAAGCAGCTCAGAAAAAGCCCGATCTAATCGTTTTTCCGGAGCTTTTCATCCCCGGTTATCCAATCGGGATGAACTTCGGCTTCAGCATGGGCAAGCGGACCGAGTCCGGCCGTGAGGACTGGAAACGCTATTACGACGCGTCCATTGTTGTAGGCGACGCCGACTTCAACGCCCTCGCCGAGGCCGCCGTGCGCGCCGGTGCGTATGTGAGCATCGGATTTTCCGAGCGCGACGCCGTTATCGGAACGCTTTATAACAGCAACGTCATCTTTGAGCCCGACGGCTCGTATAAGGTCCACCGCAAGCTCAAGCCCACGGGAGCCGAGCGCGTCGTTTGGGGCGATGCGAATAAGGATTACTTCCCCGTGACGGAAACGCCGTGGGGGCCGATCGGCAGCCTCATCTGCTGGGAAAGCTACATGCCGCTTGCGCGCGTTGCCCTGTATCAGAAGGGCATAACGATATACATTTCCCCGAACACGAACGACAATCCCGAGTGGCAGGCGACGATACAGCACATCGCCATCGAGGGGAAATGCTATTTCATAAACTCCGATATGATAGTACGCAAGAGCTCTTATCCCGCAGACCTCAACGAAAAGGATGCCGTCGAGCGTCAGCCGGATATGGTCTGCCGCGGAGGCAGCTGTATCATCGACCCTTACGGCCACTATCTCACGCAGCCTGTCTGGGATGAGGAGACGGTAATCTATGCCGAGCTCGACATGGAGCTTCCGGCGGCCTGCAAAATGGAGCACGACGCCGTCGGGCACTACGCTCGCCCCGACGTGCTGGAGCTGACAGTTCACGAAAAGTAGCTAAGCCTCTGCGCAGAAAAATAGGTAAAACGTATGAAAAAATTCGCAGCACTTATCCTCGCCGCGGTATGTATTCTATCCCTCGCCGCATGCTCGGCAAAGCCCGAAAAGGAAATTTGCATTTGGATGCATGATCTCAAGGCAGAGGACATCACAACAGTAAGCGTGTGGAGTATGAATATTGACAAAGAAACGCTTACAGTCCTCTCAACAGAAAAAACAGCCGAGCTCGTATCGCTGCTCAATAAGCTGACGGACGACAGTTTTACTGAAAACAGCGAATGCGTAGGCGGTACGCCGGAATACGGCATCGTGCTCGAAATTGAAGGAGAGTACTTTTGCATAAATCAGTCTATTGCGCCGCCGGGAGCTTTGGAGACGGAATACGGCGACAAGCTGTGGTGGATAGACAACGATGAGCTGACGAGCTTCGTAAAAAGCGTATGCGAGGTCACAGATTAACAAAAAAACGCCCTTGGCCGGCTGAGACAAGAAAACATACGGTTTTGAAGCGATCTTTTCCGCCCCTGCTGCGTCTGAAACCTTGAGAATACGTCAGTATGCTCTGCGGTCTCATCCTTACAGGGGCAAAAAATCTCAGCTTCAAAACTGCGAGCACCCGAAAAGACGGAGCATGTGCGAGGTCAAGGCGCGGCGGCGAAGGCATACTTTGCGTATACCAAGCCGTCGCAACGACGACATTCGTGCATGCTCCGTTTTCTCGGGCGTGTGTTTTCTTATCTCAGCCGGCCAAGGGCGTTTTTTTATTTCTTTTCCCTCGGCTTAAAAAGCAGGGCGATGATTATGCCGAAGAACACGGCGGCGCATATGCCCGCTGCCGCGGCGGTGAAGCCGCCGGTGAACGCGCCGAGAACGCCGTTTTCGGAAACCGCTTTCTCTACGCCCTTTGCAAGCGTCGAACCGAAGCCCGTCAGCGGTACGGTCGCGCCGGCGCTTGCCCATTTTACTAGCGGGGAGTAGAGCCCCACGGCTTCGAGGATCAGTCCCGCCACGACATAGACCGTCAGTATCCGAGCGGGGGTGAGTTTCGTCTTGTCGATGAGAAGCTGACCTATGGCGCACAGTGCGCCGCCCACGGCGAAAACCTTGAGATATTCAATAAGCATGCTTTTCACCTCAGTTCGGCAGAGCCTTTTCGATGGCAAGCGCGTGGCATATGCCGGGGATGCTGTTTCCCTGCTGCGTGCTCGTCGGCGACATGAGCGCGCCCGTCGGCGCAAACAGCACCTTCTCCCACTTGCCCTCGGAAAAGCCGCGCATAATGAGTGAGCAGAACACAGAGGCCGAGCAGCCGCAGCCCGAGCCGCCCGCGTGAACGTCCTGCCGATCACGGTCAAATATGAGAACGCCGCAGTCGGTGTAGAACTTGCCGAGCTTCACGCCGTCGCGGCGGAAAAGATCTTCGAGCGTGTCGTGGCCGATAGCGCCGAGGTCGCCCGTGACTATCATGTCGTAATAGTCCGGCTCTCTGCCGGTGTCGGCAAAATGCGCCTTGAGAGTTTCGTATGCTGCCGGAGCCATGGCGCTTCCCATGTTGTTCGCGTCCGTTATCCCGGCGTCGACTATCCTGCCGGGTGTGAGATATGTCACATATGGGCCCTTGCCTTCGCGCTGCAATATCGCCGCTCCCGAGCCCGTCACCGTCCACTGCGCCGTTGGCGTGCGCTGACCGCCGTATTCGAGCGGGAAGCGGTACTGCCGCTCGGACGAGCAGAAGTGCGAGCTCGTGACGGCGCATACGCGCTCGGCAAAGCCGCCGTCGATGGCCATCGTACCGAGGGTCATCGCCTCGCCCATCGTCGAGCACGCACCGTACAATCCGAAGTGCCGCACGCCGGTATTTTTAAGGGCAAAAGCTGAGCCCACGCACTGATTTAAAAGGTCCCCGGAGAATATCATGTCGAGCTCCTTCGGCGGAATGCCGAGCTTATCGCAGCACAGCTCGAAGCATTCCTTGAGCATGGAGCTTTCTGCCTTTTCCCACGATTTTTCGCCGAAATAGGCGTCGAGGCATATCTTATCGAAGCAGTGCCCGATAGGGCCTTCGCCCTCCTTCTGCCCGACGACCGAGGCGAAGGACACGATAGACGGCGGCCTTTCGGGCCGTACGGTCTGTAGACCTATCATTTTATTCATGTTGATCACCGCAGATATTTTTCCCGAAATGAGCATAAAAATACGGCTGAATCGTTTTTGATCCAGCCGTTTTAAAATCAATGTTCAGAAAATATCCTCGTTGACCTTTGCGGGAGGGACCTCAAGCACCGAGGGATCCTGAATGATGCGGTTTATGATCTTGAACACACTTGCGTAGTAGTGGCCGTCGACCGTGCGCTCGTCGAGAACAAACTTGCAGTCGACATACTTGCGGTCTGTGACGCTGCCGTGACGGTCGAGCTCATGAACATGGCGCTTTGCGCCGAAGGATACGAACACCGGCAGTGTTCCGAAATTGTAGATATGATGGTAAATGGGACCGATGCCGAGCGAGCCGAGGTCGGTGATGATCATCGAACCATGGAAGGGGCTTACGTCCAGCAGCTTCTTCGGCAGCAGGCCGAAGTAGTCGGCGACGCGTATGAGCCAGATGGCGAAGCTTATGACAAAGCGGGGCAGAGAAGCAAATTTGTTCGCAAATTCCTCTGTGCCGTTTTCCTCGTCGGAGTTCTTTATCTCATCGATGGCGGCGTTCATGCGGTTATAAACATCATAGATCGTGTCGGTGGGTTTGAATACGACCTTGATGGTAGTTTCGGTCGAATCAATGGTAAGATTGCGCTTTACTGTCATGACGATCTCAATATCCTCACGCGCGTAAATGCGCTTGCCGACGCAGAAACGATTGAGGCCGGGCAGGTAGGCGCAGGCACGAACATAGGCCGCGATAAGCAGATGCAGCATGCCCATGCCCTTATAGCCCGCGACGCGCTGCTTTCTGAACCAGCGGTCGGCGTTCGTGATCTCAAACGATTCCTCGTAATAGTTGAGAGCGTCGTTTCTCTTCGGCATTATGAACGGAATGAAGTTATAAAAGCCGTTTAATGAGCGCAGACGTCTGCCGTCAACGCGGTCTCCGGCGCGCCTTTTATAGTTGTTAGCCATAGGAAGCCTCCTTGGTATTATACAAATCTGCCGCAAACGTACCAAGTAATTATACATTGTTATATTGTATTTGGCAAGAGAAAAACGTCTTTTTTGACATTAGGTAACACAAAGCAATGTCCTGTTCTCCCGTTATGAAAAAAAGTAATAGAGATTACTGTAAAAAAGTATTGCAATTTGAAGGATTAACGCTTAGTATGTTAATTATCAAACGAACTTCTTGCGGCATATGTCAAATTTTTGGCCCTGCTGTATCAAGGCGTTGCGGTACGCTGAATGTTGAAACAGTATTGAGCAATAATTTAACAATTTAAATTGATTGAACTTTATCAATGAAAATGCACAAAATCCGTTGAAATCACGTAGTTTTTTTGTTATTCTTAACATATTAAAAACATTCAATGCTATAAAACAGAATAGTGCATAAAGAAAATTAACGAAGGGAGGAGAGCTGATGGCATTTGATGAGATTGCCGGAATAAGCGCGGCGGAAGAAAGCGTGCGCCTTAATATTGCCGAGGCGCAGGCGGAAGCCAAGAGAATAGTCGCGCAGGCTGAGCTTGCCGGCAAGGCAGATGTTGCCGAGGCGCGTCAAAAAGCGGCAAATGAGCTTGCCGCACGCAGAGCCGAGGCAAGCGGCGCGGCTGAAAAGGAAGCACACGAGATATACCTGAAAGCTGAGAACAAAAAAGCGGTGCTCCGTGCTAAAGCCGAAAGCCGCCGTGACGCAGCGGCAAAACTTATCGCGGAAAGGATCGTGAACGGGTAATGGCCATTGAAAAAATGAAAAAGCTCAGGCTGCTGGCCGTTCGTGCTCAGAAAAAAGCACTTCTGCGAAAGCTTCAGCTTCTTGGCTGCGTTGAGCTATCCGAGCCGGAGCTATCCGAGCTCTCACCGGAGCTGATGCAGCATCTCTCGAAAGAGGGAAGCGATGTGACAAAATGCAGATCTGATTACGCGATGATCGTTCAGGCGGTCGAACTGCTTGACAGGTATGCGCCTGTAAAGAGCAAGCTCCTTTCCGCAAAGCCCGAGACCGAGGTTAAAGCGCTGCTTGATGATTCAACATTGCTTGCTACGCTGGAAACGGCGCGCAGGATAGTCACCATCGACGAGACCGTGCGAAGGATAAACGCCGAGGGCGCACGCCTTGCAGGCGCTGTAGACGCATTGAAGCCCTGGCTTGCGCTCGACTATCCGCTCGATGGGCAGGGAACGCAGCGCTGTGCCGTGACGTTGGGCTTTACTCCAGCATCGGTGAGCCTTGTCGAGATTCGACAGAGCCTTGCCGAAGTCACGGAAGAGGCGGAGCTCATAAGCGTATCCGACGACAGTGCGCAGCACTACCTGGCGCTCATCTGCTTTAAGGAGGATCTTCCCGCTGCGCTGGATGCGCTGAGAGTACATAACTTCTCCATAGCAGCCTTCGGAAACTCTGCGGGAACGGCGGCCGAGAGTACGGAAAAACTCAAGGCACAGCTCGAAGAACTCAAAAAGCAAAAGGCGGAGCTTATTGACGAAATATCGGCTATGGGCGAGTACCGGCAGGAGCTCAGACTCTGTGCCGACAGGATGGAGACCAAGGTCGCCTATGCCGAGGCCGAGGGGCAGCTTTACGGCATGGAAAGCGCCGTTGCGCTCCAGGGCTGGGTGCTTGCGCGAAAAGTTCCCGAGCTTGAGCAGACACTTGAAAAATTCGACTGCGCGTGGGAACTCACGGATCCTGAACCGGAGGAGTACCCCGAGGTTCCCGTTAAGCTTCGCAACAACAAAATTACAAACGCGCTGAACATGGTGACTAACATGTACAGCCTGCCGTCATACGACGGCGTTGACCCGAACCCGCTGATGGCGCCGTTTTTCATTTTGTTCTACGGACTTATGATGGCGGACATGGGCTACGGTCTTATAATGATCCTTGCGGCGGTCGTGGCGATGAAGAAGATAAGGCCGCGCAAGGGCTCGCTGAGCTTCTGCCAGCTGCTTTTGTACTGCGGTGTATCGACATTCATAATGGGTATACTCACCGGCGGCTTTTTCGGTGATGCGCTCGCGCAGATCGGCAAGATATGCGGCAAGCCCGACGGCTGGGGCGAGCTGTGGTGCCTGTTCAGCCCGATGACCGACGTTATGACGGTGCTCATCGGCGCGATGGTGCTCGGGCTTATCCATCTGAATGTCGGCATGGTCATAAGCGTTGTCGAGAAGGTCAAAAAAGGCGACGCGGCCGGAGCGTTCTGGGAGGAGGGCTCGCTGTGGGTCATTCTCATCGGGGCTGTCATGACGGCGCTCAAGGTAGGCAGCATCGGCGGCGTGCCGGTGGTTCTTGTTATCGGCTGCGTTATGCTTTTCTACGGCGGAAGCCGCGGAGCAAAGGGCTTCGGCAAGCTGACGAGCCTGTTTTCGACGCTTTACAACACCGTGACCGGCTGGTTCGGCGACATACTTTCATACTCGCGAATTATGGCGCTGATGCTCGCCGGCAGCGTTATCGCAACGGTCTTCAACACCATAGGCGGCATAGCCAATACCCTTTGGCTGTTTATCCCCGTGTTCATTATCGGACACAGCCTGAACTTTGCTCTTAACCTCCTTGGCTGCTATGTACACGATCTGAGACTTCAGTGTCTCGAGTACTTCGGCAAGTTCTACAAGGACGGCGGCAGGGCGTTCAGGCCCCTTGAAGTAAGCACAAAATATTACGATATAGCTGAAGAATAATAGGAGGATATCAATAATGGAATTTCTGTTTGCACACTCAGGCCTTGCAATAGGTCTTCTCGGCGCGGGTCTCGCAGCATGCATGGCAGGCGCAGGCTCGGCAGTCGGCACCGGTATTGCCGGTGAAGCCGGCGCGGGACTCATCACCGAAGACCCTTCAAAGTTCGGTAAGGCGATGATCCTTCAGGTCATCCCCGGCACCCAGGGCCTTTACGGTCTGGTTGTTTTCTTCGTCGCGATCATGAACATGGGTCTGCTTGACGGCACGGCTCTTAACCTTTCGTTCGTCGACGGCTGCCGTTACTTCGCGGCATGCATGCCCATCGCAATCGGCGGCCTCGTTTCCGCTATCGGACAGGGCAAGGTCGCGGCGGCGTCGGTCAATCTGCTCGCCAAGAACCCCGACCACTGGGCAAAGGGCATGATCCTGTGCATCACCGTTGAGTTCTACGCAATTTTGTCCCTGCTTGCATCCATGATGATGCTGCTGTACATCTGATCCGACGGTGAAATATAACGTAAAGGCAGGGCTTTACCATGAAAGGCACTGAAAAAATAATCGCACATATCCGGGCCGACGGCGATGCGGAGGTAAAAAGAATAATCGACGCCGCGTCAAAGCAGGCCGAAGAGATCCGCGCGGAGAGCTTCAAGACGGCACTCAGTGAGTACGAAAAGCTCATGCAGGCGGGCAATGCCGAATGCGAGGATATCCTCAGCGGCAGCCGCCGCATTGCGGAGATGGAGGCAAAAAAGAGCGTCCTTTCCGTGAAGCAGGAAATGGTGTCCTCGGCGTTCGATGCCGCGCGGGACGAGATAGTCAATATGCCGCGCGATAAATACACGCAGTTTCTTGCGCGCATGGCGGCCGATGCGGCCTCCACCGGCGAGGAGGAGATACTCCTCAACGAGGGCGACAGGAAAGAACTCGGGAAGGCCGTCTGCAAGGCGGCAAACGATCTCCTCTCGGAAAAGGGCGTGCCCGGCAGGCTCACTTTGAGCGAGGACACGGCCGATATTTCCGGCGGCCTTATTGTCCGCTTTGGCGGCATAGAGACAAATTGCAGTATCGACGCGCTCATTCGCCAGCGCCGCAGCGGCCTTTCGACCGAAGTTGCGGCAGTGCTGTTTGAATGATGCTCCGGCGCTGTATATCCCGAAAAGGGAGGGAATGAATTGTCAAATAAAAAGTGCGTCAGAGAAAAATATCTGTATCTTTCCGCGATGCTCAGAGCCAGGGAGGCAAAAATGCTGACCCGCGACAAGGCCGAACGCATGATAGACGCGCCAAGCTTTGACGAGGCGGCGAAGATGCTCACCGACTGCGGCTATAAGGACATGTCGGGCTTTTCGGCAAAGCAGGTCGAACAGACCCTTGCCGAGCACAGAGCGGAGATATTCGCCGAGCTTGCTCGGATGTCACCGGACGCAGAGCCTGTCGAGATCTTCCGTATGCGGTACGATTACCACAACGCAAAGATCGTCATAAAGACCGAAGCCGATGGGCGCGACCGCTCCGACCTTATGAGCGAGTCGGGCAGAGTGAGTCCGGAAGTCTTGAAGCGCAGCTTCGCGGAGGAAAAATACCTCAGTCTGCCGCCGGTTTTGGCCGATGCAATGGTCGAAGCAAAAAGCGCTCTGGCAAGATCACAAAACCCCCAGCTTGCCGATTTCATACTCGACAGAGCATATTTTGCGGAGCTCCTCGCGGCGTCGCAGAAGCTCGGCAGTGCGTTCCTGCGCGGTTATGCACAGACAATGATAGACGCGGCAAACCTCAGAAGCACGGTGCGCACGATGCGCATGAATAAGGATGCGGAGTTCCTTAAAACAGCTCTCATATCCGGCGGAGGTATAGACACGGGTCGCATCCTTGCGGCCTTCGGCTCGGGCGATACGCTCGCGGCGATATACGCAAACACGCTTCTTGCAAACGCCGCGGCTCTCGGTGCTGCGGCCGTAAAGGGCGGCACGATGACCGAGTTTGAGCTTGCATGCGATAATGCCGTTACGGCCTATCTCACGGGCGCAAGGCTCGTAGCCTACGGCGAGGCACCCGTTATAGCGTATCTTGCGGCCGTTGAGGGCGAAGTTACCGCGCTGAGAATGATACTCACCGGCATGCTTGCCGGACTTCCGGCGCAGACGATACGGGAAAGGCTGCGTGATCTTTATGCTTAAAATTGCTGTTATAGGACGGCGCGAGACCGTTATGGGCTTTACCGCGCTGGGACTGGAGGCATATCCGGTAGCAGACAGCTCCGAAGCAAAGGCGATACTTCGCACGCTCACCCACGACAGGGAGGATGTTGCGATAATCTACGTCGAGGAGGATATCGCCGTCGAGCTTCAAAGCCAGATAGATAAATTCAAGGACAGTCCGAAACCGGCGATAATCCTTATCCCGGGCAGAGAGGGCAGTCTCGGCATGGGGCTTTCGGCCCTCAATGCCGCAGTAGAGCGTGCCATCGGCACGAACATCCTCGAGAATAATTAAGAAAGAAAGGTATCTGTATGAGCGGAACTATAATAAAGGTCTCAGGACCGCTTGTAGTCGCAGAGGGACTCGGCGACGCGAACGTTTCCGACGTTGTGCGTGTCGGCCCCGACAGACTTATAGGCGAGATACTTAACATGACGGGCGACAGCGCCTCGATACAGGTCTATGAGGAGACCTCGGGTCTCGGACCGGGCGCTGAGGTCGAAAGCTCGGGCATGCCGATGTCCGTCGAGCTCGGACCGGGAATGCTGGAGAATATCTACGACGGCATCCAGCGCCCACTGCCGGAGATACGCGAGCTCACCGGCGCTACCATAAGCCGCGGCACCGATGTTCCGGCGCTCAACCGAAAAAAGAAGTGGACATTTGTCCCTGTCGCGCACGAGGGCGATGAGCTTACAGGCGGCGACGTTATCGGCACCGTTCAGGAAACGAGCGCGATACTGCACAAGATCATGGTGCCGCCCACGCTGAGCGGCAGGATCGTCAGCATAAAGGGCGGCGACTTCACCGTAACGGAAACGGTCGCCGTGCTGGAAGATAGTAAGGGTGAAAAGCATGAGCTTACTATGATGCAGAAGTGGCCTGTCCGTATAAGCCGCCCCTACGCGTCAAAGAGCATGCCCACGCGCCCGATGAACTCCGGCCAGAGAATAATCGACACGCTGTTTCCCATCGCAAAGGGCGGTACGGCGGCAGTTCCCGGTCCCTTCGGCTCGGGCAAGACCGTCGTTCAGCACCAGCTTGCAAAGTGGTCGGACGTCGATATAGTCATTTACATCGGCTGCGGCGAGCGCGGCAACGAGATGACCGACGTTCTCATGGAGTTCCCGGAGCTGACAGACCCCCGAAACGGTGAGCCTCTGATGAAGAGAACGGTGCTTATAGCAAACACCTCCGATATGCCCGTCGCGGCGCGAGAGGCGTCTATCTACACGGGAATCACAATCGCCGAGTACTTCCGCGACATGGGCTACGACGTTGCCGTTCTCGCAGACTCCACCTCCCGCTGGGCCGAGGCTCTGCGCGAGATGTCCGGCCGACTTGAAGAGATGCCCGGCGAAGAAGGCTACCCGGCCTACCTCGCCTCGCGTATCGCGCAGTTTTACGAGCGCGCCGGCGTTGTTGAATGCCTAGGCTCGGATGAGCGCCGCGGCTCGGTTACCGCCATCGGCGCGGTTTCGCCTCCGGGCGGCGATATCTCCGAACCCGTATCGCAGGCGACGATGCGCATAGTCAAGGTCTTCTGGGCGCTCGACTCTTCGCTTGCCTACGCGCGCCACTTCCCGGCGATAAACTGGCTGACCTCGTATTCGCTGTATGTCGATACGCTGGCAAAATGGTATAACGAGCAGTTCGGCCCCGAGTATATGACGAACCGCGACAAGGCGATGCACATACTTCAGGAGGAAAACGAACTTCAGGAGATCGTCCGCCTCGTCGGTCAGGACGCGCTCAGCCCAGCCGACCGTCTGACCATGGAAACGGCAAAGATGCTGCGTGAGGACTTTTTGCAGCAGAACGCTTTCGTCGACGAGGACGCATATTCGTCCTACGACAAGCAGTTTGAGCTGATGCGCATGATACTCACCTTCGACGCTCTCGGACGCGACGCTCTCGGCAAGGGCGCGGATATGAAGGCGCTCTTCTCGATCGGCGCTAAGGAGCGCATTGGCCGCGCAAAGATGGCCTCTCCCGACAGCTACAAGCAGGAGTACGCTTCCATCCTTGAGCAGATGAAGACAGAGATCGATGCGGTCATCGCAGGAGGTGAGGACGCATGATTAAAGATTATAAGACCATACGACAGATAGCAAATCCCCTTATGATCGTCGAGCAGGTCGAGGGCGTTACCTATGACGAGCTGTGCGAGATCGAGCTCCCGAGCGGCGAAACGCGCCGCGGCAAGGTCCTCGAGGTCGAGGGCGATAAGGCTGTCGTTCAGCTGTTCGACTCCGCGCAGGGCATAAATCTTGCGCAGACCAAGGTCAGATTTCTCGGCCACCCGCTGGAGCTGGCCGTTTCCGAGGATATGCTCGGCCGTGTATTTAACGGCATGGGTCAGCCCATCGACGGCGGCCCCGAGCTTTTGGCCGATGCTCACAGAGACATTAACGGCATGCCCATGAATCCGGCGGCTCGCGCATACCCCGCCGAGTTTATCCAGACCGGCGTTTCCACAATCGATGGCCTGAACACCCTCGTCCGTGGTCAGAAGCTGCCCATATTCTCGGCCTCCGGCCTTCCGCATGCGGCGCTGGCGGCGCAGATAGCGCGTCAGGCGCGTGTTCTCGGCGACGGCGAGAACTTCGCGGTCGTGTTTGCCGCGGTCGGCATCACGTTTGAGGAGTCCGAGTATTTCATCGAGGACTTTAAGCGCACCGGCGCTATCGACAGAACGGTCGTATTTTCAAACCTCGCAAACGACCCCGCGGTCGAGCGTATCGCTACTCCGCGTATGGCGCTGACGGCGGCGGAGTACCTCGCATTTGAAAAAGACATGCACGTTCTTGTCATAATAACCGATATTACAAACTATGCCGAAGCTCTGCGCGAGGTCTCGGCGGCGAAGAAGGAAGTCCCCGGCCGCCGCGGCTATCCCGGCTATCTGTACACCGACCTTGCGACGATGTATGAACGCGCCGGCCGCCGCATAGGCAGCAAGGGCTCGATCACCATGATACCCATCCTGACCATGCCCGAGGACGACAAGACCCACCCGATCCCCGACCTCACGGGCTACATCACCGAGGGTCAGATCATCCTCAGCCGCGATCTGCACCGCAAGGGCATCGTGCCTCCCGTCGACGTTCTCCCGTCGCTGAGCCGACTGAAGGATAAGGGCATCGGCGAGGGCAAGACCCGCGAAGACCACGCCGGTACAATGAACCAGCTGTTTGCGGCCTATTCCCGCGGCAAGGACGCAAAGGAACTCATGACCATCCTCGGCGAGGCCGCGCTTTCCGACGATGATAAGCTGTTTGCCGCGTTTGCCGATGAGTTTGAGAAAACTTACGTCAATCAGGGCAACAACACAAACCGCAGCATTGAAGAGACCCTCGACCTCGGCTGGAAGCTGCTGAGCATCCTGCCCAGAGCAGAGCTCAAGCGCGTAAAGCCCGAGATGATCGAAAAATACATGAAGTAAGGGGGAGTCTTTATGGCAGGCACCACGATAACCCCTACGAGAATGATGCTCAAGCAGCTCAAGGGCAGGCTCAAGACCGCCCGCCGCGGCCATAAGCTTATGAAGGATAAGCGCGATGAGCTGATGCGTCAGTTCATGGACATCGTGCGTCTTAACAAGCAACTGCGCGAGCGCGTCGAGCAGGGGCTGACGGAGGCTTTCGCCGCCCTTCAGGTCGCAAGCGCTATCATGAGCCCCGAAATGCTCGAGCAGGCTCTGCTGTATCCGCGCCAGAGCGTTGAGCTCGACATGGAGTTTAAAAACATCATGAGCGTCAACGTTCCGCAGTATTCGTTCCATACGCGCAACAACGACCCGTCGGAGATCTACCCCTACGGCTTTGCGCAGACCTCGGGCGAGCTGGACGATGCGCTCGAGCGTATGGCGACGGTGTTTGAGGATATGCTTCAGCTGGCGCAGGTCGAAAAGACCATGCAGCTTTTAGCCGAGGAGATCGAAAAGACGCGCCGAAGAGTAAACGCTTTGGAATACGTCATGATCCCGGAGCTTGAGAGCAACATAAAATATATCTCCATGAAGCTTGAGGAGAACGAAAACTCCACAAAGGTCCGCCTTCTCAAGGTCAAGGAAATGGTACTTCAAAACGCGCACGACTTTAAATAAGGCAAAAATCTCCCGTTTGAAAAAACGGGAGATTTTTTTCGTATGGGGTGAATTATACTATCAAGTGCAACAGTAAAAAAGGAAAGAAGTTCATACGAATCTTTGGTAGAATGTAATTACCGCAAAAACAAAAAACCAAAAGGAGATCTGTATGAACTACAAACATCTTAGCATAGAAGAGCGCAGTTGTATACGAAAATATTATGTGGATGGGCTAAGTTACCGA
>CAKUAS010000003.1 GCA_934636655.1 uncultured Oscillospiraceae bacterium
CTTTGCATCGTCCTCCTTATACTGCTTGATCGCAAGACCGTCCTTGACACCGAAGCCGGCGGCGGCCAGCGCGAACAGGCAGGCTACAATAAGCAGGATGCTGATCGTGGTGGTAAGAGCTGATTTTTTCATTTTTCTCCCCTTTAATAATACATTTTTGCGAATATGTATCGATAAGATACAGTGCTGTTAACATTTTATTAATAAATTCACGGTTTGTCAATACTTATAAGAAGAATATGAGGACTTTTTCGCCTCTATAACGTAAAAAGCTCGTTGAAATTTTTGCGCGATTGCGCTATATTTATTTTACATGTACATTTCGGAGGATAAGACATGGCAGTAACTATGGAGTTTTTTGACGGGATAAGCTTTGATATAGCAAAGCAGAAATATTATAACGCCAACAAGGTCGACGCGAAGATGGAGGAGATCAAGACCGCCTTTGCCGAGCTTATTGAGGAAAATAATGAACTTAGACGGCAGATGGACGATATCGCCGTTTCCAAGGCCAAGGTTGCAGAGCTCATCATGAGCGCTCAGGAAAGAGCCGACGATATGATAAAGGATGCAAACGCCAAGGCCGAGGAGATCATAAAAAAAGCAAAGCTCGATGCCGACGGCATTGTCATAAGCCGCGAGGCCGAGGCCGGAGCGGGTACGATGGGCCTTACGCAGAATCAGCTTGCCGCGATAGATAAGCTCAATAAGCAGCTTGACGATTTTAACGTTGCCCAGGCAACGCAGATATTCCGCATAAAGCAGGCGCTCATGAAAATAGCGCTGGATAAATGAAAAAACCGCCCCGATGGGCGGTTTTTTCATATTCCCAAATAGAAGCCGGTGCTGAGTATTTCTTCCGTTCGCGAGAGAACCTCGTGCGCTTCTTCGTAGTTTCGCAGAGCAAGCTCCGCGACAAGGTAATTTGTCAGGCACATGGGCGCCGTCAGCGAATTCTTGCACGAAACGCTCTTTATAGAGCAGTTAAAGCACACATCGCCGTAGGCCTTGACCGGCAGATCGTTATTGGACGTAAACAGCACGACCTTAACGCCGTGGCTGCGCATCCATGCGAGAATGTTGATGCCGATGCGCGAGTACCGCGGGAAAATGTACGCAATGCACACATCGCCCTCCTGCGCGTTCACGATCTCCTCGGGGTAGATGAGCCCCGTCGTCTGGATAAAATGCACGTTGCGCTTAATTTCGCCCAGACGCGAGACCATGTAGTGCGCCAGCGAAAAGCTGCTGCGCATACCGAGAACATAGATGTTGTTTGCCCGGCTTATCATATCAATGGCTTTTTCCAGATCGTCCGCGTGCAGACCGGCGAGTGTGAGCTGGATGTTCTTGATATCCGTCGAGAAAGCCTCTTCGAGCATGTCGTTTCCGGACGATACCGCCGCGCGTTCGAGCCTGTCCGGCAGTGAGCCCTTGGTCTGTATCTCTTTTTTGATGCTGTCCTGCATTTCCGAAAAGCCGGAATAGTCGAGGGCGCGCGCAAAGCGAATGACAGTAGTCGTGCTCACGCCGATCTTCTCGGCCAGCTCCTCAAGCGTGGAAAAAGCTATGTCCTCGTAGTTTTCGTCGACGTAATTTGCGACGACTTTCTGCGAATGCGTCAGTGTGCCGTAAGCGGCGCTTACCTTGGAGGTGAAAAGCATATTCACCCGTCCTCCCCGTATGTTCTAAATAATACTTCCTAATACTTATTGTACAATATAGCGGTTAATATTGCAAGGTATGATTTGACGGGGCGTTTTTTCGATGATATAATTGATAAAAAAGTCAAAACGGAGGGCAAAATATGCCGCTTCCAAGCTATCCGCATCCCGAGACCGGCTCACTCACAAAAGCAGATATACTTGAAACCATGCAGCACTGGATAACCGTCATGCAGCTCAAACCCGGCGAGAAGATATCCGACACGGAGATCGCCGAGTATTTTAACGTCAGCCGCACGCCGGTGCGCGAGGTGCTGAAAATGCTCGAGCAGCAGAAGCTGATATACACATATCCCGGCCGCGCGACGATCGTAGCCGATCTTGCATTGGACGATATTGAAAGCTACTATCTTCCCATGCAGACGCTGCAATGTCTTGCCGTGCGCCTGGCCGTGAATAAGGCGACGAATGAAGATATCGCGGAGCTTGAAGAGCTCAACGCGCACTTCGGCGAGGTCATGGAGGACGGTGGGGATGCCGAGAGCATACTTATGGCCGACAAGAATTTTCACGAGAAGATACTTGAGATAGCGGGCAATGAGTACATTGACGAGTTCTGCTCGGCACTGTGGGTGCGCATAGCGCGGCTGGACTATATGTTTTTCCGCGACAACACGATGGGCACGTCCTATAACGACCACCGGCTCATGATAGAGAGCTTTCGCATAAAGGATCCCTTCGGTGCGGAGCTTGCGATGAAAAATAACTGGAACTATTCCATGCTCGCCGTCAAGGCTGTCGTCAGCCAAAACGGCATTATATAGAGTTAAAAAGCTTCCGCAGTCACCGACTGCGGAAGCTTTTTTTCATGGATTACGAGACATGGGAGGATGAATATATTGCCCATGCTTTTTCGTGCGACCGTCGTACTGGATCGCAAATTTCGGGCAGCGATGCAGGCAGCCGAGACACATGACGCATTGGTCTTTGACCCAGACCGGCTTTTTATCTCTGATCTCAATGGCGGAAACGGGACAATTCCTTGCGCAAAGTCCGCAGCCGATGCAGGAATCTTCAACGACAAAATGCTTCGTTTTACGCATCGAGTCATATTCGATGCCGTGTACCGCCTTTGAAAGAAATAGCGGCATCTTGTTTTTCATGTGATCTCCCGCTTCTATGTCGGAGACCTGCCGGATAATACGTTCTATTTCGGATTCGGCGCGTTCGTTTATACGTGAGACCTTTTCCTTATCGCTGAGGTCGAATATGGGCGTCCATGTGTCCGGCATTTTCACGCTGAAGCGCGCCGACAGCGATAAGTCCTTCGACTTGAGGATATCCTCGGCGAATTTCCCGGTCTGCCCGGGAGTCGTTCCGTAGGTCGCAATGAAATAAATATAGTCCGGCTTATTTTCAAAGCTCATTTGCTGCAAAAACTCACGGACGATGATCGGAAGCCCCCACATATATGTGGGGCTGACTATTCCCAGCGTTTCGATCTCGCCGGGAAGCTCAAAGGTGCCCTCCTTATAGCGCTCGGCGAGGGATATCGTCTCGTCGCCGGTTCGGCTTGCGATTTTCTTCGCGACATATTCGCAGTTGCCGGTAGCTGAAAAATATATGATCACAGTATGCTCCTCCATAACACAAGCGAGCAGATTTGGACACTTGCAAAATTCTGCTGCTATGTTACAATATCATCAAGTCCATTTCAAGATACAGAATAGAGAGTGTGTTCAGCCTTGGACAAATTTCAAAAAATGCAAAAGGAGTGCGCCATGAAATACGATCTTTCAAAACCTCTCACACGGGGAGCTAAGCGAACGCTTGACGCACTCAGCGGTGCGATGTTCTTTCTTTTGTCGGAGAAATCCTTTGAGGAAATCACCGTTGGTGAGCTGTGCGAACAGGCACAGTATCCCCGTGCGACCTTCTACAACTATTTTGACGATAAATACGACCTTCTGAACTATTGCTGGCTCTCGCTTGCGGAAAGAATAAGGCTTTCGGAGTACCATCATGCACCGGAAAATGAGATGCTCTATCTTTTCTTTGACCGAATCTACGCCTTTACAAAACAGAACAACGAACTTATCAGCCGTGTATTATCTCATAATCCGGAGGTCGGCTATATGTTTTCGAGTTTCCGAAACTTCCTGAACAGCCAAATGCGCCAAATATTCAAGGATTGCCCGGATGCGCTGCACAAGGATATTCCGAATGAACTGCTTGCCGATCATTACAGCAACACACTGTTTCTTGTGTGGCAGTGGGCGGCGACAAAAAACAGCGCCTGCTCAAAGGAGCAGGCACACGGCTATTTGAAACTGCTGATAGGCTGAGACGGCTGATGAATGAAAAAGGCTTTGACTTCATAAGTCAAAGCCTTTTTTGCGTTTTCAATATCAGAACTTCACGATGTCGTCGATCTTTGCCATGTGGCAGCCGGGATAGTTATCCTTGACGCGCATGAGGAAGTTGAGCTTGTCGATCCTTTCGCCGGAACGCGGGCAGCCGTTTTTGATAAACGGGATCTGCAGGCCGACGGCGAGATCCATGACAACGTCGCCGACAACGCCGCCGCTGCGGCCGGAGGTTATCGAGAACAGGCCGTGCTCGCTTGCAAAGCGGTGAGACTCCAGCGCTTCGGATATCGTGCCGACCTGATTGGGCTTGAGGATGAAGCCGTCGATGCTGTCAAGCTCATATGCCTTGCGGATGCGCTCGGGATTCGAGACGGTGAAGTCATCGGCGATGATGAAGGTACGGGTGATCTCCTTGTGAGCCTTCTCGAAGCCGTCCCAATCGTCCTCGTCGAGCATATCCTCGATGAACACGAAGTTGTGCTTCTCGGTCAGACCCTTAACGTAGGCGATGACCTCGTCGGTCGTGACCTGCCTGCCGTTGAGGTAATAGGTCCTGCTCTCGCGGTCGTACATTTCGCTCATCGCGCAGTCGAGCGCGAAGGCGCACTGCTCGGTGTAGCCGCAGTCATCGATAGCCTTCTGGATGAGCTGCAGGCAGACCTCGGGATCCTCAGAGGGGGCGCACCAGCCGAAGGAGCCGCCGACGCGGGGCTCGGAGCCTGTGTACTCGCGGATGACGTTTCCGAGCTGCTTGAAGACCTTGACCGCGATCTCGACGGCCTGCTCGATATCGCTTGCGCGGTAGGGCATGACGATGAACTCGTTGAACGCCTGCTTTATGCCGGCGTTATTGCCGCCGTTGAGGACGTTGAAGGAGGGGATGGGAACGGTCTTGATATCGCCGCCGGCGATGTAGTCGTAGAGCGGACGCTTGAGGCTCGCCGCCGCCGCACGGTAGGCCGCGACGGAGACGGAGTAGATGGCGTTGCCGCCGAGCCTGGACTTGTTCTCGGTGCCGTCGAGCTCTATCATCTTTCTGTCGATAGCGTCGAGATCAAGGGTATCCATGCCGATAAGCGCGGGTCCGATGATATCGTTTACGTTCGCAACTGCCTTGTGGACCGACAGACCGTCGTACTCGGCGGGATCGTTATCGCGCAGAACGAAGGATTCGTGCATGCCGACGGAGGAGCCGGTGGGAGCCGCCGCGGTGCCGACAGAGCCGTCCTCGGTGACAACGTCGACCTCGACCATCGGACGGCACTTGCAGTCGATGATCTGACGGGCGTGGACGCTCTTTATGCGGCTGCCCTTGAGCTTCTTCGCGGGAAGCTCGGGAACATACATTATATTAAAGTCGCACAGGTTCGTGCCGGTGTTGCCGGTGAACACCGCGTCGCCCATTGCGTCGAGCGCCTCAAAGCAGGCGTGGCCGCGCAGGTTCTCGAAAACGTCGATGCCCTTTTCGCATGCGGTGTCGTAGCTGGTGGAATCGGTCATGCCGCCGGCGACGACGGTAGTGCCGTCGGTGCCTTCGGAGTCGATGGACAGGCATACGCAACCGGGGGCCTTCTTGCCGGAGATGGAGTAGGAAAGCGTAAGCTCCTGTCCCGGGCCGCCGTGGCCGGTGATGGTGGAGTTATCAAGGATCTTGGTGGTGGCTTCGCCCGAGCACAGCAGGACGCAGGGCGGCTTTATGGGATTGCCGTAGTTCTGTATCTCGCGCGCGAGAGACGCGAACACCGTGCCGACGTCCTTTGCTTCTCCCTCGAGATAGGAGGTGAGGATGATAGCGGGGATGCCCATCTCTTCGGAGATGCGCTTTGCCGTCAGGCAGGAGTCGGGCAGGCTGTTTATCAGGAAGTAGGTGTTCTCGGGGAATGCCTTGGGGGTCTCGCCCTCGGGGCCTACATTCATTATATAATCAACGACGCTTCTGGGCAGACGGTCGGCGACATCGTAATCGCGGATGACCTGACGCGCCTCCTCGAGAGTGGTCTGGTCGGGACCCATCGGAGTGCCCTTGTAGTTCTTGTACGGCTCGCCTATATCGCCGGTGGCGGGGGTACCGACGGCGTCGGAGATGCCGAAGCCGATGAGCTCTGCGCCGCGGGAGCGGATACGCTTTGCCAGCATGCCGCCGTTCATTGCCGAGATGTGGCGGCGGATGGCGTTTATCTCATAGATGCCCGCGCCGGACTTGAGCATGACATCGGTCGTGTCGATCTCGTCCTGAAGCGTGATACCCTCGATGGGGCAGCTCATCAGAGCCGAGGAACCGCCGCTTATCACAACTATAAAAAGATCATCCTCGTTTGCGCTGTCGACGAGCTTTATGATCTCCTTGCATGCGCGCAGACCCTCTTCGTTGGGCAGGGGGTGACCGCCGACATACACGTCGGTACGGCGGAACACATCGGTGTCCTCTTTGATCTTGACGATTGCAATGCCGCGGGTGAGGTGATCGCCGAGGATCTCGTCAACGGCCATGGCCATGTGGTTGCATGCCTTGCCTGCGCCGAGCAGATACACGTTGCGCTTCTTGCTCAGATCCCAGCGGCGCGAGCCGATGCAGAGCACGTCGCCCTCCATGTGGGCGATGCTTTTGATGCGCTCATAGGCATCGAGATGCTGAAGCGTTTTCTCGGTGATGTCCAGAACGATCTTTCTTCCGTCGATGTCGCCGTGGGACAGCAGCGCCTCACGGTTCTTGATCTTTTTCTGCATATGTCATTCCTCCAACAGGTATTGTATGTATGCCTCTGCGATATATCGCAATGATATTTTAACTATAATGATAAATGAATACAAAGTCAAACAAAGTATCTGATAATTTCCTTTCTCGTTAACGGAGTTATATTTTTTCGGTGCCTGTAACAGGAAGTTCAGAAAAGCTTGTTAATTAGCCATAAATTCAAGCTTGTCAACAGGGATTTGTGCACAAAAAGTACGGTATTATTTTGTACACAAAATACTAAAATTATTATTTTAATAATTCAAGTTAATATAGTTATATATTTTTTCGCGAATACAGTTATAATGGTAACATACACGCGATATATCGCCGGATATGTCGTTCCCACAAAATACACCACAATACACAAATCTCAGAGAGCCTATAAGGAGAGAAGCTATGTCAACATCATTGATACTGATGATAGTATGCTTCCTGGCGCTGATGGTAATCGGTCTGCCCATTGCATACAACCTTCTTATCACAACTGTGGTCTACCTGCTTTCGGCGGACCTCAACATCGTCCAGCTCGCGATAAAGATGTACGGAGGCATGAACAGCTTCTCGTTCCTCGCGGTACCGTTTTTCGTACTTACCGGTCAGCTGATGCTGCGCGGCGGCCTGCTCGAATCACTTGTTAAATTCGTTAACGTGTGGTTCGGCAACTTCAAGGGCGCCATCGCGATCGTCACCATCGGCGCATCCCTGCTGATGGGCTCGATCGTCGGCCTGGCTGTCGCCTCGGCTGCATCCCTCGGCGTCTTCCTCATCCCCATGATGAAGAAAGAGGGCTACTCCCCGGCGTACTCGGCGGCGGTCATGTCCTCTGCCTCGCTGCTCGGACCGATCATGCCCCCGAGCGTACTTATGATCCTGTACTGCACGGCGGTCGGCAACACCTCGATAGCGGGCCTGTTCATGGCGGCCGTAACCCCGGCTATCCTTATAGCTCTCACGCAATGCGTTATCGCACACCGCACCGCCGTCAAGCGCGGCTACCCGTCCTACGGCAAATCCACATGGAAGGAAAAAGGCCAGGCGACCCTCAAGGCTCTGCCCGCTCTGTTCCTGCCGGTCATCATCCTCGGCGGTATCTTCAGCGGCATATTCTCCATCACCGAGGCCTCCGGCGTCGCCGTTGTCTACAGCGCCATCATCGCATTCTTCGTAAACCGCTCCGTAAAGCTCAAGGATATCCCCGACATGATCGTTGAAGCCGCCTCGACCTCCGGCCTCGTTCTCATCCTCGCCGGCGCGGGCACCGCAATGGCATGGGGCATCGCAAACGAGCGCGTCATGAGCCTGCTCATCGAGCCTCTGAGCCAGATGCCGCAGTGGGCGTTCCTGCTGCTGGTAAACGTCCTGCTGATTATCTGCGGCATGTTCATGGATGACTACGCATCCACCGTTATCCTCGCTCCGATCATCGCCCCCATCGCATGGGCGATCGGCATCAATCCCCTGCACATCGGTCTGGTGTTCTGCATCAACCTCGTCGTCGGCCTCGCAACTCCGCCCTTCGGCGTAACGCTGTTCGTTACAAGCCCCATCGCCGGAGTCCGCATAGAGCAGACGGCAAAAGAAGCCCTGCCATTCCTGCTGATGACGATAGGCATACTGCTGCTTGTCACCTTCATACCGGATATAGCCCTGTGGCTGCCGGAATCGATGGGCTACCTCTCATAGTCGTTAGTTAACTGAAAATAACGAAAAATAAAAAGGAGAAATGAAAATGTCAAAAAGAATCATTGCTCTGCTGCTTGCTCTGGTCATGGTGTTCGCACTGTGCGCCTGCGGCAAGGGCGGCAACGGCGGCAACTCCGCCGGTACTGAGGATGTAGGCGACGAGACCTACACCATCCGCATCGCATGCGAAAACTCCGACTCTTACCCCGCAACTCTCGGTCTGTATCAGATGGAGAAGTACGTTGAGTCCCACACCAACGGCAAGGTCCAGATTGAGGTCTGCGCCTCCGGTCAGCTCGGCGGCGAGGAGGAGACTCTTGAGCAGGTCGCTCAGGGCAACCTCGAGATGGCGGTTGCATCCTTCGCTCCGGTCGTATCCTATGTTCCCGAGTTCGAGGTAATGGACATTCCCTTCGTTTACAATTCCTACACCGAGGCATGGATGGTTCTCGACAGCTATGTCGGCACCAACCTGCTCGACAAGATGGAGGCTCAGGGTCTCAAGGGCATGGCTTACATGGAAAACGGCATGCGCCAGGTCACCAGCAACGTCTCCGCTATCAACAGCATCGCCGACTTCAAGGGCGTTAAGCTGCGCACCATGCAGAATAACAACCACATGGAGTCCTTCTCCGCACTCGGCGCCAATCCCACTCCCGTAGCATTCTCAGAGCTGTACATCTCCCTTTCTCAGAAGGTCGTTGACGCACAGGAGAACCCCATCGCAAACGTCACCGATAAGAAGCTCTACGAGGTTCAGAAATACCTGTCGCTGACCAACCACATCTATGACGCAATGCCTCTGGTCTGCAACCTCGAGTTCTTCAACAGCCTGCCCCAGGCATATCAGAAGGTCGTTCAGGCCGGCGCTATCTACGCTCAGGAATTCAGCCGCTTCTGCAACTATGAGCGTGAGTCCCTCATCCTTGCTGACCTCGCCGACAAGTACGGCATGCAGATAAACGAAGTATCCGCAGACGCAAGAGCCGAGATGGCAAAGGTCGCACAGCCTGCCGTTATCAAGCTCGTTGCAAAGGACATCGGCCAGGACGCTGTTGACCAGTACATGCAGGACGTTAAGGACGTTCTCGCACAGATCTCCAAGTTCTGATTTCTCTAACGTCTGACCGCCGAGGCGGCTGAAGACACATCCGGAAGGAGAAGACAAATGGTTGAAAAAATAGACAAAGCCCTCGAAGTAGTATTCAAGATAATGAAGGTGCTGCTCATACTCGTGCTCGTATCGATGATAGTTATCCTCATGGCACATATCATATTCCGCTATGTTCTGAACAACTCGCTGACATGGTCGGAGGAGCTTTTGAAGATAATGCTCGTATGGTTCGGCATGATGAGCGTTGCGGTGCTTGCAGCGCGCCGTGAGCATGTCGCGATCGTTGTCTTCAAGGAGCACATGCCGAAGAAGGTTCAGAGCTTCCTGTCCAAGCTTACGCAGCTGATCATCGTCGGTATCTGCATTCTCATGGTCATCATCGGCATACAGTACTGCATGAAGGCCGGATTCCGTCTGACGCCTGCACTCAGGATCCCCTATGCATGGGCTTACGCGGCAATACCCGTTGCGTTCGTGCCGGTAACGCTCTTTGAGCTTCGCAACTTCATCTGCGATTTCACCGGCAAGGGCAACCATGCCTGCATTGAGAAGCCCGAGGAGGATCTCACCGGCGGCAAGGACGTCGAGCTTTGATGGCAAAATAATTTTACGGTCGGAGGGGCTCAGGCTCCTCCGGCTTTTCGGCTCTTTGGAGGAAAACAAATGTATTCATTAGAAAAAATAAACGGCGTCTGCGTATATAAGGACACGATGCTCGGCATTGAGCTGCGCCTGCCGGAGGAAAACTGCGCCGGAATGGTTCAGACGCGGCAGCTTCCCGCAATAGACGGCCTCAGCGCGATAGAAAAGGCATTTTCCGAGCCCGTATCGGGTAAGCGCCTATGTGATATCACGCGCGAAAAGGGCGCAAAAACAGCCTGCATTCTGATTTCTGACGCAACACGGGGAATACCGACGGCTCCCATGGCGAAGGCTGCCGTCGAGGAGCTCGTAAGAGGCGGCATCGAGCTTCAAGGCATCACGTTTTTCGTCGCCATCGGCGTTCACCGCCCGGCGACCGAGGACGAGATGAAGTGCGCCCTCGGCGAGCTGTACGGCAAGGTCGAGTGCGTAAACCACACGCCGTTTGACAGGGATAATCTCATCTATCTCGGCGACAGCACAAACGGCACGCCCGTCACGGTCAACCGCCGTGCGTATGAGTGCGATATCCATGTGCAGATAGGCAAGGTCGAGCCGCATGAATTTGCCGGCTTCTCCGGCGGGCGCAAGTCCGTGCTGCCGGGCATAGCCTCCGAGAAGACGATACGAATTAACCACCGCCCCGAGCGCATACTCGATCCCCGCGCTGCCATCGGCAAGATAGACGGCAACCCCGTGAGCGACGATATGATCGAAGCGGCCGAGCTTTTCGGCATAGATTTCGGCGTAAACTGCATCCTCAATAACGAGATGAAGATCGCCGCCGTGTTCACCGGCAGCCTTGTAGAGTGCCACAGCGCGGCGGTCAGATACGTCCGTGAATATCTCGGTGTCGGGATAGAAAAACCCGACGTTATCGTTACATGCCCCGGCCGGCCGCTGGATATCGACTTCTATCAGTCGGCAAAGGCGCTCATCGGCATGACGGAAATACTTGACGGCGATATAGTGACGCTGCTCACCTGCGGCTGCGCCGAGGGCGTGAACTCGCCCGATATGCTGCGCGCGTTTGCCTCCGGCAAGACTCTGCCCGAGATCGAGCGCTGGACGATAGATAACTACGAGATCCAGATGGATCACGTTCTGCTGCTCGCGAAGATCTACCGTAAGGGCGCAAAGGTCGTTCTGAGCTGCCCGAATGTTTCGGACGACGAGGCGCGCACCATGCTTATGGAGCCCGTCAAAGACCCCCAGAAAGCGCTTGAACGCGCAATGCAGCTCACGGGAAAGGAATGTCCCAAGGTGCTGTTCTATCCCCGCCCGCAGACGGGTCTGCCGTATTTGAAATAAAATAAGCGAGGGTTTCCCTCGCTTATTTTTTATTGTTTATTTCATTTTTCAAGCAGCGCTCTGACATTGTCCGCCGAGCCTGCGGCGAGAAATGCGCCATCACCGAAGTCGGCGTAGACGGCTTCGCCGTCAAAGTAGATAAATACCGAGCTGCCGTCCGGGAGCATGACCGAATAGTCCGGTTCATTGGCGGGCGCATAGTCGCCGCGCGCTTTGTCTGCCGGTTCGAGCAGTGCTGTGAGCTTATCCGCGCTGCTCGCGTCCTGAATCGTGATGCTTTCCATCGAGGCCTGCTTTTGTTCGCCGTTGTAAAAATACGAATCATTCTCAGCTTTCTCGTCTCCGATGCCGTCGCACACGGGGGCGGTCGCCGAGACTGAGTACATATCGTTTGCCGCATGGTCCATGCCCCTGTCGGGAGAAAGAATGCCGCTTTTTGCTCCGGCGAAGATCACCAGCGCAAGACAGGCCGCGGCGGAGAGATATTTGATCCATACTATGCCGGTTTTCTTTTTCGGCTTTGTGTTTATGCCGTTCATTATTTTTTCATGCAGACCGTCGGGCAGCGGTTCGGACTCGTGCATTTGTTCCGATATGGTGCAAAATGCGTCGTATACGCGTCTGCACTCGGGGCAGACGGCAATGTGCTCGCGCACGAGGCTCTGCTCGGCGTCGCTGAGCTCATCGTCGAGAAGGCAGCTTATCATTTCTCTGCACTTTTCGCAATCTATCATGTTTTGCCGCCTCCCTTCATGCCTTTTGACGCAAGCTCGTCGGAAATGTTCCCGCTTGCGAGCAAATATGCGCACAATCTTTTTCGCGCTCGGAAAATGCGCGACTTGACCGTGCCCTCCTCAAGCGAGAGGGCTGCGCCTATATCGGCATAGCTCATGCCGCCGAGCTCGCGCATGACGAGTATCTGCCGCTGCTTGTCCGGCAGGAGTCTCAGCCCTTCCTCGAGTGCCTGCATGCCGAGCTTTTTAATAAGCTGCTGCTCGGGATCGGCGGTGGGATCGGGAAGGTCGAGCTGAACATCCTCGTCCTCGTCATCGCCGACCGTGAGCGATACCTGCGGCTTCCGTTTTTTTGCGCGTAGAAAATCAAGGCAGACATTTGTAGTTATCCTGTACAGCCACACGGAAAACTTGCTGTCGCCTCTGAAGGAGGGCAGGCTGTTGTATGCCTTTATAAACGCTTCCTGCGTCATGTCGGCGGCGTCCTCACGATCGGATACCATGCGCAGCGCAAGGTTATACACCGTTGTTTCATAGCGCAAAACGAGCTCCTCAAATGCGTTTGGATCACCGCCGAGGACCTTTTCAATTATATCTTTTTCGGAAATCCGATTCATATCAGTTCTCTCTTAATGCCGTTGATTATCATTTCAAGCTCGTCGAGCGTTTCGACTTTTACAAGCTGCTGCTTATAGTATCCTGCGTATGCCACGCTCTTGAGATACCATGGGATCTGGTGGCGTGCCTCAAGGCAGGCAAGGCGCTCGCCGAATTTTTCGGCGTACATTTTCGTGTGCCGCAGCGCAAGGTCCATGCGCTCACCCAGCGGCGGCTTTTCGGGTATCTCCTCGCCGGCTATGCATGCGTTTGCCTCGGCAAACAGCCATGGATCGCCGAATATGCCGCGGCCTATCATTGCAAGATCGCAGCCCGTGTAACGCAGTATGTGTTCGGCATCCTGCGCCGAGAAAATATCTCCGTTTGCTATGACGGGAATGGAGACAGCTTTTTTTACGTCGCGTATTATATCCCAGTCCGCACGGCCGGAATACATCTGCGCCCTCGTTCTGCCGTGAACGGCTATGGCCGAGGCTCCGGCCTGCTCAATGACCTTTGCAAATTCTACGGCGTTTACGCTGCCTCCGTCAAAGCCCTTGCGGAACTTGACCGTCACCGGCACATTTACTGCCGCGACCACCGCCTGCACTATTTTTCCCGCAAGCTCGGGATCGCGCATAAGCGCCGAGCCGTCGCCGCTTTTGACGATCTTGCCGACTGGACAGCCCATGTTTATATCCAGCATGTCGGCGCCCGAATGATCTATCGCCATGGGCGCGGCCTCTGCCATGAACTCCGGCTCGTGCCCGAAGATCTGCGCTGCAAACGGGCGGCAGCCGGGCAGGTTATACAGAAGGCTCTGAGTCTTTTTGTCGCCGTAGCACAGCGCCTTTGCGCTGACCATCTCTGTCGTCGTGAGCGCAGCGCCGAGCTCGGTGCATATCGCACGGAAGGCAAAATCCGTGACACCCGCCATCGGCGCGAGCGTCATTTTGCCCTGTATCTCAACATTGCCTATCTTCACCATAATATATCCAGTCCTACCGGGCAGTGATCCGAACCGAGGATCTCTGGCAGTATGTAGGCGTCCTTTATCTTCTCGCGCAGACGCTCGGACACGACGAAATAATCGATGCGCCAACCGACGTTGCGCGATCTTGCCGCCGCGCGGTAGCTCCACCACGAGTACGCGTCGCGCTTATCCGGGTAAAGCGTGCGGAAGCTGTCGATAAATCCGGCATCCAAAAGTTCTGTAAATTTGCCGCGTTCCTCGTCCGAAAAGCCGGGATTAAAGTGGTTTGTGTCCGGATTCTTGAGGTCTATCTCCTCGTGCGCGACATTCATATCGCCGCAGACGATAACGGGTTTGTTCTTATCAAGCTCCGTGAGGTAGGAGCGGAAATCGTCCTCCCAGCTCATGCGGTAGTCGATGCGCTTGAGGGAATCCTGTGAGTTCGGCGTGTACACGCACACAAGGTAAAACTCCTCGTACTCGAGCGTGACGGCTCTGCCCTCGGTCTCGTGACCGGGGATGTTGTACCTCACGCTTATGGGCGTGTGCTTTGTGAATATTGCCGTGCCGGAGTAACCCTTTTTCTTGGCATAGCTCCAGTAGCTTTCGTAGCCCGGCAGGTCAAGCTCTATCTGACCGGCCTGCAGTTTCGTCTCCTGTAAGCAGAAAAAATCAGCATCCAGCGACCAGAATATATCCTCAAAGCCCTTTTTTACGACGGCGCGAAGGCCGTTAACGTTCCAGCTTATAAATCTCATTCGTTTAACCCCCTTGCGTCGGAAAGTGCGGCGTTTCGCAGCCGGGGCACCTCGCCCGACGCGCCGTTTTTGGTCTGAACCGTTTTTACGGCGACAAGGCGGTTTATTTTAATGCCCATTTCGCGGAACTTGCACTCATAATCGGTCATAACTCCGCCCTCGCCGTTTGCGTGCAGATCGTTCGTTACGCTGTGCGTCTCCCAGCCCTCGGCTTTTATCTGCTCAAGCGACCACTCAAACAGCGGAAGATTATCCGTCTTGAAGCAGACCTCCCCTCCGAGAGGGAGAATGTCTGCGTAGATCCGCAGGAAATTCGGAGATGTGAGCCTGTGCTTTGCGTCGCGGCTTTTCGGCCACGGATCGCAGAAGTTTACGAAAATGCGCTCGACCTCGCCGGGGGCGAATACCTCGCGCAGTTTAAGTGCATCCATGGATATAAAGCGCACATTATCCGTTTTCGCCTCGCAGGCGCGTTCCATGGCGATGACCATCGCATCCTCGACCTTTTCGAGCGCGATGAGTTCGACATCGGGATTTTCCTGCGCCGTACCCACGGTAAAGCGGCCCTTGCCGCAGCCTATCTCGAGCCACAGCGCTTTTCCGGGGAACTTATCATGCCAGTGTCCGCGAAGAAACGCGGGCTGCATTATCTGAACGGCCGCACACTTTTCCATGCGCGGCTGAAGATTAGGCTTTTTTCTCATTCGCATTGTATATCACTCTCCGAAAGTTTTTCCGTAACTTAAAAAATAACATACATTTGACAAAACATCAATCTGAAAACATGCCAAATTCGGCAGAAAACCGGACATTTACTGACATTTACCTACTTGAAAACTTAAAAAACATATGATATAATTCATTAATCAAATTATTAACATCCCTTTATGGCTATTTAAGGAGACCAGATATATGAAGCGTGTAAAAGTATCTAATAACGTTATTCGCCGCCTCCCTCGTTATTTGAGAAAGCTCGATGAGCTTACCGAGGCCGGCGTAAGCCGCATATCTTCCGGCGAGCTGGGCCGCCAGCTCGGCCTTACCCCTTCGCAGATCCGTCAGGACTTCAGCTGCTTCGGAGAGTTCGGTCAGCAGGGCTACGGTTACAAGGTAACCGCGCTGCGTGCGGAGATCGCATCCATTCTCGGCATGGACAGAGGCTACAGCGCCATCCTCATCGGCGTCGGCAACCTCGGTCAGGCACTTCTGTGCAACTTCTCGTTCAAGACCTGGGGCTTTGATCTCAAGGCTGCTTTCGATATTAAGCCGCAGCTTATCGGCACCGACTACGAGGGCGTGAAGATCCACGACATGGCGACCTTGCCGCAGTATCTTTCCGAAAACAAGGTCGATGCAGCGGTCCTGTGTGTTCCCAAAACCCACGCAGTCGAAACGACCGAGCTCCTCACCTCGCACGGCGTGAATGCTATCTGGAACTTCACGAACGTTGAGCTCACCTCTCCCGAGAGCAGCACCATAGTCGAGAATATCCATTTCTCCGACTCACTGCTGTCCCTGAGCTATTATATCTCCGAGGATAACGACGAGAAGGCCGCCAGAGCCGCAAGAATGAATAAGTGATTTTAACTACTTAAAAAGGCGGGTTTTACCCGCCTTTTTTATTTGGAGGAAACGACATGTCAGATACGATAGCTGCCGTATCCACCGGCTCGCAGGTCTGCGCGATAGGTATCGTGCGTCTGTCGGGCGATATGGCGATAGGCGTTGCCGATAAGCTTTTCTCGCCTATGTCTGGTGGGAAAATGGCCGAGTGCGCCGACCGCAAGCTCATCTACGGTAAGCTTCACGACGCGGACGGCAGACTTTTGGATATCTGCCTGTGCACGGTAAGCCATGCGCCGAACAGCTATACGGGAGAGGATACCGCGGAGTTTCAGTGTCACGGCTCTCCGGTGGTTTTGCGCGCTGTGCTCGATGCCGCGTTTTCGCTCGGCGCAAGGCAGGCGCTGCCCGGAGAGTTTACGAAAAGGGCATTTTTAAACGGCCGCATGGACCTGTCAAGCGCGGAGGCTGTTGCGGATATAATAGACGCCGAGACAGCGGAGGCCGCACGCAACGCGGCAGGTCAGCTCGGCGGCGCCATATCGCGGCGCATAGATGAGATATACAATGTGCTCACCGATATAAGCTCGCACTATCACGCAGTGCTTGATTATCCGGACGAGGATATCGAAGATTTCACGCTCGACCGCTATAGGGCGGATATCGCGCGTTGTACCGAGACGCTCAAAAAGCTTCGCGCAAGCTATGACAGCGGAAAGCTCCTGCACGCCGGAGTTCCGGCCGCGATAGTCGGAAGGCCAAACGCCGGAAAAAGCTCGCTGCTAAACGCCGTCTTGGGCTATGACCGTGCGATAGTCACCGATATCCCGGGTACGACGCGCGATACGATAGAGGAAAAGCTGCGTCTCGGCGGTGTACTGCTCAGACTTACCGACACTGCCGGGATACGCGAAACGAGCGATGAGATCGAGCGCCTCGGCGTTACGCGCTCGCGCCGCGCCATGGAGGAGGCGGAGCTCGTCCTCGCCGTAGTTGACGGCAGCCGCGAGCTCACCGGAGAGGATGCACAGATTATAGAGTGTGCGGAGAATGCGCCGCACGGTATCGTGATACTGTCAAAGCACGATCTCGGCAACGTTGCCGCAGTGCCGGAAACGACGCTGCCTGTCGTTGAGATAAGTTCCGTCACGGGCGAGGGGCTTCAGACGCTTGAGGATACGGTTCGAGAGTTGTTCCCTGTGCCTTCCGCTCCGGCAGGCGAGATACTGACAAATGCACGGCAGTTTGACGCCGTTTCGCGCGCTCTCGAATCCATGAACGCGGCAGAAAACGCTATGGAAACGGGATGTACGCCCGATATCGTTCTCACCGAAACGGAAACGGCGATGGCCGCCCTCGGCGAGCTGACGGGCCGCACGGTGCGTGAAGAAGTCACAAATCGAATATTTGAGCGCTTCTGCGTTGGAAAGTGAAGAAAAAGCGGTATTTGTTAAGATACCGCTTTTCCTGTTGACTTTTTAAAATCTCATACTATAATTGTGGAGCACTGAATATCGGAGGTAAAACGATGAATGAGATATTTGTGGTAGGCCACCGCAACCCGGACACCGACTCGATCGTAGCGGCGATGAGCTACGCGGCGTTGCGAAACGCGCTCGGCGACAGGGAGTACACCGCGGCCTGCCTCGGACATATAAGCGACGAGACGCAGCGCATGCTCGACAAGTTCGGCTTCGAGCCGCCGCGTCAGATAAACGACGTGCGCACGCAGGTGCGCGACCTTGATTTCGATACGCCGCCGGCGCTCAACTCCTCGGTCACGATGAGCAGAGCGTGGTACATGATGCGCGAGCAGAAGATATCCGTCATCCCCGTTATAAACGAGGACGGCACGCTCTACGGTACGCTCTCGGCAGGTGATATCGCGTCGTACAGCCTGCTGACGATAATCGACCCGCATATAGACGATGTTCCGCTTTATAATATTCTGAGTGTACTTGAGGGCAAGGTGCTCAATGAGGATGCGGAAATGTTCGATTGCATTTCCGGCAACGTCGCCATCGCGCTGCCGCAAAGCTGTGAGACGCTTTTGTTCAACGACCCCGACAGCATCGTTTTGTGCGGCGATCAGCCCGATATGGTCGAGCGCGCGCTGGGACTTGGGGTAAACTGCATCATCCTGTGCCAGACCGAAGCCAAAAAGCAGTGGCTCGATAATGCGGGAAAGACCTGCATTATATCCACGCCCTTTGACGCGGCACGCGTTGCAAAGCTCATCTATCAGGCCATCCCCATCTCGCGTCCCTGTCATACGGAGGACACCATATGCTTCCACCTGGGCGATTACATCGACGACGTTCGCGAGGAAGTGCTCAAAAGCCGCTATCGCTGCTATCCCGTGCTCGACGAGAACGAAAAGGTCGTCGGTACACTGTCGAGATACCACCTGCTGCGCCCTCGCAGAAAGCGTGTCGTTTTGGTCGATCACAATGAAAAATCGCAGGCCGTCGCGGGCCTTGAGCAGGCCGAGATTTTGGAGATAATCGATCACCACCGCCTTGCCGATATCCAGACCGCGCAGCCTATCCGTATGAGAAACGAGCCCGTCGGAAGCACGACGACGATAATCTGCGGCATGTATCAGGAGCACGGCGTCATGCCGTCTCCGGCGATGGCGGGACTCATGGCGGCGGCGATACTGTCCGATACCGTCATGTTCAAATCGCCGACCTGCACTAAGCGCGATATCGCTCTTGCCGAGCGTATGGCGCGAATTGCAAACGTATCGCTCGACTCTCTGGGTAAAGAGCTGTTTTCCGGCTCGTCCGACTCAAAGCCCGTGTCCGAGCTCATACGATCGGACTTC
The DNA here is from genome assembly GCA_934636655.1 of uncultured Oscillospiraceae bacterium. Taxonomy (GTDB): domain Bacteria; phylum Bacillota; class Clostridia; order Oscillospirales; family Oscillospiraceae; genus F23-B02. Next base: position 18,973 of record CAKUAS010000003.1, read on the forward strand.
AAGGAGTTCCACATCTCCGGTCAGATCCTCGGCGTCGGCCAGATAACGACGCTCGACTCGGCCAAGATGCTCGAGCGGCGCGAGGAGTTCCTTGCCGAGATGCGCCGCATGAAGATAGATCACGGCTACGATATAGTCATCCTCATGCTCACCGATGTCCTGCTCGAGGGAACGCAGCTTCTGTATATCGGCAGCGATGATACGATCCGCCGAGCCTTCTCGCTCGAACCCAGGGACAATATGATCTTCCTGCCCGGCGTAATGAGCCGCAAAAAGCAGATCATACCGATGCTGACCGCCTTGTGGGGCTAAATTATCTCGTTCAAGAGACGTCGATGGTTTATTTGCTGAAAGCCCTCGGCGCGAAACGGCGAAATTTGTTGAAAAGCGGCAATTGACAATCAGCTTTCGGGTGAGTATAATTTACTCATCTTTAAGGAAAGCGAGGATGCGGAAAATGACTGAGCGCAATGCAGCTATGATAAACTCTTCCGTGTCCGAGTCTGTCCGCAGTGCATCCATGTCTTTTAACGCAGTACGATTTTATTCGTACTGCGATTTTTATTATTACGGCTGGCGCAATGCCGCCGGGCAAAGGACGTAACAATGCACGCATAAAAGCCGCATTTTTTAAGCGGCGAATATTTGTCATTGAATGCGGTTCCTTTGCAAGGGATCGCATATTTTTATTGAAAGCACAGAGGTATCGACATGAACGAACTTGAAACATCCAGAAACGAGATAAGCCGCATCGATAAGGAGATGGCAAAGCTTTTCGAGCAGCGTATGCAGGCCTGCGCCGCCATTGCCGAATATAAAAAGCAGCACGGACTGTCGGTCAAGGATCCCGCGCGCGAAAAGGAGCTTATCGACCGCAACCGCGCGCTCATAGAAAGCGCCGATATCGAGTCGTACTATGTGCAGTTTCTTAAAAAGACGATCAAGCTGTCATGCGAGTATCAGTCGAAGCTTTTAAACGGAATGAAAGTCACCTATTGCGGCGTGGAGGGTGCATTTGCGTACATGGCGGCAAAACGCATGTTCCCGGAGGCAGACCTCGTGCCGTATTCCGATTTCGGCGACGCGTACGAGGCTGTCGAGCGCGGCGAGTACGACTGCGTGGTGCTGCCGCTTGAAAACAGCGCCGCCGGCGAGGTCGGAACGGTTATGGATCTTATCTTCTCGGGCGACCTGTTTGTAAATCAGGTCGTGGACCTGCCGATAGAGCATAATCTGCTCGGAACCGATGCCGCGACGCTCGAAAGCGTAAAGACCGTCATAAGCCATCCTCAGGCGCTCGACCAGTGCGGCGAGTATATCCGTGCCCACGGCTTTGAAACGGAGACGTTTTCAAACACCGCGCTTGCCGCGCAGTATGTTAAGGAGCAAAACGACGCTACGATCGCGGCGATAGCCTCGGATGAAACGAGTGAGGTGTTCGGACTCAAGCTCATAGATAAGGTCATTAACGACAGCAAGACAAACACGACGCGCTTTGCCGCGCTCTCCCGCGCACAGAACCGCCCGGCGAATATGTCCAGCCGCGCCGAGGAGAATTTCATTCTTGTGTTTACCGTCAAAAATGAGGCCGGCGCGCTTGCGCAGACCCTGAATATCATCGGCGCGCACGGTTTCAACATGCGAAACCTCCGCTCTCGCCCGATGAAGGACCTTCAGTGGAATTACTTCTTCTATATCGAGGCCGAAGGCAATATTAACAACGAAAACGGTCAGGATATGCTCCGCGAGCTGTCGGCTATTTGTGCAAAGCTCAAGCTCGTCGGCACCTACTACTCAAATCTGAAAATCGGAGAGTGACTTAGTATGATTGTCCCCGTAAAAACCGACACATGGGATTATGATATAGTGCTTGAGGCCGGTGCAATCAAAAAAGCCGGTGAGCTTTTGAATTTAAACCGCCGTGTGCTTGTTGTTACCGACAGCGGAGTGCCGGCACAGTATGCCGAAACCGTCGCCTCGCAATGCAGAGATGCCGTGATCGTAACTATCCCGCAGGGGGAACAGAGCAAGTGCTTCGACGAATTTCAGCATCTTTTAAAGGAAATGCTGGACGCTTCGTTTACGAGAAGCGACTGCGTCGTTGCCGCCGGCGGCGGAGTGGTCGGCGATCTGAGCGGCTTTGCCGCGTCCTGCTATATGCGCGGCGTGGATTTTTACAATATTCCTACTACGCTCCTGTCGCAGGTCGATTCGTCCATCGGCGGAAAAACGGCTATAGACTTCGGCGGAGTAAAGAACATTGTCGGCGCGTTTTATCAGCCGAAAAAGGTTATCATAGATCCGGAGGTGCTCAGTACGCTTTCGCGCCGCCAGCTCATGGCCGGACTTGCCGAGGCGATAAAAATGGCCGCGACGAACGATGAGGAGCTCTTCTCGCTCATTGAGCGCAGCGCAGACCTCACGGCCGATCTGCCGGAGATAATCTACCGTGCGCTTATGATAAAAAAGAACGTAGTCGAGCAGGATCCGCGTGAGGCGGGCTTGAGAAAGGTCTTGAATTTCGGACACACGATCGGCCACGCGGTCGAAAGCTTCAATGCAGGCAGACTCCTGCACGGCGAGTGCGTCGCGCTCGGCATGCTGCCGATGAGCGGCAAAAATGCTGCAGGGAGAATAGAGGCAGTGCTCAAAAAGTACGGTCTGCCGACGAAGATAGAGCAGTCGACCGGAGAGCTCATGCCGTTTTTGAAGCACGATAAGAAGATGGGCGCGGACGGCATATCGGCGGTGGTCGTCGATGAGATCGGAGAGTTTAAGCTCTGCCGCATGAGTGCCGACGAGATACTCTCGCGTCTGGAGGGAGCAAAATGAAAAACAGCTTCGGTCAAAGCGTTTGCCTGACGATTTTCGGAGAGAGCCACGGCGCGGCCGTGGGCTGTGTTATCGACGGACTCGCACCTGGGATTGAGGTAAGTGAGGACTTTATTGCCAGGCAGCTCACGCGTCGCCGTCCGTCCTCGGCGCTGGACACTCCCAGGCAGGAAAAGGACGAATTTAAGATAATAAGCGGCGTATTTAACGGCAGAACGACCGGCACGCCGCTGTGCATAGTCATTCCAAACGAGAACACGCGCAGCCGCGACTATGACTACGGCCCGGCACGACCGTCGCACGCGGATTACTCCGCGCACTGCAAGTATCACGGTTATGAGGACTTTCGCGGCGGAGGGCATTTTTCCGGACGGATAACCGCAGCGCTCGTTGCTGCCGGCGGCATACTGATCCCGGCGCTCGAGGGAATCGGGATAAGCCTTGCAACGCATATTTATAAATGCGCGGGCGTTTCCGACCGTGCGTTCGGAGAAGACCTCGCGGGAGATATTAAAGCCCTTTGCGAAAAAAACTTTCCCGTTTTGGACGATACCTGCGGCGAGAAAATGGCACAGCGCATATTGGAAGCAAGAGAAGCTTCCGACAGCGTCGGAGGCGTGACGGAAACGGTCATATGCGGCGTCCCGGCCGGAGTCGGCGAGCCGTGGTTTGACAGCGTCGAGAGCGTGATATCCCATGCCGCGTTTTCCCTCGGCGGAGTTAAGGGGATAGAGTTCGGCGCGGGCTTTGCCGTCGCCGATATGCGCGGGAGCAATTGCAACGATCCGTTCAGAATTGAAGATGGCGATATAGTTACGGAAACTAACAATAACGGCGGAATTAACGGAGGCATCACAAACGGAATGCCCATAGTTTTCCGCTGTGCCGTGAAGCCCACGCCATCGATAGCCAAGACGCAGAACACAGTGGACTTCATAAAAAACGAAAACACTCGGCTGAGCATACACGGGCGGCACGATCCGGCGATAATCCGCAGGATATGCCCGGTGCTCGACAGCGTTGCAGCACTGTGCGTTGCCGATATGCTGAGCGTGCGATACGGCACGGATGTGCTGACGAAAGGAGTCGACGACAGATGAAATACGGACTTATAGGCGAGCATCTTACGCACAGTTATTCCTGCGAGATCCACGCGCAGATAGCCGATTACGAATACGAGCTGCATGAGCTGAAACCCTCAGAGCTCGGCGAGTTTCTGACAAAGCGCGAGTTTAACGCGATAAACGTGACGATACCCTATAAGCAGGATGTTATCCCGTACCTTGACGAGATATCAGAAACGGCAAAGCGCATAGGCGCGGTGAACACCATCGTAAACCGCGGCGGCAGGCTCTATGGCGACAACACCGATTTTCCCGGCATGCTGGCGCTTGCAAAGCATATCGGCATCGATATGAAGGGCAAAAAGGTACTCATCCTCGGCACGGGCGGAGCCTCAAAGACCGGCCATGCGCTGGCAGAGTATATGGGCGCGGAAAGCGTGTATTACGTCTCGCGCAGCGGCAAAAACGGCAGCGTAACTTATGAGCAGGCAGTTTCCGAGCACAGCGACGCTCAGGTCATAATAAACGCAACTCCGGTGGGCATGTTCCCCAAGCAGGACGGAAAACCCATCGACATATCGGCCTTCCCGAAGCTCGAGGGCGTGCTCGATGCGATATATAATCCCCTGCGTACAAATCTTGTCCTCGACGCGCAGAAAAAAGGCATCCCGGCAGAGGGCGGCCTGTACATGCTCTCGGCACAGGCGGTGCACGCGGCGGCGGTATTTCAGGATATCCCTCTTGACGAGAGCCTTGTCGACAAAGCGTTTAAGAGCGTCAAAAACGATAAGCAGAACATCGTCTTAATAGGCATGCCATCGAGCGGCAAGACGACTGTGGGCAAAATACTTTCCGAAAAATGCGGCAAGGAGCTTGCAGACACGGATGAATATATAGTCAAGAAGATCGGCATGCCAATTTCGGATTTCTTTGCGAGATTCGGTGAGGCGGAGTTCAGAAAAATAGAAAAGGAAACGGTGGCGGAGCTTGCGGCAACAGGCGGCAAGGTCATTGCAACAGGCGGCGGCGCGGTTCTCGATGCGGAGAATGTGCGCGCATTAAAGCAAAACGGCGTTCTCGTTTTCCTCGACAGGAGGCCTGAAAACCTCATCGCGACCGACGACAGGCCGCTTGCCTCGCGCCGCAGCGCGCTCGAAAAGCTCTACGCCGAGCGATATGATATATACTGCGCGGCAGCGGAAGTGCATATCGACGCAAACACCACGCCCGAGGCGGAGGCAGACGCGGTATTAAAGGAGTTTGAGAAATGAAAATACTCGTTTTAAACGGGCCAAATATCAACATCCTCGGCATCAGAGAGCCGGAGATATACGGAAGACAGAGCTATAAGGACCTGCTTAAAATGATAAGCGATCATGCCGAGAAAAAGGGCGTTACGGTCGAGTTTTATCAGTCAAACCACGAGGGAGACCTCGTCGACGCTATACAGAAAGCGTACTTTGACGACATAGACGGTATCGTTTTTAACCCCGCGGCGTACACGCACACATCCGTCGCCATAGCGGACGCCGTCAAGGGCGTCGGCATACCGACGGTGGAGGTGCACATCTCCGAGGTGTCCGAACGTGAGGCCTTCAGACAGGTAAGCTATATAAGAGACGTTGCGGTGAAGACCATTTGCGGCCACGGACTTGAGGGTTACAATGAGGCGATCGACTTCCTTATAAACTACATCGGAGAGAAAAATGAAGCTTAAAATAAGCCCGTCGCGGCTTTGCGGCGAAATTAAAGCGCCGCCGTCGAAAAGCTATGCTCACCGCTGTCTGATCTGCGCAGCCCTCGCAGAGGGCAAGAGTAAGATCAGCGGCATTTCCGACAGCGAGGATATGCTCGCAACGCTCGACTGCGTAGAAGCCCTTGGCGCAAAATACGAAAAGTGCGGCGACACGGTTACGATCACCGGCAGAAACGGCAAAACACCGGAGGGTGCTGTGCTGCGCTGCCGCGAAAGCGGTAGCACGCTGAGGTTTATGATACCCCTTGCGCTCACGGGCGCGAAAGTGCGCTTTGAGGGAACACCAAGGCTTTTGGAGCGCGGCATCGGCATATACGAGGCGCTTCTCGGCGGCAGGGGCATAGAGATCAAAAAAGACGAACACGGCATTGAATTTTGCGGTGCGCTGACGGCTGGGGAGTATGTCCTGCGCGGCGACGTGAGCAGTCAGTTCGTATCGGGGCTTCTGTTTGCGCTGCCGACGCTCGAGGGCGACAGCGTGATAAAAGTCCTGCCGCCGGTCGAGAGCCGCGCGTATATCGATATAACGCTCGGCGTTCTGCGCTCCTTCGGCATCGGGATAGACGAGCCCGAGCCGAATGTCTTCACCGTTCCCGGCGGGCAGAGGTACATTGCCGGAGAAAAGACTGTCGAGGGCGACTGGTCAAACGCCGCGGCGCTTGAGGCGTTTAATTTTGTCGGCGGCAGCGTCAAGGTTACGGGGCTTGATTATAACAGTATTCAGGGCGACAGAGTGTGCCTTGAGTATTTTGAAAAGCTCAGGACTCCGGGGGTGCAGCTCGATATCTCAAACTGCCCCGATCTCGGCCCTGTGCTGTTTGCACTCTCGGCGGCACTGGGGCACGGAGCGGCCTTTACCGGAACGCGCCGGCTGCGGATAAAGGAGAGCGACAGAGCCGCCGTCATGGCGCAGGAGCTCGAAGTTTTTGGCATTGAGACGGAGCTTTACGATAACGAAGTTATTATAAAACAGGGGAAACCGGACATGCCCGCACGCACTCTCTCAGCGCATAACGATCACCGCATAGTCATGGCGCTCACACTTCTGTGCAGCTTGACGGGTGGCGTTATCGACGGTGTGCAGGCTGTGCGAAAGAGCTATCCGAATTACTTTACCGATCTCGGCTCACTCGGCTTGGAGGCAGAAAATGAAGCTTGATAAAAACACAAAAATACTTATACTCGGCCTCGGCCTCATGGGCGGCAGCTACGCGCAGTCGTTGACCAGCCACGGCTTTGAGGTCGGAGCGATAGCCCGGCGGCAGGAGACGATAGATTACGCCCTGCGCGAGGGGATAATAGCTCATGGCAGAGCGGATATAGACCCTGCGTACATCGGGCAGTTTGATCTGCTCATTTTTGCGATGTATCCTCACGCATTCGTCGAGTGGATAGAAAATTATCAGCAGTACATTAAGCCCGGAGCGCTCATAACGGACGTTACGGGCGTAAAGTGCAGCATCATCTATAAAATTCAGGGTATGCTGCGCGATGACCTTGAGTTTATCGGCGCGCACCCCATGGCCGGACGCGAGTGCAGCGGCGTTGAAAACGCGCGAATGGAGATATTCGAGGGTGCAAACTACATCGTTACGCCCACGGACAAAAACACTCCAGAGGCCATCGAGACATGCAAGGAGCTCGGCAGGATAATGGGCTTTAGAATGATCGCCGAGCTCACGCCCGAAAAGCACGACGAGATGATCGGCTTTCTCTCGCAGCTTGCGCACTGCATCGCGGTCTCGCTTATGGTGTGTAAGGATTCTCACCACCTTGTCGATTACACGGGCGACTCGTTCCGCGACCTTACGCGCATTGCAAAGATAAACGACGAGATGTGGAGCGAGCTGTTCCTTTTAAATCGTGATGAGCTTGTGCGCCAGATGGACCTTTTCAGCGAAAAGTTCGAGCTTTTACGAAACAGCATTGCAAACGGCGATAGAGAAACGATCCGCGAGATGATGCGCCTTTCCACAGAGCGCAGAAAATACTTTGACGTAAAAAAAGAGGATGATAAGTCATGAACATGGAATTTAAGAGAAAAATGCCCACACCGCAGGCAATAAAGGAAATGTACCCCATAACTCCCGAGCTTTCCGAGAGAAAAAAGGCAACGGACTCGGCTCTCAGAAAAATATTCACCGGCGAGGATGACAGGCTACTTTTAGTCATAGGCCCCTGCTCTGCCGACCGCGAGGATTCGGTGCTCGATTACATTTCGCGCCTGCGCCGCGTTCAGGAGAAGGTCGAAGACAAGATACTCATCGTTCCTCGCGTTTACACAAATAAGCCCCGTACGACCGGCGACGGCTACAAGGGCATGCTCCATCAGCCCGACCCCAACAGCTCGCCGGACATGCTGCGCGGCCTGATCGCCATCCGCAAGATGCACATGAAGGTGCTCGCCGAGACAGGCTTTTCCTGCGCAGACGAAATGCTGTATCCGGAAAATCACCATTACCTGTCGGACATGCTCAGCTATGTCGCAGTCGGCGCGAGGTCTGTCGAAAATCAGCTGCACAGACTGACTGCCAGCGGCCTTGATCTGCCGGTCGGTATGAAAAACCCCACGAGCGGCGATCTTTCCGTCATGATGAACTCCATCACCGCCGCCCAGCATCCGCACACCTTTGTTTATTCCAACTGGGAGGTGCAGAGTAAGGGCAATCCTCTTGCGCACGCAATTCTGCGCGGCTCGTCCAACAAGTACGGCAGGACGATACCCAACTACCACTACGAGGACATAAAGCTCCTGTGCGAGTTTTACTCGAAAAGCGGACTTAAAAACCCTGCTGTCGTCATCGACACGAACCATTCAAACTCCGGCAAGCAGTGGGATGAGCAGCCGCGCATCGCAAAGGAAATACTGCACAGCACGCGCCACTCGGATGATATACTCCACCTTGTCAAGGGCCTCATGATCGAGTCCTACATTGAGGACGGCAACCAGAAGCCCGACGGCGGAGTTTACGGCAAGAGCATAACCGATGCCTGCCTCGGCTGGGATAAGACCGAAAGGCTCATCTACGAGCTGGCAGACCTGAGATAAACGATAATACACACTGAACAATGAAAGGGGAATCACTATGATAGCAAAGAAAATGCTTGCACTCGGAAAAAGCGATTCGGCCATACGAGCCATCGCAGCCTACGGTGACGCGCGCCGCAGTGAAATCGGCAGCGAAAATGTTTTTGATTTCAGCATAGGCAACCCCAATGTTCCCGCGCCCGAAAAGGTGAAGAGCACGCTCATCGAGCTCCTGCAAAACGAGGAGAGCCTCGCTCTGCACGGCTACACCGCGGCTCCCGGAGCGATGGCTGCTCGTAAGGCCGCGGCGGCGCAGGAGAGCAAAAGAGCGGGTTATGAGATCCCGGCAGAGAGCATATATCTTACCTCCGGTGCGTCCTCGTCGCTGTCGATAGTCATGTCGGCACTTGTCAGCGAGGGCGAGAAGGTCGCGGTTCTGGCACCGTTTTTCCCGGAATACAAGGTCTTTGCCGAAAATGCCGGGGCGGAGGTCATAATAGTTCCTCCGGCGGGCGACGATATGCAGCCGTTCATGGCATCGTTTGAAGCTGCCGTCGAGCAGGGCGTTGCAGCGGTCATAATAAACTCGCCCAATAACCCCTCGGGCGCTATCCTCAGCGAGCAGACGCTCAGGGTCATGTCGAAGATACTTCAGGTCGCGCAGGAGGAGCAGGGGAAGAGCATTTTCCTCATAGCCGACGAGCCGTACCGCGAGCTTGTCTACGGTGATGTGACGGTGCCCTTCGTGCCGAATTTCTACAGCAACACCATCGTGTGCTATTCCTATTCCAAGAGCCTGTCGCTGCCCGGAGAGCGCCTCGGCTATATCATGGTACCGCCATGCGTGAAGGACAGCGGCGACGTTTTCGCGGCCGTCTGCGGCGCGGGCAGAGCGCTCGGCTACGTCTGCGCGCCGAGCCTTATGCAGCACATGCTCGCAAAATGCGCCGACGTGCAGCCTGATATCACAAGCTACGCCAAAAACCGCGACACGCTCTATGATGCGCTCAGCTCCATGGGCTTTGTCTGCGTAAAGCCGGACGGCGCGTTTTATCTGTTTATAAAAGCGCCGAAGGGCGACAGCGCGTCCGAGTTCTGCGAGAAGGCAAAGCAGTTTGAGATACTGCTCGTCCCGTCGGATAGCTTCGGCGTCGAGGGCTATGCCCGCCTTGCCTACTGCGTGTCCGAAAAGACAGCTTCGGACTCGCTCCCGGCATTCAAAAAGCTCGCCGAGCTCTACGGCCTGTAAAACGAAATTAAAACAGCTCCGTATGGGAAACCATACGGAGCTGTTTTTTATTTGCGGCGGAGGCGAAGAGTGTTAAAGATATTCGATAAAACTACGCACGCAAGCGAGGCGGCAAGCGGCCATGTGCCATAGCTTTTATCGACTATCGAAATAACGAGAAAAGCTATCCCTGCTATCGCAAGCAAAACGACAGATACTGCGAGCAGCGTGTTGGTCGTGCCCTTCATATCACAGATGCCTCAGTATCTCGCTGCCGCGTGTGTTTATCCATTTAAGCTCAAGTGCGGCCAAAACGGAGAGCACCGCGATTGCAAGAGCCAGGAATGCCACAGAGCCGAGCTTTGCGCAAAGCAGGTAGTAGCCTACACCGAGCACAGCGGCGATGACCCAGCCGCCGAGCATTGCGATCAGAACGCCGATGCTCTGCTTTACGGCAATGGCTTCGGTCTGCCAGTTGAGGTTCGGCTTTTTCAGGTTTATGACGAGACCGAAGGCCGCGATAAACAAAGTGAACACCGGCGGCAGAACGACGCACAGAAGTCCTGTCACGAAATTGGGGCGGAACAGGATACATACGCAGACCGAGCAGAATAGCTCAGGGATGACGGTCAGCAGTATGTGGAGCCTGAGCTTTGCGCGCAGCACCTCCTGCGGCCTTACGGGCAGTGACTGTGCTATCCACAGGCTTTTGCCCTCAAGGGATATAGAGGGCGCTGTGAGGTCGTTCATTGAGCCGATAACACACACGCCTATGGCCATCATGACGGTGAGAAAATCATCCGGGAAGGGGATCATGCCCGCAAGCATCGCGAGGTCCTGTCCCTTTATGAGCAGCGCGGCGCCCGCGAGAATGAGAAGCGGCGTTCCGAGCGCACAATTGAGCATATATGTCGGGCTTGCGAGAAAACGCGAAAGTTCGCGGTGCAGCAGAGCGGACGATGTGCTGCGCATTTTCGCTGTCTGCGCGCGGTATTCGCGCCTTGCAACCTTATCGGAGGTCGTTGCGATCTTGATAAAGCTGCGCGCGAGAATGCGGTAGGTGATGATAAAGAGGATTATGACCGCGAGCGTGACATACAGCATCGAAAGCCAGCCGCCCTGCCCGCAATCGCCGATGATGTACAGAACATAGGCAGAGTCCATGATCTTTTCGCCGACGGTGAGGGCGTTCATGATAAACTCCTGAATGAGTTCGTAGGCGTTAAAGCAGATAAAGTAGTAAAGCCCGAAGAATACCAGCGAGATGATGACGATGATGAGCGACTTGCTCTTCAGGCGCACGCTTATCTTCGCGACTACCCAGCCCAGCAGGCAGGAAAGGATGAATACAAATACGCTCACGAGCACCGTCAGCAGCAATGCGCCGACAACGCCCGAGAATGAGGGCTTTGCAATAACAAAGTAGACGATGACGGCGGGCAGCATTACGACCGCGCTGAACATCAGCCCCATGAGGTACACGCCTGTAAGGCGCGAGATAAGGACATATTTCGTCGGGATCGGCAGAGAAAGCATGAGGTCGTTGTCCTTGGCCTTATACAGGCTCGAATAGGTGTTGAACACGCCGCCGAATACGCCGAGAAACAGCGCCATGAGCGTCATCATGTCAAAATACAGCCAGTCGAGCCCCATGCCGACAAACGGACCGCACAGCGCGACCGCCAGCACCGTGAATATGCCGCCGATGACGACGATCATCAAAAGCGCGTACAACACGATGAACAGTATGCTCGTGCCTTTAGAGCGCACCTTGCCCTTTTTGCGGTCGTAGAAAAAGCTGCTGTTGAGCTCGTAAAGCTGCTTTCTTAAAAGAATTTTCAGCATGATGTGTCCTCCAACTCGAGGAACACTTCCTCAAGACTGTCATCGCCCTTGACCTCGGCCATGGTGCCCGAACGGATGAGCTTGCCGCCCTTTATGATGGCGACTTGGTCGCAGAGCTTTTCGGCGACCTCGAGAACGTGGGTCGAGAAGAATATCGCGCCGCCTTCGTCGCACAGCTCGCGCATCATGCCTTTGAGGATGTGAGCGGCCTTGGGGTCGAGGCCGACAAAGGGCTCATCCATGATGATGAGCTTCGGCGAGTGTATCCAGGCGGAAATTATGGCGAGCTTCTGCTTCATGCCGTGAGAGTAAGCCGATATAGGCTGTGCAAGATCCTTTGTGAGCTCAAAAAGCTCGGCGTATTTTTCAATGCGCGACTTTCTGTCCTCGGGGCTCACGCCGAAGATGTCGGCGATGAAATTGAGGTACTTTATGCCCGTCATATACTCGTACAGGTCGGGATTGTCGGGGATGTAGGCAAGCACGCGCTTGCAGGCGATGGGATCGTCCTTTATCGACTTGCCGTCAATAAGTATCTCGCCCTTGTCAAAGTCGAGAATTCCGACCGCGGCCTTGAGCGTTGTGGTCTTGCCCGCACCGTTATGGCCTATAAAGCCGTAGATCGTTCCGGGTGCGATGTGCAGGCTGAGATCGTCCACAGCCTTCTTCTCGCCGTAGCATTTTGTAAGTCCTTTAATTTCGAGCATGTTTCTGCCTCCTTTACTGTTTATCTGTCTCCGTACCGTGGCCGGCACAGCACATTTATGAGAACATAGGCTGCCGTTACGACAACGACCGAGCCGGCGAGAATGAGGTACATCGCGCTCTGCGATACGGCCTCGCCGGAAAAATATATGTTGCAGTCGACGCTGTCTCGTATCGCGTCGAGCACCTGCTCGGGTACGCCGACATCGCCCATTTCGCTGATCGCGCCGCGCATCCAGTGGTTATGCAGAAGGCTCGTCGCATAGGTGCCGGGAAGGAAGGACAGCACCTTCTGCAGACCCTCGGCGAAGTTCGACATGGGCATGTACGCGCCGCATATGAAGCCGTAGCAGGCGCTTACGAGCGTTCCAACGGCCGACATCTGCCCCTGCGTCGTGAGAAAATAGTGCAGGCAGGAGGAAAGCGCCGTGCCGAACAATGTCAGCAGAAAAACGTCGAGCAGGATAAGCGCAATGTCCGCGCCGCTCAAATACCAGCCCTGACTGTAGGTGTACAGAAGGCAGATGCCGCAGGTAACAAGGCACACGATGAGCGTGGCGGCGGCGGACGCGGCGAAATAGCCCATGGCGAGCACGCTGCGCTTTACCGGCGTTACCGTAAGGTCGCGCACGGAGCCCGTGACCTTATCCTGTATCATGAGAAGGTTCGAGCAGAAGGCAATTGTCACGCAGCAGACGGCCAGGATAGACGAGGCAAGCTGCCCCGCGACAACGCCGTCGATGATGCTGTCCGAGAGCGTAAAGCCTGCGGGCAGCGCGGAAATAAAGCTTTCGCGGTAGATCTTAGAAAGAAAGCTGACATACAGAATGAGAAGAATCACGGGGGTTATCAGCGAGGAAAGAAACATGCCCTTGTCTTTAAAAAACAGCTTTGCATTGCGCTTTGTCAGAATAAGCAGTGTTTTCATTTTTCCTCACCTCCCGAGAGAGCCTTGCCCGTTACGGCAAGGAAAACGTCGTCCATTTTGCCCTTTGTTATCTCAAAATCGTTAAAAAGCTCGGGGTGCCCGGTTATGAGCTTCGTCGCGGCGGCGGTGTTCGGAACGGACACGCGGTACGCGTCGCGCAGAGCTTCGTATTTGAGCCCCAGGGCGCTGAGGGCATCGGGATCAACGCCGTAAAAGGTTATGTAGTCGCCGGTATAGGCGTTTTTGAGAGCCAGGGGCGTGCCCTCGGCTGCGATGCTGCCGCTGTCTAAAATGACGACGTAGTCCGCATCGGCGGCCTCCTCCATGTAGTGCGTCGTGAGGAAAACGGTCATGTGTTCTTTTTCGCGCAGCGAGCGCACGACGCTCCACAGAAGCTTTCGCGTCTGCGGGTCGAGACCGGTCGTCGGCTCGTCGAGGATGAGTATCTCCGGCCTGTGCAGCAGGGCGCGGGCAATGTCTATCCTGCGGCGCTGACCGCCGGAGAGCTTGCCGACGCTGCGGCCGAGCAGGTCTGAAAAATCGAGAAGCTCTGAAAGCTCCCTGAGCCGATCTTCGAAGGCTTTGCCCGTTATGCCGTACAGCGCCGCGCGGCTTTCGAGATTATCGCGCACCGACAGCGGCTTATCAAGGACGCTGCCCTGAAACACGACGCCGAGCCTGCGCGTTATCTCGGAAATATCCTTATCCGCGTTAAGACCGGAGATCTTCACGCTGCCGCTGTCGGCCTTTAATTGGCCGCACATGATGGATATGGTCGTGCTTTTTCCCGCGCCGTTCACGCCGAGAAATGCGAACAGCTCGCCCCGGCGGACGTGAAAGGAAAGGTCGCTGACGGCCTTAACGCTGCCGAAAGTTTTATTAAGATGAGATATCTCAATTATATGCTGGTCCATAGACTCTCCTTATATTTAACAGCGATTACTTCTTGAGCGGAGGATAACTCCGCGGAAGGCCGCTATCGCGCCGTACAGAACTCCGGCCACGGCCCAGATATACCAAAGCGTGCCCGGCTGACCGTTGCCGTTCGGGCCGAAGGTGCAGTAGAGGAATATTGCCGTTACGATGAGCCAGTAAGCGGTGCTCACCGCACCGAAAACGGCGCTTTTTTTCTTGTTTTCGCGCGTGTAGTCTCCCTCCTCGAGGAGCTTATCCATAGCCGAGCTGTACACGCCGCCGTAAACGAAGGCATAGCAGCCGAACGCTGCCAGCAGCAGAAGCAGGCATACCGCGGCGACGTAGTAAATGTCCGCCCTGAAAAATGCGATGGACGCAAACAGCGGCAGTACCGAGAGAATGCAAAGAACCGTGCCGAGGGTGTTAAGGCGCGAATACTGCTCGGAAAACTCCTTTTTACGCTCTTTTACCATGCTTGCAACGCCGTATTCGGTCTCAAACGCCTCTTTTTCAAGAAACTCGAAGTCGGCGGCGCGGTGGCCGGTGCGGATAAAGAGCACGACGGCAGCGGCGACGATGCAGAGCAATATGCACAGTCCGATACCGGCCGCCGCGTTTTCGCTTATGCCGAAGTATGTGACTCCGCTCATGCCGGCAAGTAAGATGAGCGCGATCGGCGAAATGATGCAAAGAAGCGTTGCAAGCGCGATCTTCGGCGCGTCGGCCTTGCGGATGGAAAGATAGCTTGAGGCCTCCTCCATCGACACGCGGCGCAGCGCGCTCTCGGGCTCGGCGCTGTCAAACTCCTCGTTTTCCATCTCATCTTTTAAGAGATAGTCGGTCGTTACGCCGAAGAGACGGCTCATCTGCACGATGCGCTCCATATCGGGGATCGACTGCGCGCCCTCCCATTTGGATACGGACTGGCGCGTAACGTTAAGCTGAGCGGCCAGCTCATCCTGCGACCAGCCTGCCTTTTTGCGCAGGTTTATTATCTTGTCTGCCAATATCATTTTCATGTCCTCCTGTTCGGAAAATTGTGTCCCAACAGTAGCATTTTTTGCGGTTACAGGCTATAAAGCCGGGTTTGAAATGTGTCAACCGGCGGTTGCGGCCGGTTGACAAGGCCAAGCTATTCGTGCTTTTCGGCGCTTTTTGCTTCAATGATCGCGTCTTTTACGGCTTTTTTGACAACATAATACAACACAATGCCAACAAAAAGGCAAATTACCGCGTACATGAGGATGGTCATAATTGCGTCCATAGTTTTTACTCCTTATCCTGTTTCTTGAAGGGGTCGAAAGTTGCTTCGGGATCGTCGCGCCTTACCGGGCGCATATTGGTGATGAGCATATTTCGCATGCCGGACTTCATAAAGCTCATGATGGACATAAACTCGTTGCCGAGCATGCTTACAAGCTCCTCCTCGGAAAAATCGCACATGCCGGTGGCGCATTGGACGCTCAGTCCGTAGGTGAAGGTCCAGACGTACTGGAACAGGAAGTGCGCTTCCTCTTCGGTGAGGCCGTAGTCATTCATGACAAAGTCGATACTCAGGCTCGCTGTGTCGCCCAGTGTGGCAAAGATATCGTCAAAACGGCGCGCCTGAGAGTTTTCCTGCATGAACAGGAGATTAAACAGCTTCGGCTGCTCCTTGGCGAAACGCAGCATGAATATGCCGATGGCCTTGAAGGACGGAAAATAGTCCTTTGCACGGGCGACGTACGCGTCATAGCGTTGCATGGCCGCCTCCCTGACGGCCTGCATGACTTCATCCATGCTTTTAAACACCGTGAATATCGGCCGCGACGAGCTGCCGAGCCTTTCGCCGAGCTCACGCGCCGTCAGGGCGGAGACACCCTCGCGGCTTACGATATCCAGCGCGGCGCCTACTATTTCTTCTCTTGAGAATTTAGGTTTCGGGGGCATAGGGCACCTCTCCTTAAACTGAAACCATTGTTTTAAAACTTACGTTTTGTAACGAGTGTTTTAGATTATAAACATGACATGGTAATTTGTCAATAGTATATTTGCACAAAACGACAATTTTTTCACATTATGCATCAAAAAAGACATGCATCCGAAAATGCATGTCCTTGCAAATGCTTTTATCAGCCGCCGAATACGGAAAGCAGGAAGCCTGCCGCGATAGCAGAGCCGATGACGCCTGCGACGTTGGGACCCATTGCGTGCATGAGCAGGAAGTTTGTTTTGTTGTACTTTCTGCCGACGTCCTGGGAAACGCGCGCGGCCATGGGAACTGCGGAAACGCCCGCCGAGCCGATGAGGGGATTGATCTTTTTGCCGGAGGCGTAGTACATGACGACGCCGCCGAGCAGACCGCCGATGGTGGAGATGGCGAATGCGCACAGACCGAGGATGATTATCTTGATCGTTGCGCCGCTCAGGAAGTTCTGAGCTACCATCGTCGCGCCGACGGAGGTGGCCAGGAAGATGGTGACTATGTTCATCAGAGCGTTCTGCGCGGTGTCCGACAGACGGTCGGTCACGCCGCACTCGCGGAAGAGGTTGCCGAGCATCAAACAGCCGACCAGGGGAGCGGTCGAGGGGAGGAGAAGGATGACGAAGGTCGCAACGACGATCGGGAAGACGATCTTCTCGGTCTTGGAGACCTCGCGCGCCTGCTCCATCTTTACCTCGCGCATCTCTTTGGTCGTGCATAGCTTCATAAGAGGCGGCTGGATGAGCGGTATGAGCGCCATGTAGGAATACGCCGCAATTGCGATAGGCCCTAAAAGATGCGGAGCAAGCTTCGTCGTCAGGAATATAGCGGTCGGGCCGTCGGCGCCGCCGATGATGCCGATGGATGCGCCCTCGGGACCTGTGAAGCCAAGTGCGATAGCACCGAGGAAGGCCACGAAAACGCCGAGCTGAGCCGAAGCGCCCATGAGCAGGCTCTTGGGGTTGGCAAGCAGCGGGCCGAAGTCGGTCATCGCGCCGACGCCGAGGAAGATAAGCGAGGGATAGATACCGGCCTTTACGCCGATGTAGAAGAAGTCAAGCAGTCCGGCGTTCGACATTACATGGCCGTAGCTGTGATAATAGGGGCTTGCCTCATCCAGGAAGGCCTCCCACAGCTCGGGGTGATACAGTGCGTTCTCGCCCATGCCGATGAAGTAGCTGAGGTTTGTCAGCAGACAGCCGAAGGCTATGCCGCACAGCAGCAGGGGCTCGAACTTTTTGACTATGCCGAGGTACAGAAGTACAAAGGCAATGATTATCATAATGAGGTTTTTCCAGCCGCCGTCGGTGACGAAGAACGCGGCAAAGCCGGATTCCATCGCAAGCTTTTGGAGAGTACCCAGAATGTCCATCCGTTACCTCCTTATGCTATGACAACAAGAGGAGCACCGGTCTCGACTACTGCGCCCTTGGCCGTGACGATCTGAGCGACGGTGCCGGACTTGGTTGCGACGATCTCGTTTTCCATTTTCATGGCCTCGAGGACGAGGAGCACGTCGCCCTCGTTGACCTTCTGGCCCTGAGCTACATTTATCTTGAGGATGTTGCCGGGCATGGGGCTCTTTACGACCTCACCGGCGGCGAGAGCCGCGCCAGCGGGAGCGGTGGGAGCTGCGGCCACGGGGGCTGCTGCCGGAGCGGGAGCTGCTGCGGCAACGGGTGCGGGTGCTGCGGGAGCGTAGGCCTCGTATTCGTCGATGAGCATTGCCTTGCCCTCTTCGACCTCGACCTCGTAAGTTCTGTTATTTAAAGTTACCTTATACTTCATCTTCCTTGACCTCCTTGATGGAAATAAAACGGAGCTCGTTAATGGGCTTGCCGAGAGAGTCGGCGACGATGGCCATTATCATTGCCGCGTCTTTGGGATCGGTGTCGTAAAGCTTCAGCTCGCCCGCGGAGCCGGGAGCTGCCGGAGCCTCGGGAGCGGGTGCGGCGGGCTCGGCAGCGGCAGGTGCTGCTGCTTTAGCCTTGGCCTTGGCTGCCTGAGCTACCATGATCTTGCCCATTATCATAACGACGACCATCAGAAGAACGAGGCCGAAGAAAACGACAAGATAGCCCAGAAGCGCCGTCAGCGCGGCGTCGCCGAAGGAAATGTTAATTAGATCAGTCATAATCTAAACCTCCTCAGGCTTCGGTGATGGTGTAGCGAACGACCTTTTCCTCAGCCTCGCGGCGCTTTTCAAAGAAATTCTCCGCGACCTGGGGGAATGCAATGTAGCTGAGGACATCCTCTTCGCACTTTGCGGTGTCTCCGAGATGCTCGGCGGCTTTCTCATAGGTGTCAGTCGGAAGAGTGTCGGCATAGCGGCCCTCAATGGGCTTTTCGCCGTTCAAGATCTTGGCGCGGACAGCTTCGTCGATAGGAGCGGGAGTCCTGCCGTATTCGCCGCGGCAGTAGGCCTTTATCTCGGCGCCGACGTTTTTGTAGCGCTCGCCCGCGAGCACGTTCTGGACCGCCTGCGAGCCGACGAGCTGGCTGGTCGGGGTAACGAGCGGAGGATAGCCCATGTCCTTGCGCACACGCGGAGTCTCGATAAGAGCCTCATCGAACTTGTCCAGCGCGTTCATCATCTTCAGCTGGCTGAGCAGGTTCGAGAGCATGCCGCCGGGTATCTGATAGGTCAGGCACTGGGTATCGGTGCTCATGGAGATGGGGTTTAGAGTGCCGTCGGCGAGGTAATCGTTGCGGATGGGTTTGAAGAAATTCGCCATCTCAATGAGTATCTTTTCGTCGAGCTGTACGTCATAGCCGAGCTCCTTGAGCGCGTAGTACAGAGTCTCTGTAGCGGGCTGCGAGGTGCCGCCGGAGAAGGGGGATATAGCGGTGTCGATAACATCTGCACCGGCTTCGATGCCCTTGAGGTAGGTCATGAATGCAAGACCCGTGGTGCAGTGAGTGTGCAGAACGACGGGCAGGTCGACGGCGTCCTTTATGCCGGAAACGAGGTCGTATGCGTTCTGCGGAGTCATGATACCGGCCATGTCCTTGATGCAGATGGAGCTTACGCCCATTTTTTCGAGCTCTTTTACCATCTCGACGAACTTTGCGATCGTGTGTACGGGGCTGGTGGTGTAGGAGATCGTGCCGGAGGCCATTGCGCCTTGCTTGACGGTCTCCTCAACGGCGACCTTGAGGTTGTCGGTATCGTTGAGAGCGTCGAATATACGGATGATGTCGATGCCGTTTTTGACCGATGCGCGCACGAAGCGGCGCACGACATCGTCGGGATAATGCTTGTAGCCGAGGATGTTCTGACCGCGCAGAAGCATCTGGAGCTTGGTGTTGGGCATTTTTGCGCGGATCTTGCGCAGGCGCTCCCACGGATCTTCGTTCAGAAAGCGCAGGCAGACATCGAAGGTCGCGCCGCCCCAGCATTCAACGGAGTAGAATCCGGCCTTGTCCATCTTTTCGAGGATGGGCTCAAACTTGTCGTAGGGAAGCCTTGTAGCGATAAGTGACTGATTCGCGTCACGAAGCACGGTTTCCGTAAACTGTACTTTCTTCATTTTTTCCTCCCAGATTTCAAATTTTCACCTGCACGGCAGGCTAACATTATAACATCGTATATTATAAACTAAATTTTCGGTAAATTCTACTCTTATCTTCGGCAATTTTATCACAATCAAAGCGAGAAAAAACAGGCAGCCGAAGCTGCCTGTTTTCTGAATGTTTTGCTTATTTTGTTGCCAATGCTCTGTCGAGCCAGACGCTTGCCACGTCCATAGCCGCCCAGAAGCCGTCCTTCTCGCTTTTCTTGACGATGCGGTCGCGGGATTTGACGGAGGGATCGGTGAGCTGGAGCTGGACGGATACCTTGGTGGCAACGTCGAGATCCTTGACCTTTTTCGTGTCCATTATCTGAAGCATGATGACGTATTTATCTGTCATGCTGCCGTAGTAGACTATATTTCCTGCACGCTGCAGGGGATGACCTTTGTATTCAAGCGGTTTGTTTGCCAATGTGATTCCTCCTTGTCTGTAATCAGAAGAGGTCGCGGAAGTTTGCGAAGATATCGTCGACGGTGCCGCCGTTGTTATCCTCGTTATTCTTTTTCTCCTCTTCCTCCTGCTTCTTCTTTTCCTCCTCTTCCTTCTGCTTTTTCTCCTCCTCGGTCAGCGCCTGCTCCTCAAGTTCCTCGCGTGAACCGAAGATGCCGGTCGGCGAGCCGCCGTAGGAGATGTTGAATTCCTTGCGCGGAAGATCGGAGTGGACGGCGGACATGACTTTCTGCCATATCTGCGTCGCGGGGTTTCCTGAGAAAGACATACGCTCGGGCGTGTCGTAACCTGTCCAGACTGCGCAGGTGTAATACGGAGTGTATCCGCAGAACCAGCGGTCGCGATTTGAGGTGGTCGTACCGGTCTTGCCGGCGACGGGCATGTTGCTCAGGCGCGATTCACTGCCGGTGCCGTAGGTCGCGGCGTTGTTGAGCATGTAGGTCATGGTGCGCGCGGTATCCTGCGAAAAGGCCTGAATGGTCTGAGGCTGATTATCGAGGATGATCTTGCCCGTGCGGTCCTTGACCATGGTGTAGGTTCTTGAATAAGTGAAAACGCCGTCGTTCGCAAGGGCTGTGTAGGCCTGTGCCATTTCGCGCACGGTGATGCCGTAGTGCGGCTCGCCGAGAGCCATTGCCGCATAGTCCGCGTCGGAGTCTATAAGGCTCTCAACGCCGAGACGCGAGCGCAGGAACTCGAGGGAAGCCGACGGAGTCAGCTTATCCATTATCTGCGCGGCTACGGTGTTCTTCGATTTTTGAAGTGCCGTAGTTATCGTGATTATGCCGTCGTAGGTGTTCGGCGAGTTCTTCGGATACCATGAGGTGTGCGCGAGCTGAACGTGCGTCTCGTCCGCGTCGAGAACCAGTGTCGAGGGGCTTATGAGACCGTATTCAACAGCCGGGCCGTAGACCGCGATGGGCTTTATCGAAGATCCGGGCGGGCGCGTGGTGCCGGTGGCTCTGTTCAGACCGTAGCTGATGGTTTTTTCGCCCGTGCCGCCGCACAGAGCCTTGATCTCGCCGGTCGTCTGGTCGATGATGACAATGGCGCTCTGAAGCTGTGATTTTGTGCCGCTGTAGGACTTGGGCAGCTCGTCAAGATTTGTGTATATCGCGTCGACCTTGGCCTGGATATCCTTATCTATGCAGGCGTAGATCTCATAGCCCGCGTTGTGCACAAGCTGGCTTGCCGCGTTGCGGCTGATGCCCTTTGCCTCGGCAAGATCGGTGATAACGTCGGAAATGACGACCTCTTCATAGTAGGAATAGGTCGAAGAGCTGGGCGCGTTCTCGCCGCGGACAAATTCGAGCTCTTGACTCTTAGCCTCTTCGTATTCTGACTTGTTGAGGTAGCCCTGCTTATACATCTCGCGCAGGACATTTTCCTGACGCTCCTTGTTGTTCTCAACGCTGTAGAACGGGTCGTAATATGTCGGCAGGTTCGTTATTCCGACGATGGATGCAGCTTCCGCAACCGTAAGATCCTTGGCATCCTTACCGAAATAGGTCTGCGCCGCCGTCTGAACACCGTAGCAGCCCTCGCCGAAATAAACGGCGTTGAGATAATACTCGAGGATCTCGTCCTTGTCGTAATTCTTCTCAAGGTCGAGCGCCTGGAATATCTCCAAGAGCTTGCGCTGAACGGTTATATCATCCTGCTGGGTGAGGTTCTTTATAAGCTGCTGAGTTATCGTCGAGCCGCCGAAGGTCGAGCCGCCGGTGAACATGTTAAGCGCCGCGTGCGCCGTTCTGAACCAGTCGACGCCTTTGTGAGTGTAAAAGCGCTTGTCCTCGATGGCGACGAGTGCGTCCTTCATGTACTGGGGTATCTGGTCGCCGTCGACCCAAATGCGGTTTTCGCTGCTTTTGACGGTCGTCAGCTTTTTATAATCCCCGTTTGAATCCTGATAATAGATAATGCTCGACTGGTTGAGTGTGAAGTCATTAAGATCCAGATCGAGGCTCGGCGTGATGCAGGTCTTCACGTAAAACGCGAAGATACACACGAAAATGAGACCCGTGACAACGCCGATGAGCAGGATCGTTCCGATCACGCCCAAAACGCGTCCGGCTTTGCCGCTGCGCTTTTCGGCCGCGGGCTCTCTTGCAATATCCATTCCGGTCAACACCTCCTTGCGAGTGTTATGTGTCAAAACTGAGTAAACGCCGTAATATATGTAGAAGGCGCAATAATCTAATTTTATCTGAATTATTATTATATCATGTTATGTCAAGCAGACGTGGATAATTTGTAAAGTTTTGCGTATGGCTGATTTGTTTTTGTCATATATGGCAATAATGAGAAAAAGGAGAGTGAAGCGCATGAAAAATACATTTAAAAAGCTGACGCTGTGCGTTTTCGCGGCGGCAGCGGTTATAATGAGCAGTGCCGCAGTAAAAAGTATAAGCGATACGGGCGAGAATAATGCGCCGGGGCAAAATGTCAGTCTGGCGGCGGCAAACAAGACCTCTTATTGCCTGCGTGACTGGCAGGGCTATATCGCCGTGTTTGAGGGAGATAAGGAAACGCCGTCGACTATGACGGATATCCCGACCGAAACACTCAATAAGGTCGACAGAGAGAAGCTCAAAAGCGGCATTGAGGCCGCCACCCGAGAAGAGCTGCTGTCACTGTTGGAAGATCTGAGCTCATAGCTATTGATTTATTGGCCTGTGTAGGGTAAAATAAAAACACAACAACACAGGAGGAATCACCATGAGCGAAGATTTCGGCAATGATTTTATCACTATAATAGATGACGACGGCAACGAGTTCAACCTTGAGCTGCTCGACACGATAGACTATAACGGCGAGACGTTTTCCGCGTTCCTGCCGGCGGATATGGACGAGGACGATCCCGATTACGGCCTTATCCTGCTGAGCGTTACCGAGGATGAAAACGGCGACGAGCTGTTCGAGTCCATCGACGACGACGCAAAGCTCGAAGAGGTGCACAATATGTTCATGACCATCTTTGAGGCCGAGGAAGGCGACGAGGAGTAAGACGAAGAATATACTCATATGTTCCGTAAAAGCGGAGTATGATGAATTAAAGAAGAACATTATCCCTGCCGTGTTCGCGGTGTCATATTGACTTAGGGTTCGTTAAACCCACATTTTTAATAAGGGATGCCGATTTGAATCTGCGGATTGCAGGCCTCCCGGCCCTCGGGTCGGACGTTGGAAGCAGAGAAACAGAGCTTAGGCGACCCACCTGCTACTTTGTGCAGGTTATAACCGAACCCCAACGGCACGGCGGGGATTCCCGATGAGAAATCATCGGGATTTTTTATATACCTCTGCGGCAACATTTGAGCAAATAATTTAATATAGAAGAAAAAACATGCAGTCGAAAAAATTTTTCGGCTGCAAATTTTTTCGCTTGTACGCAAACGTACAAGTTTGGCCCGAAAACAGCCTATGGGTGAGAGGTGATTTTTATGAATAAGAAAAGATCCGTCAATGCGGATAAGCTTCTCGAAAGGCTTGCGGTGTCTTCGCCGAACGACGCCGTGAAGCTGCTTTATCTCAGCGCAGAGGATGTGTCCGAGCTCGAGGGGCTCGATCTTTCACTGCTGAGCGAAATAAAACGCGGTCCGAAAGGGGATGTGGAACTGAAGTTTGTAAACAAGCTTGCGATCATAAGAGAGCTTATAGAGCTCAACGCCGCGGCGCAGTCAGCTGCCGGAGGAGGCTTCTATGCCGCGCTGGACAAGTCGGCAAAACTTTTGGAGGGCGAGAGGGAAAATGACGTTTGAGTTTTTCTCGCGTACACAGCTCAAGGCGCTGTCCTGGTGGAGCGACGCATCCCCGCACCGCGAGCTCGACGCCGTCATATGCGACGGCGCGGTCCGCTCGGGCAAGACCCTGTGCATGGGCATATCCTTTGCCTGCTGGGCGATGCGGCGCTTTGACGGACAAAGCTTCGGAATATGCGGCAAGGCAAAAAGCAGCATAAGGCGCAATATGATAGAGCCGCTGCTGCCGGTCCTGCGCGATATCGGCTTTACGGTGCGCGACCTCGTGTCCAAGGGCGTGATCGAGATAGGCTACCGCGGGAGGCAAAACCGCTTTTATCTCTTCGGCGGAAAGGATGAGAGCTCAAGCGCGCTCATACAGGGCGTGACGCTGGCGGGAGCGCTGCTCGACGAGGTCGTTTTGATGCCGCGCTCGTTTGTCGAGCAGGCCTGCGCGCGATGCTCGGTCACCGGCAGCAAGCTGTGGTTCAACTGCAACCCCGAGAGTCCGCAGCACTGGTTTTACCGCGAGTGGATACAGAGAGCCGATGAGCGGCGTGCGCTGTATATCCACTTTACGCTTGAGGATAATCCCTCGCTGTCGAAGAAAATAATCGACCGCTATAAAAGAATGTACAGCGGCGATTTCTACAGGCGCTTTATCTTGGGACAGTGGGTGCTGCCGTCGGGCAGGGTTTATGACTTCTTTACCGAGGACATGCTGTGCGATGTGCCGGATGGATGCAGTGAATACATCGTATCCTGCGACTATGGCACGAAAAACCCGAGCTCTTTCGGATTGTGGGGCAAAAGAGGCGAGACGTGGTACCGCTTGCGTGAGTATTACTATGACGGGCGAAAAATGGGGATACAGAAAACCGACGAGGAATACGTCGCGGCGCTGACGGAGCTGTGCGAAGGCATCACCGTGCAGCGAGTGATAGTCGATCCCTCGGCGGCGAGCTTCATCGAGGCGCTCTCCCGCGCGGGCTTTCGGGTCGAGAAAGCCGAAAACGACGTGCTGCGCGGCATACGGCTGACGGCATCGTACCTAAAGAGCGGGCGCATTCGCATATGCCGCGGCTGCGACGATGCACTGCGCGAGTTCTATCAGTATTGCTGGGATGACAGAGCGGACAGAGAGGCACCGGTGAAGCAGAACGATCACGCGATGGACGATATCCGTTATTTTGCCGCAGGCATTTCAAAACTTGCGCAGCCCTTGGGCGCTGCGTGGGTAGAAAGGTAGGAATATGAAACTGTTTTCAAAACAAAAAACGTCGGCGCCGAGGGCGCAGCTTCGCAGCACGCAGACTCATCCCTTTAACCTCATCGACAGCTATGTGCCGCTCGGCAGTGCCGAAACAAGGCTTTACCGCATGATCCGCGAGGCGGTGCCGGTGGTGGATGCGGCGATACTCAAGATCGTCAGGCTCTCCGGCGGCTTCGAGGCCCGCTGCGCGGACAAAAAAGCGGAAAGAGAGCTTAATGAGTTTATACGCACCGTGCCTGTCGGAAGAGGTCAGACGGGACTTGAGTTCTTCCTGTCGGCGTATCTGGACTCGATGATAACCTGTGGCAGAGCCGTGGGCGAGATCGTCGTGAACGGTAACCGGGATATCGCCGCCGTCATATGCGGAAACGTTGCCGACGTGCAGATACGCGAAGGGAAGACCCCGCTGGACTTCGAGCTGTGCGGCGTTTCCGACACAGGCTGCATCGTGCCGTTCCGGTACCAGAACCTTCTGCTGTTTACGCCGTTTAACCCCGAGGCCGACTCGCCCTACGGCGTTTCGATGCTCAGGAGCATGCCGTTTCTGTGCGGGATACTCCTGAAGATCTATCAGTCCATAGGCCAGAACTGGGAGCGCGCCGGAAACGTGCGCTTTGCGGTCGTGTATAAGCCGCAGGGCGACGCGCTCGACAGGTTTTCGGCTCAGGAGAGGGCGCAGCAGATAGCAACGCAGTGGTCAGAGGCCATGCAAAGCGGAAAGTCGGGCTCGGTACGCGACTTCGTTGCCGTCGGCGATGTCGATATCAAGGTCATCGGCGCGGATAATCAGATACTTGACAGCGAGGTGCCCGTGCGGCAGATACTCGAGCAGCTCATTGCGCGCACCGGCATACCGCCGTTCCTGTTGGGCCTCAACTGGTCGACGACCGAGCGCATGAGCGCCCAGCAGGCAGACCTCATGACAAGCGAGCTGAACGCCATACGCCGCTCGGTTACACCCGTTATCGAGAAGATCTGCCGCATGTGGCTGAATATGCACGGCTACGCGACGACGCTCGACATCGAGTGGGAGGCGATCAACCTTCAGGATGAGGTCGAGGAGGCCAAGGCTGCGCTTTATCTTGCGCAGAGAGACAAAATCTATTGGGAAGAAGGAAAAAGCAAGAATGAAGATCATTAAGGACGGCTCGGCATCGGGCTCAGCGTGTACGCCTCAGGAGCTGCAGGCGATAAACGCCTTTGCAAAGACTCAGCTTACGGCCGATGAGGTCTACACCTTTCAGGTGCTGCTGTGCGATAACGAGGTAGACCGCGACTTCGAGCGCTTTTCGGTGTCAACGCTCCGCGAGCTGAGCGAGCTTTTCGTCGGCGCGACGGGTATCTGCGACCATGACTGGCGCAGTGAAAACCAGGTCGCGCGCATTTACAGGACGGAGCTCGTCACCGAAAAGGGCAAAACCACCTCGTGCGGCGAGGCGTACACCTATCTCAAGGGCTTTGCGTACATGCTGCGTACCGAGGCAAATGCCGATCTCATCGCTCAGGTAGACGGCGGCATCAAACGCGAAACGAGCATCGGCTGCTCCGTCGCAAAGAGCGTTTGCAGTATATGCGGCGCGGAAATGGGTACATGCAGCCATGAAAAGGGCAAGGTCTACAGCGGAGAGATATGCTGCGCGGTGCTCACCGGCGCTGTTGACGCCTACGAGTGGAGCTTTGTCGCCGTTCCGGCTCAGAGAAGCGCAGGAGTCATAAAGAGCTTTGTCGAAAGCGAGGCCGGACGCGGCTATAAGGCCGAGTTCGACGCGCTGGAAAAATCGGCGCAGCTCGGCAGAAAATATCTCGATTCGCTCAGAAGCGAGGTGCTCCGACTCTGCCTTGTGTGCGATGAGAAAATGCACCCGGCTCTTGAAAAAAGCGTGTCGGCCATGGAAGAGCCCGAGCTTATAAAGCTCAAGGACGCGTTTGAGGAAGCATCACAGAAGCTTTATCCGCCGCTGACCCAGCTTCCGGGCAGAGGCGAAGTCACCGCATTTTCCGGTGAAGAATACATTATTTGATCTTAGATCAGGAGGAGAAAAATGAAAGTTAGTTTTGAAGGCATCGGAGAGCAGGTGCTCTCCTTCAGCAAGGCAAGCGACGTAACGAAGGGAGCTATCGTAAAAATGAGCGCGAACAGCACCGTAAAGGCCTGCTCGGCAGGCGACCGCTTCATGGGCGTATGCATCGCGGCAGGCGACAGCTTTGCCGAGGTAAAGACCGCGGGCTATGTTGAGCTCGGCTACACCGATGATGCTCCCGCCGTCGGCTACGCAAAGCTTGCAGCGTCTACAGCCGGCAAGGTCAAGGCCGTCACCACCGGCGGCGCCGAGTACCTCGTCATCAAGGTAGATACTACCGCCGGTACAGTCGGCTTTATCATGTAAGGAGGAAACGATCATGGCATACAATTTTAACGAGATCAGACTTGAAAAGGGCATGTATTCCGAGCGCGGCAAGACCTTTGAGCAGACCCTCGAAGCGCTCGACCCCAACGAAAACTATAAGGGCACTCCCTATGAGGGCCTCGACGCGTTCCAGCGTCAGCTCAAGAGATTCGATATCAAGGTGCGCGGCGCGGGCAGCGACGTTGTCGAGAAATTTTTCTCCACCTCAGAGTCCGCCGTACTGTTTCCCGAGTACGTCTCGCGAAGCGTAAAGGCGGGTATGGAGGAGGGAAATATACTGCCCTCAATAACCGCGACCGTCACCCGCTTTGACGGCATGGACTACCGCTCAATCTACTCGGCGGCATCCGAGGATGATAAGAGCCTGCGTTATGTCGGCGAGGGCGCTGCGATCCCCCAGACCGAGGTCAAAGCATCCGACAACCTTGTGAGCCTCAAAAAGCGCGGCAGAATGCTCGTTGCATCCTATGAAGCCATCCGCTTCCAGCGCCTTGACCTGTTTTCCGTTATGCTCCGTCAGATCGGCAATCAGATCATGCGCATGCACCTTGAGGATGCCATCGATGTTATAAGAAACGGCGACGGCAACTCCAACAGCGCGGCGGCCTACGCCGTCGGCGATACTATCATCGGCGGCACTGCCGGCGCTTTGAGCTATGGCGAGCTGCTCAACTTCTGGAACACCTTTGATCCCTACACTATGAACACCATGCTTGCGTCACCTGACGTGATGATGAAGATACTCAAGTGCTCCGAGTTCCAGAACCCCCTGTCGGGACTGAACTTTCAGGGCACCGGCGAGCCCGGCAATCCCCTCGGCGCAAAGCTCGTCCGCTGCTCTGCAATGCCCTCGGGAACCGTCATCGGCCTGGACAAGGGCTACGCTCTTGAAATGGTCACCGCGGGTGACGTTAACGTCGAATACGACAGGCTCATCGACCGCCAGCTCGAACGTGCGGCCATTACCAGCATCTCCGGCTTTGCAAAGCTCTATACCGAGGCATCCAAGGTGCTGACCGTTTGATAAAAAATAAGGAGACGGGAATCTTATCCCGTCTCCGTTTTCAGGAGGTATTCAATGTCATATACGGATATGGACATAGAAATGAAGGCACTGAGTATGCTCGGGTCGAATGTTCCGGATGAGGACGCAGTTATGCTGCGCACGGTCTGCGCCGCTGCTGCCGCAGAACTCGAATGCAGGCTGCGCCGCGGAGTTTCAAGCGATGATATGACCGACTTGTTCACAACGGCGGCCGGTATGCTGGCGATATCCATGTACATGGAACTCGGCTCTGCGCACTCGGGCGGAGTCAGCGGCTTTATGGCAGGCAAGCTCTCGGTGCAGCTCGGCGGATCGTCCGCAGCGTCGCTCAGAAAAAGCGCCGAGACGATGCTGGGCGCGTATCTCGACAACGGCGGCTTTGAATTTGTGGGGGTGCAGGGATGACGATAACAAATAGATTGCTGCACAACTACGGTGAGGCCGTCACCATAGGTTTAAACGAGGGCAGGGGCTTTATATCCTGCCTTGACCCCGACGATGCGCAGATACATAAAACGCAGCTCGCGCCGGGCGTGACGAACAACTCAAAATACCGGCTCATAACCGACGCAGAGGGTATAACCGAGGGCGACTGCGTCACTGCAGCGGGGAGGAGCTACGTTGTTCTGCGCGTCGAGCCTGTGCGTATATTCGGGGCGTTTTCGCACAACGAGTGTATCCTCAAGCTGAAAGGAGGCGGGATGAATGCTTGAAACGATAGCCGCCGCAGTCGCCGAGACGCTAAGAAGCGCCGATATAAACGCGGTCACGGCCTTCACGGCAGATGAGCTCGATACCTCCGCACCTTTTGTGTGCGTGGGGCTGCAGTCGGCGAAAATTACTTCGGCAGGCCTCGGAAATTACATAGGCATTTGCAGTGAGGACGGCCAAGTCAGGGAAATGTACGGCGAAAAGGCCGATATAGTCCTCAACCTGGATGTTTACAGTCCGGCTTCGGAGAATGAAAAGTGCTCGGAATTTTCAGATGCCGTGAGGCATGCGCTCCGCAGTGTCGACGAAATGTCGGTCACGGAGTTTTCCTTCGGCGAAGTAAAATACGACGGCGACAGCCGCATGCTGCGTTCTCGCTGTTTGGCAAAAGCATGTGTTTATCTCGTGCGTGAGAAGCTCGGCAGCTCGCTTTCGGAATACAGCATAGGGGAGGGCGAAAAATGAACATGATAAAGGCATACTCCTCGAATGCTGCGAAGGTCGGCGTTGACGGAGTTCCGCTGGGCGGCGTGACTCTTGCAGAGGAATACGAGAGCTATTCCGAGTACCCGGTGCTCGGGTTCGGAGACTCGTGTCCGAGCGCGATCCTCACCTTTGACAGAAAATACGGGGTTGTACTCGAACGCGAGGTGTCCGTCGGCGACGGTGTCAGATTTGATAATATCGGGCAGTTCGAGCTTCAGGTAGGCGGCAGGCTTTATAGCGGCTGCCGCTGTACCGAGCTTAAAAAAATCAGAAAGCCCGACGGGTCCGAGAGAGAAAAAATAACGATCCTTGCATTGAACCGTCAGGAGGTGTCCGGCAATGAATAACGAGGGCGAAATGGCGGGTGTCCGCGCGTACACTCCGGATGAAAACGGAGTCAATTTCGATGAGCAGCAGCTTTTTATAGTGCGGCGGCGCGATATGTCGTTTTTATCCGACTACTTCCGCCGCGACGCGCGAAGATACGATAACGGCTTCGAGCTGTATTAGGAGGGGTAAACATGCTTGCACCAATGCAATACCGAAACTTTGTGTGGCCGAACAATCCCAGAGTATTTGAAGTAAAATACCGCCGCACGCTGCATAGCTATAAGCTGCCGTTTTCCGGCTACGTCGTGCAGAATCTGGGGCTACAAAACAAGATAATACGCGGCGAGGGCGAGTTCGTAGGCCCGCAGGCTTATGAAAACTTCCGAAAGCTCGCCGCGCTTTTTGAGGAAAATAAGGGCGGAAAGCTCGTGCATCCCGTGTGGCCTACGATGCGCGCATACTTTGCTTCCCTCAGTCTCAAGCAGGAGCCGAAGGAGGACTATATAAGCTACAGCTTTGAGTTCTGGGAATACGTCGGTTCTGCATTTGAGGACTCGTCCGAGGCCATAGACGACACCGACTACGGCAGTCCTGTCTCAGACATAAGCCGCGTTCGATATTACAGCGCGGGCGAGAACGATACCCTGCGCGGGATATCGCAGCTCAAGGGCGTCGCGCTGACGGTGCTTATGGAGCTCAATCCCGAGATAACAAGCCCCGACGCCGTCATATCCTACGGCAGGCTCATAAGGATAAGGTGACGCGATGAAGGGCTATATCATGGATAAGGACGGCGTGTCAACGCCTCTGCCGGAGTTTTTGTCGTGGGACGTGTGCCACGGCATGGGCGAGCCCTGCGACTGGTTCGAGGTGAGCTTTATATATTACAGCGCCCAGCTTCCGAAGCTTCAGACAGCGTGCGCCTTCCGTGCTACGCACAACAGCGCGGTCGTTTTCAGCGGCGTTGTGGACGAATACAGCATCAGCATAGACGAAAAAGGCTCGGTAGTGACGCTCTCGGGGCGCTCGAAGGCGGCACTGCTTCTGGATAACGAGCTTCCGGCGCAGGAATATGCAGCGCTCAGCAGCGCCGGGGCCGTGAGCGGCTTTGTATCGCCCTACGGCATAAGCGGCGTTGTCACAGGCTCCGGCGTCACGCTCAACGGCTTTTCCGTCCGCACCGGCGAGAGCGCGTGGAGCGCCTTAAAGCGCTTCTGCCGCTACGCATGGGAAACAACTCCGTTTTTTTCAAGGGACGGAACGCTTATATTAAACGGGCGTTCCGGAAATACGATAAGCGTCGATGCTTCAAAGGACGCTTCAAGCATAGCCATGTGCGATGAGCGCTACGGCATAATATCGGACATAAGCGTCTGCAACCGAGTCACCGGCGCAAGCTACACCGCGAGCAATGCGGCTTTCACCGCGCTTGGCGGCAAGTGCCACCGCGAGATGACCGTTCCCAAAACCACAGGAGCGGATGCGGTGAGGTACACGGCGGCGTATCAGATCGCCGAATCGCAGCGCGGAAAGAAATGCGTAAAGCTTACGCTTACAAAGCAGTTTGCCTGCTTCCCCGGTGACAGGGTGAGCCTCAGCGCCGCCAAGCTCGGCCTGAGCGGAGTGTTCACCGTTGTGTCGTCGCACTGCTGGGCCGACTCCCTGAGCGCCGGAACTATCGTTACACTGGAGGTGTGAGAATGTGGCTGTCGGAAATTAAAAGAAAAGCAGAACCGACGGGTACGCTTCCGGATATAAGCGTCAACTCCGCCGGCGATATAAATCTTGAGACTGCCGCGGCGCGCATCTGTATCAAAAACAGCGGAGAGATAGTCATCGAGGGCACGGTCACCGTAAACGGCAAGGCAATATAAAGTGAAAAACGAGCGTACCAAACGGTACGCTCGTTTTGTTAACTTAGCTTATAAGGATCAGACGATGCCCTGAGCCATCATTGCGTCGGCGACCTTCAGGAAGCCGGCAACGTTTGCACCGAGCATGAGGTTGCCCGGCTCGCCGCACTCGACGGATGCGTCGTAGCATGCCTTGAAGATGTTCTTCATGATGCCCTGCAGCTTCTCGTCAACTTCCTCGAAGCTCCAGCTCATGCGGATGGAGTTCTGGCTCATCTCGAGACCGGAGGTTGCAACGCCGCCTGCGTTGGATGCCTTGCCGGGGCTGTAGAGCAGGCCGTTTCCGAGGACCTTCTCGATTGCTTCCGGGGTAAGAGGCATATTTGCGCCTTCAAATACTGCCATGCAGCCGTTGTCGATCAGGTGCTGAACGTCGTCAGCGTCCATCTCGTTCTGGGATGCGCAAGGCATTGCGATGTCGCACTTGAGGGTCCAGATGCCCTTGCGGCCTTCATGGTACTCGGAGCCGGGAACTTCGTCGGCATAAACGCTGATGCGTGCGCGGCGCTTCTGCTTGATGTCCATGACCTTCTGGAGGTCAACGCCGTCGGGATCATAGATGTAGCCGTTGGAGTCGCACATTGCGATAACGGTGCCGCCGAGCTGGGTGCACTTCTCAGCTGCGTACTGAGCAACGTTGCCTGCGCCGGAAACGATGACCTTCTTGCCCTCGAAGGAGGTGTTTGCAAGGTGGCTGAGTGCTTCTGCTGCGTAGTAGCACAGACCGTAGCCGGTAGCCTGGGTACGAGCCAGGGAGCCGCCGAAGGTCAGGCCCTTACCGGTGATGACGCCGCCCTCAAAGCGGTCGACGATCTTCTTGTACTGGCCGAACATGTAACCGACTTCGCGTGCGCCGACGCCGATGTCGCCTGCGGGAGTGTCGGTGAACTGACCGATGTGACGGTAGAGCTCAGTCATGAAGCTCTGGCAGAAACGCATGACTTCTGCATCGGACTTGCCCTTCGGGTCGAAGTCGGAGCCGCCCTTGCCGCCGCCCATGGGCAGAGTGGTCAGGGAGTTCTTGAGGATCTGCTCGAAGCCGAGGAACTTTATAACGGAGAGGTTGACAGAGGGATGGAAGCGCAGGCCGCCCTTGTAAGGTCCGATAGCGGAGTTGAACTGTACGCGGTAGCCGCGGTTGACCTGAACGTTGCCGTTGTCGTCGACCCAGGGAACGCGGAAGGTAACAACGCGCTCGGGCTCTACGAAACGCTCGATAAGTGCGTTCTTCTCCCACTCGGGGTGCTTGTCAACGACGAGCTGCAGGCTCTCAAATACTTCGCGGACTGCCTGAAGGAACTCGGGCTGGTCGGGATCGCGCTTTTCGACGGAGTCATAGACTCTCTTAAGATACTCGTTTGTAATCATTGCTTTTTTCTCTCCTATTGAAAAATTGAAAACTAATCATTCAGGGGAAACACATTCCCCACTTTTCAAATTTTATTCCTTGCGGCCTAAATATACAATTGTGAGATGTTATAAAAATGGAGTATAAAAAACCGTCATATTGCACCAAAAAAGATGCGGTTTAAGAGTGTTTACCCCTTGAGCGCCCCACAATTGCACATGAACAGCAACAATATTGATACTTACTTAACATAGTGCGCACTTCGCTTTTTAAATAAAGCATAAAAACGGACTTGACAAATTACGCAAAAGCATGTACTATCTCAAATAGATAATGCAATTGCATAAAATATCTTTTTGGGAGAGATGCACTTGGATAATAGATACAAATACACTGCGTATTGCGGGCAATGCCGTCTGCGGTTTGAAGACGGCGAGGAGATGTTTTCGTGGGAAAACGAATATGTCTGCGCCGACTGCTTCGACGCTCTGTTTTCGGAGCTTGACAGCTATACCCGCGCACGGCTTATAGGCAGCAGGATAGTAAATTACCGGCGTCCTGGGCGGACGCCGGTAAGCTGAAATACTTATTTATTTTACTATGACGAAGAACTTGAGCAGGAACAGCAGAGACAGAACGTAGGTCAGGATCGAAACGTCCTTTGCCTTGCCGGTGAACGCGGCGACGACGGTGTAGGCGATAAGCGCCATGCCGATGCCGTGGCCGATAGATCCGGTGATGGGCATGAAGATGAGCATGAGCGCAACGGGGATGACCTGGAGGATATCGTCCCAATCGACCTTTTTAAGTCCGCTTATCATGAGGATGCCGACATAGATGAGAGCTGCGCTCGTTGCCGGAGCGGGGATAAGCGCCGCGATGGGGGCGATAAACATGCACAGCAGGAACATGATCGCGGTGGTCAGCGCGGTAAGCCCCGTGCGGCCGCCGGCCTCGACGCCGGAGCCGGACTCGATGAAGGTGGTGACGGTGGAGGTGCCGGTGCATGCGCCCGCGACGGTGCCGATAGCGTCGGCAAGCAGAGCTTCCTTCATCTTGGGCATCTTGCCGTCCTTGTCGAGCATGTCAGCGCGTGCGGCGGTGCCGACGAGGGTGCCGATGGTATCGAACATGTCGATCATGCAGAAGGTGATGATGAGAGCGATGGCGGTGAACCAGCCGATGCTTATGAAGGTCTCAAAGTCGAATTTGAAGAAGGTCGTGTCGAGCATATCGCCGAGAGGGGGAACGAAGGATGCGGTGGCAAGAGACTCAAACGGATTCGTGTCGAGGAAAATGAAGCTGCCGCCCCAGTATATGATGCAGGAGATGAGCATGCCGAGAATGACGGACGCTTTGACTTTGTGGTGGCTGAGAATAACGATAGCAAATACGCCGACGAGCATGGTCACAACGTAGAGGACCAGTTGCGGATATGCGCTGCCGACGGTGTCCTGCGCAACGGAGGGAGTGAGGCTTCCGAAGAAGGTGGACAGAACGTAGAACGGGCCGCCCTTTTCGCTGTATATGCCGGCGTTCGAGCCGAAGCCGATGTTCAGCAGCATAAGTCCGATGGCCGGAGTGA
This sequence comes from uncultured Oscillospiraceae bacterium, assembly GCA_934636655.1. GTDB lineage: Bacteria > Bacillota > Clostridia > Oscillospirales > Oscillospiraceae > F23-B02. Next base: position 54,099 of record CAKUAS010000003.1, read on the forward strand.
TGCCTATGCGGATGCCGAAGGGGATAGCCTCGACGATCTTTTCGCGTATGGAGAAGAGCGTGAGTACGATGAAGAATATGCCCTCGACGAGGATGATGCACATTGCGGCAGGGAATGCCTCCTCGTAGCTCAGGCCGGAGAGCGCTGCGATGTTTGCGACGACGACCGCAAAGAAGCTGTTAAGTCCCATGCCGGGAGCCATTGCGAAGGGCTTGTTCGCGGCGAAGGCCATAACGAGCATGCCGATGGCGGACGCTATGCAGGTCGCCATGAAAACCGCGTTCCACAGCGGAGTTCCGGTCGCAAAGTTGGTGAGCAGGTTGGGATTAAGTGCGATGATGTAAGCCATGGTCATGAAGGTGGTCAGACCGGCGACTATCTCGGTTCGCACGTTCGTGCCGTTTTCCTTCAGCTTGAAGATCTTTTCCATTTTGCGCTCCTTTTTGTCTTTATATTGGGCCGATATTGCGCCGGGCCCGAAAAAGCAACAGGTAAAACTATATCCGCGAACAGAACAAAAGTCAATTCGCGGATAGTGAGAAAATAGTGTGTAAATTTTCTGTTAATTTGTGCGCATTAGGTAAGATGCAGAAGCTCGAGCGTGCGCGTGTCGGCTCTGCCGCCGTAGAACTTATCCAGAACGGCCTTGAATACGGGATCGTCGGATACCTGCGCAAACAGTGTCATGCACGAGCGCAGCTTGAGATCGTCGGGGTAGCCCATGACGGCGGTCGCATCGGAGCTGGACAGTGTCAAAAGTGCACGGGATATCTCGATAAGGCGCTCTCCGAGCACGGGATGCTTAATGTACTGCCGTGCCTCGTCAATGTCGGCTATCGAGTAAAGCTGAGCGGTGTAGCTCATGCCGAGTCCGGCTATCTGCGGGAAAATGTACCACATCCAGTGACTGCGCTTGCGGCCTGCGCGTATCTCGCGCAGCGCGGTGTCGTAGGAGTGTTCCTGAGCTATGAGAAATCTGTCAAGTGAGTTGTTCATGCTGTGCACCTCGGGTAATTTCATTTCTATGAAGTTTAGCATCAAACGGCGTAATAAGCAAGATGGGACGATTCAGGACTTCGACTTTGCTGTGTTCAGCGAAGCAATAAGCAACCTTTTGAGTTCGATGCAGTGATATAAAACTGCCTTGTCGTTACAGTATCCGCTTTCGATCAACAATTCGAGCCAGTATTCGCTTTCGGAGCATTCCTTGAGAGCGATCTGAAGCTTGGCTATAAAGTCGGCTTTGCCGTGAGCATAGAACGCTTCGCGGATGTTGGCACCGATGCTGGTTCCGGAACGAATCAACTGATTTGTCAATACCGACTCTCGTTTTGCAAACTTTATTTCGTTGCAAACCTTTATAATTTCCAAAGCAAAGCTTTTTGATTTTGAAATAAGAGGACTGTCGCTCATTTGATCGCTCACCGTCTTTCAAATTGCTATTTCAATTCGCAGAATTGAAATACACCATACTTATTCACTATTACCTATTACTTCTTACTTTACCAAAAAACCTTCGCGCAGGCAAGGTAATAGTGAAAAAGTAAAAGGTAATAAGTAAAAAAACCTCCACACTTTCGTGCGAAGGTTTTTTGGTGGGGGATGGTGGATTCGAACCACCGAAGGCATTGCCAGCAGATTTACAGTCTGTCCCCTTTGGCCACTCGGGAAATCCCCCAAATATACGATATAAAATTAATTTGTCGGTGGAGCTGGTGGACGGACTCGAACCCCCGACCTGCTGATTACAAATCAGCTGCTCTACCAACTGAGCTACACCAGCACGATACCGGCTCAAATATAATAGCAAACCGAATTGGGTTTGTCAACATAAATTTGAATTATTTTTTCATGGAGAATACGAATGAAACTTATCGAACTTTCTGCGGAATATAACGACAGCGCGCAGCTTTGCAGGGTACGGATCGCTGAGCTGAATAGAGAGCTCAACGAGGAGCCCATGTGCGAGATCGACAGGCTTCGTCTGCGCCGCCGGATAGCAGTGCTCACAAGCATGATGCGCGATACGCTCGCCGTATCGCGCTACCTTGAAAACTATTATAGATAAGGAGATAAAACATATGCAGGAGAGAAAACTCAACATGTTTGCAAAGCAGGAGGAATACATGGCTCTGCGCCAGTACATAAAGCTCGTGTCCGATGCGTCCGGCGGTGCGGCAGGCGCTTTGCGCCGGGCGATAAATTCGGAGCTGACGAAGCGCCAGAAGCAGCTTATCGGCATGTATTATATCGAGCAGATGCCCATGCAGGATATCGCCGACGAGCTCGGACTGCACATATCCAGCGTCAGCCGCACCATAAAGCGCGGCCGCGAGCGCCTTAAAAGCAGCCTTTCCTACGGCGGCAGGAATCTTCTCGCGTCGTTGGAAGAATGTTAAGCTGACGAGAGTCGAATCCCTGCCGCCTGTCAGCTTAAACTTTACACATTAAACATACCGTGATAAAATAACGGTATGAAAAAGACAAAGAGAAAAACAAAAAAACGCGGTGGGATAAGGCCTGTTTATATAGTTATCCTTGTTGCTGCGCTGATACTCGCAGTGTACGCCGTCGTGGAGGCTCGCCAGCGCGCCGAGCAGGAGTCCGACCCGCACTATGGGATGGTCGAGGTATTTAACGGCGAAAGTTATGTGTGGATAACTCCGCAGGAGGGCGTTCCGACAAACGATCTTACTAAGGAAGAGTTCATAAATGATGCGAGCGGAAACCTCACCTACACCGGGCGCGAGTACAAAGCCAGCCGCGGTGTTGACGTGTCGGCCTATCAGGGAGATATCGACTGGCAGAAGGTCTATGACAGCGGAGTGCGCTTTGCAATCATCCGCGCCGGAGGCATGTATTACGGCAGCGGCGAGCTGTATGAAGACGATAATTTTATCAAAAACCTCGAAGGCGCAAAGAATGCCGGGCTTCGTGTCGGAGCATACTTCTTCTCGCAGGCGATAACGGCGGAGGAGGCAAAGTCCGAAGCTCAGTTTGTGCTCGAACTTCTTGGGGAGAGAACTCTCGACCTGCCGGTATTTTTCGATTGGGAGCGCATATCCGGTGACGATGCCCGCACCGACGGGCTGGATAACGAAACGCTCACCGATTGCGCGGTCGCCTTCTGCGAGACGATAAAGACCGCGGGCTATGAGCCCGGAGTGTACATATATAATGATACCGGCTACTACGGCTACGATCTTGCGAGGCTTCAGGGCTACAAATCGTGGTGCGCCGGCATCGGGAGCTATCCTTACTTTTACTATTACCACGATATGTGGCAGTACAGCTTCAAGGGCAGCGCCCCCGGCATCAACGCCGATTGTGACCTGAACATGCTTTTTGAAAAGTGAATATGATCAGACAGTAAAAACAAGCAGCAGCTTTCATCATTGATGTAAGCTGCCGAAATACCAAAACACAGTATTGACTTTCGCTGCGTTTCTGAATATAATTAAATCACAAGGGGCGATGACCAACGGTCAGCCCTGTATGTAACTTGGATCTAAAGCATAAACTTTAGAGCCGTCACTTGGCAGAGTGGCGGCTCTTGCTTTTTACGCATATCGTTATCGTGTATCTGAAAACATGAAACGTGATCGTAATCGGCATGTGCTCACCCCCTCTCGGGTGGTGTAGCTGACCGCCTTGCCCCTTGCTTGAATTTAATGCAGCACAAATTGTAAGCATTGTCGAGAAAAAGAAATAACAGCCTTCATCTACGATGAAAGCTGTTATTTTTGGCACGCCGTAAGGGATAGAGCTTTTGCTGCGCAAAATCTCGAGGGCTTGCAGCAAGCTGCTGCGCCCCTCGGAGCTGAAAATATGCCGCCGGCATATTTTCGAAACGCTCCGACCCTCTCAGGGTTCGAATCCCTTACGTCGAATAAAAAAAGAAACAGAAGCCCTCATCGATGATGAAAGCTTCTGCTTTTGGCACGCCGTAAGGGATTCGAACCCCTGACCTTCTGGTCCGTAGCCAGACGCTCTATCCAGCTGAGCTAACGGCGCTTATTGCTTAGCGCCTTAGTATATTAGCACAGCCAGAGGGGAAATGCAAGCCTTTTTTAATTATTTTCGGCCGTATCGGCCAAAATAATTACATACCTATCGAGCTTGATACCGCGTCGACTACCTCACCCATCGTTTTAAGCGTTTTTCCGACGATGTTTTTCGGTGCCTTTTTAGTGCCGGACATGGTCATGCCGGCCAGCGAGCCGACCGCCACGCCTATACCCATGCCAACGAGAAAATTTGTCTTATGCATTGTTTACACCTCCGCAATATATTATGACCATTTTTGTTTTGCTACACCGCTGTAATTTGTGCTATACTACACTCATTACTCCAAGAGAGGAGATTTTTTGATGAGTGTAAAAATTCTTGCTGTCGGCGACGTGTGCGGCGAGCCGGGGCTGGATTATCTTACTAAAAATTTGCGCCGCCTGCGCAGTGAGCTGGAGCTGAGCTTCGTTGTCGTAAACGGCGAAAACGCAAACGTTGTAGGCATAACGCCGCGCCAGGCGGACATGATCTTCCACGCGGGAGCAGATGTTATCACGCTCGGCAACCATACATGGACGCGCACCGAGCTGCGCCCGTATCTTGATGAGCGGCGAAAGATCCTGCGTCCGGCAAATTGCGCTCCGCAGTGCCCGGGGCGCGGCATAGATGTTTATAAAACAAGCTTCGGCGACATATGCGTCATGAACCTTATGGGACACTTCACGCTCGATACTAACACGGATAACCCCTTCGTCATTGCCGACGGCTATATGGAGGAGATACGCGAGAAGATAATCCTCGTCGATTTCCACGCCGAGGGCACGAGCGAAAAACGCGCCATGGGCTTTCTGCTCGATGGCAAGGCCAGCGCCGTTTGGGGAACGCACACGCATGTGCAGACCTCGGATGCCTGCGTCCTGCCAAACGGCACGGGATATATAACGGATCTCGGTATGACGGGAGCGATAAACTCCGTCATCGGCATAGAGCCCGAGCAGTCGATCGGCAAATTCTTCGGAGATCCGCCGCGCAGATACGATTCGGCCAAGGGCCCGGCAAAGCTTGAGGGCTGCGTGTTTACCATCGATCCCGAAACGGGCAAATGCCTGAACGCGGAGGGAGTGAGGTTCACATGAGCGATCTGAAAATTCTGCACGCGGCGGATCTGCACCTCGATTCCCCTTTTGAGGGACTCGGTGCGGCAAAAGCCGCGCAGCGCAGGGAAGAACAGCGCAGACTGCTGTACCGCATAGCGCAGCTGGCGGAGACGGAGCATGTCGATCTTGTGCTGCTGGCCGGCGACCTTCTGGATTCCGACAGCACCTATGCCGAGACGGCCGAGGCACTTGCGGAAGCGCTCGGAAGCATATCCGCGCCGGTGTTCATATCACCTGGCAACCACGATTTTTATTCGCCGCGCTCACCGTATGCGCGCGTGAAGTTTCCCGAAAACGTGCACATTTTCAAAAGTCCGGCTGTCGAGTGCGTTGAACTTCCGCAGCTCGGCGTGAGAGTTTGGGGTGCGGCGTTCTGCGACAAATATTCGCCTGCTATGCTCCATGGCTTTTCCGCCGCGAAGAGCGCCGGGGTGAAGGATGTCATGTGCATCCACGGCGAGCTTGCCGCCGGATCAAACTACGACCCGATCACCGAACTCGATATAGCGGCCTCGGGCATGGATTACATCGCTCTGGGGCATATCCATAAGGAAAGCGGACTTAAAAAGTCCGGCGCGACATATTATGCATGGCCCGGCTGCCCGGAGGGGCGCGGCTTTGACGAAACGGGCGAGAAATATGTTTACATCGTTTCGCTCGGAACTTCGTGCGCTGTGAAGCCGGTGTGCGTCGCGCAGCGAAAGTATGAGATATTAAATGTGGAGCTCACAAGCGGCGATGTTATGAACGATGTTCTGACCGCGCTGCCGGAGAATACCTCGAGCGATGTTTACCGCATTATTCTGCGCGGCGAGACGGCCGAGTCTCCGCAGTTGGATGCAGTGGCCGCGGCGTTGGAGGATAAGTTTTTTTCGCTTCAGGTCAGAGATGAAACTGTGCTCAAGCGCGACATGTGGCAAAGCGCGGGGGAGGATAACCTGCGCGGACAGTTCCTTTCAAGGCTGAAGGCGGCACTCGACGCGGCAAAGACCGACGCCGAGCGTGAAAAGATAAGTCAGGCGGCACGCTGGGGGCTTGCCGCCTTGGATAACCGTGAGGAGGTGGTACGCCATGATGATAAAAAAGCTTGACGCCACCTTTGGAAAGCTCGAGGGTGAAAGCCTTGAGCTGCACGAGGGGCTGAATGTCATCTCGTTGCCGAACGAGAGCGGCAAAAGCACATGGTGTGCGTTTATCCGTGCGATGCTCTATGGCATTGACAGCTCCGAACGGCAGAAAGCGGGCTTCCTGCCCGATAAAATGCGCTATGCCCCGTGGTCGGGGGCACCCATGCAGGGAAGTATGCAGATAGAGGATGCCGGGCGCGATATAACGCTCGTGCGCACAACGAAAACAGCATCGGCACCGATGCGTGAGTTCTCCGCCGTATATACGGGAACGAACGTGCCTGTCGACGGCCTTAACGGCGCGAACGCGGGAGAAATGCTCACCGGTGTCAGCCGCGACGTTTTCCGCCGCAGCGCGTTTATCGAACAGGGAAAGGTCGCTGTGTCGCACAGTGCCGAGCTTGAAAAGCGCATCAGTGCCATAGTCTCCACCGGCGATGAGGACTGTTCCTATACCGAGGCCGACGAGCGTCTGCGCCAGTGGCAGCGCAAGCGCCGCTTCAATCGCTATGGCCGTCTGCCCGAGCTTGAGGACGAGCTTTCGCATAAAAAACAGCTCCTGTCCGAGCTCGCGGACGCATCGCAGCAGCGTGAGGATATGTCTGCCGAGCTTGACGCGGCAAAGAAAGAGTGTGAGCGCCTCGAGACCGAAGTTATCGAGAGCCGAAAAATAGTACGCAAGGAAGCGCTCAGCAGCCTGCAGGGCGTTAGAAGTGAGGTAAATTCAGCTGCCGAGCGGCATGATAAGGCTGCCGAGCGCCGCGACAGCTGCCGGGCGGCGCTGTGTGCCTGCGCGATAGGCGACCGCAAACCCGAGGAGGCCAAGACCGAGGTGAAGGATGACCTTGCCGAGGCGCTGAAGCTCAAAGAAAAGTCCGAGCGAAAGGCAACGCCCGTTCTGGCGATAATACTTATGGTGCTGTGCGCATCGCTCGTCGCGGCGGGCTTTCTGCTTAAGGATTTCATGATACATGCCTTTGCTGCGGCCGCCGCTGCGCTGGTTGCTGGCATAATACTGTTTGTCCGCTCGTCGCGGCGTAAGGCGGAAGCTTACGAGGCCGCAAAAGCGAGGCGAAAGCTGCTCGCCAAGTATAAGGCCGAATCAGAGGAGGAAATCGCCTCGAGTCTGGATGAGTACCTTGAGCTGTACAAAAACTTTGCCGAGGCACAGCGCGCCGAGAAGGAGACCGCCGAGGTTCTTGCCGCGGTGCGCCGCCGTCAGGAGCAGGCCGAAAGCCGTACTCTTACTCAGCTCGATTTCACCGGCGGCGATAATCAGGCCGCGCAGCTCAGCCGTCAGCTTGCCGAGGCGCGCGCAAAATGCAGCCGCATTTCCGCCCTGATGGCAGAGCGCAGCGGCAGACTGGCCGCGATGGGCGATCCGCTGGTGCTCGGCTCGGAGATAAATCGTATGGAGAGCGAATACGCGGAGATCTCAGCCGAGTACGACGCGATAGCGCTGGCTATAGATACGCTGCGCAAGGCAAATGAGGATATCCAGAGCCGATTCTCTCCGGCGCTGGGCAAGCTTGCAGCCGAGTACATGCAGTTCGTGACCGAGGGAAAATATGACGGCGTGATGCTCGACCGTGATTTCTCGGCCGCGGTGCATGAGTGCGGAGAGAATGTCCCGCGCAATTCCGAATACCTGAGCGCAGGTACGCTCGATCTCATGTACCTTGCCGTGCGCCTCGCGGTGTGCTCGCTGGCACTGCCGGAGGATGCAAATTGTCCGCTCATTATCGACGATGCGCTTGTGAATTACGATGCCGAGCGCAGAAAGCAGGCCATGGCACTGCTCGAAAAGATCGCACAGCAGCGGCAGGTCATACTCTTCACCTGCAGCTGAATATGAAAAGCACGTTCCGTTGGAACGTGCTTTTTCGTTGAAAAATATGCCGCGTCGTGATATCATGAAAAACATGGAACAGTTAAAGAAAAACGAGATATTTGAAGCCGAGATCACGGCATATAATTCCGAGGGCAGCGGCGTTGCGCGTATACTCGGAAGGGCGGTGTTCGTGCCGCGCACGATCGTCGGCGAAAAGTGGCGCATCATCATCGTCAAGGTCACGGCCTCGGCAGTGTATGGCCGCGCGCTCGAGGCACTGAAAGTGTCTCCGGAGCGCAGAGAACCGGAGTGCAAAAGCTATCTGCGCTGCGGCGGCTGCGGCATGTGGCACATGAGCTACGACGAGGAGCTGCGCTTTAAAAAGCAGCGCGTGAATGACGCGCTAATGCACATCGGCCATCAGACCGTGCAGGCCGAGAGCATCACAGGCAGCAGTGAGATAACGCACTATCGCAATAAGGGAATTTATGCTGTGCGTGAAGTCGAAGGCCGCGCCCGCAAGGGCTTTTTCGCGCCTCGCAGTCACGAACTTGTGCCGGTCGAGCATTGCCTTATACAGAGCGATATCGCGGACAAAGCGGCTGACGCTGTCGTGCGGTTTTTAAACGATAACGGTATCCGCGCGTATGACGAGAAAACGCGCAGAGGCCTGGTCAGGCATGTGTATGTGCGAAAGGCGGTCAATACGCCCGACGCCGTCGCAGTCGTTGTCGCTTCCGGCGGCTTCGGTGCGATGACTCAGGCACTAATTGAGTTTCTGCGTTTAAGCTGCCCTGAGCTTACTGGCATCGTTTTAAATGTCAATAAAACTAGCGGAAACACCGTCCTTGCCGGAGATTTTCACACGCTTTGGGGAAGAAATTTCATCCGCGACAGCCTCGGCGGCATAATCTATGAGCTTGCCCCACAGGCGTTTTATCAGATAAATCCTCCGCAGGCGGAAAAGCTGTATGAAAAGGCCGTCGAGTATGCCTCGCCCGAGGGAAAAACGGTTCTGGACATGTACTGTGGCGCGGGCACGATAAGCCTGTTTTTGGCGAGATCGGCAAAGCAGGTGATCGGCGCGGAGATAATCCCCGAGGCCGTGGAGAACGCGCGCGAAAACGCGCGCCGCAACGGGATAGAAAACGCAAGCTTTATCTGCGCCGACGCATCCGAGGCGGCGGAGAAATTCCTGCGCGATGGTGTGCGGCCGGAGGCGATAGTTGTCGACCCGCCGCGCAAGGGCATGGATGAAGCCGCCGTGCGCGCCCTGTGCGGCATGACGCCGGAGCGCATAGTGTACGTCTCCTGCAATCCTGCGACCCTGGCGCGAGACATATGCGTGTTTAACGATTGCGGCTATGCCCTGCGCCGCGCCGAAGCCGCGGACATGTTCCCGAGAACAGCGCATATTGAGACGGTCGCGCTGCTGGAGAAAAATGGTGAGGTATGAGCATGAGTAATACAAAGCAACAGGAAGCCGCAAAGCGCTTTGTGGAATACTGGAAGGGAAAAGGCTATGAAAAGGGCGAAAGTCAGGCATTCTGGCTTTCACTGCTTCGCGATGTTTACGGAGTGGAGCACCCCGAGCAGTTCATTTCGTTTGAGGAGCAGGTGCACCTTGACCACACGAGCTTCATTGACGGCACTATCCCGTCTACAAAGGTACTGATCGAGCAAAAGGGTTTGGGAAAGGATCTGAAAAAGCCGATACGGCAGTCGGACGGCTCACTGCTCAACCCGTTTCAGCAGGCAAAGCGCTATATCACGGAGCTGCCGGTATCGCAGCACCCGCGATGGGTCGTTACCTGCAATTTCAGCACGTTCTATGTCTACGATATGGAGCGCCCCGGCGGCGAGCCGGAGGAGATACTTCTCGAAAATCTTGAAAAAGAGTATTATCGGCTTCAATTTCTGGTCGACAGCGGAAACGAGCATCTCAAGCGCGAGATGGAGGTATCCATCGCCGCGGGCAGGATAGTCGGACTTTTGTACGATGCGCTGTCCGCGCAGTACGCAGACCCGACGAGCGAGCGCGCGATGAAGAGCCTCAATGTGCTCTGCGTCAGGCTGGTGTTCTGCCTTTATGCCGAGGATGCGGGCGTTTTCGGCCGCCACGGAATGTTCCACGACTATCTTGCGCAGTTTGACGCGCGCCGTCTGCGCCGCGCACTGCTGGAGCTGTTTAAAATACTCGACACGCCCGACGCCCGGCGCGACCCGTATCTCAAGGACGATTCGCCCGAGCTTGCCGCTTTTCCGTATGTCAACGGCGGCCTGTTCGCCGATGAGGATATAGAGATACCGCCCTTCACGGACGAGATACGCGAGCTGCTGCTGAGCAAAGCGAGCGACGATTTCGACTGGTCGGAGATAAGCCCCACCATATTCGGCGCGGTGTTTGAAAGCACCCTGAACCCCGAGACGAGACGAAGCGGCGGCATGCATTACACCTCGATTGAGAACATCCACAAGGTCATCGACCCGCTTTTCCTCGACGGACTGAGGGCGGAATTTGACGAGGTCTGCGCCGTATCCGTTGCGAAAACGCGTGAGAACAGACTCAAGGCATTTCAGAAGAAGCTCGCGGCGCTTTCCTTTCTTGACCCAGCCTGCGGCTCGGGAAATTTCCTGACCGAGACATATATAAGCCTGCGCAGGCTCGAAAACGACGTGCTGCGCGAGCTGCAGCATGACCAAATAGTCTTCGGCGACGCGGATTGGAACCCCATACAGGTGTCTATCAGGCAGTTCCACGGAATAGAGATAAATGATTTTGCCGTGACCGTTGCGAAGACGGCGCTTTGGATAGCCGAAAGTCAGATGATGAAGGAGACCGAGAGCATCGTTCTCATGCATCTTGATTTTCTGCCGCTCAAAACCAACGCGAACATCGTCGAGGGCAACGCCCTGCGCGTCGACTGGGAGAGCGTAGTGCCGAAGCGCGAGCTTTCCTATATCATGGGCAATCCCCCGTTCGTGGGCTATTCTCTGCAAAGCAAGGAGCAGAAAGCGGATATATTGTCAATTTACGTCGACGAAAAGGGAAAAGCGTATAAGACGGCCGGAAAGATCGACTATGTTTCCGGATGGTATTTTAAGGCCGCGCAGCTTATGCAGGGAACGGAGATACGCACGGCGCTCGTTTCCACGAACTCCATTACTCAGGGCGAGCAGGTCGCGGGTGTGTGGAAGCCGCTCTACGAGCGCTTCGGTATCCATATCGACTTTGCTCACCGCACCTTCCGATGGGACAGCGAGGCCAGCGAAAAAGCGCATGTTCACTGTGTCATTGTCGGTTTCAGCTGCGCACCTAACCCTATTCCGCGTATAATCTATTCATCAGATAGGGCACAGGTGGCAGAAAATATTAATGCCTATCTTATGGATGCGCCCATTGTGTTTATTGAGAGTAGAACAAAGCCAATGTGTCATGTGCTCGAAATGACTTCGGGCAATCGCCCCGCAGACGGCGGACACCTTATTATTGAGGAAGAGGATTATGCCGATTTTGTAGAGCGTGAGCCAAATGCACTTCCTTATTTACGGCGTTTGAGCGGTGCGACCGAATTTATAAACAACAAAAAGCGATGGTGCCTATGGTTAGTTGGTGTTTCTCCGTTAGAATTAAGAAAAATGCCCGCTGTAATGGAGCGAGTCAGAAAATGCAGAGAAGATCGCTTAAATGGAGCAGATGATAGAAAAAAACTTGCCGAAACGCCAACACTATTCAGAGAAACTAAGAATCCTGACACCGCTATCGTTATTCCTCGCCATTCGTCAGAAAGCAGACGATATATTCCATTTGGCTTTATCGGTAAAGAGATGATTTTGACAGACGCTGCTATGTTCATTCCTAATGCATCTCATTATGATTTTGGAATTTTGGAATCCAACGTCCACATGGCTTGGGTTCGCGCAGTCTGCGGCCGACTGAAAAGCGACTACCGATATTCAAAAGATATCGTCTATAATAACTTCCCGTGGCCGTCGCCGACGGAGGAGCAGAGAGCAAAGATCGAGCAGACGGCGCAGGCGATACTGGACGCGAGAGCGCTGTATCCAGAGTGCAGCCTTGCCGACCTTTACGATGAGGTCACGATGCCGCCGGAGCTGCGGCGGGCGCACCAGCAAAACGACAAGGCGGTCATGCAGGCATACGGCTTCTCGGTCAAGGACACGACCGAGAGTAAATGTGTCGCCGAGCTCATGAAGCTTTATAAACAAATGACGGAGACACAGACATGAACAAAAAGCTCAAGGTACTCATTATAAACGGCTCGCCGCGCGTCGGGGGAAATACGTCCGTTGCGCTGCGCGAGATGACCGAGGTTTTTGCTGCCGAAGGCGTCGAGACCGAGACTGTGCAGATAGGCGCAGAGCCCCTGCGCGGCTGCGCCTCCTGCGGCTACTGCCATGAACACGACAGGTGCGCGTTTGATGATGTGGTTAACACCATTGCGCCGAAATTTGAGGCCGCCGACGGCCTTGTCGTTGCAAGCCCCGTGTACTTTGCAAACGCAAACGCGACTCTCATTGCGTGCCTGGACAGGCTGTTTTACAGCACGGGCTTTGACAAGACCATGAAGGTCGGAGCAAGCGTTGTATGTGCGCGGCGCGGCGGCTGTTCGGCGACGTTCGACGAGCTGAACAAATACTTCACCATTTCCGGCATGCCCATTGCGTCGAGCCAGTATTGGAACAGCATCCACGGCGCGGCAAAGGGTGAGGCCGAGCTCGACGAGGAGGGGAAGCAGACCATGCGTGCCCTCGCTCGGAACATGACATTTCTCATGAAAAGTATCGCTCTCGGAAAAGAGACGTTTGGCCTTCCCGAAACGGAAGAGCGTGCAATGACAAACTTTATAAGATAAATGAGCGGCGAAAGCCGATCATATATCGAGGATAAAAACGCAATGCGGGGCGCTTTGCCCTGTTAGAGCCGGTAGGTAGCCCGGCCGTCTCGCCATGTGCGAGGTAAGTAACCCTCCCCTCCGGGTCGTCCGTTCCTCGAAGAAAAGCAAAACACGAGGAGGGAACAACATGGGCATGATCAGCGGCAGGCTGACTGTGTTTTTTGACGAGCCGTTTTGGGTCGGCGTGTTCGAGCGGGTTTACGACGGTAAGCTCTCAACGGCAAAGGTGACATTCGGCGCTCTGCCGAGCGAGCAGGAGATCTACGGCTTTGTTCTGAAAAACTACAGCAGCCTGGAATTTGGCCCGACTGTGGACGCGCCGGCGGAACGTACACAGAGCAATCCGAAAAGAGCCCGGCGTGAAGCACAGCGACAGGCGCGGCAAAGCGGAGTCGGAACGCGCTCACAGCAGGCACTCAAGCTTCAGTACGAGCAGCAAAAATGCGAGAGGTGCGAGTACACGCGTTAGCAAAAGCTCGCCGATGCCGAGCGCAGATTCGAGCTGCGCAAGCAAAAGAAAAAGGAAAAGCACAAAGGCCGCTGAAAAATCAAAAAGCTCCCGATATGGGAGCTTTTTGCATGTTGCCGGTCAGCTTAAGGCATCGTTTTTTTGTTCTTCCTCAAGCTTGCGCAGCGCCTTTTTGAAGTTCACGGCGAACATGGCGATGGTGAAAAGAACGGCCAGGGAGTCCGCTGCCGGCTCGGCGGCGTAAACTGCGCTGACCTTGTCGGTGAGAAGCTGCGGCATGATGTAGATAAGAGGTATCAGCAGCACGAATTTGCGCATGACAGCGACGATTATCGAGCACAGCGCGTAGCCGATGGAGACGAAGGTCATCTGACACGCTATCTGGATGCCGAAAATAAACATTGCGCCGCAGTAGATGCGCAGTGCCCGTGCGGCAAAGTCGACAAGCTGTGCGTCCGAGGCGAACATGCCCGCAAACAGCTGCGGAAACAGCATAACAAGTGCCCAAAGCGTGACGGAGTATATGACGCAGACCTTCAGCAGCAGACGGAAGCTTTCGCGCACACGCGCGGCGTTTCCCGCGCCGAAGTTGTAGCTCGTTATGGGCTGCGCGCCCTGCGCGATGCCCTGAAGCGGCAGCATCGCAAACTGCATGACGCTCATAAGTATCGTCATTGCGCCGACCGCGATATCCCCGCCGTAGCGCAGCAGCGAGGTGTTAAAGCACATTGAAATTATGCTTTCGCTGGCTTGCATTACGAACACCGAAAGGCCCAGCACGATGCACGGCGGCATGAGCCGCAGACCGGGCAGCAGGTTATCTTTTTTGAGTCGAAGTACGGTCTTTTCGCCGCGCAGGAACGACAGCACCCACACGCAGGATACCGCCTGCGAGATGACCGTCGCAACGGCCGCGCCCTTGACGCCCATGTCGAGCGCGAAGATGAACACGGGGTCGAGTGCGATGTTCAAAACAGCGCCTATGAGCACGGTGTACATGCCCGTTTTCGCAAAGCCCTGAGCGGTTATGAATGCGTTCAGCCCCAACGTTATCTGCACGAAGATCGTGCCGAGGGCGTATATGCCCATGTAGTCGGCGGCGTATGAGATCGTGTTTTCGCTCGCGCCGAAAACATAGAGCAGCTCCTCGTTCCATATTAGCATGACGGCGGTGAGGACGAGAGAGATTATGACCTGCATCGTCAGGCAGCCGCCGAGCGTTTTCTCCGCCGAGTCGTGGTCGCCGCGCCCCATGAATATCGACGCGCGCGGAGCACCTCCGGCAGCGACGAAGGCCGAAAAGGCTGAGACTATGAGAATGAGTGGCATACAGACTCCCAGCCCCGTCAGCGCGAGGCTGCCGACCTCAGGGATGTGTCCGATGTAAATGCGGTCGACGATGTTATATAGCATGTTCACAAGCTGCGCTATGACCGTCGGCACGGCGAGCTTCGGCAGAAGCTTTTTTATGGGCTCCGTGCCGAGAAATGTTTTATCGTCCTGCATGGTGATCCTTCCTTATAATTTGATGAAAGAATATTAGCACTCGCCGTGCGCTAAGTCAATTAGGTCTTCATTTTGCGCCTCGGGCGTGCTAATATAAACGTATGTTAAATGACAAATTGCCCGAAAAGTTAATATGCGCCCTCGGCACGGCGGCGCTGTGTGCGGTGTTCGCCCATTGGTGTGCTGGGAGCAATTACAGCGCGACGGGCTATGCCGCGGCAGTGCTCAGCGCCGTACTGATGCTCGCCCTGTGCCTGCGGTTTGTTCCCGAGTGGTGCGCGTTTTGGAGAAAGAGCGAGCACGATACGCTCGGCAAGGCCGAAGGCGGCGAGTGCGCGCGCATTTTTGCTCTCATAATGATTTGGGACGTCCTTATACTTGCCCTCGGCTTTGTGCTGCGCAAACTGCTCGGATATGACGAGAGCGCGGGCGGCTATATCCGCTTCTGGCTGTGCACCGACAGTCAGCATTACATGGATATTGCGCGCGACTGGTATCTGTCCGACGGCGAGTGGGACAGGCTGGTGCAGCTCGTGTTCCTGCCGGGCTATCCCGTTATCGTTCGGCTTTTTGCGTATCTCATCGGCAATGAGCTCGCTGCCGGACTTTTCGTCTCGGCGCTGAGCTTTGCCGGCTCAGGTGTGATGCTTTATAAGCTTCTGTGCCTTGATACGAACAGTGCCTTGGCATTGCGTGCGGTGAAGTTTTTTGCCCTCAGTCCGGCGGCATTTTTCTTCGCCGCCCCCATGAGCGAGAGCCTTTTTATACTGTGTACGGTCTCGTGCCTGTATCTCATACGGAGCGGTAAGCTAATCTCCGGCAGCCTGCTGGGAGCATATGCCGCGTTTACGCGCTCACCGGGACTGATACTTATTGTGCCGATACTGTTTGAACTTGTTCATAAACGCGCAAAGCCGCGCGAATATGTGGCGCTTATCATTGTGCCGCTCGGTTTTGCGGCTTACTGCCTTGTGAACTACACGGTCTCGGGCGATGCGTTTAAGTTCATGGAGTATCAGCGCGTCCACTGGAACCAGCAGCTCGGCTGGTTTTTCAACACCGCCGCTTATCAGACGGAGAACGCCCTCGCCGCGGCGGAGGATAACGCGTCCTTTCTCTTCGGACTGTGGCTGCCGAATCTTTTGGCACAGCTGCTTGCACTCGTTATCATGATCCTTGCGGAAAAAAAGCTGCGCGCATCGTACACGGCGTATTTCATCGCATATTTTGTCGTCACCATGGGGGCGACATGGCTGCTTAGTGCCCCGCGCTATCTTGCGGCGATGCTTTCACTCCCGGCCGCTTTAGCGGCTTTGAGCCCTAAAAAACGAACGGAGAGGATACTCCTTGTGCTGAGCGTATTATTTTTCATCGCTTATTTTGCCGTGTTCCTGCTCAGATGGCAGGTTTGGTAAAAAAATAGCGTAAATTTTTCTTGTAATCTAAAAAACCTTGTGGTATAGTAGATAAGCTAATATGTCAAAATCGAAAGGATCGAATATAAATGAACGCTCTTAAACTTATTCTTACCATCCTTCAGCTTCTGTCCGGCCTCGCAGTAACTGTAGTCGTTCTTCTTCAGAGCGGCAAGAGCGCGGGCCTTTCCGGCGCTATCGCCGGCGGCGCAGAGACCTTCCTGAGCAAGGGCAAGGCAAAATCTCTGGACGCAAAGCTCGCAAAGGCCACCAAGTGGTTTGCGATAGTATTTGTCGTCCTCACCCTCGTGCTGAACCTTATCTGACAGCGCGCAAATTTCAGAAAGCAAAGCGCAGTCGTTTGACTGCGCTTTTTTAATGCAATAATGAAAAGGAAAGTAGAGATAAAAGAAGTTCTTCGCGGCATAAAGGCCGCGTTTCCGTCCACTGTTCCGATCTTTTTCGGCTGGATATTCGTCGCGCTGACCTACGGCGTCTTGATGGAGGAGCTCGGCTACGGGCCGCTGTGGACGATGCTGTTTTCGCTCATATGCTTCTGCGGCGGCATGCAGATAGCGGCGGTGCCGATGATGGCCGCCGGATTTGACCCCGTTCAGATGCTCATAATGAGCTATTTCGTCAATTTCCGGCACACGTTTTACGGACTTGCGCTGCTTGAAAAATATAAGGATACACAGCCGTTCAAGCCCTTTCTCATATATGCGCTGGCAGACGAGCCGTTTTCGCTTGCCGTATCCTCGGATGCTCCCGAGGGCATGGAGCGGAGGTATTTCTACTTTGGTCAGACCTTGCTTCTGTATATCTACTGGGCGGGCCTCACTGCTCTCGGCGGTCTGCTCGGCAGGATAATAACCTTTGACACCACGGGGCTCGACTTCGCCCTCAACGCGCTGTTTATAGTGTTCTTCCTCCAGCAGTGGAAGGATAAGAATAAGCGCCCTGCATGCGTCATCGGCATTGCTGTGACGCTTCTTGCGCGCGTTGCATTCGGACCGGATATGTTCCTCATTCCGGCGCTCATCGGCATGCTCGTCATCTTCTGGTTGGGGAGGAACAAGCTGTGAAACTTACCGTTATTCAAACTCTTATCATCATCCTCGCCATAACCGTCGGAACGCAGGCCTCGCGCTGGCTGCCGTTTCTGGCCTTTTCGGGCAAGAAGGAAACACCGGCATTTATAAAATACCTCGGCCGCGTGCTGCCGCCCGCTCTCATGGGGCTGCTGGTCGTTTATTGCTTTAAAAACACGCCGATTTTCACAGGTTCGCACGGTGTTCCGGAGCTTATTGCGGCGCTTTTCGTCGTTTTGAGCTACGAGTGGAAGGAAAATCTGCTGCTCTCCGTCGGCGGAGGAACGGTCGCGTACATGCTGCTCGTGCAGTTCGTTTTTTAAAAGTTTACAAATTTGACAGGCCGTCGGGTATGTCCGGCGGCTTTGTTTTATTGCAAAGCAGAGCATAAAATGGTATAATACAGATTAATTATCAGAAGTATATAATCCGAAAGGAATCATTATTATGTGCGGAATAGTTGGCTTCGTAGGAAGCGAGCAGGCAGCTCCCATACTGCTTGACGGACTTGAGAGACTGGAATACCGCGGCTATGACTCGGCCGGTATTGCCGTTATATCCGGGGACAAGGAGCTGAGGGTCAAAAAATCCAAGGGCCGCCTTCAGGTGCTGCGGGATATGATCCAGGGCGGCAAGAGCATAGAGGGAACCATCGGCATCGGGCACACCCGCTGGGCCACACATGGAGAGCCCAATGATATCAACGCTCACCCGCATTTGAGCGGCGACGGCAAAATTGCCGTAGTTCATAACGGCATAATCGAAAATTATGTCGAACTGCGTGATTTTCTTCTTTCACAGGGCTATACGTTCAGATCCGAGACCGATACCGAGGTCGTGACGCAGCTTGTCGCATTTTACTACGCCGAGTGCGGCAATGCGCTCGAGGCCGTGTTCCGCGTACTGCGCCGCATTGAAGGCGCGTATGCTCTGGGCATATTGTGCATTGACGAGCCGGAGCATTTCATCGCCGCGCGCAAGGACGCTCCGCTTCTCATCGGCTACGGTGAGGGCTGCAATTTCATAGCAAGCGATGTGACGGCCATCATAAAGCACACGCGCGACGTATCCTACATGGAAGACGGCGAGGTCGCCGTTATCTCCGCAGACAAGGTACAGTTTTATAATGCCATGGAGCAGCCCATCGAGAAAGAGCATCACACCATTGACTGGGATGTTTCGGCCGCGGAAAAGGGCGGCTATGCTCACTTTATGCTCAAGGAGATCATGGAGCAGCCCGAAGCTATACGCAAAACGGCGTTCAGCCGTATCCGCGATAACCGTATCGTGTTTGAAGATCTCAAGTTCACAGCCGAGCAGATAAAGGACGTAAGCCGTATATTCATAATCGCCTGCGGCTCGTCATATCATGTTGGTGTGGTAGGCAAGTACAATCTTGAGCGGCTCATGCGCAAGCCGGTCGAGGTCTGCCTTGCATCGGAATTCCGTTACTGCGATCCGCTTGTCGACGATAAGAGCCTTGTCATCGTTATCAGCCAGTCCGGCGAAACGCTTGATACCATGGCGGCACTGCGCGAGGCAAAGGCAAGAGGAGCGCACATTCTGTCGATAGTAAACGTTGTCGGCAGCTCCATTGCCAGAGAGTCCGACGATGTGCTCTACACCTGGGCGGGACCCGAGATTGCCGTTGCGACGACGAAGGCGTACAGCACGCAGCTCGTTCTGCTCGATATGCTGGGCCTTTACTTTGCCGACGCTCTCGGCACGGTGAGCAAGGCTCAGTACGACGAGATCATCGAGGAGCTTCTGCGTCTGCCCGGCAAGATGGAGCAGATGCTTGAGAACATTGAGGACATCAAACACTTCGCGTCGAACTACTTTAACCACAATTCCGTGTTCTTCATCGGCCGCAACCTTGACTATGCCATGGGGCTTGAGGGCTCGCTAAAGCTCAAGGAGATATCCTATATCCACTCCGAGGCATACGCGTCGGGCGAGCTCAAGCACGGAACCATTTCGCTTATCGAGGACGGAACGCTTGTCATAGCCCTCGGTACATACGAGCCGCTTTTCGATAAGGCCATGAGCAATGTCGTCGAGGTCCAGGCGCGCGGAGCGGATGTGCTTGCGCTCACGACCGAGAACAACGTTGCGGAAATGAAAAAGACCGTGGAGAACGTCATATCCGTTCCCGAGACACACACGATACTTCAGCCTTCTCTGGGTGTTGTGCCTCTGCAGCTCTTTGCGTACTATGTTGCGCTGCTGCGCGGCTGCGATATCGATAAGCCCAGAAATCTTGCAAAGTCGGTGACTGTCGAATAATTGAAAGAGCTCATGATATTTTTTGCGTGCGTGGCCTGTAAGGCCACGCATTGCTTATTGCGCCTGTTTAAGCTTGGCGCAACGTCGCTCCCCGGAGCGCTGGCACTGAAGATATGCCCCGAGGTGCTCGGGTACGCCGCAAAAAATGTCGATTTAATCGCCGTTACGGGGACGAACGGCAAAACGACCTCCTCGCGCATCATTGAGCGAGCCCTGCAAAATGAGGGCAGAAGCGTGTGCGCAAACCGCTCGGGCGCAAACCTGATGCCCGGCATCACGGCGACGCTCATTTTAAACCTCCGTTTCTTCGGCGGCGTTAAATGCGAAAGTGCCGTCATTGAGTGCGACGAAGCCGCGTGCAGACTTGTGCTCGGAAAAATGAAGCCGCGTGTGCTGCTTGTGACGAACCTTTTCCGCGATCAGCTCGACCGCTACGGCACTGTGACACGCCCGCGCGACTGCATAGCTGCCGGACTGCGCGATACGCCGGAGACGGTGGCTGTTATAAACGCCGACTGCCCCATGGCAGCGAGCATCACGCGGCTGTGCCCTAACGAAACCGTGTATTACGGCCTTTCGGAGCACAAAAGGCAGAGTGTCGGCAGCGGCGAGGATGATAGCTGCCCCGTCTGCGGTCAAAAGCTTGCCTATAAGGGACTGAGCTACGCGAATCTTGGCGAATTTAGCTGCAAATGCGGCTTTGTGCGAAAAAGCCCTTCGTTCAGCGCAGACTCCGTGCTGCCGGACGGAAGCTTTGTCCTGCGCGCAGGGAATGAAAAAACGCTGTGCGTCCCGGCGCTTCCGGGGCTTTATAACATTTATAACTCGGCCGGTGCGATCGCTGCTGCGGTGACAGACGGCGCTGCCTTTGCTTCCGCCGTCGATGCTGCGCAATGCTTTGACTGCGGCTTCGGCAGGATGGAGAGCTTCCCCCTTGGAAAGCGCGGTGCAAAGATGATCCTTATTAAAAATACAGCTGCCGCCGATCAGACGATAACCGAGGTCTGCCGCGAAAGCGGTGACAAGACCCTCGTTTTGGCGGTGAACGACCGCATAGCCGACGGAACGGATATATCGTGGCTCGACGAGGCCGATTTCGGCATGCTCGCACGGCGCGGCGGCGTAAAACGCGCCTATGTCTGCGGCGACCGTGCCGAGAGCGCCGAAAAAAGGCTCGCGCGCGAAAATATACCCTGTCAATCATGCAAAAACTATGATAAACTGATAGCGTCGCTGCGGGACGAGGAGAACTCGATCTTCATCCTGCCGACCTACACCGCCATGCTGGAACTGCGCGCGAAGCTCGTTCGCAAGGTCGGCGGCAAGAATTTCTGGGAATAAACGAGGATAAACGAATGATACGTTTTTATAACGGTCGAGTCTTAGCTTTTGCGCCGGAGGCCGAGATACTTGAGCGCGAGGTGTGGACAGACGGCGGCAGCATCCGCTACGTCGGCAAAACGCCCGAAAATCTGCCGGAGTTTGAGCGGCAGATAGACCTTCACGGCAATCTGCTCATTCCGGGCTTCAAGAACGCGCACACGCACTCGGGAATGACCTTTCTGCGCTCGCTGGCAGACGATATGCCGCTGGATAAGTGGCTCAGCGAGCAGGTCTGGCCTAAGGAAGCGCGCCTTAGTCCCGACGGACTTTACGTCATGACGCGTCTGGCGATCATGGAATATCTCACAAGCGGCATAACGAGCTGCTTTGACATGTATTTTCACAACGATGCTTTTGTGCAGGCATGCATCGACTCCGGCTTTCGCGCGGTGCTCTGCGGCGATATGAATAATTTCGACAGCGACTATACGCTGCTCGAGGATAAGTTCCTGCGCTATAACAAAATGCACGAGCTCATTTCATATCGCCTCGGCTTTCACGCCGAGTACACGACGAGCCTCGAGCGTATGCGGTTCGTCGCAGACCTTGTGCAGAAGTACAAAGAGCCTATGTTCGTCCACTCCTCGGAGACGCGCGCGGAGGTAGACGGCTGTGTCGAGCGCTACGGCGTAACGCCGACGGTGCTTTTTAATAAGCTCGGCATGTACGACTACGGCGGCGGCGCGTTCCACTGCGTCCATATGAGTGAGGAGGACATCGCAATATTCAAAAGCCGCGGCCTGACGGCTGTGCTTAACCCTGCCTCGAACCTAAAGCTTGCAAGCGGAATAGCGCCCGTAAAGCGATTTCTCGATGAGGGCATAGCCCTTGCCATCGGCACCGACGGCGCGGGCTCGAATAACGCGCTGGATATGTTCCGCGAGATGTATCTCGTGAGCGTTCTTGCAAAATACCGTGAAAACGATGCCTCTGCGGTGGATGCCGCAAAAGTGCTCGAGGCCGCCTGCGTCGGCGGTGCGAGAGCTATGGGGCTTGACGGCTGCGACGGCATAGCGGCCGGCAAAAAGGCGGATCTCGCCGTTATAGACCTCAGCCGCCCGAATATGAGGCCCATAAACAACATAGCAAAAAACATCGTCTATGCCGGAAGCAAGGAAAATGTGCGCCTTACGATGGTAAACGGCCGCATTCTGTACGAAGACGGCGAGTTTTTCGTCGGCGAGGACGCAGGAAAACTTTACGATGAAGCGGAAAAGATAATGGAGACGATAAAGCAGTGAGAGAAATTGACCTTCACGTTCATACGAATATCTCCGACGGCTCAGAATCGCCGACGGAGACGGTTAGATACGCTCATGAGCTCGGTCTGCGCGCTATTGCGATAACAGACCACGACAGCGTAAACGGCGTGGCCGAGGCGCAGCGGGCAGGACAGGAGTACGGCGTTGAGGTCGTTGCAGGCATGGAGCTCGGCTGCGGCTGGTACGGCAGGGAGGTGCACATGCTCGGCTATGACCTCGACATACACTCAAAAAAGCTGCCCCCGGTGCTCGACTGGATCGTGCGCGACCGCGACGAGCGCAACAGAAAAATGGTGGACATGCTCGCACGTGACGGACTGGAGATAGATCTCGACGAGCTCCAGGCAAGGCACCCCGGCTCGACTATCGGCAGGCCGCACTTTGCGCTGTGCATGGTCGAGGCCGGCATTGCCGAAAGCGTAAAGGATGCGTTCGAGCGCTTTCTCGATCCCGGCTGCAAATATTACATCCGCCGCCATTTTTTAAGCGTCGAGGACGCAGCAGAGCTCATCCGCTCGGCAGGCGGCAAGCCCGTTATCGCACATCCGAAGCAGTATAAGCTCACGCCCGAGCGCTTTACCGAGCTCATGGAGCGCTCACGTGCCTGCGGCGTCGCTGGGCTTGAGTGCTACTACTCCGGCTACGGCCCCGAGGTCGTCGCCGAGTATCTCACCGCGGCGAAGAAGTACGGCTTTTGCCCAACCGCGGGAAGCGACTGGCACGGCAAAAACAAGCCGCACATCCACCTCGGCAGCGGCATAAACGGCGAATTATCGGCGCCCTACGAGCTACTCAGAAATTTAAGAAATTCATGAGAGAGCGATGCCGAATACGGCAAAAAATCCGAAAATAAATTTTTCTCATAAAAAAGTTCGGCAAAGGTGAAATATCCGGACATATTCTCCGTCCTTATAGATGACAGGCTCAAAGAGCCTACACCCCCCTTGATAAAACTATGGAAGGAGAATTGATATGAACGACGATATGATGGTAACGCCCGAAATCAATAGCGAAGATGCTCTTAAGTATCTTGGCATGGCAGTTGTTTTAAAATGGCTTCTCAAGATCATATTCTGATCCGAATTTCCCCATCCCCCAATTAATAAAAATGCACCGTCAACAGACGGTGCATTTTTTGTGTTGTGCTGTATTCCTTATTCGCCGAAGTCGAGGACGCGCAGCATACGCACGAGGGTGAGCCTGTTGCGGATGGCGGCCGATATCGGCAGCATCTCCTGCTCAAGCGCAGGGTCGATGCCTATGTGCTCGGGCAGATATTTTGCGTTGCAGCCCTTGTAGAGCGCCTCTGCCTCCTCAACGGAGGGAAGCTCGTTTATCATGGCGCGTATCTCATCCCAGTGGTCTACGATATTCTGCGGATCGAAGGTTGCCAAAACATCGTTTTCGTTTTCCTTGATGATGCCCGGCGCGAGCCTGTCGCCGAATTTTTCTCTTATCCATGCCTCGCTGAGCGGCTCAAAGGGCTTTGCCTTGGGCGTGGGCAGGGAGGCGAGGCGGTGATACTCCTTTATGCAGGCAAAGGTGCCGACGCCGACGCATTCGCCGTGTATGCCCTCGGCGTTTTCAAAGCGCGGCGGCTGCATCTCGACAAGGTGCGCCATGAGGTGCTCCGCGCCGGACGCCGCGCGCGAGTGGTTGAGTAGCTGCATGGTAAGGCCGCTCTTCATCTGCGCCATGGTCATCGCCTCATGGTCGGCAACGCCGGTGGCCGCGTATTCGTCGGCTGCCTTACGCATAATATCGAGCGCCTCCTGTGCGAGGTCCGCGACCATCGGGCAGTAGTATTCGCCCGCGACGAGGTGCGAAACCTTCCAGTCGAGAAGAGAAATGTACTTTGAGAGAATGTCGTTTATGCCGCTTGCGACGAGGCGTGCGGGAGCACCCTTTATGATGTCAAGATCGGCGACGACCAGAACGGGAGCGCACATCGGGGTCGATTTTTTCTGGCCGTTCAGGATGGCCGAGCAGATGTTCGCTGTAAAGCCGTCGGAGGAGGCGAGCGTCGGAACGGCGACAAAGGGGATGCCGAGCTTGTACGCCGGGTAGCGGCCGAAGTCCATGATAGTGCCTGCGCCGTAGGCGACGATGACCTCGGGCTTATCGAGCTTTTTCATCATTTCCTCGATAACGGTATCCTCGGCGCGAAGGCCGTTTGCCTCGAGCACTATCTCCTGGTCGGCGGCGATGTGCTTGCCCTCGGTGAGCTTATAGATGACCGTGTCGTATATAACGGCGCGCTTTTTGCCCGCAAGACCGACATCGGCCATGTACCGCTCGAAATTGTTTATCGCGCCGTATTCGACGACGACCTTTTTCGTCTCAAGCTCATGGTCTCTGCCGCAGACGCATTTGCCGACGTATTTTTCGCAATCCATGATCATGATAAAACACCTCAATTTAAAAATTATATCTAAGTCAAATTCTAATAAAGCCCCGAAATTAAGTCAAGAGCGAATATTGACGAAAAAAACGGGCAAAGCTTTATTGCTCCGCCCGATTTTTGGTCAAATCATATATTTTTTGATAGCCTCGCCGACCGTGTCGGGGTCAATGGTGACGCTTATTACAAATTCAATGTTTTCTCTCTCGGAGAAGCCTTCAAGCCAATCGAGAAATTCTCCGAACATGACGGGGTCCTTGTTGCTTACGATCTTATAAAAGTTATCGACAAAAACATGTGTGATGTCATAGTTGCCGGAATGCAGACCGCAGATGAAACCCTTTATAAACTCATAAGAGCCGATATCGTAAGAGCCGGCTTCGATAAGACGGGCCTGATAGGGAATATCGAATGTAAGCTTCTTTTCCTTTTCAATGCAAACGACATCGCCGTTTTCCATGGCGACAGCCTCGCGGACGAGATCGACCAGACGCTTGGTCTTGCCGCTGCCCTTCAGACCCATGATCAACTTAACCATTTTGTCCACTCTCCTTTTCAGTTATAAGTTGAGATTTATTCTTTGAGCTTAGATTAACATTTTTATCGGCACAAAGCAAGAGCAAAAGTGTGAATTAAAATATAAACAAAAGCGCCGAGATGTCTCGGCGCTTTACAAACTGTCAAAAAACCTATGCCGCTGAGGAAAGACGAACGCGCAGCAGGGGAGCTCGAGGGGGCAAAGGCCCCACTCGAAATTAGATTATAGCCATCAAAAATGTCCGGTACGGACTTTTTGACGAGCGAAGCGAGACTTATCGGCGCTTTTATTGTCATGTGCCCGGCTTGCCGAGCATCTTGAACATATTCTTTTTGTAGGCCTCGACGCCTGGCTGGTCAAAGGGATTAACGCCCGACATGTAGCCGGATATGGCGCATGCCAGCTCAAAGAAGCACACGAGTTCGGCAAAGCCGGCTTCGTCACGCTTCGTCACGCTTATGCCGATGTTCGGAACGCCGCCGGATATGTGCGCTGCCTTCACGGCGTCCGCGGCTGTGCGGCAGATATCCGCGTAATCCTTGCCGGCGAGGTAATTCAGCCCATCGGGATCGCCCATCTCGAAGGGAACGGAGACGCTGCTGCGCGTTTCCGCAAAGCTCACGACGGTCTCCATCAGCGTGCGCGGCCCGTCCTGAATGTACTGCCCCATAGAGTGCAGATCGGCGGTGAATTCAACGGAGGCGGGGAAGATGCCGATGCCGTTTTTGCCCTCGCTCTCGCCGTAAAGCTGCTTCCACCACTCGGCCATGAAACGGAACGACGGCTCGTAGCAGCCGAGGATCTCGATGCTGCGGCCGTGACCGTAAAGATACTGCCTTGCCGCTGCGTACTGCCATGCGGGGTTTTCCGGAGAACGCAGGTCGAGCTCCTTAAACGCAATGATCGCTGAATTTATGACTGCCTTAATGTCGATACCGGCTACAGCCATCGGCAGCAGGCCGACAGCCGACAGAACGCTGTATCTGCCTCCAACGTCATCGGGAACGACGAAGCACTCCCAGCCCTCGGCATCCGCCAAGGATTTGAGCGCGCCGCGGTGAGCGTCGGTCGTTGCGAATATGTGCTTTTTCGCCGCCGATCCGTACTTTTCCTTCAGCATTTTTCTGAAAACGCGGAAGGCCAGCGCCGGTTCAAGGGTAGTTCCGGATTTGGATATTACATTTATGTCGAAGTCCATGTCGCCGAGCTGAGCGATGGTGTCGCTGAGTGCGTCGGGCGAAAGACCGTTGCCGACGAAGAATATCTTAGGATCATCCTCCGAGGGGACGGGGCGCAGAAGCTCTATAGCTCCGCGTGCGCCGAGATAAGAGCCGCCTATGCCGATGACCACGAGCGCCTTCGAGCGGCCGCGAATGCGCTGAGCCGCGGCGAGGATAGCCTTGAGCTCACCGTCGCGAATGCGCTGCGGAAGCTCGAGCCAGCCTGTGAATTCGCTGCCGGCGCCGGTCTTTTCGCCGAGCGTTCTGTGTGCCGCCGCGGCGGCTGCAAAGTCAAGCTCCGCGGGGTCAAAAAAGGCGGAAGTTCCCGATAAATCAACCTTGACCATAGTTACCCCTCCGTGTGATAAATTTATAGTCCTATATTATACACGCAGAGGGTGAAAAAGCAAGGATAAGATGTCGAGGTGGAGGATATATACCGACTTTAACACAAAATTTATGACAAAGTGGAGCGATCAATCCAGTCCGACATAACTTTTTAGAAGCTCCAGCAGCGTCGAGCCGAAGTTTGCGCGGGAAACCTCCGTGTCGGCGATGAGCGGAACTCTATACAGTTCCTGTTCGCCGGAGGAGACGGTGAGCGTTCCTATCTGCTGTCCCTTTGATATCGGTGCCGTAAGCTCATCGGGCAGATCGACCTTATATGTCACCTCTCCCAGCCCGCTTTTGGGAACAAGCGCGGCCTCTGCCCCGTCGTATAAAGGCTGCACGCTGTCGGCATCCCCGAGGCTCACGCGCACCGGCGGCAGAACGTCGGGACTTCTGAGCGGCAGCAGGCGGTAGTTTGCAAAGCCGTAGTTTAAAAGCGCCTTCGCGTCGGAGTTTCGCGCGTCGATGGTGTCAGCGTGCATGATGACGGCGATGTATTCGACCCCGTCGCGCTCGGCGGTGGCCGAAAGGCAGTACATGGCCTTTTCCGTGAATCCGGTTTTAAGCCCCGTGCAGCCGTCGTAATAATAAACGAGCTTGTTGGTGTTTGAAAGGCCGAACTCGCCGTTTCGGATCGTGTCCATCCAGATGGTCGAATACTCCTTTATCATATCGTGGCGTATGAGCTCGCGGCTCATAACGGCGATGTCGTATGCGCTGGTGTAGTGCTCGTCGTCCTCAAAAAGACCGGTGCAGTTTTTGAAATTCGTGTCTTTGAGGCCGAGCTCGCCGGCTCTTTCGTTCATGCGCGCGACAAAGGCCTGCTCCGACCCGCAAAGATGCTCAGCCATTGCCACGGCGCAGTCGTTTGCCGAGACGACGCAGATGCATTTGAGCATCTCGCTCACGCTCATTTTTTCGCCCTGCTCAAGAAATACGCAGCTCCCGCCGAAGGATGCCGCACGCTCGGACGCAATTACGGTATCCTCAAGGCTTATATCGCCGCGCTCTATGGCCTCGACGATGAGCAGCATCGTCATGACCTTCGTCACGCTCGCAGGCGGCAGCCGTTCGTGCGAGTTCTTTTCGTATATGACCTCGCCTGTCACCTTCTCCATAAGTATCGCCGACGGCGCTGAGATCTCAATGTCGTTATCGGTGAGAGTATTTATCGCGTACACAGGGCTTGTGAGCATAACAAGGCACAGCGCCGCGCAAATGAGTTTTTTCATAGCTCATCCCTCCGTTGAAATCCTATGCTTGTGCCATGATCGATATACAAGGTTGCGCGATTATGCCTTATTCGACAAAAAATGAATTTCTTCGCATGTCATCGGCGCTTGAAAACGCATTGATTATCAACGGTTTTGAACATTTTCAACAGAGTTTTCAACATAGAACAGCGGATAATATTCAGCAAATCAGTTAACATAACAACTTTAACGATAATTTTACAACGAAATTGTTGACGATGTTTGAAAGAGATAGTAATATAAAATCGAAAACACAGATCAGGGGGTGGGAAATTGGAAAGAAAGCATAAATATTCCCAATATATCGGCTGGGGTGTGACGGCGTTTGCCGTTATAGCGGCCGGAGTTTTGTTTTACTTCGGCATTGACTACATGGGCAAGCTCATTGATGCGCTCGGCAAGCTTATGAGCATACTCAGCCCGTTTATATGGGGCCTTGTCATATCGTATCTTCTCATCCCGTCGATGATGCTGTATGAGAAAAAGCTTTTCAAGCCGCTCGTTGCGAGGATAAATAAGGCAAAACCGCGCATAAAAACCGGCAGCAAGCTTCCGCGCGTCCTGGCGCTGATCCTTGCCGAGATCGTTATGCTTCTCATAATCGCCGCGCTGTTTTACCTCATCGTTCCTCAGGTCTATGACAGCATTTCGGCCATTATAACAAACAGCCCGTCATATTTCGACTCGGCCTACTCCACAATTGACAATCTTCTCAAGGACTATCCGGAGATAGAACAGTACGCAACGAAGATTTTTGGAAACCTGACCGATGCGCTGACCAAATGGGCGACCAACACCCTCCTGCCGAGC
Source organism: uncultured Oscillospiraceae bacterium (assembly GCA_934636655.1). Taxonomy (GTDB): domain Bacteria; phylum Bacillota; class Clostridia; order Oscillospirales; family Oscillospiraceae; genus F23-B02. The sequence goes on from CAKUAS010000003.1 coordinate 83,165, forward strand.
ATGGAAAACGTCGTAACGAACATAACGAGCGGTGTGTTCTATGTTCTCAAGGGACTTTATAATGTCGTCATCGGTATGATTGTTTCGGTGTACATACTTTATAATAAGGAGCCCTTTATCGCGCATTACAGGAAGATACTTTACAGTCTCTTTTCACCGGCACGCGCAAAGCGTATTATGTCCGCTCTGCGTTTTGCCGACAAAACGTTCATGGGCTTTATAAGCGGCAAGCTTCTTGACAGTGCGATAATCGGCGTTTTGTGCTACCTTGGCTGCGTCATCCTAAAGATGCCGTATGCATTACTGATCGCGGTCATCGTCGGTGTTACGAACATCATCCCGTTCTTCGGACCGTTTATCGGTGCTATCCCGTCGGCGCTGCTCATTTTGCTGGTCGATCCTAAAATGTGCCTGTGGTTTATCATCTTCGTGTTCGTTCTCCAGCAGCTTGACGGCAACGTCATCGGCCCGAAGATCCTCGGTACCTCAATCGGCATAAACGGTTTCTGGGTGCTGTTTTCCATCGTTATATTCGGCGGTATATTCGGCTTCTGGGGCATGCTGCTGGGCGTACCGGCCTTTGTTATCATCTACACGGCGCTGGAGATGGTCGTTAACCGCAAACTAAAAAAGCACGATCTGCCGACCGATGCCGAGGCATATATGAACCTTGATTACATCGATCCCGAAACGCTTGAGCTCGTCCCGAAGCGCAAGGCAAAGCCTGTCGAAAATACAGACGAAAAGAAAAAATAAGCTTAAAGGCTGCACTTTGAGTGCAGCCTTTAAGCTTGAAATTTTATCGGTGAGCCAACGTGTCGTGCGCGCGCTTTAGAGACGCGCACAGAGCGAGAACATCGTCCTCGGTGTTATAGCGCGAAAAGCTTATCCTTATCGCGCCGTCGATGACCTGCGCGGGGAGGTGCATCGCCTCGAGTACATGGCTTCGTCCGCCCTTTTTGCAGGCCGAGGAGCGCGAAACGTATATGCCCTCGGCTTCAAGAAAGTTCATCAGCACCTCGCTGCGCCAGCCGGGGAGCGATACGCTCAGAACATGCGGGGCTCCGCCGCCTATGATCTGCGCCTCGGGTATATCGGCGCAGATGGTGCTCATGGCAAGACTTCGCAGGGAGGCCATCTTTTCGCAGCTGACCTTCATGCCGGAGAAGGCTAACTCGGCGGCCTTGCCGAAAGCCGCTATCTGCGGCATGGCCTCGGTGCCCGCGCGCATGCCGCTCTCCTGAGCGCCGCCGCGGATAAGGGGCTTGATTTTGACCCCCGTTTTGATATACAATGCGCCTATGCCCTTTGGCGCGTGGATCTTGTGGCCGCTTATGCTTATCATGTCCGCACCGAGCTTTTTCGCGGAAAATGGGACCTTCATAAAGCCCTGGACCGCATCGGTGTGCAGAAGCGCCTTCGAGCCCTCGGCTTTGAGCATTTTCGCTATCGCCGAGATGTCGGTAACGCCGCCGGTCTCGTTGTTTACCATCATGAGTGTGACGAGTATAGTGTCTTTGCGCAGCGCGGCTTTGACCGCATCGACGGAGACAGAGCCGTCCATTTCGGGGGAAAGATACGTCACCTCAAAGCCTCGGCCTTCGAGATCTTCGAGCGTTTTGCGCACAGCGTCGTGCTCGACGGCGGAGGAGATGATGTGGTTTCCGCGTCGTGCCGCGCTCTCCGCGCCCTTTGTTATTGCCCAAACGTCGCTTTCCGAGCCGCAGGAGGTGAAATACACTTCCTGTGCCGAGCAGCCGAGTGCCGCTGCTATCTGAGCGCGGGCAGTATCCAGATACGCCTTCGCTTCGCGGCCCTTCGTGTGCGTCGAGCTGGGGTTTCCGTAGCACTCGGTCATTACTTTATACGCAATATCGGCGGCCTCGGCGCAGACGCGCGTCGTCGCCGCATTATCAAGATAAACTTCCGGTTTTTCCATATATCCCACTCCTCAGGAGATGATTTCAATGAAGTATATTATATACACTCTCGGCTGCAAGGTCAACCAGTATGAGACGCAGGCGATAGAGGCGCTGCTTGTTTCGCGCGGGCATAAGCCCTGCAGAGAGGGCGAGATCGCCGATGCAGTCATAGTCAACACCTGCGCCGTCACCGCCGAGGCCGGTCGCAAGTCGCGTCAGGCCATCCACCGTCTGCGCGAGGAAAACCCGGGCTCGGTCGCGGCGGTTTTGGGCTGCTATTCGCAGCTGAGTCCCGATGCCGTGCAGAAGCTCGGCGCGGATATAGTTTACGGCACGGCTGACAGGCTAAAGCTCGTCGATGCCGTCGAAAAGGCGGTCAGCACCGGCGAGGGCGAGCGGACGCTCGATAAGCCCTTTGAGCGCCGCATTTTCGAGGAGCTTCCCGCCGGAGCGGTGTCCGGCCACACAAGGGCGCTTTTAAAAATTCAGGACGGCTGCGTCAATTTCTGCTCGTACTGTATAATCCCATACACGCGAGGCAGGGTGCGCAGTCTGCCGATGACCTCGGCTATTGAGCAGGCGGCCGAACTCGATAAAAAGGGCTACAGGGAGCTTGTCATAACCGGCATAGAGATAGCGTCCTATGGTGTCGATCTTCCCGGAAAACCCGGCCTTGCCGACGTTGTGTGCGCCATTGCGGAGGCTGCACCTCATATGCGCCTGCGTTTGGGCTCTATTGAACCGAGCGTAATAACCGAGGACTTCTGCAAAAAGATCGCCGCCTGCGGCAGCGTGTGCAGGCATTTTCACCTCTCGCTGCAATCCGGCTGCGACGCGACGCTCAAGGCCATGAACCGCAAGTACGACACTGCGCGTTTTTACGAGGCCATGCAGCTCCTGCGCCGATTTTTTCCCGACTGCGGCATGACCTGCGATGTTATCGTCGGCTTTCCCGGCGAGACGGAGCGGCATCAGGAGGAGACGCTCGCTTTTCTTAAAAAAGCGCGGTTTTCCGATGCGCACATCTTCCCGTATTCCCGTCGTCCCGGCACTCCGGCGGATAAAATGGACGGGCATATAGACCGCGCGACCAAGGCAAAGCGCTCAAAGCAGGCGCGCGCCGTCGTCGCCGAAACGCGCAGAGCCTTCCTTGAAAGCATGATCGGAAAAACGCTGCCGGTTTTGTTTGAAACGCAGGATGGCGAGAACTGGCAGGGACACAGCGATAATTATCTTGAGGTCCGCGCCGAGGGCGAAAACCTGCGCGGCACAGTACATAATGTCAGGATAAATGAGGTTTCGGACGGAATTTTAGTCGGAAATGTCATTTGACACGGAACGAATAAATAACTATAATTTTAACAATGAATGACTGAACAGGAGGTGCTCATTATGTCAAGAGAAAAGGTCTATAATTTTTCGGCCGGTCCGTCGATGATGCCGGAATCGGTCCTTAAAAAGGCCGGAAGCGAGATTGAAGATTATAAGGGCAGCGGTATGTCCGTTATGGAGATGAGTCACCGAAGTTCACTGTTCGGCGAAATTTTTGCGGAAACGAAAAGCAAGCTGAGAGCAGCGCTAAATATGCCCGACAGCCATGAGATACTGTTCCTGCAGGGCGGTGCGACGCTCCAGTTCGCGGCGATACCGCTGAATCTCATGGGCGAGAGTAAGTGCGCGGACTATGCCGTGACGGGCAATTTCTCGTCCCTCGCGGCAAAGGAGGCCGAAAAGTACGGAAAGGTCCACATAGCATGTGACAGCTCTGACCGAGGTCACAGCTATATACCTTCAAAGCTCTGCCTGAGTGATGAGTCGAGCTATTTTTACTACTGTGCCAACAACACCATTTACGGCACCGAGTGGCAGACTGTTCCCGATACGAAGGGCAAAACGATAGTCTGCGACATGTCCTCGGATATCCTTTCAAAGCCCGTGGACGTATCCCGCTTCGGGCTTATCTATGCCGGAGCGCAGAAGAATATGGCTCCCGCCGGACTCACGGTCGTTATTGTCGATAAAGCCCTTGCCGGGCGGCAGATGGATATCTGCCCCTCGGTCATGAGCTATGATACGCTTATTAAGAAAGACTCCATGCTCAACACTCCGCCCTGCTGGTGCATTTATATGCTCGGGCTCATGCTCGACTGGCTGGACGGTATCGGCGGCGTAAGAGCCATGGAGGAGATAAAGAAAGCGCGCGCGCAGCTTATCTACGACGTGCTCGATAACAGTAAGCTCTATATCCCACATGCCGAGCGAGGCTCACGCAGCGACATGAACGTGACCTTCCGCACGGGTTCGGAGGAGCTGGATGCGCAGTTTGTAAAGGGGGCAGCGGCCGAGGGACTGCTGAACCTCAAGGGTCACAGGCTCACCGGCGGCATGCGCGCATCATTGTATAACGCCATGCCCATGGAGGGCGCCCGCGCGCTCGCCGAATACATGAAAAAATTCGAGGTAGAACACCATGTTTAATATAAAAACGATAAACAAGATTTCGCCCGTCGGCCTTGATAAGCTCAAGGACAAGGGCTGCAATGTCGGCGAGGATATCGCCGTGCCCGACGGCATAATCGTCCGCAGTGCGGACATGCACAATTATGAGGTGAACCCCGAGCTTCTCGGCGTTGCGCGCGCCGGGGCGGGCTATAATAATATTCCGATCGACAAATACGCCGAGATGGGCGTTGTCGTTTTCAACAGCCCCGGCGCGAACGCGGAGGCCGTCAAGGAGCAGACCGTGTGCTCGATGGTCATGGCCTCGCGCGACGTTATCGGCAGCATCGAGTGGGTAAAGAGTATTGCCGGTGAGGGAGATAGAATACCAACGCTTGTTGAAAAGGGCAAGTCCAATTTTGCAGGCCCCGAACTTATGGGCAAGACCGTCGGTGTCCTAGGCCTTGGCGCTACGGGCGCGCTGGTAGCGAACGCCTGTCTCGCGCTTGACATGAACGTCATAGGATACGATCCGTTCATGTCCGTCGACGCCGCGTGGAGGCTCTCTCGAGATGTTGTCAGAGCCGACGATATAAACGAGATATTCCGCAATTGCGACTATATAAGCATAAACATCCCCTATAACGAGGATACTCACCATATGCTCGACGCGAAGGCCTTTTCCGCCATGCGCGACGGCGTGAGGATCATTAACGAATCCCGTGCCGAGGTCGTTGACGATGACGCGATGCTTTTAGCTCTCGAATCCGGCAAGGTTGCAAAATACGTCACCGATTTCCCCAACGAGAAGATACTCGGCGGCAAGAATGTCATTGCTCTGCCGCACCTCGGCGCTTGCACGCCCGAGAGTGAGGACCGCTGCGCAGAAATGGCCGCAAAGCAGCTTTACGAATACCTCAAAAACGGCAATATCACAAATTCCGTGAACCTGCCGTCGGCAAAGCTCGAACGCATGGGTGTCTGCCGCCTGTGCGTAATCCACCACAACGTGCCCGGCATGATAAACCGCATCCTCGACTTGATAACGAAGAAAAACATCAACGTCGAGCACATGATAAATAAGCCCCGCGGACAGTACGCCTACACGATCATCGACCTCAACGATGAGATATGGGACGACACGGCAAACACTATCCGCGCGATGGACGATGTACTCCGCGTGCGAGTCCTGTTCTGAAAAACGGTATGAAAAAAGCTCCCCGACAGGGGAGCTTTTTTGAATTTAAATTATTCTTCTCTGAGGCCGCGAGCCTTGATATAGCTCATGATGGTCTCAACGGTGCCGGCAACGCCGAGCTTGGAGCTGTTGATGCACAGGTCATAGTTCTGCGCGTCGCCCCAGACCTGATCGCTGTAGTACTTATAGAAGCTGGAACGATCCTTGTCGACTTCCTTGATCTTTTTGCGGGCCTGAGCCTCGTCAAGACCCTGACGCTCCTCGAGGCACTTGATGCGTGCGTCCATATCGCCGAGGATAAAGACACTGACGACATCGTCTCTGTCGTTGAGGACGTAATCGGCGCAGCGACCGACAAAGATGCAGTCCTCTTTGGATGCGATCTCACGGATCGCGTCAAACTGTGCGGAAACTACCTCCATGTTCAGACGGAAATTCTCGTTCAGACCGTAGCCGCCTGCATGCAGAAGGAAAGCGGACATACGCTTTTCGTCGTATGCATTGATAAGCTCGCGGCTGAAGTCGGAATGCTTTGCCGCCTCGTCGACGATCTCTTTGTCATAGCACTTGATGCCAAGCTCTTTTGCAAGAAGTCTTGCGATCTCTCTGCCGCTCGAACCGTGCTGTCTGCCTATGGTGATAATCATAAATGACGCCTCCAATTCAAATTCGTCGCTTTGTTTTTCTTTGATGATTCCATTATAGCACTCTTTGTGAAAAAATCAACATACATAATTAATTTTTCTTGCATATATTTTTAGTATGATAAGAAGGAAAAGACTTATTATGAATACCGCGCTGCTGACAGGCTCGTCGCTTGTGATGAGCCTTATCTCCATGTCGTTTCAGGTATGGCTTGCGGGCCGCATCGGCTCTGCCGGGATAGGGCTTTATCAGCTCGTCGTTTCGGTGTCGTTTCTGTGTACGACCTTTGCCATATCCGGCGTGAGATTTGCGGCGACGAGACTCGTCTCCGAGGAACTCGGCCGCGAGCGCGCCTACGGTATAAGCGGCGCTATGAGGCGCTGTTTTGTCTATAGCCTTATATTCGGAATGGCGGCATTTTTCCTCCTGAGAAGCGGAGCGGAGATGATCGGCTTCCTGTGGATAGGCGACGCGCGCACGGTGCGCTCGCTGCGCATCATGGCTTGCGCGATGCCTATGGTGTCGCTGTGCTCTGCTATCTCCGGCTACTTCACCGCCTGCGGCAGGGTATGGAAACCGACGGTCGTGCATTTTTTCGAGCAGATAATAACAATCGCGCTCGTTGCGTTTTTCCTCGCGCGTTCACCGTCGGGGGATATCGAGAAAAACTGCTCGGCCGTCATGCTCGGTACGGTCTGCGGCGATGCGATATCGCTTGTCATGATGCTGCTGTTTTACCTGACAGACCGCGGACGGCATGCAGACGGGGAAACGGCCGAGCTGCGCCTTACTTCGCGCATGCTGCATATCGCGCTGCCGCTTGCGTTTTCGGCCTACGCGCGCTCGGCTCTGTCGACGCTCGAGCATCTGCTCGTTCCGCGGGGACTTAAATCGGCGGGCTTTTCAGCCGACAGAGCACTGTCCGGCTACGGAACGATACAGGGTATGGTCATGCCGATAATTTCATTTCCGGCCTGCTTCCTCATGGCGCTCAGCGAGCTTATAATACCGGAGCTTACCGAGGCGCAGATGCGCGGCGAGCGTGAGGAGATACGGCGTACGGTGCGCAGCCTATTAAAAAAGGGCAGCGGCTATTCGCTTGCCGTTGCCCTTGCAATATTCCTTTTTGCCGATAAGCTCGGTATTGCTATCTACTCCTCGCCCGATGCCGGACATTTTCTGCGCCTGCTTGCGCCGCTTATCCCGATCATGTACACCGATATGCTCTGTGACGGCTGCCTCAAGGGACTGGGTCAGCAGATGTGGAACATGGGGATAAATATTCTCGACGCGCTCTTGGGCGTGCTGCTCGTGTGGAGAGTTTTGCCGGTGTATGCGCTGACGGGATATATATGCATCATCTACTTTAACGAGTGCCTGAATTTTGCCCTGAGCATGCTGCGGCTGAGGAAAGTTATTAGCCCTTAGCCGCCTTGCGCTCGGCAAGCTTTTTATCACCCTTGTGCAGCAGGGGAGATATGCGTTTATACAGAAGCATTGTAAGAACGGTCACGATAATGCCCTTTAAGAGGTTAAACGGCACTACGCAGAACAAAACGAGTGTCGAAACGCTGTTTATCGCGGAGTTTATGTCGCTGCCCATCTTGATTATCGCCTCGAGCGGCATGCCGAACAGCTGCGCAAAGGTCGGCAGAAGGTAAACTGCGTTAAACAGGCTTCCGAATACGGTCATAACGAGCGTACCGGCGATCATGCCGATAAGCGCGCCGCGCTTGCTCTTTTTCATGTGGTATATACACGAGGCGGGAAGAACGAAGGAACAGCCGACGACGAAGTTTGCAAAGTCGCCGACAAATGCGGTGGTCGTACCCTTGAACACGAGCTTTACGATGATCTTGAGGAGCTCCGCCACCACGCCGGATACGGGCCCGAGGTAGAATGTGCAGATCATGATGGGGATCTCGCTGAGGTCTATCTCATAAAAGCTCGGCGCGAAGAACAGAGGGATCTCGATAAACATCAAAACGCCGGCCATTGCGGAAAATATCGCGGTGTAGGCAAGGAAATGCGTGCTGCCGAGCTTCTTGCGATTTTTCATCACAAAGCGCTCAAACAGCAGCGCCAGCACGAACAGCGCCGCGAATATGCCGAGGCATTCGAGCACGAACGAAAGGTTTTCACCTATCTGAGAGATAAGCTTGGACATGGATTTGTACCTCCGAAATTAAAAATCACCCGAAAGAAAATATCTTTCAGGCGACGCAAAAATCAAAGCGTACATCTTCTACCATCCAGACTATACTGTCGGTACCGGAATCACACCGGTTCATGCCTTTCGGCTCGCGGACTATACCGCCGGTCGGGAAACACTCCCTGCCCTGAAGATATCCTATTCGGTTACGAGCACATTATAACGCCGTGAATGTAAATGTCAATACCCTTTTGACATTTTTCTCATCTTGCCGTACAATGGAAAACGGTGATGTTATGGAACACGGAAAAAGCTGCTGCTTTTCCGGCCACAGGCCGTCGAAGCTGCCATGGAAATATGATGAATCGGATATGCGCTGCATCGAGTTTAAGGAAAAGCTGTTTGCCGTCATCGGCGCCGTGTACGACTCGGGGATAAAGCACTTTATCTGCGGCATGGCGCTCGGCTGCGATATGTATTGCGCCGAGGCCGTCATAAAGCTCAAAGCAATGCACTCGGATATAACGCTTCAGGCCGCCGTGCCGTACAGAGGACAGGCCGAGAGCTGGAACGAGTATAACCGACGGAGATACGATCGCATTATCGATAATTGCGATGAGGTCACGGTGCTCTCCGAGAGCTACAGTCCCGCATGCATGGCGATACGCAACCGCTTTATGGTCGATAACGCAAGCGTACTTGTCGCCTGCTACGACGGTATGTCCGGCGGGACGTGGAATACCATCCGCTACGCGCAGAAAAAAGATATAGAGGTAATTCAACTGCCAATAGAATAAAAACGCACCGCCGGGTGCGTTTTTTTTACTTTGTCAGGTATTCATAAAGATCGGCTGCATCCTCGGCAACATATACAGCGCCCTCGCGCTCGAGCTCGTCCGGTTCTGCGTAGCCGAAGCGTACGCCGATGCACTCAACGCCGCACTTTTTCGCGCCGATAACGTCGTATTTCCTGTCACCTACCATGATCGCCTCATCGGGCGATATGCCGAACTGCGACAGAGCATATTCGATGACCTCCCACTTCTGGCCGCGCGTACCGTCGAGCTCAGAGCCGCAGACAAGGTCGAAATTGTCCTGCATATCGTTCTTTTCGAGTATCTTCTGCGCAAAATGCCGAGGCTTGCTTGTCGCAACGGCGAGCTTTATGCCCTTTGCGTGCAGCTTTTCCATGAGCTCGTGCATCCCGGGGAAGGGGGTGCATTCTTCCCAGCCGACAGGTGTATAGCGTTCACGGTAGAACTCAACCGCTTTGTGCGCCTGCTCGGGGCTCATGTTATAGCGCAGAGCGAACATTTCGTCCAGCGGAGGCCCCGCAAAGCACATCAGGTCCTTCCTGTCGGCCTCGATACCCATTTTTTCGAGTGCGTACTGCACACTTTTTGTTATACCCTCGGCAGAGTCAAAAACCGTGCCGTCAAAGTCGAATAAAACGTAATTCTTCATTTTTCACACCTCTCAGACGGCTTAAGCATAACGGGAGTATCCGAACTCCGCCTCGGCCATGATTTTTTGCCCTTTCTCCGCGTTATCGTCCTTGAAATACGTCAGTATTCCTGCGTCCTCTGCCTTGATAAAGAGCAAAAACTCAATGGCTGAGGTCTGCGATTTTTAAATGAGAGATGCGCGTTGCAGGCAAGGCTTTGCGATTAAGGAAGGCTGACGCCTTGTGATTGAGCAAAACGAAGCCTGCGGCGCTCAAATCCGCTTAAAAACGGGTTCGTATGCTCCCTTTATGCTTAGTCTAACATTAATGCAGACCCAATGTCAATTGGTCTTGATAAACTGCGCTGATTTTGTTATTATAATCTATTATAATAAATATTAAATTGAAGTAGTGTTTGTAGATGAATTACAGTAAGTGGGAAATTAAAGAATATCAGACGAATAAGCTGAAAATGTTCACAGATGCGGGCTATCCCGTGCTGCTTGCGGCGATGCTCAGTGTGCGAGGCATTGGCAGCGTGGAGGAGGCGAAGAGCTTTCTTGACGGCGGCGCGGAGCTTTTGTGCGACCCCATACTCATGAAAGACATGGACAAAGCCGTCGCGCGGATAAAGCGCGCGCTCAGCGAACGCGAGACGGTGGCCGTTTACGGCGACTACGACGTTGACGGCATAACCTCGACCTGCCTTTTGTCCGACTGGCTGCGCAGCTGCGGGCTTGAGTGCTATCCGTATATCCCCGACCGTATCGGCGAGGGTTACGGGCTCAATAACGCGGCGATCGACACGCTGCACCGCAAGGGTGTGAGCCTTATTATCAGTGTCGACTGCGGCATAACCGCAGCCGAGGAGGTGCGGCATGCAAGGGAGGTCGGCGTTGACCTTATCATAACAGATCACCACGAGTGCCGCGAGCAGACGATACCGGATGCCGTAGCCGTTATTGATCCGAAGCAGGATGACTGCGGATATCCGAACAAGGATCTTGCCGGAGTAGGCGTTGCGCTCAAACTTGTTTGCGCAGTCGAGGGCAAGAGCGAGGAAATAGTCGAGCGCTACGCGGACCTTGCGGCCATCGGCACCGTTGCCGATGTTGTGCCGCTCACGGGCGAGAACAGATACATCGTTCGCCGCGGACTTGAGATGCTCGGTGCCCCGTCTCGCCCCGGCCTTGCGGCGCTTCTGCGCGAATCCGGAGCTGCGGAAAAAAAGATATCGTCCTCGACCATCGGATTTTCGCTCGCGCCGCGCCTTAACGCGGCCGGCCGCCTCGGAGAGGTGTCCGTTGCCGGAAAACTGCTGATGACGCGCGATACTAAAGAGGCCGACACCCTTGCCGGTGAGCTGTGCGAACTAAACCGCCGCCGCCAGCATCTTGAGACCGAGATATGGGACGATGCCTCCGGTATGATGGACGGTAAAACGCCGCAGACGCCGATCGTCCTTGCAAGCGAAAAGTGGCACCAGGGCGTTATCGGTATCGCGGCCTCAAAGCTTGCCGAGCAGTATTCAAAGCCTACCATCATGATCTGCCTTGACGGTGACAAGGGCAAGGGCTCATGCCGAAGCTACGGCGGCTTTAACCTGTTTGATGCGCTGTCTGCATGCTCGGAATATCTCGAGGGCTTTGGCGGGCATGCGCTCGCGGCCGGACTTAATATAAAGCGCGATAAGCTCAGGCAGTTCTGCCGCGCTTTCAGCGAATACTATGAAAACAATAAGCCTACGGAGCTGCCTACGCTGAGCTGCGATATTCAAATAACAGATCCGAAGGTTTTGGACATGAAGGGCGTCGATTCGCTCTCGCGGCTCGAGCCTTACGGCAGCGGAAACCCGAAGCCGACGCTGTGCATCATAGGAGCAAGACTGGAAAGAATAACGCCCATCGGCGGCGGAAAGCACCTGCGCCTCAGTATAAGCTACAAGGGAACGGAGTTTGAGTGCGTGTTCTTTTCGCACTGTGAGTCCGATCTCAATCTAAAGGCCGGCGACAGGGTGGATGTGGCGTTCACTCCGCAGATAAACGAGTTCAGGCTGCGCCGCAGCGTGCAGCTTCAGATAACGGCGATAAGAAAACACGATCCCAAGCCGCTGTGCGGCATGATCCTTGACGATGAGCTGCCCGTTCGGGAGGCTTCGCCATATTGCCCGGACCGCGGCGCCTTTGTAAAGGCATGGCGAAGATTACAGGCAGTCGGCGGCTCGGTCGCGGGTGACCTTGACGGTATAATAAGCCAATGCCCGCACGGGATAGAGCCGGAGAGATTCTGCATATGCCTGCGCGTTTTGTGCGAGCTTGGGCTGCTGCGCACCGTCAAGCCCGGTTCGGTATTCGGCGCAAAGATAGTTTCCGGCAGCGCCAAGGTCAATCTTGAAAGCTCGGAGCTTATAAAACGCTTGAAAGCGAGACGTTCATGATGTCAGACACAGAAAACAGAAAACTTGATCCCGACGAAATGTTTGCCGCATTGAGCAAAAAAATATCCGACAGCGGCATGGATATGGACATGGGCAGGATAGAAGCGGCTTACCATATGGCAAAGCTCGCCCACAGCGGTCAGCTGCGCAAGGACGGTTCGCCCTATGTCACCCACTGTGTAGCCGCAGCTGATATCGCCGCCGATATGGGGCTTGACGAGGATTCGATAGTTGCGGCTCTCCTGCACGACGTTATCGAGGACACCGATCTTACCCACAGCGATATAGCAAAGCAGTTCGGCGAGCCTGTCGCGAACATCGTTGAGGGTGTTACAAAGCTCACGAGAGTGCAGTACACCAGCAAGGAAGACGAGCAGATGGAGAATCTGCGCAAGATGCTCATGGCAATGGCCAAGGATATCCGCGTCATTCTCATAAAGATCGCCGACCGACTGCACAATATGCGCACCATGGCCTATCAGACCGAGGAAAAGCAGCGCCAGAAATCGCTGGAGACGATGGAGATATACGCTCCGATCGCGCACCGCCTCGGTATGCAGAGAGCAAAGTGGGAGCTCGAGGATCTGGCGCTCATGTACCTTGACCCGACCGGCTACAAGGAGATAACAGATACGCTCAACGACCGCATGGACACACTCAAGGACTTCATGTCCACGGTCGAGGCGAAGATCAAAAAGCGCCTCGATGAGGAGGGGCTTCAGGTCACGGTCTACAGCCGCATAAAGCATATTTACAGCATTTACCGCAAAATGTACGCGCAGAAGCTCGATATCAATGGTATATTTGACTTGTGTGCATTCCGTGTCATCGTAGATACGATACCCGACTGCTATAACGTGCTTGGTATCATCCATGATATGTTCAAGCCCGTTCCCGGCAGATTCAAGGATTATATTTCCACGCCGAAGCCGAATATGTACCAGAGCGTGCATACTACGGTCATCGGCTCAGAGGGCATACCCTTCGAGGTGCAGATACGCACATGGGAAATGCACCGCACGGCCGAATACGGCATCGCGGCGCATTGGAAGTATAAGATAGGCTCCGCTGCGGAAACGATCGTCAAGGACGGAGACGAGGAGAAATTCGCCTGGGTAAGGCGCCTGCTCGAGAGTCAGCAGGAGTCCGACGCGACGGACTTTTTCCACAACCTCAAGATCGATATGTTTGCCGACGAGGTCTTCGTATTTTCGCCCAAAGGTGATGTTATAAATCTCCCGGCGGGAGCAACGCCCATAGATTTTGCCTACAGCATTCACTCGGCCGTAGGCAACAGCATGATCGGCGCGTCGGTTAACGGCAGGATAGTGAACTTCGACTACGTTCTGCAAAACGGCGATATCGTCGAGGTCAGAACGTCCAAAAACGCCGCCGGTCCGAGCCGCGACTGGCTCAATATCGCAAAGAGCGGCTCTGCGCGCACGAAGATAAAGCAGTGGTTCAAAAAAGAGCGCCGCGAGGAGAATATCGAGCGCGGCCGCGCAATGTTCGAGTCCGAGCTTAAAAACAAAGGACTGCGCATGGAGGATATCTGCGATGAGGAGGTCCTGCCGCAGCTGCTGAAAAAGGTCTCGTACACAAGCCTTGACGAGATGTATGCCGCGATCGGCTACGGCGGCATGGCAGCGACAAGAGCCGTAAACCGCATGAAGGACGAGCTTGCGCGCCTGCACCATGTTTCCGGAAAGAAGACTGTCCTTGAAAAGGTCACCGAGGCCGCCGAGCGCCGCGAGCAGCAGGCGCAGAAGAAGGTAAAGCCTGTTCACGGCGTGCTGGTCGAGGGGCTGGATAACTGCCTTATCAAATTTTCGCGCTGCTGCACGCCGATACCGGGCGACGATATCGTCGGCTATATAACGCGCGGTCAGGGCGTTTCCATCCACCGTACCGACTGCGAAAACTATGCCCGCCGTGAGTTCAAGCCCGAGGATATCGGCCGTTGGATAAACGTCAGCTGGGCAGACGAGATAAAGGAAAGCTACGCGACGGCGATAACTGTCGTCTCGCGCGAGCGAAACGGACTTATCATGGATATCGCAACGATATTCAATACCCTCAATACCAAGGTGCGCACGATAAACGCGCGTGATACGGGTGATAAGTCGATAGTGAATATAACGCTTGAGACCTCGGGCATCGACGAGCTGCGCACGGTCGTCAACCGCATAAGCGCGCTGCCCGGCGTCGTTGAGGTCAACAGAAACGGAGGTAAACGATGAGAGCTGTTTTAACGAGGGTAGACAGAGCCTCGGTTGCAATAGACGGAAAGGTAAAAAGCAGCATCGGCAAGGGCTTTCTCGTCCTTCTGGGCGTCCATGAGGACGACGGGGAAAAGGAAGCGGTAAAGATAGCCGACAAGATCTGCGGACTGCGGATATTCGAGGATGAAGCGGGGAAGATGAACGTAAATCCCGCCGACGCAGGGGCACAGCTGCTTATCATAAGCCAGTTCACGCTTTTTGCCGACTGCAAGTCGCGCCGCCCCGGCTTTTCAAAGGCTGCCCGCCCCGAGAAAGCCATACCGCTGTATGAAAAGGTTATTGCCGAGTGCCGTGCGCGCGGCTTTGAGGTCGGAACGGGCGAGTTCGGCGCGGAAATGAAGGTCGAATCCATAAACGACGGACCTGTCACCATTATTCTTGACACAAGGGAGCTTTAACTATGAATATAAAAACTTTACCCGTTGGCCAGCTTGAAACCAACTGCTATGTTGTCATAAATGAAGAGACTCTCGAATGCGTGGTTATAGATCCGGGCGATGAGAGCAACACCATCATGGACTACATCGAGTCGAATAACTTAAAGTGCAGGGCCATAATGCTGACCCACGGCCACTTTGACCATGTCGGTGCCGTCAACGAGGTCGCGGAGCAGACCGGCTGTACGGTGTATATAAACCCTCGCGACGAGGGATACAAGGTCGGTATGAGCGGCATGATGTTCAAGCTCCCCGAGGGTGGAAAGTATTATGACGACGGCGACGAGATCACTGAGGCAGGCCTAACTTTCAAGGTCATAGCAACTCCGGGACACACGCCGGGCGGCGTGAGCCTTATATGCGAAAACGCTCTGTTTGTTGGCGATACGCTGTTTCGCGGAAGCTGCGGCAGGACCGACCTCCCGGGAGGAGATACCGCGACCGAGCTGCGCTCACTTAAAAAGCTCTGCGAGCTTCCGGGCGACTACGAAGTCTATCCCGGACATATGGACAGCTCAACGCTTGAGCGCGAACGCCGCTTTAATCACTATTGCCGCGAGGCTATGGCAAACTACTAAACTACGGAGAACCCAATGCTTCATGATATCCTGAAAACGCTTTTTACGGCGATGCTGCCGGTGCTTGAGATACGCGGTGCCATCCCTGTGGGCGTTGCAGCCGGCATGGATCCGTGGACGGCCTTTGCCATAGGCTTTGTCGGCAATATGCTGCCCGTACCGTTTCTGATCCTGCTTACTCGAAAGATAATAGAGTGGATGAAAAGGCACCATGTCCTTGACGGGCTCACGACTTTTGTCGAGCGCAAGGGCAAGGAAAAGGCCAAAACCGTTCAGGCGTACAGCTTCTGGGGGCTTTTCATACTTGTTGCCATCCCGCTGCCCGGCACGGGAGCGTGGACGGGCTCGCTCGTTGCCTCTCTTCTGGACATGCGCCTGAAAAGGGCTGTGCCATCTATCGGAATGGGGGTTGCCGCTGCCGGACTTATAGTTCTGGCGCTGACATACGGCGTTATACATATCGGGACGATGGTTTGATAAGTAGTATTCATTATATGCACAAAAGAGACAAGAGAATAAATATTCAAAACTCCTGCAAAATACGTGAATTTTGCAGGAGTTTATGCATGTTTTCTGCCGATTGTTGCATTTATACAAGCGCGCCTTTATGCGAAAAGATTATTTGTTGAAAATAACGAGTAAATTTTTATTCAAAACTATTGCATAATCATGAATAAAAATGTATAATAGCCACTGTCAATGAATAAAAAACCCTTAAGCATAAGGGGAACATCCAAACCCGTTTTTAAGCGGGCCTGAGCGATGAAGACTTCGTTTTGCTCAATCACAAGGCGCCGGCCTTCCTCAATCGCAAAGCCGTGTCTGCAACGCACATCTCTCGCTTAAAAATCGCAGGCCTCAGCCATTGAGTTTTTGCTCTTTATCAAGGCAGAGGACGCAGGAATACTGACGTATTTCAAGGACGATAACGCAGAGAAAGGGCAAAAATCATGGCTGAGGCGGAGTTCGGATGCTCCCCTTATGCTTAAGAAAGGCGACAAAGGTGGAAAACATGCATAAAGCAAAGACAAACAACAATTTCACGAAATTCATTTCCATGCTGCTTGTCGTGCTGATGCTCGTGTCGATAGTTCCGATCACGGTCTCGGCAGACCCGATAAGCGCAAGCTTTGAAAATGTGTCCGGCGAAGGTAAAGATATAATATCTCTTGCGGAAGGACGCGATTACAAGGCGACTATCCCGGTAAGCGCAGACGTTGACCCATCCACGGTAACGTGGACGATGGTCAAAGACAGCTCCAAGAGTTATGTGAGCAAGGAGCTCTTCCCGAACCAGACCGAAGGCGGCGCGCTCGATACCTGGATCTGTGACGATGGCAAAACGCAGTTCTTTAACGAAGTTAAGACCAGCGTTACCGATGCAAACGGTCAGAAGTGCCTCGTTGCCGAGTTCAGTACCAACGACTTCTTCTTCGGCTACGACTGGTGGACCGGCGAAATTTACCCCGACAACAGCGCTCCTCACGATGAGGGCGGCGCGTACCTCGACTCCTGCGGCTATTTCAATCTCACAGCGACCGATGCACAGGGCAATGTCCTCGGCTCTGTTCCCGTAAAAATAGCTCCCTACGACAGCTTCCACACGATGGACGAGATCTACACCGAGCTTGATGAGATGGTAGCGGCAGCGAAGGATTCCGGCATCTTTGTGCAGAAGTATTCCATGGGCAAGTCTTCGGGCGATATTTATGAAGCGCTCGATATGCCCTACCTTATAGTTGCAAAAGACCAGAGCAGCGTGACCAAATGGCTCGAGTTCACCGAAAAGGCGGAGACCCAGCCCGATCAGGTTCTGGCGGATATAAAGGCCGGCAAGTACGACGACATTAAAGTTCCCGTGATGTTCTCAAATATTCACGCGAATGAAGTTGCGGCGACCGACGGCATCATGGAGTTTGCATGGATGCTCGTAAATGCCGCAAACGGCGACGGCAAGCTCAGCTACAATAACCTCACCGGCTTCACCGCCGAGGGCAAAGCAGAGTTTGAAAGCGAGAAGGCAGCGACCAGTCTGGCTGTTCCCGATCTCGTAAAGGACAGCGCTACCTATCTCGGCTGGCTGACGGGCGATAACAGCAGCTCCGGCGTTGTCGATCTCGACAAGTTCTATGAGCAGGAGACCGTGAACACCACGATCGACGAACTGCTCGACGGTGTGTTCTTCATCCTCGTTCCCGAGGAGAACGTCGAAGGACGTACCTACATAACCCGCGAAGCCTCCAACGGCTACGATCTCAACCGCGATAACTCCTTCCAGACCACTGAGGAAACTCAGAACATGCAGCAGCTTATCGCGACCTTCAATCCCGTATCCCTTACCGAGTTCCACGGCCGCGTTGAAGCTTTCCAGTGCGAGCCCTGCGATCCCCCTCACGAGCCGAACTTTGAGTACGACCTGCTGGCAGATCACCTGATAGCCGGCGGCGAGGCTCTCGGCATCGCGGCTGTTGCCAATAACGATACCTACAACAGCTATGTCATTCCCCAGCGCGACTACCTCACCGATAACGGCGACGGCACCACCTACTGGAGTGACCCCTGGGACGATATGTCCACCTCCTACACTCCGCAGTTTGCGATGCTTCAGGGCACCGTGGCTTACACCGTTGAGCTTCCCGGCTACAACGACGCAGGCGCACAGCTCGTTCAGTACGGCTGCCTTGGCCAGGCAAACTACATAGCCGGCGAAAAGCTCGGCTACCTCGCATCCCAGACCGAGATATACAGCCGCGGCGTCGGCAACAAGAACTCCGATGCATATGATCTCGTCGGCCAGTGGCTGTGCGACCAGAACGACGTTGAAGGCGCGGAGTCCGACCTTTTCCGTCCCGAGTTTGACGGCGAAGGCGAGAACGGCAACTTCTACCCCGAGTGCTACATTATTCCTCTCGACGGTGTGAATCAAACTAACCTCCAGGCCGCCGGCGACATGATGGAGTGGCTTTCCCGCAATGACGTCAAGGTCCTCCTAACCGACAAGGAATTCACTTATGAAGGCGTTACCTATCCCGCCGGAACGATGATCGTTTCCATGTACCAGGCAAAGCGCTCCGTTGCAAACGGCGTTCTGTACGACGGCACTCTCATTTCGAGCTGGACCGTTCTGTACTCCGAGGGCATCACCTCCTTTAACGAGACCCGCGGCTTTGACATGATCACCGTAACAGAGCCCGCAGCTTACAAGACCATCAAGGCCGCATGCGGCGACTGGATGGATCACGACGACTGCCTCAGCTACATCGCAAATAAGCTCGGCTCCTACTTCACCGGCAAATCCGACGAATATGTCGTCATCTCCAATGCATCCGAGGATTCCACGGCAGCAGTCAACGCTCTGCTCAAGGCAGGCAAGACCGTCGGTATGGTCACCGACAGCGAAAGCGATTTTTACGGCGATTTTGTTTGCAGCTATGCAGACTGGCAGTCCGTTTCTGCAAAGTACGTACTCAGCGGCACCGGCCTTGCCAAGGCTGACGTTCCGGCGGCAAAGGTCATCACCAAAGCTCCCACTGTTTACATCACCGGCGAAGTCGGTCCGGATGACGCGGGCTTCAAGTGGACCAGCCGCATCAACTGGAGCCACGGCAACTGGAACTACGACCGCGCAGCTCTTGAGCTCATGGGCTTTGCAACCACCTCCGACCCGACAAAGGCGGACCTCATCATGGGCGCAAGCGCACTTAACGACGCTGCAAAGGCCGAGGTCCTCGCAGGTACTCCGTACATCGGCTACGGCTCCTCCGCAACGCGCAAGAACATCTTTGGCGACGCACTTACCCGCAGCGCGGCAGACGGCATGGATTGCCTCGGCTATGTAACCTACCCGACCACCACCCTCGTAAACGCATCCTACGTCATGGATGAGGACGATGTCCTCTACGGCTACGGCATCGGCTACTTCTCCAAGATCCCCGACGGCGCACAGGTCCTCGTCAAGATGGACGGCAGCAAGACCCCGACCGAGGGCTTTATCAAGATGATCACCGCAGATCAGCAGGCGGCCGCCAAGGCTTACCTCGACGGTTCCGTTCAGGCGATCTCCTATCAGGGCAAGCTCAGCGCCGATGCGGCCAACGAAGTAAACGTTGTCTACTTTGCAAACAGCCTCACTCACAAGGTGCACCAGCGCGACGAATATGCATTCATCAGCAACTTCGCATTCTCCAACCTCCTCGGCGACGACTTCCTCGACTCGGGCGATGACAGCGGCCTCCCGTTCAAGGATGTTGCATCCGACGCATGGTATGCAGGCAGCGTCAAGTACGTCTACGAAAACAAGCTCATGCTTGGTATGACCGACACCGAGTTTGCTCCTGCCGGCACCATGACCCGTGAGATGTTCGTAGCTATCCTCTATCGCATGGCAGGCAGCCCCTCCGTCGACGGCCTGAGTGTAAGCTTCAAGGACGTTCAGGAAGGCCGCTGGTCCTACGATGCAATAGCATGGGCGCTCGATAAGGGCATCACCTATGGCTACACCGCGGATAAGTTCAGCCCCAAGCAGGCCATTAACCGTGAACAGCTCGTATCCATGCTCTATCGCTACATGGAGAACCCCGAAGTCAGCGGCGAGCTTAGCTTCAGCGATGCATCCGCGATCTCTGCGTGGGCACAGAGCCCGGTTCTCTGGGCAAGCCAGAACGGCATAGTTTCCGGCTATAAGAACGGAACATTCGCTCCGTCAAAGACCGCAAACCGTGCGGAAATGGCCTCAATAATCCAGCGCTTCTGCGCTATGCAATAAACCTCTCAAAAGCAAAAAGCAAGGTCCATTGACCTTGCTTTTTGTTTTTTATGATTCAATAAAAAATCACTTAAATCTCTGCTTTGCGGAAAATTCGCGGACGACGATCTTTTCGACGCAGGTGGCGTTGACTACAGCCTCCGAGCAGCCCATCTCATTAAAGCCGCAGTGGCGGCACAGGAGAGTGAGACCCTTGACGGCCTCCTCGCCGTGTATCTCGCTTATCTCGCCGCAGCCGATGAAGCTTTTGTAGTCCGCCGTCTGGTCGACAAAGCGCAGGCACATATCCGCCTCGACGCACACTCGATTATTCTTAGCCGCAAGCTCGTGCCGGCGGCCGACCTTCGCTCCGTGAACGTAGAACGTAAATTCTCCGTTTTCGGCCTCATAGCCGAAGGATAGGGGCACGATGTAGGCCTCCTGCCCGTCGGCAAAGCCGAGACGTATGGTGTCGCACTTATCTATAAGCGCCCTTATCTCCTCAAAATCCGTTATCGCGCGGTTTGCTTTTCTCATCAAAACAGATACACCCTCATTTCATACGGCCTTGTGGTAAAGCCGTTGGATATTACAAAATTGTTGTCGTAGTTGCCGAAGACCTGCTTTGTTTCGTCAAGCGTGATGCCGTCCGGTGCGTCGAAGCGCACGCTCTTTTCGGAGTATGAGCAGACGACCAGCAGCTTCTTTCCGGCGAGGTTTCGCTCGTAGACGTATAGCTCTTTGCTTTTTGGCATGTGCTCGAGATAGTCGCCGTATATGACGACGGGGTTATCGCGTCTAAACTGCAATGCGTCACGGTAGAAGTTAAGAATACTGTTCGGATCGTCGAGCTGGCTTTCAACGTTAATGTCTTTATAATTGCCGTTTACGACGAACCAAGGTTTGCCGCTCGTGAAGCCGGCGTTGGGCGCATCTGACCACTGCATGCATGTCCTCGCATTATCGCGCGAGGCCTTCTGCGCGAGCTTAAGCACAGTGTCCTTTGACAGACCGAGCGAGCGCGCGATACGGGCATTGTTCTTGACCATGATATCCTCGTATTTGTCGAGACTGTCGAGCGGCGTATTCACCATGCCGATCTCCTGCCCCTGATATACAAAGGGTGTGCCGCGCTGGAACAGATAGCTCGCCGCTATGCTTTTTCCGCTTTCAACGCGGTATTTTTCGCTGCCGTAGCGGCTTATTATACGCGGATGGTCGTGATTTTCCATGTAAAGCGCGTTCCATCCCTTGCCGTACATCTGCGTCTGCCATTTGGTGAAGGCTTTTTTGAGCTTTATGAGGTTAAACGGGTGCTGCATGAAGTCTGTTATGAAGCAGTCTGCCTCCATGTGAGCGAAGTTTATCATCATGTCCAGCACCTTGTCCTTGCCCTCGCGAACATAGCTCAGGGCGACCTCGGGCTCCATGCGCGGGCCCTCGCCGACGGTAAAGCAGTCGTAGAAATCCAGAACGTCGCGCTTGAACTCGGCAAGATAATCGTGGACTTTGGGCAGATTGGTATAGTACTGCATGCCCGTCGCCGCGGGGAGCTTCACCTTCGCGCTTGGCAGACCGTCTGCCTTGGCAATGTAGGTTATGACGTCCTCGCGGAAGCCGTCGACGCCCATATCCAGCCAGAAGCGCATGATGTCCTTTACCTCTTCACGCACCTTTGGGTTTGCCATGTTAAGGTCGGGCTGCTTTTTTGAGAATATGTGCATGTACCATTCATCGGTTGTCTTATCATACTCCCAGGCTCTGCCCTCGAACAGACTGTCCCAGTTGTTCGGGGGACGCTTTTTGCCCTTGCCGGGACGCCAGTAGTAATAGTCGCGGTAGGGGTTATCCTTGCTTTTGCGGCTTTCCTTGAACCACTCGTGCTCGTCGGAGGAGTGGTTGACGACAAGATCCATGAAAACGCGCATTCCGCGCTCGTGCGCGCCGTCGAGCACCTGCTTGAAAACCTCAAGGTTGCCGAAGTCGGGGTGGATGTTTTTATAGTCGGATATGTCGTAGCCGTAGTCGGCGTTGGGCGAGGGGTACAGCGGC
The DNA here is from genome assembly GCA_934636655.1 of uncultured Oscillospiraceae bacterium. Taxonomy (GTDB): domain Bacteria; phylum Bacillota; class Clostridia; order Oscillospirales; family Oscillospiraceae; genus F23-B02. Next base: position 105,495 of record CAKUAS010000003.1, read on the forward strand.
GAGAACCATATGCCGTCGACATTCAGCGAGGCGATATAGTCGAGCTTCGACAAAACGCCCCACAGGTCGCCTATGCCGTCGCCGTTGCCGTCGCAGAAGCTGCGGCACCATATCTGATACACCGCCATTTCTTTATACCAGCATTTCTTTTCCATAACATTTCTCCCGGTTATTGATTGATTTTAATAATTTTATCACATTGCAATTGTCCTTGCAATCGAATAATTTTTTGCGGCTATCGGGGGAGAATAATTGATATCGTATTGACAATGCGGCGCGCATATTGTACTATTTTACGCGAAATAGGCTGATGCCTATAGCTGACGGGAGTCGAACACCTACCGGTTTTGACAGGCTGATTTTCACTCATGCTTCGTTAAAACCCTTGAAAATACGTCAGTATTCCCTGCGGGCTTTGCCTTGCCTGAGCAAAAATCAGCTCTGCCAAAACTGCAAAGCACCTGTTGCTGTCAATTTTCAGGTGATTTTCGTTCTTCTTTAGTGAAGATGGGCCGGCGCCCATCAAGATAAAAAGGGCGAAAAGCGCCGAAAAGGGCTGCTGACAGGCGGCAGGGGTTCAGCTCTCGTCAGCTATAGCTGACGGGTGTTTGGTTCCCGTCAGTAATAAAAACAGCGCCGCACCCGGCACGGATCGGGGCGACAGCAGGAGGTAAAAATGAATAACGGCAAACAAATGGGCAAGACTCGGCGCATGACCGGCCTTGCGATCTTCACCGCGATCATCGTGGTGCTTCAGGTATTGTGCACGTTTGTGCGTTTCGGCCCGTTTTCGATAACGCTGGCTCTTGCGCCGATAATAATCGGCACGGCCATCTACGGCAAGGGCGCGGGCGCGTATCTCGGCGGTGTGTTCGGCCTTGTTGTGCTCATAACCGGCATTCTCGGCTGGGACGGCGGCACGGTCATGCTGCTGATGAGCATAAATCCTGTGGGCTGCGTTCTCATCTGCCTTGTAAAAGGTGCGGCGGCGGGCTTCCTCGCCGGATTGTGCTACGAGGCGATATCGAAGAAAAACGACAAGACGGCTGTTCTGGTGTCCGGCATTGTTTGCCCCGTTGTAAATACCGGATTGTTCATCTTGGGCATGCTGGTATTTTTCTTTGATACGTTAAACGGCTGGGCCGGCGGTCAGAATATGCTGCTGTATATCATTGTTGGACTGACGGGCCTTAACTTTCTGGTGGAGCTCGGCGTTAACGTGCTGCTTGCCGCGGGAATCGAGCGGATCATCCGCGCCGGCAAGAAAATGCATTGATCAATTGAGGTAAGAGTTTATGATACTGACGATAGATGTCGGAAACACGAATGTTGTTCTCGGCTGTGTTGAGAACGGCGTTATAGTAAGCCGCAGCCGACTTGCGACGAACACGAGCGATCTGCCCAACGACTACGCGCTTAAAATGCGCCAGAGCTTTGCGTTCGACGGGGTCGACTATATGAACTTTGACGGGGCTATCATGGCCTCGGTCGTGCCGCAGGTAAACCGGGCGATACGCTCGGCGGTGCGCAAGCTCACGGGGCTTGAATGCATGATAGTCGGCGCAGGCATAAAAACCGGCGTCAACGTGAAGATCGACGATCCGGGCACGCTTGCCGGCGATCTGATAACCGGAGCTGTCGGCGCGGTTTCCATGTACGAGCCTCCGATCATCATCGTCGATATGGGAACGGCTACGACCATAGTCGCCATAGATAAGGACGGCGCGTACATCGGCGGTGCGATCATACCGGGCGTGAACCTCTCGTTCGAGGCGCTCTCGCAGGGCACTAGCCTTCTGCCGAACATCTCAATAGAAGCGCCGAAAAAGTGCATTGCGACAAACACCGTCGACAGCATGAAGTCCGGCGCTGTGTTCGGAACTGCCGCGATGATCGACGGCATGATAGACCGTATGGAGGACGAGCTCGGCCAGAAGGCCACGATAGTTGCGACCGGCGGCCTGTCCGGCGGAATAATCCCGTATTGCCGCCATGAGATACGCCATGAGCCGGACCTGCTGCTCAAGGGCCTTGCCATACTGTATCAGAAAAACGCAAAACCTAAAAAACAGGGCAAATAAGAAAAGATCCCGTCTAACATGACGGGATCTTTTCTTACCTTATTCTTATTCGTCGAGCATTATGTCGAGTATCTCCTCGTCGGTCTCACGCATGCCTTCGCGGGCGAGCTGGCCGACAGACTCTATGGTCTTCTCGACATCGTTTTTGAGTATTCCGTCGCCGCCGTGCAGCGCTTTGCCCTTTTCGTACAGGTCAAAGCCAAGAAGCCCTGCCTCGACTGCGGAGGCGATCTTCGTTGCGCACGAAGGCTTTGCCCCGTCGCAGACTGTGCCGGATATCATGCCGAGGGTGTTTGTTATCGTTGCGGAAACGGCTTCGTATGTGCCGTCTACGAGCCATGCGACACCGGCCGCCGCACCGCAGCCGGCCGAGACCGCGCCGCAGAAGGCGCTGAGCCTGCCGATGGGCGTTTTCTGATGGATAGTGATGAGATTTGAAACGACAAGTGCGCGCAGAAGCTGCTCGTGACTTGCATGCATATCCAGTGCGTACACTATAACGGGCAGGGAAGCGGTCATGCCCTGATTTCCGCTGCCGGAGACTATGACGACGGGTAGCTCGCAGCCGCTCATCCTCGCGTCCGAGCCTGCCGCAGCCTGGGCGCGTGCGCGAACGCGTACATCGTCGCCGCGTGTTTCCAGAAGCGTTTTGCCGATCGACGCGCCGTAGTTTCCGCTCAGCCCCTCCTCGCTTATGGCGAGGTTATAATCTATCTGCCGCTCGAGCAGGCCGCTCACATCATCAAGGCGCACGGACTGCGCAAAATCGAGGATATCGCGCACGTTTAGAATGCTGCGGTCTGTTTCACTGCTTTTTCCGTCGGACGAGTCCTTTTTAAACAGCGTTTCGCCGTTTTTCTCTATGAGCACTATGTTCGTGTGATTATCGCAGATGCGAAGACGCACGCTGTCCGTGCCCGCGTACATATGCAGGTCGATATCAAGAAGCTTTCCGCTGTCGGACTTCATGACGGTCATCTCGCAGCTGTCCATAAATTCGGCTACCCTCGGTATCTCCTCGGGCTTTACGGAGGACAGCACCTCAAGTTGCTTATCCGCGTCGCCGACGACCGTTCCCGCGGCGACCGCCGCCGTGATGCCCTTGAGGCCGCCCGTGTTCGGAACGACGACGCTTTTAACATTCTTTATGATGTTTCCGCTTATGACGATATCGATCCTGTCGGGCATTTTGCCGAGCGTCCGGCGCGCCTCTGCCGCCGCGTAGGCCATGGCGATAGGCTCCGTGCAGCCCATTGCGGGCAGGAGCTCTTCACGCAATATTTGCAGATATTGCGAATACTTAACATCGCTAAGTTCCATTCTTCTTCCCTCCGGGTGAAATTCTCTCCGAGGTCAGTATAGCATCAAAAACAAAAATTGCATAGAGTTTTCAATGCTTTGTGAACATCTTGTCGAAATAAGGCTTGAACAGACGGGGACTGTGTGGTATACTCCTCATACAGTTGAGAGTGCAAATTGGAGATGTTTTTCTTGATAGGTTATTATAATTACACGGTGTGGCTCACCTTCATCGGTATGCTGTCGTCGGTGACCGGCATGGGGCTTGCCATACAGGGTAAGATCACCCCTGCGGTCATATGCCTGATGTTCTCGGGCTTTTGCGATATGTTCGACGGTATCATCGCACGCACGAAAAAGGACCGCACGGATGAGGAGAAGCGCTTCGGTATCCAGCTCGATTCGCTCAGCGACATCGTGTGCTTCGGCGTTCTGCCCTTTGTTATCGGCGTCTGCGTCGGTGCGAGGGAGTGGTGGCAGATAGCGATAATGGCGCTGTTTGCGCTCGCCGGTCTCATAAGGCTTGCGTATTTTAATGTCACCGAGGAGACGCGCCAGAAGCAGACGAACGAAAAGCGTAAGCATTATCTCGGCGTTCCGATAACATCCTCGGCGCTGACGGTGCCGCTGCTGTTCTGCTTCCGCGGACTTTTGGCCGGAGCTTTCCCGATAGCGTATACGCTGCTGCTTTTAGTTAACGGCCTTATGTTCGTCGTTCCCCTTCAGGTGAAAAAGCCGAGCAAAACCGGCCTTGCCGTTATGCTCGTTATCGGCATCGTCTGTACGGCGCTGATAATTATCTTTAAGTGAATAAGATACCACGAAAAGCCCGGTTCGGATGAACCGGGCTTTTCGTGTGTTTGCGCGTTTTAGTGTATTTATTATCTGATCATCTGACGGCAGGCTCAAAATCCTCCTTGCCGTGGTTACAGATCGGACAAACGTAATCGTCGGGCAATTCTCCGTCGCATTCGACGAAGTGGTCGCACACTGTGCAGACGTAGCCCTTGACAGGCTCTCTGACCTCGGGAACGACATGCTCGAAGTCCTCCTTGCCGTGCTTGCACAGGGGGCAGGTGAAGTCGTCGGGCAGCTCGCTTCCCTCGTGGAAGTAGCCGCATACCTTGCAGACATAGCCCTCGACCGGCGCGGGAGCGGGGTTCTTCTTGGGCTTTATGTGAGCGTGGTAGTACGCATAGGTGCAGCTGGGTGCGTCGGACAGTATCTTTGCCTCGACGACGTTCGCAACGTACAGCACCTGAGTTTCAACATCGACAATGTCGATGACCTCACAGGAGAGTACGGCATTTGTGTACTTCGTCACATAGGGGATGCCGTTTGACATGCGGTCGAGGTCGGCAAAATCGGCGAACTTATCGACATCGCGTCCGCTCTGGAATCCAAAGTGCTGGAACAGAGTGTAGGGTGCGTCCTCGGTAAGGATGGAGATGTTGAATCTTCCGGCCTTTGCGACCATGTCGCAGGTGTTATTCTTCTTTATGACGGAGATGGTGATCTTCTTCGGGTCGCTCGCTGCGACCTGACCTGCGGTGTTTATGACACAGCCGTAGTCCTTGCCGCTGACGTTCGTGGTGAGTATCTCAACGCCGTAGCTGAACCTGGTGAATACCTTGTTGTCGACCTCGAGTGCATTGCCCGCGGGCTCCGCCGCCGCTTCGAGGACCGGCAGTCTGGGCAGAATGTCCGAGGCGATATCATCGGCCAGCGCGTCGAGTTCACTTAGCTGTGCCTCGGTGATGTCTGATTTGAGCGAAACGGTCTGGCCTATAAACTGCGTGCCGCGCAGCTTACCGAGGATATCCTTCATGAGCTTGCCGCTGGTGGCTGCCCATGAGCCGTTTTCGAGTATGGCGATCTTACGCCCCTGAAGATTGTGGTTTGCGATATCGTGTACGAGATTTTCCATGGTGACGAAGATACCGGCGTTGTACGTTGTCGAGGCAAAAACGAGGTGGCTGTATCTGAACGCGTCGGAGAGAATGTAGGATGCCGGAGTTACGGAGGTGTCGTACACCTTGACCTTGACACCGCGCTCGACGAGCTTGCAGGCAAGAATATTTACGGTATTCTCCGTGTGGCCGTAAACCGAGGCATAGGCGATCATTACGCCGTCTTCCTCGGGAGTGTAGGAGCTCCACTTGAGATACTTGTCGAGGAAATCTCCGAAGTGGCTGCGCCATACAAAGCCGTGCAGGGGGCAGACGTAATTGAGCTCAAGCCCTGCTGCCTTTTTGAGAACTGCCTGCACCTGTGCGCCGTATTTGCCGACGATGTTTGTGTAGTAGCGCCGTGCCTCGTCGACGTAGTCGGCAAAGAAATCGACCTCGTCGCTGAACAGGTGACCGTTGAGCGCGCCGAAGGTGCCGAAGGCATCGGCCGAGAAGAGCATTTTGTCGGTCAGATCGTAGGTCATCATGACTTCGGGCCAGTGCACCATCGGAGCCATGACAAAGGTGAACTCGTGTCTGCCGGTTTGGAGCTTATCGCCCTCGGCGACAATGTGGTATTTAAGACTGTCAGACAGCGAGAAGAACTGACCGAGCATGGTCTTTATCTTCGCATTGCAGACGATGGTCACCTCGGGGTGGCGCAGCGTCAGTTCCTCGATGGTGGCCGCATGGTCGGGCTCCATATGCGAGATGACGAGGTAGTCGAGCTGCCTTCCGTCAAGAGCATGGGCGAGGTTTTCAAAGAATGTGCGGCTTACAGCCTTATCGACCGTGTCGAACAAAACGGTCTTTTCGTCGTTTAAGAGATACGCGTTGTAGGAAACGCCGTCGGGAACGCCGTAAACGCCCTCGAAGCAGGCAAGGCGGCGGTCATCGGCTCCGATCCAGGTCAGATCGGCGGTAACTTTTCTCGTGCAATGCATGGTAAACCTCCCAAAATTGTGTTTTATGATATGATTTTATACGTTTTTATGCGAAATGATTGTAGCATATACGACAATTGTGTGATATAATCGTTCAAAAATCGTCTATAGGGGTGAATTTAGCAATGGAGCTTCAGAATGTTGAGCTTTTCAAGGGCGTTACCTGTGCGAGCATCGACGCGATGATGAGCTGCTTCAGACCCGAGGTGCGCAAATTCAAAAAGGGCGATACGATACTCGTCTTTGAGCCGGAGATAAAAAGCCTGTGCGTACTGCTCTCCGGCAAAGCGCATCTATACTGCGTCGACAGCGAGGGCGAGTACACGCTGCTTGAAAACTACGGCGTGAACGACATATTCGGCGAAGTGTTCACCATGCCGTACAGCGGCCTCGGCTATGTCGCTGAGGCAGACTCCGATTGCAGCGTCATGTTCTTCAAAATGAGCACGCTCTACGGAAGATGCCCCAACGCCTGTGAGCATCATACGAAGATAACGAAAAATCTCTTCGGCCTTTCGGCAAAAAAGGCGCAGATGATGGCACTGCGGATAAACATGATAAGCAAAAAGACCGTTCGGCAGAAGCTTATAAGCTATTTTGAGTATCTTGCCGAGAAGACGGGCAGCCACAGCTTTGAAACGGAGCTGAGCCTGTCGCAGCTTGCAAATTATCTTTGCGTTGACCGCACGAGCCTTATGCGCGAGCTGCGCCTCATGCGCGAAGAGGGGCTTATAAGCTCCAGCGGAAGAAAAATAGAAATGCTTGCAATATAAAATACAGGAGGAACAGGGAAATGGGCAATTTTATAGTAACGACGGATTCCGGCTGCGATCTGCCGCTGAGCTTTTGCAGCAGCCGCGGTATAATACCGCTCAAAATGAGTTATGCCATCGGTGACAAGAGCTTCACCGATACGATGGATCCGAAGGATCTTAAAGGCTTTTACGACGGTATGCGCTCGGGCGACTGTCCGAAAACGAGTCAGGTCACACCGTATCAGTTTGTTGAATTCTGGACGCCGCTTCTCGAGGAGAAGAAGCCCATCGTCCACATAGCGCTCGGCAGCGGAATATCCGGAACATGGGCAAACGCCGTTTCGGCGGCGGACATGCTCAAGGCCGATCACCCCGACGCGGACATAAGGGTCATAGACTCGACCCTTGCCTCCGTAGGCTACGGTATGCTCGCCATCCTGGCCGCCGATCTTCGCGACTGCGGCAGCAGTGCGGACGACTGTCAGGCGGAGCTTGAAAAGGTCAAGGGTAATATAAACACCTATTACACCACGGGCGACCTTACCTACCTCTACCGCAGCGGCAGAGTCAGCCGCACGGGCATGACGATAGCCCATGCTCTGAACATTTGGCCGATACTGAACCTTGACCTTGACGGACATCTCATCGTTCAGGCCAAGGAACGCGGTAAAAAGCACACTATCGAGCGCATACACAAGATCATAAACGACCTGTGCGTCGATCCCGAGGGCCAGACGCTTTATATCTGCCATTCGGACATCGCCGAGGAGGCAGAGCAGTTCGGCGAGGAGATAAAGGAGAAATTCGGCTTCCGCGACGTGTTTTACACCTACATCGGAACGACCATCGGTTCAAACTGCGGGCCGGGACTTATGGCGGCGTTTTTCGTCGGAAAAAAGAGAACTAACTGAAAGGTGAATGAAAAATGAAGGTTGATTATATCGATTTTAAAACCGTGAATCTCACCAGCAAGCTTGACACGAGCATCGGCGCGGAGCTTCAGCTCACGCAGACCGGCAAGGTGTCCGTCAAGCTTCCCGAGGAGTGGAGCGGCTTTGCTTTCCTGCTGCTGAACATAAAGATAAACGATCCCGAGGAGAAGTATTTCGTGTTCGATATCACGACCGAGACTGTCATAAAGCTTCCCGACGACGTGAAGGAATTCACCGAAGACGCAATGAACGCCGGAATGGAGATCGCGCAGGAAAAGACCTTCGAGGCTATCCGCGGTATATCCGTGGCAATGGGGATAAACGAACTCGATCTGAGCGGTAAGTGATATGAAAGAGCCTACGCTTGTTATAATGGCTGCCGGGATGGGCAGCCGCTTCGGCGGATTAAAACAGATAACTGCTGTCGATGCCGAGGGGCACGCTATAATAGACTTTTCGCTGTTTGATGCATATCGTGCCGGTTTTCGTAATATTGCATTTATTATAAAGCACGAGATAGAGGACAGCTTTAAGGCCGCCGTCGGCGATCGTATGGAAAAGTATTTTAACGTAAAATACATCTATCAGCAGCTTGACGTTCTGCCTGAGGGCTACAGTGTTCCCGAGGGAAGGGAAAAGCCATGGGGTACGGGCCACGCGGTAATGTGCTGCCGCGGTGTCGTCGACGGGCCCTTTGCCGTGATAAACGCCGACGATTTTTACGGCGCGGGCGCGTACAAAGCGATGTACGAGTTTTTAAGCGGCGACAGAAGACCCGGCGAATACGCCATGGTCGGCTATAAGCTGCGCAATACCGTCACCGAAAACGGCTCTGTCGCGCGCGGCGTGTGCGATATAGAAAACGGATATCTTGTCGATATAACCGAGCGCACGCACATTGAAAAGCGCGGTGCGGACGCGGCATATACCGAAGACGGCGAGACCTTCGTGCCGCTTTCGGGCGATGCGACGGTATCCATGAACTTCTGGGGCTTTTCGACGATGATGCTCGATGAGCTGTGCGCGCGTTTTCCTGTGTTCCTGGATAGAAGCTTGCCGGTGAATCCCCTCAAGTGCGAATACTTCCTGCCCTTTGTCGCAAACGAGCAGCTCCGAGAGGGGCTCGCGACGGTGCGCATACTCGACTGCAATGAAACGTGGTACGGCATGACCTACCGTGAGGATCTCGATTCTGTCAAGGCCGCGATAGCCGATATGAAGGCTCGCGGGATATACCCCGAAAAGCTTTGGGATTAACAAAAAATGTCCGCTCTGTGAGCGGACGTTTTTTTATTCTTCATTTTCTATGTTTAGCGAAAGTCCTACGCCGACGGCGGCGAGGACGGCTGCGGCAAAGGCCAGCGTGTCGATGCTGCCGTAGATAAGCGAGGCGATAACGCTCACAGCGCCGAGGGCTGCGCCCAAAGCGGCGAGCTTAAACGAGCGTGAGGTCTGATTCTTGCTGAGTAGTATGAGTGCCGCCGCCGCGGCCGCAACGGCCAAAAGATGCGCGGCATATGTCACGATAAATGATATGAGCGACTTGAGATATGCCCAATGCAGAGTGCTTTCGTGCTTTTTCGCGGAGCTCAAAAGCTCGGCGGTGGTGTTATCCGCCGTGCCGTAGCCCTCGTCGATGAGGCTTTCGCGGCCGCGCTCGACCTTCTCGGCGGTGTCCTCGTAAACGGAGAGCTCCTCGGCCTTCGCGTCGAGAGCCTCCTTTTCCTTGTCAAGTTCAGCTTTTGCGGCGGCGACGGACTGCCCGTCGGCATCGAGTTTAGCGGGACCAGACGCGATCTCGTTCTGCATGCTTGAAAGCTGCGCCTGCGCGGAGTCTACCTGTTGCTGCGCCTGCGACAGGCCGGCCTCGCCCTGCTGAAGCTGCGCGTAAGCCGAGTCGAGTTGAGCCTTCATGTCGGAGATGTAACTGTCGGTAAGGTCGATGCCGGCCTTGCTGCCGACGATCTTCAATGCCAGCCGGTGCGGAACGAACTTGCTTTCAAGCTCGCTGATCGCAGATGTGAGCTGGTCGTAGGCGGCCTTGCCCTGATTGTACGCCTCCCAGCCGGAATTGAGCTGATCGCGGCCGGAGGATATTGCGCTCTGCGCGCCGCTGCTGTTAAACTGGCTCTTGCCGACATTGTAGGCTATGAGCTGCTGATTGTAGCTCAGAACATCCTCGTTATACTTTTTGTCCGCAGCCTCATACTGCTTGTACTTTTCGTTGTAAGCGGCAAGCTGCTCGTCGTACTCGGCCTTCTTTGCGTCGTATTCGGCTTTGCCGTCTTTGAGAGCCTTGTTGTTATCGCTGAGCGCATCGAGGTTTTTCTTAAACGCCGTGTAGTCCGCGCGTACCTCGCCCACGGGATTTATATTGTCCGCGATGCCAGTCAGCCCCGTCATGAATGAGGCAAGCAGCAGCACGACGGCGAGAACGATCGCTATTGCCCGCCACTGAGTTTTCGATACCATGATATCACCTTTGAAAACACTGAATTATTGAATGATTAAGTATACTATAGGAAACTTGTTAACTCAATATGAATTTCTACGAAAAAATTCGTGCCGGTAATATAAATGTGTAGTAATTTTGTAACCCATGTGATAAAATAACTTTGATTATATTTATACAAAAGGAAGATGTTTTTATATATGGATACCAAAAAGCTTGAAAGCTATGCCGAGCTTATAGTCAAGGTCGGCGCTAATGTGCAGAAGGGACAGGACGTTATCATCTCCACCGAGCTCGATCAGCCAGAGTTTGTGGAAATGCTCGTTGAGCAGTGCTACCTCGCGGGTGCTGCCGAGGTAAGAGTTGAGTGGACGCACCAGCCGCTCAGGTTAAAGCATGTGAAGTATCAGACAGTCGAGCGTCTCGGCGAGATCACGGATTGGGAGAAGGAAAAGCTCCTGCATAGGGCAAAAACGCTGCCTGCCATGATCTATATCGAATCTGCCGATCCCTCGGGGCTTGACGGACTCGATCAGGAAAAGTGGGGCAAAAGCGTGCAGATGCGCTGGCCGGTCATAAAGCCAATCCGCGACTCGATGGAGAACAAGTACCAGTGGGTCATCGCCGCCGTGCCCGGCAGGGCGTGGGCGAAAAAGGTGTTTCCGGAACTGAACGAGGCCGAGGCCGTCGAAAAGCTCTGGGAGGCGATACTGTACACCTCGCGCGCCGACGGCGACGGGATCGCGGCTTGGCGCGATCACAATGCCGATCTCAAGAGCCGCTGCGTGTATTTAAACTCGCTGTCTCTGCGCAAATTGCATTATAAGAGCTCAAACGGTACGGACTTCACCGTCGGGCTAATTCCGCAGGCGCAGTTTCTGGCCGGAGCAGAGGATACGCTCGGAACGAATGTGACCTTTAATCCCAATATCCCCAGCGAAGAGGTATTCACGAGCCCTATGAAGGGACAAGCCGAGGGCATAGTCTACTCCACGCGTCCGCTGTCCTATCGCGGCACGATGATAGAAAACTTCAGCATCCGTTTTGAAAAGGGCATCGTTACCGAGGTCAAGGCCGAAAAGGGCGAGGAAGCGCTAAAAACGCTCGTCAATATGGATGAGGGCTCTAAAATGCTCGGCGAGTGTGCACTCGTTCCCTATGACAGCCCGATAAGGAACAGCGGGATCATGTTTTACAACACCCTGTTTGACGAAAACGCGGCATGTCACCTCGCGCTCGGCGACGGTTTTGCAAGCTGCATAAAAGGCTTTGAAAACTACACGCTCGAGCAGTGCCGCGATATGGGCATAAATTCATCCATGATCCACGAGGATTTCATGATAGGCTCGGAGGATCTTGATATTGTCGGCGAGACGGAAAACGGCGAGATGGTGCAGATATTTAAAAACGGAAACTGGGCTTTCTGATCGGAGAGATGAAAATGGAGATAGAGAACGACAAGATAAGATATTCGGTGAGCCGAAAGAACTTTTTTGTAAAGCTTGCGGTGATTTTTATGCTGCTGTCGGCACTGTGCCGCTTTCTTGGCTACTGGGGCTTCTGGTCAAACCAGAAAAGCGGTTTTATCGTGTTCCAGATCGCACTGCCGATACTCTGCAACCTGCTGTTCATCGTCCTGATACTGTATGCCGGCAGACGTTTTTTCAGCCTGACGTTCATTCCGGTGCTGCTGGGCGTAATGTTTTTCATCATAAAGGCCTTTGGCTTTGACAGCATACTGCACACGATACTGTGCATATGCCTGTATCTTGCCGTCGCGTTTATCTACACGGCGACGGTGTTCGGCGTTATCCGGACAAAGTGGCTGCTCTTGCCGCTGTTCGGACTGCCGCTTATAGTACATATTTATCTGGACAGGGATATGATCGCGCCGGCGGACAAGGCTGTGGAGCTCTCGGGGCTCCTGCCGGAGATATCGGTTCTGTGCATAATGGCTGCGCTTCTGTGTATCTGCTTTGCCATGAAAAAGCGCGACTTTGCCGCCGAAAAGGCCGGCAGTGCGGAGCAGCAGGCCATTGATCTTCTGGTCAGCAATGAAGAGCCGCCAGAGGGTGAGGTCATACCCGATGCGCTTTCGCAGGAGGGTGACGAACATGAGTGACACGATAAGAAAAGACCCGAATGAGGAAAAAACCGTTGTTGTCAAAAAAAGCGATATTGAGCAGCAGTTACATAAAGTCGAGGAGGAAAAAACCGTCCTCGACACGGTGAACGAGGGCTACAAGAGCATTTTTGACCCCGAGCTTGAGGAGATCCTGCGTGAGACCGAGGGCTATGAGCTCACGCCGCAGGATGAGGACGGAGAGCCCGAATATGACGATGACGAGCCCGAGTACGAAGAGCCCGGCTCAAGTGCCGAGCGCGTCATTCAGGAGCAGGCCGAACGCCGCGAGCACAAAAAGAAAAAGAAGCTCATCATCATATGCGCTGCCATCGTCGCGGCGCTGGCGGTGATGCTGGCAGTTATGCTTGCGCTGAGAAGCGGCGGCACGGAAAAGGGCTACGATAACGCCTTCAGTCAGGCGCAGGAGTATTACTATGCCGGCGACTATGACAACGCTCTCGTCAAGCTGCGCGAAGCGATGGAGATAAAGAAAACCGACGAGTGTCTGCTGCTCATGAGCCGCTGCTATGAGGCAAAGTACGACTATGTTAACGCAATTGCCATCCTTGAAAGCTCTACGAGCGGCGACGATAAGATAAAAAACGAGATCGAGCGCCTCAAAAAAGCCAAGGAGGACTATGATAACGGCAAGATAGTTGTTATCTGCGGCGAGCAGTACGATGTTGAAACAACGGTGCTCGACCTCTCAAACAAGGGCGCAGGCTCTGCCGCGCTTAAGGATATCGCAAAGCTAACAGAACTTACGAGTCTCAAGCTCTCGGACAATAAGATAAGCGAGATAGACTTCTTGTCTTCCCTCAAGAAGCTCACCTCGCTCGACCTTTCAAACAACAAGATAAGCGACATAAGCCCTATTTCAAAGCTCAAATCGCTCCGTACGCTGCACCTTGACGGTAATGAAATCGAGGATTTCAGCCCGCTTTACGACATTGAAGGCCTTTCAATGCTTACCATCGGCGATATGGAGATCAGTCAGTCGCAGCTTAAAAAGCTCAAGGAGGAGCTGCCGACCTGCATAATCTACAGCGACGACGCGAAAGAGGATGTTATCGAGATAAAGCTCGGCGGCAAGACCTTTGACAGCAATGTTACCGAGCTCAACCTTTCAGGCTGCGATGTGCATGATGTTTCGCTCCTGTCGGTGTGCACTAAGCTGAAAAAGCTTGACCTTTCGGATAACTCCATATCGGATATCTCTGCGCTGGTCGATCTGCCGGAGCTTAAGGAGCTTGATCTTTCAAACAACCGCATAAGTGATGTAAGTCCGCTGATGAGCGTTTCCAAGCTCACGTATCTGAACATTGCGAATAACAGGATAAGATCGGTGGCGGCACTTCAGGACCTGACGGGTCTGACAGAGCTCAACGTCAGCTCAAACGAGCTCGGCAGTATCGCCGCCATTGGAAGACTCACAAATCTAAAGACCCTGTGGATGGACGATATCGGGCTGACGGACGCCTCTCTTGAAGAGTTGTACGGCCTTAAAAACCTCAAGAAGCTCAGCATAAAGGATAATTCCGAGCTTAGCGAGACCGCGGTGGCAGCGCTTCAAAAGAAGCTCTCCGGCTGTACAATAAGCCACTCGGAGCTCAAGCGTGAGATAGTCCTAGGAGGCAAGAACTTTGCCTGCGACGCGGAAACGGTCGAAGCAAACGGCCTCGGACTGAGCGACATTTCAAAGGTCTCGGGCTTTTCAAAGGTAAAGCACCTCGACCTTTCAAATAATTCGATATCGCGCCTGTCGCCGCTGGCACAGCTCAAAACGCTCGAGACGCTCGACCTTTCAAATAACCGCATTAGCGACGTTTCCGAGCTTTCTTCACTTAAAAATCTCAAGCAGCTCTGGCTCAGCGGAAACAGCATCAGCGCCGAGCAGATACAGGCGCTCAAGGCCGCACTGCCTGACTGTTATATCAGTGTTGAATAAAAAATAAGAACAAATTTTGAATTTTTAAGGCAAATTCAACAAAAGCATCTTCCTTTTTACAAGGCGTTGTGCTATAATAAAGTCAAGCAGGATATATCCTGCAAAGCAGAAAGGAGCCGGCACATATGAAATTCACGTTTACCGAAAAAAAGATGGGCACCTCCGAAGAGCTCAGAGCCTATACTGAGCGCAAGGTTGGCAAGCTCGACCGCTTCTTTAAGACCGAAAGCAGCGCAAACATCACGTTCAGCATGGAGCGCGGCAGATTCTTGGCTGAGATCACGGTTTCCAACAACGGCCTGTATTACAGGGCCAGCGAGCTTACAAACGATATGTACGCTTCCGTTGATTCCGGCGTCGCGGCCATCGAACGCCAGATTCGCAAGAACAAGACCCGTCTTGAAAAACGCCTGAGAGAAGGCGCGCTCGAGAAGGAGGCGAGACCTGAGTTCGTTCCCGTTGAGGACGAGGAGGATGAGGAATTCAAGATCGTGCGCAGCAAGCGCTTCCCCATCAAGCCCATGTCCACCGAGGAAGCGATCCTTCAGATGAACCTTCTGGAGCATGAGTTCTTTGTGTTCCGCAACGAGCATGAGAACGGAGCGATCTCGGTAGTCTATCGCCGCAAGAACGGCGGCTACGGTCTTATAAGCGACGACGCTGAATAAAAACAAAAAATATTACCGCTGCCTCGCCATTTGGCGAGGCAGTTTTGAGGATGGAATATGAACTATACGGAAGTCACGATAGAATGCAAGAACACAGATGAGGTCTGCGACAGGCTCACGGCCCTCGGCATAGACGGCTTTGTCATCGAAAACGAAGACGATTTCAAGGCGTTTTTGGAAAATAACCGCCAGTACTGGGACTATGTCGACACCGAGCTGGAGGAAAGCTATAGGGGCGTTTCGCGCGTAAAATTCTATGTCGAGGATAATGACGAAGGTGCAGCTCAGCTCGCCGCAGTCAGGGCGGAGTTTGAGGTAAAAACAGCTCCCGTGTGCGACGCGGATTGGGAAAATAACTGGAAGCAGTACTATGAGCCGCTCGAGATCGGCGAAAAGCTCCTCGTTGTGCCGGAGTGGATCGACTGTTCCGAGGATGGCAGAGTGCCCCTGCGCCTCGATCCCGGTCTTTTATTCGGAACGGGCTCGCACGCGACGACGCGCATATGCCTTTCCGCGCTCGAAAGATACGCGGGAGAAGGCAGGCGCGCGCTCGACCTCGGATGCGGCAGCGGCATACTCGGCATCGGTGCGCTCGTTCTCGGCAGTGACTTCTGCACCGCCTGCGACATCGACCCCAAAGCGCCCGACACCGTAATGGAAAACGCGGCGCTAAACGGCATCGGGGAAGACAAAATGAAAGTTTACGCCGGCGATATAATCGGCGACGCAAAGCTTAGAAAAATGCTCGGAACGGGCTACGATATCGTGCTTGCGAACATTGTCTCGGACGTGATAATACCCCTCGCGCCGTTCGTGCGCGCGTTCATGGCGCCGGGCGGAGTGTTTATAACCTCCGGCATCATCGACGGCCGCGAGGACGAGGTCGCCGCCGCCCTGCGCTCGGCGGGGCTTGAGATAATAGCCCACCACCACGAGGAGGAATGGCATTGTTTCGAGTGCAGGTGAGGGCTGAGCGCACACAACGAAGTACAAAAAAGACGTACACAGCTTTTGATGTGTACGTCTTTTTGCTAACTGCATACCACAACATTTTTCTCTCAATGCTGCGGCATTTTTATAAAAATCGCCTCTCAAATTACTCGGGAGACGGTTTGGTATGGCGGCTCACTGCCCGGCGACAAAGCGCACGGCGCAGCTTTTTTTGCTGCGCTTTATGACGCACAGCTTCTCCTCGCACTTATTTTCAGGAGGCGGCGCGGGGAGCGGGAGCTCCTCATCCTGCGCGGTCACGCGCTGCCATACGCTTTCAAAATTATCAAATTCCATAGACTTCACCGGTGCATTATATGCGTGCTCTTGAAAAAATGTCAGCGGTGTGAGATAATAAAAAACACATTTTTGCGAGGTGTTTATCATGCCCAGATTTTTTGCGCTTGGAACAAATCTGCTCGGCGGCAGAGCGATCATCCGCGGCCGCGATGCAGAGCATATAAAGGTGCTTCGCCTGCGCCCGGGTGAGGAGATGACGATCTGCGACGGCAAGGGTACGGACTATAAGTGCCGCCTCGTTCGCTCGGATAAGGATGAAGCAGAGGCCGAGATCATCGAGGTCGTCGAATGCGCGGCCGAGCCCACGGTGTCGGTGCGTGTACTGTGCGGTCTGCCCAAGGGAGACAAGACCGATTATATCATCCAAAAATGCGTCGAGGCCGGCGCGCATGAGATATGCTTTTTCCGCTGCGAGCGCGTCGTGCAGCGCACCGAGGGCGTCACGAAAAAACTCGAGCGCTGGAACAGGATAAGCGAGGAGGCCGCAAAGCAGTCCGGGCGCGGCATCATCCCGGAGGTGTGCTGGCTTGATACTTATGTCGAAGCGCTGGACGCCGCAAAACAGCAGGAGGCGGCATTTTTTATGTACGAGACTGGTGAGCGCGAAGGACTTCGCACGGCGCTCAAGGGTGCGGAGAAGCTCGGTTCGGCCGCGATAATCACGGGTCCAGAGGGCGGCTTTGAGCCCTATGAGGCCGACATGGCGCGTAAGGTCGGCATGCATGTGTGCGCCATGGGCGCACGCATCCTACGATGCGAGACGGCCCCCGTCGTCGCCCTCACGGCGCTGATGTACGAAAGCGATAATTTAGAGGCGAATTGACGCTGCTGCGGATTTGAATTACACCTCATCCGTCGGCGCAGCGCAAAAACGGTTTTGTCGGAACAAAAATCAATATCGTAGGGGCGGGCATTGCCCGCCCGTTTTTATGGTTTCCTCTGCGGCCTCCGGTCGGGCTGATGTATAATTGTATCGACATAGCCTAAAATCGCCACTAAAAAACGGAACATTTAGTTTTTGCTGTCGTCAGATTATCAAACGAAAAATCAAGGGAGGCGGCAAAAATGAAGAAGCACATCCCGACCGTGTTGGCAGTCATTGCGGCACTTGCGATAACCGTTATCGCTCTGGGCGCGGCAAACGCGCAGGAGGGGCAGTCCCTTGTGCCCACGGAACTCACGCAGACGCTCGGCGACGGGTGGACAAGGCCGCTGGGCGAGGACTCGGCGTATGAGGACATGCTGAAAACCGAGCTCACATCGGAAAAGTCGGATAAGTATCTGTATCTGTTCGAGTCGGGCAGCGGCGAGCTCAAGGCCGTGATGCTCACGGACAATGCAGTGCAGATGAAAAGCCCAGTTTCGGAAAGCGCGGCGACCGAGGCGGCGCAGAAGATAGTGTCTGCGGCGTTTCCGTGCATGGATCTCGGCAGCTTTGACGCAAACCGCTATACCGGCAGCGGCTGGACGGTCGAGTTGAGGGAAAAACTTGCCGACGATCTGTACGGTGGCAGAAAAATCGCAGTTACGCTCAGCGAGGGCGGCGAACTCGAGACTTTAGTGCGCACGGATACAGACACCGGCGACTGGCAGAGTGCGGCAAGCAGTGTGATAAGCCGCGAAAAGGCGGCGGAGCTTGCTGTCGCTGCAATAGACGGCGATGCGGAAAACGCAGAAGTTTCGGCATACAAAGAAGTGTGCACCGACGGCATCATATGGCAGGTGGATATTGCGAACGTCGATATCGGCAATGGCTTCACGGTCACATATTTCGTCACCCTCAACGCCCTGACGGGAGAAGTGATCTTAGTCGACATGACACGTTAGTTAAGCTGCACTGAAGAAAGCAGGCGAGCATTGCTCGCCTGCTTTCTTTCATTTGCCCTCAAGGTACATGTTTTCGGTTTTGCTCAGCGCGGCCTGAAGCGTCGCGGCAACCTGCGCCGCATCGGCATTTTGTTCGAGCAGCTCCAGCGCCGTGTCGATCGCGCCGCACAAAACGGCGTACATTTTTTCGTACTCGATCATTTTTCTCGCCATCCGTATATATGTTTTCACCACAGCACACCGAGGGGGAGTGCCCCCCGGCGGCTGGGTGAAAAACAAAAACGCTGTGCAGGACAGAGCCTACACAGCGTAAGAGACTAATCTTATGCAACACGGCGCAGACGTATGACGGCAAAGCCGTGCTTGCAAGAAGCGCGGGGATGTCGTATAATACGAGTGCGGTGCGGCCGTAGGGCCGTTGTGTAGGTGGTTGTGTCACCTGCGCAGGCATTCGGGTGTGGGACCGCCCGAATGCTGCCGCATTTTTGTTTTTCGTGTAGATTATAGCAAGATTTTGCCTCGGTTGCAATAGGGTGCTCAAAATTTTGCACGCTGCGCTGAGCTTCGCCGCGCCGTGGAGGTAAATAGAATGAAAGAGATGGATTGCGTTGAGGTTATAGTTGAGAAGGAAGAATACGCGGAGGAAGGCGTTCACAAGGGAATGCAGGGCTGGATATGCTACGATGTGTTCTGCAACGGCACATGGCTCGTAAACTTTCCGCAATATGGTGAAAAGGACGATATTGCGACTCTGAGCATAAGGGAAGAAGATATGATCTTATTGCCGGATGGAATGGATGCACGGATAAACGAACGGATAAAGGCCAAGTTCGACGCGGAGGGAGAGGCCGCGGAGGATTTGGACGGATATAAGCTGTAAATGAGTAAAAAACTCAAAGACCGAGGTGTGGCCTCGGTCTTTGAGTTTTTAGTGGCGGATTCACATTGTACCGATACATCTTTTGAGTCAGCTCGACCGGAGGGTGCGGAGGAAACCGTAAAAAACGGGCGAGCAATGCTCGCCCCTACAGGCATAGTCGGCACAAAAACCTATAGTGTAGGGGCGACCATTGGTCGCCCTCTGTAACGGTTTTGCCAGAAGTTTCGACACCGGGCTGACGCAATATGCACCGTACTTGCGGGAAGCGGCAGTTTCACGGTTTCGTCGGCGGCTTCGATACCGGGCTACCGCAATCACCGTATCGGCAGGTGCGTCAAAGCGCCTCTAAAAAATCACCATTTGTTTGAGACTTTTTCGGCGAAGCCGGGGAAGTCTTTTATTTCAATGACCTTGCCGTCGTCAAGGATCGCTTTGCCGGTGAACAGGCCGAACACCTGATGCTGATCGCTCTTTATGAGGCCGACATCGGTGCAGGACGCGCGGTCGAGTACGGGTCGGAAGTCCATCTCAAACCTGCCGTCGTCCGAGGTGAAGGTCCAGGGCTCCATGAAAGCATTCTCGTTTCCGGGGATGTTGAACTTGACCTGGCTGAGCTTGTGGGCTTTGCCGTTATAGAACAGCATGTTCTCGCTTGCGGCGGAGGTGTTGCCGAAGCCGTAGCCGATGTTCCAGCCGAAGGGCACGCCGTCAACGGCGCCGGAGGCCGAGCCCCAGTACCATGTATTTTTGTAAGTCCACACGCCGCGTCCCCAGTCGAGCACCGCGAAGCTGTCCTCGGGATCGAAAACATAGGTGTGCTCATCATAGGTCACCTCGCCGCGGGCGCGCAGACAGTTTATTTTCTGGTTGTAGTAGAAATGTCCGGGCTTGTCGAATGGGGTCGCGATGACCATGCTCTCTTCGGGCTCGTCAAACAGCTCGACCTTGGCGTACAGCGAGCCTGCCGGGCCGAAGCGCTTCATCTGCGCGATGAGCGTGCGCACGCCCGAACCGTCGTTTTTAAAGTAGATGCTGTAGTTTTTGCCGATAGCGGTCGTGTCGCCGGTCTTGCTCGTCTCGGGCAGCTTGCGCTTGCCGAGCGGCATGAAGCACATGGGGCTCGTCGTGATCTCCCAGCCCTCCTCAAAGTTGAGGAGGCTTATCGAATCAAGACCCATGTAGCCGTTATCGTCGATGGTGAGAGCAAGGGCAAAGCGGCCGTTGTTGATGAGATAGTAGTCCCATTCCTTTATGCGCATGGGGCTTGCCTTGATGTCCGCGCGGCGGTAAACCGGCAGCAGCTTTTTGGCGTAGCCGGGTTCTGTGAGCTCGCCCTGAGCGTTGAGCAGGGGTATCTCACGGGTTATCTCGTGCTGATCCATTCCTACATCTCCTTTTTTATCATTCGTATATCCGTTCCGGCAAACGGGAGCTTGAGAAACTCGCCGTCGATCCTCGAGCAGATCTGCGGAGTGTATCGGCGCGCAAGCTCCGCGTCGGTCAGATTCGTGCTGATGATGGTCTTTTTGCCCTCGACAAGGCGCGTGTTTATAAGCGTGTACAGCGCAGAGATGCTGATTTGCGTGAGCATCTCCGTGCCCAGATCATCGAGGATCATGAGCTCGCACTCGAGCATGCGTTCGACACGGATTGCCGCTTTTTCGGCCGCTTCGGCATCACGGGCGAATTTTTTCATCTCGAAGGCTTCGAGGGCGCTCGCCGCCGTATCGTAACACACCGAGTGGCCGTTGTGCGCGACTACGCGCGCTATGCAGGCTGACAGAAAGGTTTTGCCCAGACCCGTGCCGCCTTGAAACAGCAGATTCATCGAACAATCGGAGAAGCTTGCGGCGTACTCGCGGCAGGTCTCGAAAACAATGCTCATCGCCTCGCTCGCCTCGCCGTAGAGACTGAGATCGAAGTTTTCAAAGCGCTCATCGCTGTTTTTGAGAAGCGTACTGAGTTCCGAGGTGAGCTGTCTGTTATATTCCTCTGTGAGGCAGGAACACATAGTGCTTCCGATAAAGCCGGTGTCCTTGCATTTAGGGCAGGAGTAGATATCCTCGAGATAGTCCGCGGGGTAGCCGTGAGAATGCAGAAGCTCCGCTTTTTTTGCCTGAAGCGCGAGGCTTTCGTCCTCCAGTGCCTTGAGAGCGTTCGAGAGGTCCGCGCTGCGCTTTATCGTGAGCCCCACAAGCTCGGACATCTGCGTGCGCAGGCGCGCGTCGATGCGGCTTATCTCGGGTATCTGCGCATATATCTTCTCCTGCCTGAGATAATGTTCGGCGACGTTTTCCACGTGCCTGTGTCCTATCTGTTCTCTGGCGCGCGCCAGAATTTTTCCGTCCAGTGCCATTGTTTAACCGTTTTTAACCTTTTCGTATATTGAACGCAGACGCTTGAGGTCGTCACCCGAAACGTTGCTGCGATGCTGATTTTCCGCTTTGACGGCGGATGCCGGACCGCGATTGTCGCGCTCGGCGACATCGGCGGCGGTGTGTATGCCTTTTTCATGCCATGAGAGCATGATCTTGTTCATGTATCCCCATTTGAGAGCGCCGGTGTTCGTCACCGTGCGGTCGTATGCAATGAGTATTGCTTCGTTGTCAAACCCCATCTCAAACCACGAGAGCATGTACTTGCGCTCGGTCGGCGTAAGCACACGTGAGCCCAGTCCCATGGAGTTTTTTATCTCGCCCGCGCGCGAGCGCTTCTCGGCCTGTGTGCGGATATATTCGTCGGCCTGTTCAATGGTGATGATCTCTTTATTTGCCCATGAGTAGGCTTCCTTTTCGATGCTACGCATGGACGGCAGCCTGCCCGGACCGTATTTTTCCGCAAATACGTCGATGCAGTAGCCTATGAGCATGAATATGACGTCGGCAGGGATGGCGAGATAATCGTAGATGCCGAACAGTGTTTTGAGATCGGCTGTCGATAGTGCCCTTCCGAGCTTGTGCTGCGCCTGAGCAATGACGGCCTGAAAGCCGCTGTCGGACTTCGAGCGGCGCACGATATCCTCCGAGGTGTACTCCGGAAGCTCTTCGGCGGGTGGGAGCTTCTGCTCGGCCGCGGCCTGTGCCGCGGGGCGCGCAAGAGACATGCGGCATAGCTTCTCGTAGGCGTTTTTTATCTCCGAGCCCGTGCGGCAAAGCTCACGCGCGGCGGCGTCGGCATCAAACTCTCCGTGCCTGCAAAGCCAGATATAAAGCAGCGCAACATCGCCGTCATGGGCGGCGATAAGCTTGTCCGCGGCGCTGCGGGGTATTGAATTTTGCTCTGCTGCGGGCATGGCGATCCACCTGTTCATTCAAAGTTTACACAAAGCACTTTAACAAGAGGGATTATATCATTAAAATTAACTTGTAGCAATAGCCATGTTTGTGGTATAATTCATTGATTAATGTAAAATGCCAGAGGTATGGATATATGCTTGAACTGCTTTCACCCGCAGGCTCGCCGGAGGCGGTCGTCGCCGCCGTGCAGAACGGCGCGGATGCGGTCTATATGGGACTTGGGATATTCAACGCCCGCCGCGGCGCGAAAAACTTCAGTGACGAGGAGTTTGAAAAGGCGGTGAGATACTGCCGCATACGAGACTGCAAGGTCTATGTCACGATGAACACCCTCGTGGGCGATCGCGAGATGGAACAGGCCGCAGAGCTTGCCCGACGTGTGTCCAACCTAGGCGCGGACGCGATACTCGTGCAGGATCTCGGACTTTTGAGCGTTCTCAAAAAGGCGGTGCCGGATATTCCGCTGCACGCGAGCACGCAGATGAGCATCCACAACCTTGCCGGCGTTGAAGCCGCCGCAGAGATGGGGCTCACCCGCGCCGTCCTTGCGCGCGAGCTCAGCTTCGAGCAGATAAAGTTTATCACAAAGCACTCGCCGATAGAAACGGAGATCTTCGTTCACGGTGCGCTGTGCTTCTGCCATTCAGGCCAGTGCTACATGTCCTCGCTCATAGGCCGCCGCAGCGGAAACCGCGGCATGTGCGCCCAGCCCTGCCGCATGGAATACACCATGGGCGGCAGACTGGAGGACAGTCACCCCCTGTCGCTGAAGGATAACTGCCTTGTCGACCGACTGCGCGAGATCGAGGATGCGGGCGTTGCCTGCGTAAAGATCGAAGGCAGGATGAAGCGCCCGGAATACACGGGCATTGTCACCGGCATATATTCAAAGATCATAAAAGAGCGCCGCGAGCCGACGGCGGATGAAATGCAGACTCTTGCCGATGCGTTTTCACGCCAGGGATTCACGCAGGGCTATTTTAACGGCGACAAGACTGATATGTTCGGTGTTAGAGCCGAGACGGACAGGACCGGCGAGAAGCTGTTTTCCGATGCGCGCAGAGAGTATATAGGCCGCGAGGAGCGCCGAGTTCCCGTCAAGTTTTACGCCGTCGTAAACGCCGGAGAGGCGGTCAAGGCCGCGGCGATAGATAATTACGGCAACAAAGTTGTCGCTTTCGGCGCGGAGCCGCAGAAGGCTATACGCCAGGCGATAAACTCCGAGGTCCTGAGCGACAGGCTCGGCAAAACGGGCGGCACGCCGTATTACTGCGTTGATGCGCAGAGCAGGGTGCAGAACGGCCTGTATCTGTCCGCGTCCGAGATAAACGAATTAAGGCGCAAGCTTGTTACTGCGCTCAACGACAGGCGCGCGGCACCGCCCTCCCGCCGCAGCCTGCCCATGCCGCAGCTGCCTGTCGGGCAGGGTGCGGTCACAGATCCCGTCATGATCTATCAGGTGCGCACGGCAGAGCAGCTCACAGAGGAACTTGCCGATACAAAACCCGACTATATCTACATTCCCGTCAAGGTAATGTATGATAACTTTGACCTTGTGCGTGTATTCAAAGAGCGCGGAGCCGTGCCTGTGGCCGTCCTGCCGCGCGTCGTGACCGACAGTGAGACAAAGCAGGTGTTCACCATGCTCAGAAGCCTGTTTGACCTCGGCATAAACGAAGCGCTCGTCGGGAATCTGGGGCATATAAAGCTTGCCCGCAAGGCAGGAATGAAAACACGCGCCGACTTCGGTATGAACGTGTTTAACTCATACTCAATGGATATGATACAGAAGATGGGCTTTTTATCCGCGACGGCATCGTTCGAGCTGCGCCTTGCGCAGGTGCGCGATATGTCAAAGTGCGTGCCGACGGAGCTCATCGCCTACGGCAGATTGCCGCTTATGGTGTCCGACCAGTGCGTCATAAGCCATAGCCTTGGCTCATGCAGCTGCCAGAGCCCGGCTCAGCTTTCCGACCGCATGGGCTCGACCTTCCCCGTAGTGCGTGAGTTCGATCACCGCAATGTGATCTATAATTCCCGAAAGCTGTTCATGGCCGACAAAAACGATGAATTATGCGGTGTGGGGCTTTGGGGCATAAGACTGATGTTCACCACCGAGGGCGCACGCGAGTGCGTTCAGGTGGCAAAGAGATATAAAGGCGAGGGTGATTATCAGCCTAACGATCTGACCCGAGGCCTTTACTACAGAGGAGTTGACTGATATGGATATAGTTCTGGCTTCCGGCTCACCGAGACGCAAGGAGCTGTTGGAGACGCTGGGACTTGAGTTTTACGTTGTTCCGGCAAAGGGCGAGGAGTTAGCGCCCGAGGGCGCCGGTCCTGCCGAGACGGTCATGGCGCTGTCAAAAGCCAAGGCCGGAGAGGTGGCCAAAAGCTATCCCGCGTCGCTGGTGATAGCTGCCGATACCATCGTATGGGCAGAGGGCAGGATCCTCGGAAAACCCAAAAGCGAGGATGAGGCAAAGGCGATGCTGCACATGCTCTCGGATAATACGCACGAGGTGTATACGGGCGTTGCGCTCATGCTCGGCGATAAAGAAGCGGTCAGCGCGGAGTGCACGAAGGTGTTCTTCCGCAGACTGGATGATACCGAGATAGACAGATACGTCGCCACCGGCGAGCCTATGGACAAGGCCGGAGCTTACGGCATCCAGGGCAGAGCCGCCCTCATGGTAAAGCGGCTCGAGGGCGATTATTTCAACGTCATGGGTCTGCCGCTGTGCAGACTTGGCCAAATGCTCGAAGAGATCGGGGTGTATCTTTTTTGAACGTAAAAAACTATCTTAAGAAAAACGGTATAAAGCTCGGAGTCATAGTGCTCGTAATTGCGCTTGTCGCCGGTGCGGCTTCTTATCTCCTCAAGGGCAATGCCGGAGTGATACAAAATGTGTCCGGCACGGTGAAGGCTCCTGTGCAGCGCATGGTCAGCTCCGTTGCAGAGTGGCTCGAGGGCATATACGGATATCTTTACGAATACGATCAGCTCGTCGCGGAAAACGAACGTCTGCGCGCGGAACTCACCGAGGCACAGGAGGAGGCGCGAAACGGCGCCGCCGCCATTGAGGAAAACGAGCGCTTCCGTCAGCTGTTGGACTTTAAGGAAAAGCACAGTGATATGACGCTCGAATCTGCCAAGGTCGTCGCGTGGACGACATCAAACTGGGCCAGCTCGTTTACTATAAGCAAAGGCACAAACGCGGATATCGCCGTCGGCGACTGTGTTATAACCGAGTACGGCGTTATGGTAGGACAGGTCACAGAGGTCGGCTCGACCTGGGCGACGGTCTCGACGGTCATTGACCTTAACACCAATATCGGCGCTCTTGTATCCGAAAACGGTGCGTCCGGCCTTCTTGTCGGCGACTTTGCCATGATGCAGGAGGGCTGCGTGAAGCTCAGCTACCTTGCCGACGGGGCTCAGGTGTTCTCGGGCGACACGGTCATGACCTCGGGCTCGGGCGGTGCATTCCCGCAGGGACTCATTGTCGGAACGATAAGCTCGGTAAAAACCGAGGCCGGCGGCCAGATAGAGTACGGCGAGGTCAAGCCCGGCTGCGACCTTAATGCACTCGTTCAGGTTTTCGTAGTAAAAGATTTTGAAGTGGTGGAATAATTGCTTAACAGACTTATTCAGGCTCTTGAATGGAAAAAGGTCCGCATGGTTCTTCAGTACGCGGTCTATATGCTGCTTGTGATGCTGCTGCAAAGCGTGCTGTTTTCAAGGATCAGCATTTTCGGCGCGAAGGGTTTTATCATCCCTGCCGCGGCGGTGGCTGCCGGAATATATCTCGGCGGCGTGCGCGGCGCGGTGTTCGGCATATTTCTCGGCCTGTTTACGGACATGGCCTTTTCAGAGACGACGGTGTTGTTCACGATACTGTTTCCGATCATCGGTTTCGGCGCCGGCTTTGCCTCGGAGTTTTATATCAACAAGAGCTTTTTCGCGTTTATGATATTCAGCACGGCGGCGATACTTTTGTGCAGCGCGGTTCAGCTCGTCCATGCGCTCCTTGGCGGAGGAACGGAACTCCTGCCCGGAATTCTGACGGCGCTTTTGCAGACGGTGCTGTCCATCCTGCCGGTCATGCTGCTGTATCTGCCGTTTAAAGAGGGCGGCATAATGAATCACCCCTACTGATCGAGGATTTTAGATGAACATTATCAAGAAAGAAAGACTTATAGCGCTTGCGGCCGTGTTCGCGGTACTTCTTACGGTGTATTTTGTCGCACTGTACAAGCTTCAGATAATCGAGGGCGAGAAGTATTACGAGGAAAGCCGCAATAACATGGTGACGACCAGCACGGTCACCGCCGCGAGGGGAAATATCCTCGACCGCTATGGCAGAGTGCTCGTCACCAATAAATCGTGCTATGACCTGACTATAAACACCGACGAGCTTTTCCCGTCGGACAACAGCGTCGATTCAAATGCGGTTATCTTAAAGCTCGTAAACATGATCCGCGATTACGGCGATGAATATATCGATGATCTGCCGATAACGAGTAGTCCGCCGTTTGAATTCGAAAATGTCAGCGAGCAGGATCAGGCGCGCCTTGACGCTTATATGAAGCAGAATGAGGTCCCCGAAAATGCAAGCGCTGTCGAGATACTTTCAAGCATGCGTTCGCGCTATAAGATAGACAGCAACTACACTGCCGAAGAGGCGAGGATCATCGCCGGCGTTCGATATTCGGTAAACGTTCGTTATCTCATAAATACCTCCGACTATGTTTTTGTCAAAGACGCGGACATGAAGCTCATCGCGACCCTGCGCGAGAATAATATCGAAGGTATAAATATAAAAGAATCCTATGTCCGTGAGTATTCCACCTCGGCTGCGGCCCATATCCTCGGATACACCGGCGCAATGAGCGACAGCGACTATGCGAAATATGCCGATCAGGGCTACTCCGCTGATGCTTCCGTCGGTAAGGACGGCGCGGAGCTTGCCTTTGAAAAATATCTGCACGGAACGAACGGAACGGTTCGGACGACCTCGTCCTCGGACGGCACGGTCATAAGCAAGGAATACACCAAGGAGCCGGAGCCGGGCAACAATGTTTATCTCACGATAGACCTTGCCCTGCAGGAGGCCGCAGAGCTCGCGCTTGAAAACGGCGTGAACTCCATTCAGGCAAAGCTCGACGCGAAAAAAGAGCAGCAGATAGCAAGCGGAACGTATACGGAAAAGAAGGATCAGATAGACGGTGCGGCGGTAGTCGTTGTAAACGTAAAAACAGGCGAGCCGCTTGCCATAGCAAACTGGCCGACCTACGATCCGGCGGAGCTGCTTGAAAAGTACAACGAGATACTTGAAGCGCCGAACACTCCACTTTATAACCGTGCGCTGCTCGGCATCTATGCTCCGGGTTCTACGTTCAAGCCCTGTACGGCCATTGCCGCGCTCACGGAGGGAGTCATAAGCACCGGAACGACAGTCGAATGTACGGGCCGGTACACGCGTTACGCGCAGTACGGCTACGCGCCCTACTGTTGGATCTATACGCAGAACAATCAGAAACTCACGCACGGCTATCTGAATGTTACCGGAGCCATCCAGAACTCCTGCAACATATTCTTCTACTCCGCGGGACATGATCTCGGTATCGACAAGATGGATAAGTACGCGGCTCTGTTCGGCCTCGGCGAGAGCACCGGGATCGAGCTGCCCGAGTCCACCGGCAATATGGCAAATCCCCAGAACCATGAGGAAATGACCGGAGAAACATGGGCAATAGGCCAGACGATGCAGGCCGCTATCGGCCAGTCCGACAGCCTGTTTACTCCGCTTCAGTTGGCCGAGTACTGCGCAGCGGTAGCAAACGGCGGCGAGCGTCACAGTGCATCGATCCTTAAGTCCGTGCGCAGCTACAGCTACGGCGAGAATGTCTATGAGCGCGAGAACGAAGTCCTCAGTAAGGTGGAGACGGCACAGTATAACTGGGATGCGGTGCATGAGGGAATGCGCCTTGTCGGCCAGTCCAGCCTGTCCGGCTACACGATGACGAGCGTTGCGGCAAAGACCGGCACGGCCCAGAAGGGTGAAACAGTCGCAAACGACGGTATTTTCATCTGCTATGCACCGTTTGATGATCCCGAGATCGCAATGGCCATCGTTGTCCAAAAGGGCGGCGCGGGTGCAAACTGTGCGGGCATTGCCAAGGAGATACTCGAGGCTTACTTCAGCCTCAAATCTGCCACCGATGTCACCGATGTCGAAGGCACGCTGCTTCAGTGATAAAAATGCGCGCTTTTTGTCAAAAAAGCGTTGAAAGAAGCCGAAGCATTGTATATAATATAACAGGAAATTTCGCAAACAGAATCGAGGGAAGCTTATGAATATTGCACTTATGGCACACGACAGAAAGAAGGAACTGATGGTTCAGTTCTGTATAGCTTACTGTGGTATTCTGGCCGAACATTCAGTCTGCGCAACGAACACGACGGGCAAGCTCGTGTCCGAAGCGACGGGCCTTCCCGTAACGCTTTACCTGCATGCCGACCAGGGCGGCGCTCAGCAGATAGGTGCGAGGATTGCTTATAACGAGATAGACCTTGTGCTGTTTTTCTGCGATCCGACCAACCCCGGCGGCTTTGACGATATAAATAAGATCGAACGCCTGTGCGACCAGTATCAGATACCCTTTGCGACCAATGCCGCGACGGCGGAGGTGCTCGTTCAGGGTCTGCGCCGCGGCGATCTTGACTGGAGAAATATCGTTAACCCCAAGCGCAGATGATTTGTGCAGCAAAAAATGAAACTGAAATGCTGTTATCGCTTTTTGTGATAGCAGCATTTAGTAATTGAAAGGAACAAGCATAGTATGGCAAAAGTTGCACCGAGAACACTGTCGGGCTTCATGGAGCTGCTTCCGGCAGACCAGATAAAAATGGAGAAAATGATGGAAACGCTCAGGAAGAGCTATTCCGTTTACGGCTTTGCCCCGCTGGATACGCCGATCATCGAGTCGGCGGAGGTGCTGCTTGCAAAGGGCGGCGGCGAGACCGAAAAGCAGATATACAGATTCAATAAGGGAGACAGCGACCTTGCGCTGCGCTTTGACCTGACCGTTCCTTTGGCTAAATTTGTTGCGGCGAACTACGGCAGTCTCACTTTTCCGTTCCGACGCTATCAGATCGGCAAGGTCTACCGCGGAGAGAGAGCCCAACGCGGACGCTTCCGCGAGTTTTATCAGGCCGATATAGACATAATCGGCGACGGTAAGCTCGACATTATAAACGAGGCGGAGATACCGGCGATAATCTATCGCACGTTCACGGCCCTCGGCCTCAAGGGCTTCAAGATAAAGGTCAATAACCGCAAGCTCTTAAACGGCTTTTACAGTCTGGCCGGCATGAGCGAAAAGGCCGGAGATATCATGCGCACTGTCGATAAGCTCGATAAGATCGGCGCAAACAAGGTCCGTCAGCTGCTCATGGACGAACTGCACATGTTCTCGCACAAGGCAGACGATGTCATGGACTTTATGGCCATAAGCGGCACGAACGCCGAGGTCATCGCGGGACTTGAGCGCTATAAGGGCATGGATCCTCTGTTCGACGAGGGGCTTGAGGAGCTCAAGACCGTGACGAGATACCTTGCATCTTTCGGCGTGCCGGAGGAGAATTTCGCTATTGACCTTTCCATCGCGCGCGGCCTTGATTATTATACAGGCACGGTTTATGAGACCGAAATGACCGCCCACCCGGAGATCGGTTCGATATGCTCCGGCGGCAGATATGACGATCTTGCAGGCTATTACACGGATAAAAAACTGCCGGGCGTTGGTATTTCGATAGGCCTTACGCGTCTGTTCTATGTCCTCAACGAGCAGGGCATGCTCTCGGATGAGACCGTTTCCGCGCCTGCCGATGCGCTCGTTATCCCCATGAGCGAGGATCTCGGCTACGCTATAGCCGCGGCCACGGCTCTGCGCGACGCGGGCATAAGAACGCAACTTTACTGCGAGCAGAAAAAGTTCAAGGCGAAAATGAGCTATG
The DNA here is from genome assembly GCA_934636655.1 of uncultured Oscillospiraceae bacterium. Classification (GTDB taxonomy): domain Bacteria; phylum Bacillota; class Clostridia; order Oscillospirales; family Oscillospiraceae; genus F23-B02. The sequence goes on from CAKUAS010000003.1 coordinate 135,964, forward strand.
CCGATAAGCTTGGAATTCCCTATGTGATCCTCATCGGCGAGGACGAGATAGCCGAAAACGTCGTCGCCGTTAAGAATATGCAGAGCGGCTGTCAGGAGAAGCTCAGCTTTTCCGATGCCGCTGCGCTTATAAAGAAAGACATGGATGAGCGCGCACTTGCCGCGGTCATCAAAGAATAAGGGAGGTTAAAATATGACACAGTCAAGAACCCATACCTGCAATCAGCTCCGCATCGAAAACGTCGGAGAAAAGGTCAAGATCGTCGGATGGATGGAGAACGTCCGCGAGGTCGGCCAGAATTTCGCATTTGTCATAGTCCGCGATTTTTACGGCACGACTCAGGTCGTCGTCGAGACCGAGGACATGATGAAGATCATAAAAGGCATCAACAAAGAGAGCACTATCTCCGTCGAGGGCACTGTGCGCGAGCGTGCGAGCAAGAATCCCAAGCTCCCCACCGGTGATATCGAGGTCGTTCCCGAGAAGATCGAGATCCTCGGCCGCTGCCGTTATAACGAGCTGCCGTTTGAGATAAACCGCAGCCGCGAGGCCGACGAGACCATGCGTCTTAAATATCGCTACCTCGACCTCAGAAATCCTGCCGTAAAGCAGAATATCATCCTGCGCTGCAACGTCGTTGCCGCTCTGCGCAAGGCCATGATGGAGCACGATTTCCTCGAGATAACAACGCCTATCCTCACAGCCTCCTCACCCGAGGGTGCACGCGACTATCTCGTTCCCGCGAGAAAGCACCCCGGCAAGTTCTACGCTCTGCCGCAGGCCCCTCAGCAGTTTAAGCAGCTGCTTATGACCTCGGGCTTTGACCGCTACTTCCAGATAGCACCCTGCTTCCGCGATGAGGACGCACGCGGCGACCGATCTCCCGGCGAGTTCTATCAGCTCGACATGGAGATGTCCTTTGCAGGTCAGGAAGATGTTTTTGCCGTCATTGAGGACGTTCTGCCCCCGATATTTGAAAAGTTCGGAACATACAACATATCCAACAAGGCGCCCTTCCGCCGCATCGGATACAACGAGTCGATGGAGAAATACGGCTCGGATAAGCCCGACCTGCGCATCGACCTCGTCGTCGAGGATATAACCGCGCTCGTCTCCGGCACCGATTTTGCCCCCTTTGCCGAGGGCAACACCGTAAAGGCGATCGTCGTAACCGGCTGCGGCCTTACCCGCAAGCAGATAGACAAGGTATGCGCCGACGTTGAGGTGCAGGCCGGCATGAAGCCCTTCTGGTTCAAGGTCGATGAAAACGGCGAGCTTGCCGGCGGCGTTGCGAAATTCCTTCAGGATAAGAAGGCTGCGCTCACCGAGACTCTCGGCCTCAAGCCCGGCTGCCTTGTCGGCGTGACGGCGGGAAAGAAGGGCGAGGCGCAGAAAACCGCAGGCGTTATGCGCAAGATGCTCGGCGCGGCAGTGCCCGGCCATATGGACAAGGAACGCTATGAGTTCTGCTGGATCGTCGACTTCCCGATGTATGAGATCGGCGAGGAGTCCGGCGAACTTGAGTTCTGTCACAATCCGTTCTCCATGCCCAACGGCGGCCTTGAGATCCTCGAAAAGGCCGAGCGCGGCGAGGTCGATCCGCTTTCGATCACCGCGTTCCAGTATGACCTTGTCTGCAACGGTGTCGAGCTGTCCTCTGGCGCTGTGCGTAACCACGATCCCGAGATCATGATAAAGGCCTTTGAGATGGTTCGCCTCGGCGAGGACGACGTCAAGGCCAAGTTCCCGGCAATGTACAACGCGTTCTGCTACGGTGCGCCTCCCCATGCCGGTATCGCCCCGGGCGTTGACCGTATGGTCATGCTGCTCGCCGGCGAGGATTCCATCCGTGAGATCATCCCGTTCCCGATGAACAAGAACGCGCAGGATATCATGATGGGCGCTCCCTCCGTTGTCGAGCAGAAGCAGCTTGACGAGCTGAACATCGCAATAACCTGCCCCGTAGAAGAATAATAAATTAAATAAGGGCTGCCTTTGCGACAGTCCTTATTTTTAAAAAATGTGGTGGTAAAATATGCTTGCAACGATAAGATCCCTCGGCGTTAAGGGTATCGGCGGATACGGAGTTTCGGTCGAGGTCTTCGTGTCAAACGGACTTGTCAACTTCGATATCGTCGGACTGCCTGATGCCGCGGTGAAAGAAGCGCGCGAGAGGGTGCGCGCCGCAATAAAATCAAACGGCTTCAAGTTCCCCGTAAGCCGCGTGACCGTTAACCTTGCTCCGGCGGATACGAAAAAGGCAGGCACGGTCTACGATCTGCCGATCATGCTCGGCATCCTCGCGGCGACGGGCGTTATACGCCAGCCGAAGCCCGACTGTGCATTTTTCGGCGAGCTTTCCTTAAACGGCACGCTCAGGCATGTAAACGGCGCTCTGCCGATGGCGGTCGCTGCCGCGCGCGAGGGTATACGCGAGCTGTTTGTTCCGGCCGATAACGCGCAGGAGGCTTCATATGCCGAGGGCGTGACGGTGTATCCGGTCGAGAACGTGTCAGAGCTCATCGCGCATCTGCGCGGCGAGTTTCCAATAAAGCCGATGGATGCGCCGAAGCTCGACCCCACGGCGGTGAAATATCTCGATTTTGCCGACGTAAAGGGTCAGGAGAACGTAAAGCGCGCCATGGAGATCGCCGCAGCGGGCGGGCACAATATACTGATGGTGGGCCCTCCGGGTGCGGGCAAGAGCATGATGAGCAAGCGCCTGCCGGGTATTCTGCCGGACATGACACGCGAGGAAATGCTCAAATCAACGGAGATCTACTCCGTTGCCGGACTTACCGGCAAAGATAATCCCATCATCTCAGCGCGGCCGTTCCGCGCGCCGCACCACACCGTTTCAAGCACCGCCATCTCCGGCGGAGGCACGGTGCCACGCCCGGGAGAGATAAGCCTTGCGCACAACGGAGTGCTTTTTTTAGACGAGCTGCCGGAATTCCGCAAGGATGTACTCGAGGTGCTGCGTCAGCCGCTCGAGGACGGCGAGGTCACCGTATCGCGCGTAGCGGGAACGGAGACGTTCCCGGCAAACTTCATGCTCGTGTGCGCGATGAATCCCTGCAAGTGCGGCTGGTACGGCCACCCTTCGGGGCGCTGCCGCTGCTCGGCAAACGAGGTGCGCGCATACCACAGCCGCATATCCGGTCCGCTGCTGGACCGCATCGACATCATCGTAGAAGCCCCGGCGCTCGAGTACGAAGAACTCAAAAACCGCGCCCCGTCAGAGTGCTCGGCGGATATAAAGCGCCGCGTCGACGCGGCTCGGCTTATTCAGCGCAAGCGCTTTGAGGGCACGGAGATCCTCAGCAATGCCGGAATGAGCACCAAGGCGCTCAACACATACTGCGGCCTTACGCCCGAGTGCGAGCAGCTAATGCACGATGCCTTCGACCGTATGGGGCTCACCGCACGCAGCTATGACCGTATACTGCGTGTTGCTCGTACAATAGCCGACCTTGAAGGCGAGGAAGACATCGGAGCAATGCACATTGCCGAGGCGATCCAATATCGAACATACGATTTCAGAGACAATATATGATAAAAAGCTCCCCAAAAAGGGGAGCTTTTTATATAGCTGATAGCCAAAAGTTTGACAAATTGAACGCGATTGTATGTTGACTGTGAGTATACATGGTACTATAATCTATACAAACATACTATCTTGGTAGGTGAATGATGTGAGCAAAAAGCATTTCTCATTCGTCAGCTACACAGACCTCCGCGATCTCGTGGATACGGCGGCGGAGAGATATCCGAATACCGAATTTTTCATCAGCAGTGATAAGCTTTTACCGCATATATCGGGCCGTCAGCTTCGTCACTGCTGCGCTGCATTTGCTTTCTTTGCGCGCCGCGAGGGCAATGCGGGCGAGCATATCGCCATCTTCGGGCGCAACTGCGCGGCATGGATAACGGCATTTTTTGCGGTCGTTACCGGCGGCTGCGTCGCAGCTCCGCTGTCTGTCGACGCAAAAACGGCCGAGCTTGACTACTGCGTCAAAAAAGCCGACTGCACGACACTTATTTACGACTTTGCCTGCGAAAAAGACGCGCTTGAACTCAAGCGCCTCAATCCAGAGCTGCGGCTTGTTGAAATGCATGAGCTTGTTCAGAAATTGCTCGGCTGCGAGGGCGAGTACCGCCCGAGACCCGAACCCGGGGATATTGCCGCGCTGTACTTTACCTCGGGAACGACGGCAAACAGCCGCTGCGTGATTTTGACGCACGGAAATCTCACGGCGCATCTGAACGCGGCTATGGCGGCGCTGCCTCTGTCGCCGGACGATATCGGCCTGTCTGTCCTGCCGCCGAGTCACACGTTTGAGCTCATGACGAACATTGTCGGCGCTCTGCATTGCGGCGGAACGCTGTATATAAACGAGAGCATCAAGACCGTAAAGCGCAATCTGAAAAAATATCAGCCGTCGATCCTTGTCGTCGTGCCGCTTGTGCTGCAGATGCTGCACAAGCAGATAATTGCTCAGGCGAAGAAAAGCGGAAAGCTCGAGCAGCTCGAAAAGGGGCTGAAGCTGAGTGCGTTTTTGCAGCGCTTCGGTATCGATATCAGTCATAAGCTTTTTGCAGAGGTCTACGATGTGCTCGGCGGAAAGCTCCGGTATTTCCTCTGCGGCGGAGCGCCGCTGGATAAGCAGCTCGTTGAGTTTTTTGCCGCCCTCGGCATAACCGTCCTGCAGGGCTACGGCATAACAGAGTGCTCGCCGATAGTTGCGGCAAATCTGCCGGAGGCAAACCGCATGGGATCTGTGGGAAAGCAGTTTCCCTGCTGCGAGGTTAAGGTCATCGACGGCGAGATATGCGTGCGCGGCGGCAGCGTATCGCCCGGCTATTACCGCGACGATATTGCGACGCACCAGGCATTTTATGATGGATGGTTCCACACGGGCGACCTCGGCTACACAGACAAAAACGGCTACATATTCTTCACCGGACGCCGCAAGAACCTCATCGTTCTGCCCAACGGCGAGAACGTTTCGCCCGAGGAGCTTGAGGAGAAACTCTACCGCATCGACGGCGTGGAGGACGCGCTCGTGAGTCAGGACGGCGGCGTTATCTGCGCCGAGGTCTACGCGGATAGGGAGCTCATCCCGGACACGACGGCGCTGCAAAGGATCGTTGACAAACTCAATAAGGAGCTTCCGATGTTCAAGCAGATCGGAAGGGTCAGCCTGCGCGATGAGCCGTTTGAAAAAACATCAACACAGAAGATATACAGGAGGGGCGCATAATGAACGAAAAGATATTGCAGATCCTTGCAGAGGTCGCGGGAGTCGACGCGGGCAGCATAAGCGAGGACACAAGGCTCACCGACGATCTCGGCCTTACGTCGTTTGACCTTGCCGACATAGTCGTGAGCATTGAGGACGAGTACGGCGTGAGCATCCCGGATGAGGTGTTCCCGACGCTGCACACGGTGGGCGACGTTTTTGCCGCTGCAAAGAAGGTGCTTGAGGATGCTTAAGACCGATAAGCTGCCGGAGTTGTCCAAGCTTGATGTTTTCGCGCAGCCCTGCTTTGTTTTCAATATGCACAGCCGCGAAAAGCGCGATCTCATAACGCGCTGGCGCGGAACCGTCTGCCGCAAGCTGCCGGCAGGCTTCGAGATAGTCTCGTGGCAGAAGAGCATGTATCGCTTCGGAGGGCTCTACCGCGAGGTGCCGATAGCCGTGCGAGTCGTACTTGATGACAAAACGCGCATCGCATCTATCGTCATAGACGAAAACAGCCGCGGCTCGCAGGGTAAAAGCTGCGATTTTGCTTGCCTTGAGTGCAGTCTGCGTGATAAACTTATAAAAAGACCCTTTGCGGAGTTTCCGCAGGTGTACAAGGATGCCGGAACTACCGGATGTCTGCACATTTTCGAGATACTCAGCGGCGCATCGTCGTTTTTCGCCCTCCTTACGGATAGGGGGCTGACGCACGGCGCGGAGCAGGAGATGGTTAGAATATCGCCCGATGCAAATGGACTGCACGCGGTGAATACGCACGAGGTGCTCGGAAAGACGGCGGTGACGAAGATTGACCTTCGCCATAATGTTTTGCCGACCTTCGGAAAGAAGTCTCTGCCCGAGACGATAGACGCGCAGCTATCCGTTAGCTTCAATGGACAGAAGGTGAGCCGCGGCGAGGTCAAGGCCGACGACTTCACCGGCTGCTACAGCAAGCTCAACCGTGCTTACACGCGAGCGTATCACGCGGAGAAGAAATTCTTTGCCACGGGCGGCAAGCAGCGCTTTTCAAATCTGCCGTCGCTCGTCGGACTTACGGTTCTCGCGCTTAGTCATGAGGGCATGAGCGGAACGTTCAGCCGCGCGGCAAAGCTTGAAAATATACTCATCTTCCTGCAAACAGGCGAGGGGAGAGAGGGCTGCATCGGCTTCCGGAAAGGGCTCAACATGAATCAGCAGTATATGCTCAAGGCTGCCATCGGCGCGGTGTCGTTCTGCGCGGCGCTGGCAGCGGGCATAGCACTGAAAAGGAGAGCAAGAATATGAACAGAAACATTGATGTCAGCAGCATGAAGATAGACCTTTATTCCGACAAATCGGTCAAGGACTTCACCGCCGAGGCCGCCGGTGCGGACAGCCGCATGTGGCTCAGTAACGTTGCCGCTGAGGTCGCGGCGGAGTCCGCGGCGCTGGCCGTAAAGGCGCTGCGCAAGTCGGGGCTTGAAGATGCTGAGCTTAAAAATGCCGAGCATTTTATCGAGGTCTTGCGTAAGTTTTTCCTCAAGACAATCGACCAGGAGCTTCAGTCGCGCGCCGAGTGGGATAAGGAGGTCGCGCTGGGCAAAACTCAGGCGTATATAGAGGGCGGCGTGTTCGCGGCCTGCTCGGAGATAGATGAGATACTCTACGGCATGATAAAGCTCATCGATATGATCGAAGCGGTTGCAGATAAGCTCGTGCCCGAGGCCTGCGCGGATGCCGCGGCGGCGGTAACAATAGGCCGCAGCGCGATGGAGTGCGTCAAGCTTCAGAGATATCACTATTCGACGCTCATAACGGGCGACGTCAACTCCATGGCCATGCGCCGCGAGCCGGAGCTCGCCATATCCGACTGCGCCGAGCGCTATGATGCGCTGTATAAAAAGCTTCAGGAAAAGATAAAGTAAAGAGTAAAATGAGCAAGGGCTCTGCGTTATCTCCGCAGAGCCCTCGATATATAAAAATGTCCGTAAAAGCGAAATGACCCTTGACTGCACGGTTTCTTTACACCGTTTTTCATAGCAGTCAAGGGTCATTTCTGCGTATTCTTAGTATCTAACATCATTGGTTACCTCTCTTTCTGCGGAATTGATGCCGCCTGTCAACGGAACGCAAATCAAAACACACTCTAAATACTCTAAGAAGATCGATTTCCCCAAGCGGGATATGGCCTGTGTTCTCGTTCTCTTTATATTTTGACTTCGGCACCGTCTCCCTCGCCGCCGACTCTCTGTCGGGTTTCGAGGGACCGTTACTTGTACATCGGTATCACCCTTTCTGTGATTTAAAGATACCAAATTTGCTCGGGCAATTCAAGAGCAATAGTGTATGAATTGCGAGATGGTTTATTGTGCAAATACACAATAAATGCGAACAAATATGCGCACATATTGACATGTGTCACAAAAAATCATATAATAAATTCATTATGTGCGTGCCGGAGGTCTGCCTTCGGCACGATTCAGCGTATCAAAAAAGCCACGGGCGTTTTTGATACGCTTCATAAACGCCACATTTTTTGTGAAAATAAATTTTCACGAAAAATCTCGCTGCGCTCGTCAAAAAGTCCGTACCGGACATTTTTGATGGCTATAATCCAACTTGAGGCGGGCCTTGCCCCCTCAAACTCCCCCGCTGCGCGGTCATCTTTCCTCAGCAGCATAGTTTTTTGCAGTCCGGCGTGCCGAAGGTAATCCTTCGGCACGCTTATTGCGTCTTTGAACAAATAATGATATAATGCCTTGTTAAAAATAATTAGGAGCAGAACATATGATAAACGACATTATTCTTCTCAAGCAGGGCGAGATAGTCCTCAAGGGCTTAAACCGCCGCTCGTTCGAGCAGAAGCTCATGAGCAATATAAAGCGCCGACTCGCCGCTATCGGCAAATTCAAGGCCTACTGCATGCAGTCGACTGTGTATATCGAGCCCGTGGATGAGATGAGCGATATGGATGCGGCTTTCGAAGCAATGACGAAGGTCTTCGGCCTTGCGTCCGTCAACCGCGCGGCGGGCTGCGAAAAGGATCCGAAAAAGATAGCCGAGCTTGCCATTGAGTACCTCAAGGACGATATGCTCTCGGCAAAGAGCTTCAAGGCCGAGGCAAAGCGCAGCGACAAGAGCTTTCCCATGACGAGCATTGAGCTTGCGCAGTTTGTCGGAGGCGAGCTTGCCGAGGCATACCCCGACTGCGAGGTCGATGTGCACGCCCCGGAGCTCACGGTGCATATAGAGGTGCGCGATCTGGCCGCCTATGTCCACGCGGCTCCCACGCCCGGCGCGGGCGGTATGCCGGTCGGCGCAAACGGCACTGCGGTGACGCTCCTGTCCGGCGGTATCGACAGTCCCGTGTCGAGCTATATGATAGCAAAGCGCGGCGTGCATTTGATTCCCGTGCATTTTTTCTCGTTCCCCTATACCTCGGAGCAGGCAAAGCAGAAGGTCATCGAGCTTGCGCAGCTTTTGACAGACTACTGCGGCAGAATGACCATCGAGGTCGTTCCGTTCACGCACATTCAGGAGGAGATACGCGCAAAGTGCGATGAGGATTACTTCACGCTCATCATGCGCCGCTTTATGATGCGCATCGCGCAAAGGATCGCTTACGCAAACGGCGCGAAGGCAATAGTAACGGGCGAAAACCTCGGCCAGGTCGCAAGCCAAACCATGGAGGCCATGGCCTCCACGCAGGCTGTAACAGACCTGCCAGTCCTCCAGCCGCTCATCGGCATGGATAAGGAGGAGATAGTCCGCCTTGCGCGTAAGATAGGGACCTTTGAAACGTCTATTCTCCCGTATGAGGACTGCTGCACGGTCTTTACGCCCAAGCATCCCAAAACAAAACCCAAGCTGCGCGATGTCGAGCAGATAGAGTCCGCGCTCGATATCGACGCGCTTGTTGAAGAAGCATATGCCGGCATTGAAAGAATAAAGGTAGGCGACTGAAATTGAAAAAGGCATATATTGTCGAGATACTCTCCGTCGGAACGGAGATACTCCTCGGCCACACGACGAACACCGACGCAAGAGATATATCCCTCATGCTCTCGGAGCTCGGAATAAACGTTAAGTATCACACCGTTGTCGGCGATAACCCCCAGCGTCTTGCCGACTGCATTGAGATTGCTCGCAAGAGAGCGGACATCATCATATCCACCGGCGGCCTTGGCCCGACCTGCGACGATCTTACAAAGCAGATCCTTGCAAAGTCCTTCGGTCTCGAACTTGAGATGCACGAGGACGAGAAGGCCTGCCTGTACGATTATCTCACAAACCGCGGCTACAGTAAGGAAATGACCGAAAATAACCTCAAGCAGGCCATGCTGCCTGTCGGCTGCACGGTTTTCCACAACGATTGGGGCACTGCTCCCGGCTGCGCGTTTACAGCCGATGACGGCACGATAGTCCTCATGCTGCCCGGCCCTCCGAAGGAGTGCAACGCGATGTTCCGCGCCTGCGCGATGCCGTATCTGCGCTCACTGTCCGACGAGCAGATCGTCTCGCACGCCATCCACGTTTTCGGCATGTCCGAAAGTGCGATGGACCAGATATTCCGCGACGAGATGAACGCAATGACGAACCCGACCATGGCGCCCTACGCCAAGGAGAGCGATTGCCTTCTTCAGGTCACGGCCAAGGCCGAGAGTGTCGAAAAGGCCGAGGAGATGATGAAGCCCGTCATCGAGCATGTTAAGGAAGTGCTCGGCGATATCATTTTCGGTATAGATATCGACACGGTCGAGGAAAGCGTCATGCAGCTTTTGAAGGAAAAGAAAATGACCTTCGCCGCGGCTGAGAGCTGCACCGGAGGAGAGCTTGCCAAGCGCTTTACCGATATCCCAGGTGCAAGCGAATTCTTCTTGGGCGGCGTGACGACCTACACGAATGGGGCAAAGACAAAGCTTCTCGGCATAGACCCCGCGCTCATCGAGGAAAAGACCGCTGTCAGCTACGAGGTGGCCAAGGAAATGGCAGAGCGCGTGCGTGCGCTTCTCGGAGCCGATATGGGCGTCGGCGTGACGGGACTCGCAGGTCCCGACGGCGACGGAGTCCACGAGGTCGGAACCGTTTTCGTTTCCCTCGCAACGAAGGACGGCACCTTTGTGCGCGAGCTGCATGTCGGCGACCGCCGTACCCGCAGCTATGTCCGCCGCGTTTCCGGAAATTATGTTTTCGACATGATGCGCCGCTATCTGCAAGGCCTTGAGGTCATAAAGGAATAAAATACAGCAAAACCGCCATCTAAACGGATGGCGGTATTTCATTTTTTAAGCTTCAGCTCACCCAAGCACGCTCCGCCGAGTATGAGCGCCGCGCCGAGAAGCTGCACGACGCCGAGTTTTTCGCCGAGGAACAGAGCAGAAACGATAAGCGCCGTCAGGGGATCGACGTAGCTTATAAGCGATGAGGTCTGCGCAGGGAGCTTTTGAAGTGCGGAAAAATACATATAATACGCAAGGCCTGTGTTCACAAAGCCTATGATGAGAACGTAGAGAATATCATCCGCGCCCGGTATGACGGGCAGCTTTATGCCGTTTATGAGCAGGTAAAATATCATCACGATGAAGGATATGAACAGCTCATACATTGAGCAGTTAAGGCCCGACATGTGCGTCACGCGCTTTGTAACGATGATAATGAGCGCGTACAGTGCCGCGGCACCCGCTCCGAGCAGCAGCCCCGTCTGCATGTCCGAGCCCTGCGTCACGTTCCCGGATATACACAGCATACCGGCAGCGACGGCTATTACGGCGATCATCTTGTTTGCCGTCAGCTTTTCCTTGAAAATTATCGGGCTTAGGATGAGCGCGATCATCGGCCCGCAGTAGTATACAAGCGTTGCGATGCTCACTCCGGCGTACCTGTATGCGCCGAACAGCAGCACCCAGTTTAAGCCCAGCGCCGCGCCGCCTATCGTGGCGGGAACGATGTCCCGTTTAAGGTCGGAAAACAAAAAGCTGCGCCGCACAGCGACGACGGCGAGAAGAAAAACAAAGCCGAGGAAGGTGCGCATTAAAACTATCTCGGCGCTCGAGAGAGATATATTCGCGACCAGCAGGCCGTTTGTGCCGAATATCACCATCGCGGCGATGAAAAATATGAGATTTTTCGAGTGATCCATACGCATTTCCCCTAAACAAATGATTTTTCAGTATATCACCCGAATAATGACTTGTAAACAAAAAATGCCGCCTAAGGGCGGTGCAACATAGGGAAAAGCCGCCCTGTAAAAAGTCTTTTGCCCCGTGGCGGCGTTAAAAATGCTCGAAATATATCGCCATTATTCCTGCGCTTTTTGCCTTGCCACAGAACAAAATCCAATTTTACAGGGTGCATCGCAGTTTTGAGCGTGATATTTTTCGTTCAGGCAAAATAACAAAATCTCGGCAATACTTTGTGTATTACCGAGATTTTTTATGAAGTATGGGCGGAAAATAGCCGCTCAAAACCGACTTATCCCTATGCTGCACCGCCCAAAGGGGCGGCATAAGTGTTATTTACAGCGCGAATTTTTTGCTGTATTCCGCGTAATACTCATCAAAGCAGTGTGAGCGTACCTCAATGAGGCTGTTTATATATTCGTGCGTATCAAAGCTGTCGGACTCAAGCTCTATGAGCGCAACGGCGATGTTTGAGCAGTGGTCGGATATACGCTCGAGGTTAGTGAGCAGGTCGTTGAACACAAAGCCGTGGTTGAGGGTGCATATGCCCTTCTGCAGACGGTCGATGTGGTGCAGCTTCATCTCGTCGCAGAGATTATCTATAAGCTCCTCGAGAGGTTCAACGCGATAGGCATTTTCAAGATCGTTATCGCAGAACGCATCTATCGCGGTGTTCATGACCTCGGTGACGGCGGAGATGAGAACATTCATTTCTCTTGCGCCGTCGGCAGAGAAAACTATACCCTTTTCGTGCAGCTCCTGCGCGCACTCGGCGACGTTGAGCGCGTGGTCGGATATACGCTCAAAGTCGTTGATCGTGTGCAGGTATTTGCCGACGGCCTCGTTCTGCTCGGGGTTTAGTTCGCGGCTCGTGATGTGGATAAGATATGTTCCGAGCTTATCTTCGTATTTGTCAACGATATCTTCGGTCTCAGTGACGTGCTGGAAGCCCTCGTCGGAGTAGTTGCCTATAAGCGCAAAGGCATCGAACAGGTTCTCGCGCGCCTTTTTGGCCATGGAGTTTACGGTCAGGCGGCTCTGCTCGACGGCGAGCGCGGGGTGGTCGAGGAAGCGCTCCTCGAGTCTGTCAAAGTCCTCGAGAACGGCGGCATCCTCGGGCTTGTCCTTAACAATAGTCTTGCATATCTTCTCAAGCACAGGGATAAACGGTGCGAGCATCAGGACGATCACAAAACGGAAAACCGTGTTCATAAGAGCGAGGCTTACCGTCGTCATCGTCATCGACATGAACGAGAAATCAAAGATAGCGTTTAAAGTGTAGAAAATTATACTGAACAGGATAACGCCGAGGGTGTCTACCATCAGGTAGGAAAGTGCGGTGCGCTTGCCGTCGGCGCTTGCGCCGAGGGCAGACAGCAGAACGGGAACGGCGGCGCCGATGGCGATGCCCATTATGATCGGCAGCGCGATGTCAAAGCGGATAGCTCCCGTTATGGCCAGCGCCTGAAGAATACCGACGGCGGCCGAGGCACTCTGGATAACGCTTGTGAATACGATGCCGAGCGCGATGCCGAGAAGCGGATTCGAGAAGGTAGTGAGCATGTCGATAAATGTCTCGCTCGAGCGAAGATCGTAGACAGAACTGCTCATAGCCTTCATGCCGAACATCAGAACCGCAAAGCCGAGCATGATCTCGCCCACGTGCCTTTTCGACGGCGCGGAGCAGAACATGCGCAGGATTATACCGATAACGGCGATCACGGCCGTAAGCGTGTCTGTGGATAAAAGCTCAAGCCAGCCGGAGGAGCCGCCCCCTATGTCTGACAGGCAGATTATCCAGCCGGTAACGCTCGTGCCGATTATTGCGCCCATGACGACGCCGATGGCCTGACGCACCTTCATCATGCCGGAGTTTACAAAGCCGACGACCATTACGGACGTTGCCGACGACGACTGGATAACGGCCGTAACGCCGGTGCCGAGCAGAATACCTTTTAAAGGTGTGCTCGAAAGGCGGAACAGAATAAGCTCGAGCTTGTTGCCCGCGACCTTTTTCAGGCTGTCGCCCATAAGGGCCATGCCGAAAAGAAACAGTGCAACGCCGCCTAAAAGCTCAAGCACATTTGAAATCCCCAAATCAATGCTCTCCTGTAATCGATATTATCGCAATATAACTATAACTTATAAGCGAGCTAAAATCCAGTTATTTTTACGATTTGCGTCAATTGTCCAAATAGCATAAAGCGCGTATGAGCGAATTTTGTGCTATATGCTTGCAAATTCGGGGCAGTGTGTTATTATTGTAGTTGACGGGAGGTAGAACTATGGCGATTTCAATTAAAACCGGCGCGAAGGCCGTCGCAAAATATACGGGTGTGCTGCTTGATTTTCTCGACAGCACGAGCGTTAAGCTCAGACCGCTTGCGAATATTCCGTTTATCGGCAGCACTATCGGCGATGTTCAGGATCTAATATCCATGCTGCATGATTATTACCACGGCGAATATAAAAAAGTTCCGGCCGTTGTCATGCTCGGAACGGCGGTGATCGTCGCGTATCTCGTGAGCCCTTTGGACCTTATCCCTGATAATGTGCCGATCCTCGGCTTTATAGACGATGCGCTTATAATAAACCTTGTCATCCAGCTTTGCATCGACAAGGAGCTCGACCGCTACCGCGCATGGCGCGCCGGTCTGGAAACACAGGAAGTATGATTTAAACGCCCGAAAATTCTTCGGGCGTTTTCAATATTCGCAAGTCATATCAGGAAAAGACGGCATCGGGAGAGTATAATAGCTTTCGAGGTGAATAGAATGAACGAATGGCTAAAACAGATACAGCTTATTACCGATGAAATAGACGAGCGCATTGCCGCCCATGACGATGAAGCGCTTACGCTCGGTGCGCTTGCGTCAAGGCTCGGCTACTCGGAGTTTTACATGACGCGCAAGTTTCGCGAGATAACAGGCATGTCGCTTCGCGAATATATGAGCGCGCGGCGTCTTGCCTTTGCGCTCAAGCAGGTGCGCGACGGAGACCGCAGCCTTACGGATATTGCGCTCGACCACGGCTTTTCCTCGCTTGAGGCTTTCTCGCGGGCGTTTAAGAATGCTTACGGAGTTTCTCCCGGAGAATACAGAAAAGCACCGAGGCCGGTCGTCCTGCGAACGAAGGTAAACCCCTTTGACCGTTATCTGTTCGGCCTTGACGATATAGGAATGGTATCTTCCGAGGGCGGCATAAACGAGTATTTCGTCACCGTTCCGGCGCACAAATTCCTGCATATCGAAAACCGCGAGAGCAACGGCTATTGGGATTTCTGGCAGAAGCAGAGCGTTATTCCCGGCCAGGACTGCGATACGATATGCGGCCTTTTAGACAGCATAAAAGGTAAGCTTGACGATGATGGCTCAGAGCTTTCCGGTCAGATCATGGCGTACATGAATGACCCCACCGGAAGGCTCTGCGACTGGGGTTTCCTGCGGACGGAGTGTTACGGCGCGCGTTTGCCCGAGGATTACGCAGACCCCGTGCCGGAGCAGATGATACTCAGCGATATCCCGGAAGGGGAGTACCTTGTGTTCGAGCACGGACCGTTTGATTACGAAACGCAGTGCCGCGCCGTCGAGGAGAAGATGGAAAAAGCCATGGCGGCATTTGATTATGCCAAAAGTGGCTGCCGCCTTGACTCTGCGCCCGGCAGGATGATGTACATGTTCTATGATCCGAAGAAAGGCTTTAAATACATACGGCCGATAGTTAAAGAGCCAAAGACCTGAGCTTTCAAATTTTCTGCATATACCTGCAAGGATTATAATATTAAAGTGAATAAAAAGCAGTCACAGGATCCGAGGTCTGTGACTGCTTTTTTGCGCTGATCATTTGTAGATGACAAGTGCCATGAGAACCAGCGGCTCAGTGCCGCGGTTTGCCATCGAGTGCCCCTCGCCATCGGGGCAGAAGGCCGTGTCGCCCGCGCGCAGGGTGACGATATTGCCGTTGTCGCTGTATTCGCCCTCGCCGGCGAGCACACAGTAGAACTCGCCGTCGCCCTTATGTACATGCCAGCCGAGTTCGCTGCCAGGATCGAGAGTCACGACCGAGAATACTCTGCCCTTGTCGTAAAGCTCCGCCGGAGTTTGGATAATGCGCTTAAAGTGCACGCTGCCGGTGCCGCCGAATACGTTTTCGCTCGTTTCGCGCTTGTGTTCGTTATTTCTTATGATCATCAGTCGCTTCTCCTCCCGCCGACAATTATTAAAAATCTCATGAGCTGAGCAAGCGATACGGCCAGCGCCGCAACATAGGTCATTGCCGCTGCCGAGAGCACCTGCTTTGCCTGCTTGAACTCCTCACCCTGCAAAAGATTTGTCTCTTCAATGGTCTTGAGCGCCCTTGACGAAGCGTTGAATTCCGTCGGCAGCGTTACGAGCTGGAATATGGTCACAAGTCCGTAGAGCGCACAGCCGATGTATGCTATCGTTACGAATACCTCGCCGAAGGACGAGAGAATGAGGCCGAGGATTATGAGTGGTACGCTGAGCTTCGCGCCGATGTTCGTTATCGGAACTATTGCCGTGCGTATCTTAACGGGTGCATAGTTCGTCGCATGCTGTATCGCGTGTCCTACCTCGTGGCAGGCGACGCCTATGGCGACGGTCGAGGTGCTGCCGTAAACGTCGTCCGACAGGCGCACGACATTTGCCGACGGATCGTAGTGATCGGTAAGCGAGCCTGATATGTGCTCAATAGGCACATTTGTAAGCCCGTTTCGATCAAGCACCCAGCGCGCCGCCTGCGCACCGGTAAGGCCGCGCGAGTTGCGCGTGTTTTTGTATCTTTTAAATGTTGAGTTCACCCTTGAACTTGCCCACATCGCAAACAGCATCGCGGGCAGCACAAGAACGATATACGTCCAGTCAATGTACATGCATTACATCCCCAGTTCTTCGTCAATGAGTACGATCTCGACCTTGTCCATGTCCATCATCGGCCCCCACAGGACGAGCATCGCGTTGCAAACGCGCTCCGGTGAGCGGCAGTCGTGGCACTTGTCGTCTGTCTTGCAGGGCGTCTTTGCCGGAAAGCGCTTGCAGTTCTGAACCGCCGCGGTGTTGCGCGCGCGGAAAACAGCCGACTCAAAGTCGGGGCAGATTTTGTTCGTTCCGGCGATGATATAAACCGTCTTGCGGCCGTAGACCTGACCGGCGAGGCGGTTGCCGCGGCCGTCGATGTTTATGATCTCGCCCGTCTCGGCGATGGCGTTTGCGCTAGAGATAAACACCTTTGCCGCGTTTTCCTTATCCAGCGTCTCAATCCCCGGTTCACGCCAATGCCAGAACACCTCGTTGCCGTTTTCAACAAGCTTATCGTACAGGCCGAGCTGATCGACGGTTTTCGAGCCGCCGATGCCGACGCTCGTATTCTTTATCTCGCCGAGCAGATATGTGCATGCTTCTTCGCCGCTTGAAAAATGCTGCACCGAAAAGTGCCGCGCTTTGAGATTTTTTATGGTCTTTTCAATGTCCATATGTAGCCTCCGTCAAAAAATATCTTCTGACGGATATTATATATTATGCTTATTTATTAATCAAGCCGCTTTTCAAGCTCCGCGACCAGCGCGCAGGCAGACTCGGCAAGCTCCTTTGCTGTTTCAGTGTCGGCAGCGTTTGCGGCAACGCGCACGGCTGTGCTGCTTGCCAGAGGGGAGATGTGCAGCTCGTAATCCTCGCCGCGCAGGGCAAATCCGTCGGAGTAATCGGCGCCGAGATCGAGAAACGCGGCGCTTATGCTGTCCATCAGCCGTGCCCGGTCGGCGCAGCGGCAGTCGGAGTACCCCATGCACTCGGACTCGGGGTCGGAGCATTTATCTTCGGCCGTAAGCTCAAAGCCGCCGGCGAGTTCGAGCCTGAGCTTTCCCGACAGCGCGTCCGCGCAGCACTCATAGTAGCTCTTTGGCGTTCCGATATCGCACCAGTAGCCGCCGCAGGGTACGCCCAAAAGCTTTTCGCCCTTATCAAGCAGCGCGGGAAACAGATCCTTTGCAAAGTCAAATTCGGTATTTTCGGGCACGAGTTCCATTGCGCGCGGTGAGACTATATAAATGCCCGTGTTAACGAGATTTGTTACGACGTGCCGCCAGTCGGGCTTTTCGATAAACGAGCGTATGAAGCCCTCGCGGTCGCACAGCGCAAGGCCGTAGCGCAGCGGCTCAGATTCCGGACACAGGGCGATAGTGACGGCCAGCCGGCGCTTTTGGTGCTCGGCGATGAGTTCGCTGAGGTCAATGTCGCAGGCTGCGTCGCCGGATATGACGAGAAAATCCTCATCCCCATAAAAATCTGCGCAGTTTTTAACGCCTCCGGCCGTACCGAGAGCCTCGGTTTCAACGCGGTAAGTTATGCTTACACCGAGTCTTTCGCCGCTGCCGAAATAGTTTTTAATATCGTCAGGGCGGTATTTCAGCGCCGCGCAGATGTCCGTTATGCCGTGCCTTTTCAGCAGCAGGATTATATGCTCCATTACCGGTCTGCCGCACAGTGGAACGAGCGGCTTCGGCATATCGCCCGTGACGGGCTTTAAGCGTTTGCCTTCGCCGCCTGCCATGATGATAGCTTTCATAATATCGCCCTCCCACAGCTTATTGTTGCCGCCGCAAGCGTATATATTCAAAGAAAGTTCTTGACTTTGACGGGAAAGTGAATTATAATACACAAGCTGAACATTTTAATATTGTTTTGTACTCGGAGAAGTCGCGTAGTCCGGCCGAGCGCGCACGATTGGAAATCGTGTAACACCCATAAGGTGTTCGAGGGTTCAAATCCCTCCTTCTCCGCCAAAATATAAGCCCCCATCTTTTGATGGGGGCTTATATTTTGTAACGCATGAGGATTTGAAAGGCGGCTCTTGGCAACAGTCCGGGGGACTGTTGCAACCGCCGTGGCTTTTCCGCAGAAAAGCAAATCCCTCCTTCTCCGCCATAATAAAGCCTTTGTCTTTTGACAAGGGCTTTGTTCATTTCGATGGAAACGACCGGTTTCGGGCTCTGCCGTGCGGCAGAGCATTTTTATGCCGAGTTTGTTGCAATTTTCACAAAAATTTGAGCTCAATTTGTCTATGTTGATGAAAATTGATAATTTTTAAATTAGGGTATTGCTTTCAACTTTGGTCGAAGGTTTATGGTTTAGCTACCTTCGATTGACAAGAGAACACACGCCTGACAGCGTCCCTTTTCGGCGCTTTCCGACTTTTTCTCTTTGGTGGGCCGGCGTATTCGCAAGGGCTTCAACGCAGCATGGGCACATTTGAGCCTGCCAAAACCGTATGTGCTCTTGTCAATAGAAGGTAACAAAAGCAAATTAAATTTCAGGAGGCTAAGAAAATGATCCATAATTGCGAATATCTTTCCCCGACAAGACGTGTTATCGGCTCTGATGCGCTTGACAAGGTCGGCCCGAAGCTCAAAGAGGACGGCGCACATAAGGTGCTCATCCACTATGGCGGCGGCGACTATCTCTTCCATGGCCTGCTCGACAGAGTAAAGAAGAGCCTTTCGGACTCCGGCCTTGAATACGTTGATTTTCCCGGCGTGAAGCCAAACCCCAGACTCAGCAAAGCGCTCGAGGGGGCGCAGTTTGCAAAGGACAACGGCGTTGACTACATTCTCTCCGTCGGCGGCTCGGCTGTCGATTCCGCGAAGGCGATAAGCCTCGGTGTGTCCTACGAGGGAGACCTGTGGGATCTGTGGAAAAAGGCGGATACCCTTGTGCCCGGCATTGTTCTTACACCTGTTGCCGGTGTTGTTGTTTACCCCGCGACCGGCGCCGAAGCCGGTTCCTCATCTGTCATCCTCAATGAGGAGACGCACGAGAAGTTTTGGGAGTGGGACGAGCGTTTGTTCCCGCGCTTCTGCTTCATGGATCCGCAGTACACCATGACGCTGCCGCGTCATCTGCTGACAAACGGTATCGGCGATATAATGTCGCACTTCACGGATAATTACCTCACCGATGACGCACACTTCGGTATCTTTGATAATCTGCTCGAGACCACACTGCATTATCTTCAGGCCGAGCTTTCGCACATCATTCTTGACCCGGAGCGCGATAATCTCGCAGACTGCACCGAACTTATGGCAGTTGCGAGTATGGGCTGTGACGATTCGATAAACTGGGGCTTGAACCACGAGAAGGCCTCCCACCAGATAGCTCATCCGATCGGAGGACTCTACGACACCATCCACGGCTCGACCCTGAGCATCATTTATCCTCAGTGGCTCAGATACATTTACAAGTACAATCCTGCGCGCTTTGCCCGCTGGGCGGAGAAGGTATGGGATGTTGAGCCCAAGGAAGATCCTCTCGAGACCGCTGCTGAGGGCATCGACCGCCTGACCGATTGGCTCAAATGGCTCGGTCTGCCCGTTAAGTTCTCCGACGCGGGACTGCATCCGACCGATGAAGAGATAGACTTCATGGCAGAGCGCGCCGCAACGGCCTTCTGCACCGACTTCATCGGCGCAAACCGCAAGCTGTACAAGGAAGACATTGTACAGATCTACAAAGATTCGCTTTAATTCTCCTCCCCCTTCCTTCTTTATGTCGGGCTTTCCAAAAAAGCTCCCGGTGCCGTATAAGCGGCTCCGGGAGCGGAGAGTTCCAAGTTTATTTGCCGGCGGCTGCATTCGCTTCGCGCGCTTCCAGCCCGCTGACATAGGTCGGGTGAAATCTGCCGATGCGCTGCAGGGTTTCCTGCACTACAGGCGGCATCTGATCACGGGGGATGTTAACAACGTCATCTAATGACCCGATATCTATCGCTGCGTCATAGACCCAGCATTTGAATTCCATGAACGACTGTGCGGCCTTGAGAGCATCTATCTGCTTGTTTATTCTGCGCAGGCTTTCATCGACTATCTCGCGTCGTTCACGCAGGGTGGAGTCGCCCTGGATGTAATAGCGTATATATCGCTGCATGCTGTCGAAAAATATAGGGTCCTTGGCATTTTCCGCGTGATAGGCTCTGCCGAACGCGGACATCAGCGCTGTTATGCTTGCTTTCTGCTCCATATGTGCTCTCCTTTATTTAATATCTATGCCGCCGAATGCGCAGATATCGTTTATGTACAGCGTGTGTTCGCCGCTGCGGCTTGTGCCGGTTTTGTCGTCAACGCCGCCGAATATCGCAGTCGAGCGGACCTTGATCTTTAGACCTTCGGGAACGTATATCGTTATTCCGCCGAAAACCGCCTTTGCATTTATCACGCAGTCGCCGTTTATGATCGCGCGCCGAAGGTCGCACTCGACCGCACCGAATATGGCGTTGAGATCCGTGCCATTAAACTCTTCTCCGGAAAAATCAAGCTTCGCACTCGAGAATATACCGCTGCCGCTTCCGGATACCCAGCCCTCCGTATCACCGCTGTGGCTGTGCCCACTGCCGGGGCGGACAGCACCGATTATGAGTCGTATGCCGATTATCACGATTATTGCGGGCACGAGCAGCTTCCACAGCAGCGAAAAATCCAGCACCTTCTGATAGCACAGCAGCGGTATAACGCCGATGCACAGGAATATTATGCTGCATGTTTTGTCTCGCTCGGTGAAGAGCCCGATAAGGCTCGGAATGATGAAAAACAGAGTCCACCAGCCGTCAAAAAATATGTTTATGTTCGTAATGCCGAGCGCGTTGAGTGCAAGGATAACGCCTATCGCGACGAGGGCTATGCCCCAAAGAATCCCGCTTGTCTTTTTCATGTTGTCTCTCCCTTAAAGTCTTTATTTTTCGGCTCGCCGTAAACGGCTGTGAGTGCCTTGAATTCGCGCTGCAAGGCGGCAATGAGCTCGTTGTCATCCAGACTGATGCTGCCGGTGTTCAGCAGTATTGCAATGCCGTATGAGTAGTATATCATGTCCTCGTGGAAACGCCGCGCTACTTCCTCGGTGTAGCCGAAATCCTCCGAGATAGTGCGTATGATATCGGGCAGATGAATGTCGCTCATTTGGTAGCCCGCTTGACCGCCGGAGAGGTACAGCCAGCGGAAAAGTTCCTTTTCCTGTTCGGCAAAGCGGATAAAGCCTATGCCGTAGTCGAGGTAGCGTATGTGCGAAGTGCGGCTTTCGCGTATCGAGGCGAGGATCTTCTCCGTGTGCGCATCCATTGCGTGCTGCGTGAGCTCCGACTTTAGCTCATCCATGCTCTGAAAGCTCAGGTAAATAGGTTGCGTCGAGCAGCCGAGCTTTTTAGCGACGCTGCGTGCGTTGACGGAGCCAAAGCCTCCGTCGCACATTACCTCAAATGCCGCGTTTACGATATCCTCCTTTGTGACCTTTTTGTTTGCCGGCATATCGTACCCTCCAATAATAACTATATGTTATTGATAACATGGCGTTATTATATATCTGCGTTATCAATTTGTCAAGCAACACTTTGGCATAATCGCGCTTGTACTTTGTGCTTGCGGATGTTGCAATATCTTGTTAAAATGTGCTGAAAATAAAAAGGAGAGTTTCCTTTATGAAATTAGGTATCGTCGAAAGCGAGCCTGTTTCTATAAGTCTCCGCAAACGCACAAATGCCGATAAAGCTTGATATGACAGGTATTTTCGGATGAAGTCAAAACATAAAAGTTCCTATTTCCCTACGCATTCCCACGCAGAAATGGCGTAAAAATGGCGTAGAGGAACCGGCGATACGCAGTTGCGAAAATTGCCTGCTGCAACATTACTAAGAATATTCAAGCTGCCCTGCGCACAAGCAGGGCAGCTTTTTTATCCGCAGGTGAATTATACTATCAAGTGTAACAGTAAAAAAGGAAAGAAGTTCATACGAATCTTTGGTAGAATGTAATTACCACAAAAACAAAAAACCAAAAGGAG